>JADFUR010000009.1 GCA_015222055.1 Bacteroidota bacterium | reverse complement strand
TTGATATAATGAGGTATGCGGCTTAAAATATTAATAACTTGAATTAAATTTATTTGGTATTGTCATAGAATACCGCACGATTGTATCGTGTGGTTTAGATACTAGCTATTGCATAATTATACCATATGGTGTATAAAAAATTTATTATTTTTGACAAACCGAGCCGTAATTACAAATTTTATAATTCTGAAGAAGACGGTTTGGTTTTTAGTACTGAAGACTATATTTATAGTAATACAAAAGATTATAGTGGCGAAAAAGGTATATTGAATGATGTTATTGTTATTAAATAAAAACCAAACGATGCAATCGTGCGGTAGCAATGAAGTAATCTGTAAATAAACGGATTGCTTCGTTCCCGATTTTTCGGGACAGGCTGTTTTCTCCTCGCAATGACGAATGATATTGAGTTTCTGTGCAAATAATAGTTATTAAAACCTTAAAGACAAACAACTAAGCCCACCATCTAGTTTTCTGAATTCTGAAACATCAACTTCTATAGTTTTATAACCCGCTTTTTTAATTGTTGCTTTCGATTTTGGAAAACCTTTGGGGACAATAACAGTGCCATTTACCCAAATGCAATTTGTAGAGTAACTCTCATCATCGTCAACTTTTAAAATGTTGAATTTTTGAAACTCAGGTTTAGTTAAAAATTCACCACACAAAGCCAAATTGTTATTTTCTAAATATGACATGCCGGTTTTTAAATGTAATACTTTTTCTAATGTCTCAGTAGAGCCTGTCATCCCATATTTATTTAGTATGCTAATAATTTGATTCGCACCTTCTTTATTTGTTCTTGCCGATAAACCAATAAAAAAATGAGAACCAACCATCATAATGTCACCGGCTTCTGCGGTACCCGGTGATTTTATTTCTTCAATATTTTTATAAAATTTGCTTAAAATCTTACGCATCTCTGCAATTTCTCCTTTACGAGTTTCAGCTCCGGGGTTTGTAATTATTGCACAGTGAGGGGTTAGTAAAGCTACATCTTCAACAAAAACAGAATCGGGATAATTCTCGTTTGCTTCTAAAACGGTTACTTCCACTCCACAATTTTTTAATGCTTCAATGTATTGCTTGTGTTGTTTTACCGCATTATCATAATCTGGAGTTCCTAAATTTGCTGATGTAATTCCTTGGGTCATATTTTTACATGGTCTTCTAACAATTGCTTTTGTAAACATATTTTTTCGTTTAATTTTTAATAATAAAAAACTATTTTTTTTGGACTTGAATTTATAAATTATTTTTTTAACTTTCGCAAAACAAATTCAGAATTTTATATAAACCATAATTTTAAATTTTTATGAACACAAAAAAAATTTATCTCTCAGGTGTTAATTCAAAAACACCAAAAACACGTAGAGCATATTTAATAATAGGAATTGTTATGATTGTTTTTTTTATATTTCTTGCAGTTTTTGAAATTATAAGAAAAGATTTTGATGGAGTTTTTTTATGTTTGTTAAATGCCGTTTATGGTTCAATGTTTATATTTTTAGGTTCAAGTAAAAATTATAAAAGGTTTAATAAATATATTGAAATTGATTCTCAAAAAATTCAATTTAAAAATACGGCTTTAAAGAAAGCTGAAATTATTAATATTGATGATGTTAAACAATTTATGATAAAACCTGCATTAATAATTTGTCAATTTGAGAGTGATTCACACGAACTGAATTTAGGCTGGGTTTCATACAAAGATATTCAAGAAATTAAAGAAACAATAAGAGCAATTGCCAAGGAAAAAAATATAGATATTGTTGAATAAAAGTTTTTATTAGCAAGAGCTGTTTAGAATTGACTTAATTAAATGCTTCTAAATTATTTTTGACTGTCTGTTGGTACTGGTACTTTAATACTATTGATTCAAAATCCTTATGTATTTTTTTTTCACTGCTTTGGATGTCTTTAAGCAATCAATGAGTTGGGTAAATAATTTATCTTGCATTTCACCAAATATTTCAAAATCAGTTCCTTCGATTCTATAAATATCACTTAATTCTTCAATATTATAAGAATCAATCTGATAACCATATATATGAGTTCTAAAATCAAAATGCTTATTACATTTTGTAATGGTTGTTTCTGGAGAGAAAACAAAGCAATTTAAATTTATGTCAGGTAATTCAATACAACCATATTCAACTACTTCGTTTTTTGGAATTGAATCTTTTCTAGTTGGTAAACTTGCTAGTATAGTTTTTCCTTCAACTTCTTTTAGTACAACAAAGTATTTGGGTTTAGCGGTATTTCCATTTTTGAAATAGAATGGTGTGAAATATATAATATTACCAACTTTAAACATATTAATAATACTCTAAATAATCTTCATAAATCTGCTTTTTTCTTTCATCATATTCAACAAGCTCTTTCATTTCAACTTTTATTTCAGTTGAACTAATCTGTTCTGTGACCAATAATTCATAAACAGAGTTCTTAATTGCAGCATTGTACCATGGCGATGCCTTTCTGTGCGTAAATGAAATAAGTTCATTTGCTGAAGAATTTTTGAATTTCTTAACCACGAAGCCTAATAAATCTAACTCGTTTTGAGTGAATTCATCATCAATAAAATCTTTTTTTGGCGAAATGAAAGTATGACCATCTTTAGTTGTTTCTCTGATGATAAAATCTTTTAGCATGGAAGGAGATGAGGATAACTCAACGAAAATATCATTCGCAACAGGACCAAATTTCCAAACCTTATATTCTAGATTAAAAAAAGGAATACCACTTTTCTTTAAAGAAATTTCATCAAGGATGTATAACAATTTCAATAGTTTGGTCTTTGAGATTCCCTTAATCTGAGAAGCTAAAAAGACTATTGAATTTCCTATTTTATCTATTTGTTCTTTTGTATACATCTAATAATTAAATAAATTTTATTCAAAATAACATCTTTTTTAACAAATTATCAATATTTTTTGTAAATATTATACGAAATTTTGTCAAAATTGTTTAAAAAATTTAACTATAAATATATAGTTTTAGTGCCAACACTTCAACAAGAATTCCAGTGCATCTTATATTCATTACCTGTTTAATTATTCCAAAGTTAAATTAAAAAAATAGTGATTCAAAATATCAATTGGCTTAAGACATTTATTCATTTTATGAAATAAAAACGCAAGTTCGGTTTTTTTTATCTTTCTTCTTATTGTTGGCTCAAGATTAATAAGAACTATTTAATATTGACTTAATTACATGCTCCTGAATTTTCAATTCCAAAGATACAGAAACCTTGTTTGTTAAAAGATTTTTTTGGTTTTGCTGTAACGCTTTTTTAGTGAAAGAGAACGGTTTATGTAAGTGGAATGCGGGATTAAAAGCTGGGAACTTTCAATTCTGCACGGAGCCAATTCGTTTATTCAATATTTCAAATTTTCTGTCAATCGTCAAAGACGAATTGGCGGTGTTGCAACAACGAGCCGCAGCCCAAAAAACCGCTGAAACCCACATTAAATATGACACTTTGTTGGCGGTTCGTGCTTTCTCTTGTTATCTCCATATTTAATCTTTATCAACCTGCCATAAATTCTTCAAGCGTTTTTATATTCTTTTTCACTTGTGTCATATCCATAATTTTTGAACCAATTTCAACAGCTTGTTTGTAAAATGGTAAAATTATTTTCGGAAAATTTTTCTGTTTAAAGCCATTTTTTTCAGCAACCATTTTTTTTCGCCGTACATCCCCAAATTTCACAAGTAAGTGAGTTGCTTTGTAAATTTCGTCTGGGTTATTCCTTTCGATTACTTTGTCAACTACATTCTGAAATTCCAAATCACTTCTTGTTATATCATCTTTCTTTTCATATCTGGAAAGTGAATCTTGGATTTCTATCGTTTCCACATTAGCAAAATTTATTCTGCAATTATGTCCTGCCCACATTTCATACTTTTCATCATACCAAACTCCTGAATCATGCCGTCCTCCGAAAAGTTTTACTGAATTTTTTATTCTAAATCCCTTTAGTCCGTTTTTAGAACCTAAAATTGTTGCTTTACAAGGGTTGGGAAATAAAGCATCAACTTCTTTGTCTATCTGATATGAATCAAAACTATCTAAATATGATTTCTTGAATGTGTCAAAGAACTGTATTAAATTATCAATTTTTGGATACAAAAATTTTTCTACATTAAACAAATAATGTCCGACTCCCTCAATTACAATTGCTTCAGAATCATGGAGAATATAATCTTCGTCACTTAATGAATATGCAGAATGAAAAAAGGTATTTCTTATTTCCCTAAAATGATTATCATTGAAAAAGGAAATAATGTTTTGTTTGCCTGCATCTTCCAATAATTCCAGTAAAAAATCTTGCTTCTCCCCAATGCCTAATAACCTTTCGTATTTTTTTGTTTTCCAGAAAAGATAGGAAGAACCTTTATAACCCAATTTAATTTTACATAAGCTTCCAAGAATATTATAAAAGTCGCTGTTCTCAAAAAAGGTTGAATACAGTAAAGTGCCGATTCTTGTTTTCTCTTTATTTGAAAGCGAATAATACAGTCCTTTATAAAATTCAATTGCTTCAAACCATTCATGTAGGTTTGTTGAGAGTTCTTTAGCTCCAATTCCTGTGTAGTTTATAAGTGTTTGAATAAATTCAAATTCTATACTTTTTTGAGCTTCATCAAATAATGTTGTTAAGTCGGTTAATGTATCTTTCATTTGACGTATCGTATGTTTTTTATTGCGTGTTGTGCCCAGTTTTTGTTCTTTTTAGATTTTTTTCAATTAGATTAAATACCTCATGCTCTGGGGAAACAGAACTTTTAAAGCAATCCTTTGCCTCAGAAAAGTACTTCTTAGCCTCTTTGTTTTTGCCGATTTCAGAACTTAATAAACCCAAGTAATAGTTGATGTTTCCCTGTGCTTCTTTATTATCAGAAAAGTCATTGATTTTTCTTTCTAATATGACAAAAACATCATCAATTCTATCATAATCAGCGAATAAGTCTAAGATGTCTTGACAAACTGTTGGATTAGTTGGTCCTAATTGGAATAGGCTGTCAACTAAAGCATTCAAGTCAACGCCCGACCTGTTAGTCTTTAAAAACAAGTCTATTTTACCTTTAATTGCTCCATATGATGTATTAAGGAGTTTAAGACTATCATCATATTTTTTTTCCGCATCTTCAAATTTCTCAAGTTTCTTTAATATATCTCCTTGGTTAATTAGTATTTCAGCTTTTATAATTAAATCATCCGATTGTTTCATCCGACTTTCAAGCAAACGAAGTTTACTATTCAATACACTTTCTATATTAACATTGAAGGGTAAAACTTTTGAAATAATGTGTTCTAATTTTTTTATGTTTTTTTCTTTCAGTTCTACAGGTGTAAATAACACACAGAAGAATATGAAATCTTCAAACTCTACAAATCCAGAATATTCAGGTGTAGGATATGAGTCGATTTCTATTAAACGAAGTAAAGTCTTGGCATCTTTCCTTTTAATTGTCTTTTGATAGGTAATTTTTGCATCAGGAAAATTGTGTAAAGTATCTGATTCCTGCATCTTGCAAAAGGAATCCAAATTATTAATATTTTCTGTTTTACTGAAGATATTTACATACATCCATTCCTTTGCTTTCATAGCTTCTTCCAAAGTCAACCCTCTTTGGTATATAGCAGCTAATAAACCATCTCTTCTTGTTGCGTCAATAATCCAACCAAAAGGACTTGGCATTACTACTCCATGTTTACCACTATATGGAAGTGCACCAAAACCTTGAAATTGCTTTAATTCTTCAAAATTCAATACATCTAATTCGATGCGGTTTGGGTCATTATGAGCTCTTTTTATTGCTGCAGATGAATATCCTTTTTGAGTAATGAGTAGCCCTTTGTCTGCAGCTACGTCCTGCATCATTCCTATAAAAGATTCAACTTCTTTGACATCAATATTTTCTGAGAAATACTTTCCATCAACCATTATTCGTATTCTATCACCTGCAACGTAATCCTCAATTAAAACATCTATTTGTCTGTCTATTTTTGAATACCTTCCTGATAACTTCGTATTATGAGTTATTTCAGCATCAGGATACATTTCCTGAAACTGTTTATGTATTTCCTTTTCGTAATCTCTCCAATTCATATGCTGAGACTAAATTTAAATTGGGCACAACCCTTCAATAAAACCCACTAGTGCATCTTATTTTCATTATATATTTAATAGTTAAAACCAAAGTTAGCAAAAAAAAGCCAAAAAGATATTAATTGAGATTCTAATTTT
>JADFUR010000109.1 GCA_015222055.1 Bacteroidota bacterium | reverse complement strand
TGTAAAAATCTTTTGAGATTTATTTTCCATTTATATTAGGTTATTAAGTTGACGAAATGTCTCTTGCCATTGCACATAACACTCCAATAAGACACACTAGTGTGTCTTATTTCCATTATATATTTAGTAGTTAAACCCAAAGTTAACAAAAAAAAACAAAAAAGATATTAATTGAGATTCGAATTTTTTTAATTCGTTTTAAGTACTGAAAAAAATACAGACAGAATGTTGGTGCTAGATGTGGTTGTAGTTAGAGACTACGACAAGCAGGGAGTAATATATGTGCTAAAATACAAATAATTAATAATCCACTAATTGACCAAATTAATATTCTCATAATTAATAAATAAAATTTTATGCATTTACTATAATAAAGTATTATTTTTGAACTTTAGTTATGAATAACAAATAGATGTATTAATAAACAAATTAAAAGTTATGAAACGATTAATATTAATTTTTTTAAGCGTTGCTCTAATGGCAGCTTTATCAACCTCGTGTACTAAAGAAGATATCTTACCTAGTTTTGACGAATCTTTAATTATTGGAAAATGGAAAAGTGGAACATTATTCGAAAGATATGATGCTGACAAAACCGGTGCTACTTGGAATACTGCCGATGATGTTACAGAAGAAGAAGGTCAAAATTTTACCTGGACTATAGAAATAGACCAGTTAGAGCAAATTCATATAATAGAAAATGGTGGTAAAGTGCCAAAGATATATACCATTACTGAGTTAACAGCATCGTCATTAAAATATGAAGACGATTACGGAAAATCAAAATCGTTCACCAAACAATAGTAATATGAAAGTACTAAAAAAAATTGGAATAGCTTTACTGGTATTATTTTTTGTATTAATAATTGTATTAACAATATCTTTATGGTATATTTTTACACCCGAAAAATTAACACCATTAATTAATAAACAGGCAAAAGAATATTTAACCTGTAATACTAAAATCGAAAAAGTTGAGCCAAGTTTTTTTAGTACTTATCCGTTTTTTGGACTTGAGATAATTAATCTCTGTTTAACAGAGAATACAAATTTACCGAACGCTGATACACTTTTAAACACACCCAAATGCTTAGCCTCAGTAAATGCAATGTCATATTTATTTAAAGGGAATATATCGCTTAATCTGTTTTTCGTTGAAGATGGCTATTTGAATTTCAAAATAGATTCACTTGGTAATTCTAATTTCGATATTTTTAAAATTAGTACCGATTCAACAGAAGTTGATTCTACTTCTGAAGAATTAGAATTGGGTGAAATCAACATCAGCAATGTAGAATTTAAGAATTTTAACGCTAAATATACTGATGAATCATCATCGATGAAAGCTGATATAAAAAATTTAAATGCAAATCTTGAGTTAAAATACAATGAAGAGAAACAGTATTTTGATTTTGATATGCAATTAAATAGAATGCTGTTTATTACTTCCGACTCAACGAATCTTTATATTGATGCTAAAAATTGTGATATAAAAATTAATTCTAAAGCTAAAGATAAAAATCTTTTCGATTCGGATATAAAGTTTGTCTGTAATGATATCTCTGTTTCTATGGCTGGTGATAAACTTTTATCTAATATAAAATTTGCTTCACACTTGCCATTTAATATTCAGCTTTCAGAAAATATTTGCGATTTTAAAGAATCTAAATTTATTATTAATGATGAGCAGCAAGTATTATTTGGTGGCCAGGTAAAAATGTTGAATGATGATTCTATATTTACCAACATAAAATATTCTACTAATGAATTAGATATTGAAAAAATTATAGCTCTTATTCCTGAAGCATACTCAGATTATTTAAAAGATATAAAGACAAAGGGCTATGCACAAGTGTCAGGAGCTGTAAAAGGAATTGTGTCAGAAACAAACCTTCCGGTTATTACAACAAATTTGAAATACTATAAGGGCAAAATTAAATACACAGGCTATCCAAGTGTAAATGATATTAAATTATCATTGTCGACTAAGGTAGATATGAACAAAAATCAGAGTTCAGATGTTACTATAAATAGTAGCTATGCCAAAATATTAAACAGCAGTGTTAGTGTTAAAGGAAATATCTCTAACATGTTAGAAGCACCGGTATACAATATATATACCAATGGTAATTATACATTAGCTGATTTTAATTCGTTTATACCTAAAGAACAAAATGTTATTGTTAGAGGTAAGCTTAAAGTAAATATGCATGCTCGATTTTCTCAGTCAGATATAGATAATGAAAAATATCATCGCATATATTTAAATAGCGATTTCAAGCCTCAAAATTTTTATGCGATTTATGAAGACAGTATAAAGGTAGATCTACCTTCGGGAAATATTGAAATTAATTTACCCGGTAATCGCAGAGCAGATAAAAACCTTGTTTTTGCAAACATAAAATTTGATGCACCAAAGGTTGATATAGAAATGTCTCCTACTATGAGTGCCGCAAGTCAAAACCTTGAGCTTAATGTAGATATCAATAATATGGTAAAAGAATTATCTGCACCAATAACTAAGTGTAGTATTAAATTTGGCAGCCTATATGCTATTGCCGACACTTTATCTGTAAAAGCAAACAATACAAACGGAGAATTTAAATATATTCCAACTCTTAAATCTAAAAAAGAGATTGCTGTTATAAACTCCACAATTAATAGTAAAGAAATTATTATTGCCGGCAACGATAGTGTTATGTTTGATGCTAAAAAGTTGTATGCAAAAACAAATCTTAACTACGATGAATCGCAAAAGAACATTATGCTTCAATTGCAACCTGAGGTGGATATTAGTTTCTCAGATGCAACTTACGACTTAAGCGGACAGCTAAAGGGTGACATTCCAAATATTTCGTTTACACTTAATCCCGATACAATGGAGATTAAAAAAGCGAATTTAATTTTAGGGGATTCCGATTTTAGCCTTAGCGGAGAACTTACCAATATCTCTAAATATATTAATGAGCAAGCATTGCTAAAAGGGCACTTTGATTTAGTGTCGAAACGCACAGATGTATATCAGCTGATGGACATCTTTAACGGCATGGGTAGTCAAGATTCAACTCTTGTAGAAAATGAAGATATTACAACAGAAGACGATCCGTTTATGGTACCCAAAGGTATAGCAATTAGATTGAACACAAGAATTGATAAGACTGTAGTAAATGATAATATTATAGAAAATATTAAAGGTGGCTTAACTGTTAAAGATGGTACACTTATTCTCGATCAGATGGGTTTCACAACCAAGGCTGCAAATATGCAGTTAACGGCAATGTATCGTTCAAAAAGAAAAAATCATCTTTTTACCAGTATTGATTTTCACCTTTTAGATATTGATGTTGCAGAACTAATTGAATTGATACCTTCTGTTGATACAATTATTCCAATGCTAAAATCATTCAAAGGTAAGGGCGAATTTCATTTAGCCGGAGAGACATATCTTAAAAGCGATTATTCTCTTAAACAATCTACAATTCGTGGAGCAGTTGCATTTGAGGGGCAGGATCTGGTACTCATGGATTCCGAAATATTTGATATGATTGCTAGTAATTTAAAGTTTGAGAAAAAGACAGAAAATATTATTGATAGCCTTAGCGTTGAGATGACTCTATATAAAGATGAAATTGATTTATATCCATTTCTTATTGTAATGGATGATTATAAAGCAGTTATTTCCGGACGTCATAATACGGATAATCATTTTAACTATCATATATCTGTAACAGATACTCCATTACCGGTCAGATTAGGACTAAATGTAAAAGGAACAGTAGATGATTTGAAATATGAACTTGCTCCTTGTAAATATAAACATCTATATAATCCTGAAAAACAAGGAGCAATGGAGGCACGAACTTTACGTTTGAAAAAATTGATTTCAGACTCGCTTAAGGAGAATGTAAAGGAAGTCAAAGAGTAGTAAGTTTGCTATCCCAAAAGAAAATATTAAAATCCTGAAAGCATTTATGCTTTTCAGGATTTTTTGTGTTGTAAATATTATAACCTTTGTAATAATTTTTTTACAAAGCATGGGGTTATGAAACTTCTTTTATACTAGACGATGCAGTTGTGCGGTAGCGGGGCTGACTTACTTTTTTTTCTTATTATCTTTTATTAGTTTTTTCATTTCTCTGTCAAAGTCCGAAATGTATTTTTTATCCTCGGCTTCTCTATATTTTTTGTATTCATTATTTGCTTTTTCAATAGCTTGTTTATGGCTTACAGTTCCTAAATTTTCCAACAACTCTTTTTCACTAATCTTGAGAAAGTCATCTAATTTTTGAATCCAGTCATTCATTTTCATTAATCGTCCATTTGTAGCCTGTAATTCAGCAAAATCAAGATATAAAGTAACAATTAAGTTCAGTTGTTTAAGCTCATCTTCTGAAAGATAATTTTTTGCAATTCCAACATCCTTTTGTATTATGTAATTTCCTTTAAAGTTGGTTAATCCAAGAAATGGCTTAGATGCATCAACTCTGTTTTTAATCATTTCTGCTGCAGTCAACCCGTGAACAGCATAATGTATTTTATTTTGAACAGTAGCAAAAAATAGTTTCGTTTGCTCATCATCCTTTTTGTAATCAATACTTGTGGCATATATATCTGTTATTTTTTGGTAGAAATTTCGTTCACTACTTCGGATGTCTCTAATACGTTGTAAAAGTTCTTCGAAATATCGTGAACGTGATCCTTGTTGTTTCAGGCGTTCATCATCAATAGTAAAACCTTTAACGATGTATTCATGTATACGTTTTGTTGCCCAAATACGAAATTGTGTACCTTGTGGAGATTTTACTCGATAGCCAACTGAAATAATAACATCAAGATTATAATGAATTGGTGCTTTCTGCTGAAATTCGGAAATTCCGAATTTATGTGAAACTTCGCTTTTTGCGAGCTCTCCTTCTTTGAAAACATTTTTTATATGCTCATTTATTGTTGATTTGGCTTTGCCAAAAAGTTGTGCAATTTGCTCTTGTGTAAGCCAAACAGTTTCGTTTTCTAAACGAACATCAATTTTTGTTAGGCCATCAGAAGTTTGATATATGACTATTTGAGATTTTTTTTCTTCCATATTATTAATTCATTAATCTTCGATGTGATTTTTAATAAGATCATAAACTTTAACATCAATGTGATGTGAGTTAGTTTACTAATGAATTTAACATTTGACCCCGTTAGCGAATTGCACCGTGTAGTTTTTATTTAACAATAACATAATTTGTTTTTTGCTATTTGTAAATTTTGCCTGATAAATAGTAAAATTTCTAATTACGACTCATTTATCAAATGTAATAATTTTTTTACAAAGCATGGTGTTAATATTCTTTTAATACCAAACGATGCTGTTGTTGGGTAGCGTTATTATCCGGGCTGAACCGAGCCTGAGAGCTCACGTAAGTAAAGCCCAATTTAATTTAGCCCGATGCCAACGCCTCGGGTTAGATTATAGATTATTTTGGCGTCCTGAAATGACAGGTTATTAATCGCTCCAAAGACATTTTTCGTTATAATCAATAATACTTATATGGATTAAGTTGGTAACTTGATGTGGTTTAACAAAATAGAATGTGGTTTAATCCCGAAGCATCGGGATTAAACCATTGTTGACCTAATATTTTTTTTAAGCCGCCCTTTACAGGGCGATATTTTTTATAATACACATTTTACCCAAGGCGTTGCCTTTGGGCTGAACCGAGCTTGCGAGCTCAC
>JADFUR010000108.1 GCA_015222055.1 Bacteroidota bacterium | reverse complement strand
TCAGGACGCCAAAATAATCTATAATTTAACCCGAGGCGTTGCCATCGGGCTAAATTAAATTGGGCTTTAAGCCCGGATTATAAAGGTTCTCCACAACTTTTAAAAGTGATCCAATTTTTTCACTTAATCAGAAATTGAGCAAATTTTTTTTTCCATAGCTTAAACAATTTCTGCTATTTAACATTAAACAAAATTCCTAAAACTGTTTATTTCTTTATAAATTTCTTTATTTTTAATTTCTTAACTCATGAAATAGATATTGGGAGTTAAGAACTGTTAAATGTAGAAAAAAAATAACATAAACGATTGTGATTATGAAAATACAGAATTAGAAATTTTCAACACTTTGCGTAATGCTATTGTCAATAATAGCTTGTAATCAAAATGCAAAGAAGGGAAATTGTGAAGATGAAAATCAGATAAAAAAGAGTGGAAAATTGGAAGTGAAAGCAGAAATTGAGAAATGGAAAAAGGAATTGTTAGAAAAGAAGCTAATTGGGAATCCCTGTTATTTTAGAAAAACACATGATTCAACAGATTGTATTAACTGGTATGAAAATAATCCAGATCAACAAGACGGTTTGCCATTTGACGATAAAATGATTAAATCTGTATGTCATGACTTTAATAATGATAAAAAAGAAGATTTTTTATTGTACTTTATGTCAGAAAATTGCACAGGTCATAATGGGGGGGCAAAAACTTATGCAACAATTATTTACTCAAATAATATAAGTAATTCAGATTTGATGAATGAAATAATTCGAGCTATCCTGTCAGAATATAAGCAAATGATGAGAGTAGATAAAAATTTAAAAGAAATTACTGATGCTTATTTAGAATCAACTACTACTATTGATGCTTATAAAAATGGTATAATTGGTCAATTTCGATTATATACTAAAGAAGATCCTCATTGTTGCCCTTCATATACTGGTAATTATACTTATCAAGTTGAAAATAAGTCTATGATGATAGAAATATCAAAAAAATAATTGCGTCATAAATTTTTTAAGATTTATAGCCTGAATAGTAGCAAAGTATAGGGGAAATAACGAAAATTTAAAAGAGATGAAGAAAACAATCCGAGATTCCTTCACATATTTAGCAATTGAGCAAATTTTTTTTTCCCTAGCTTAAACAATTTATGTTCTTTAACATTAAACAAAAATTTTAAAACTGTTTATTTTTTTATAAATTTACTTCTTTAATAAACAAACATATATTGGAAATAAACAGAATTGTCCGTTTATACAATTGTTTTAACGCATTTAAGAACTATACTTGCTCTTAAATAAAAAAGTAGTAGTAACTAAAAAGTTAATTATTAAATAATATTTTGCCACTAATTTTTAAAATTACAATTATGAAAAAATATATTTTAATACTATTTGTTATCTTAAGTTTACAATCATGTAAAGAAAAATCTGTAAATACAGTTTATGATTGGAATGATATATCAGTAGGGCATGATATTCGGTTACAATCTATATCAATGATAAATAAAAATGTGGGATTTGTTGGCGGAATTTATAATGTTACAAGAAGTATCTCTGATTTTTATCCTATTCCCGGTACAGCTCCTGAAATTTACAAGGACACTTTATTATATGATACTTACGAAAATCAGTATTATTACGAAAATAATTTTAAAAATGACAAGAAATATGAGCCTCATTTATTTAAAACAAATAATGGTGGAGATACTTGGCAAATTATTACTACGCCTTTCAAGTCAGGTGTTCACGACATAAAATTTATTACTGAAGAAATTGGGTATGTTGCTTCAGAAAATGAGGGTGTATATAAAACAATTGATGGTGGTAATAGTTGGTATAAAATACTTGGTAATATAATTTACGGTAATAATAAATCATTTTTAGATCCTTTTAACACCCTCTGTTTTATAGATAAAAATAATGGTTTTGTGTATGATAACACTTGGAATAGCCGTATAATTCTAAAAACTACTGATGGAGGTAATTCATGGAAATTTATTTCTATAACAAATGATAGTTGGTTATCTGATAAATACCCAAAAAGATTCAATAATCTAGATAAAATAATATTTTCAATGAATTCCAATATTGGGTATATTGTTAATGGTTCTGAACTATACAAAACAACTGACCTTGGCGAAAGCTGGGAAAAAATATATAAGGATAAGAATAGCGATTCAAATTTAGATGTTTTTTTTATTTCTTCAAAAATTGGATTTTTATATAAAAATCATTTAAAAACAACTGATGGTGGTTTATCATGGGAAGAACATCTATTTAGTGATTATGATGATATAATGATTACTGTTAATCAAAAAGATTTTTATTTTACAAATAAGTATGAAGGAAAAATATTACATCTTGATATTAAAAATGCAACATCAAGAAATTTTATGAGTATAGAAGGAGATAGAACAATATCAGACATTTGTTTTGTTACAGAAAATATTGGGTATGCAATAGGAAATAATGGTTTGGTGCTTAAATATATAAAAAATTGACTAAAAAACGCGATATAACATCTGCAATAAATTCCAAAACTGCTTATTTTTTTGTTAAAACTAAATAAACGGAATTGTCCGTTTATTTAGTTGTTACTGGTTTTTGTAAGAGAATATTTTCAACCAACCAAATCATAAAAAATTAAGATTGTCTTTGCTTATAAGTTGAATTGACATAAAAATGAACGTAGTAGAAAAAAACATTGAAAATTCCCACAATAAAGTAAAAGAGTTGCTTAAACAAGCACAAATAACTGTTGTTCAGACTGTAATAAGACAATGGTAATTACCTATTTTAAGATAGGTAAAATGATTATTGAAGAAGAATAAAACTGAAAAAAAAGAGCGAAATAAGGACAACAATTGACAGTAGAACTTTTTCGTAGACTATCCAAAGAATTTGGAAAGGGACTTTTAGTTACTAATATTCAACAGATGATAAACTTCTATCTCATTTATCAAAAACAGCAGACACTGTCTATTAAATTTAATTTGAGTTGGTCTCACTACTTGAAATTGATGCGAATTGATGATATAAACGAACGTTCCTTTTATGAAATTGAATCTTATAAAAATAATTGGAGCCTTAGAGAATTGAAACGTCAATATGATAGTGCTTTATATACTCGATTAGCATTAAGTCGTGATAAAAAGAAAGTGACAGAACTTTCAGAGAAAGGGCTGATATTAGAGAAACCAAAAGATGCGATTAAAGACCCTTACATATTGGAATTTATTGGATTGCCTGAACAGTCATTTTATTCAGAAAGTGAACTTGAACAAAAGCTGATTGATAAATTAGAACATTTTTTATTAGAACTTGGAACAGGTTTTACTTTCGTTGCCAGACAAAAAAGAATAACGTTTGAGGAAAAACATTTTAAAATTGACCTCGTATTTTACAATCGGATTTTAAAATGTTTTGTACTTATTGATTTAAAAATAGGAGAATTAAAACACCAAGATATTGGGCAGATTCAAATGTATGTAAATTATTACGATAGAGAGATTAAACTAAGTGACGAAAACAAAACAATTGGAATTATTCTTTGCCAAAACAAAACAGAGTCAGTAGTACAATACACTTTACCTGAAAACAATGAACAGATTTTTGCAAGTAAATATCAAACAATATTACCTAGCAAAGAAGATTTAAAACAGTTAATAGAGAATAAGGAATAAAACTCATCCCTTTCAAATTTATAATCCGAAAGCAATTCCAGTGCATACAAATTAATTTATTCACATAATAATATTCAATTTCATAGCCCAGCCGAAAAGTCAAGAACCCCCGTCATTGCGAGGTACGAAGCAATCCTTATATTTTAACCAAATAGCCTGAGATTACTTCACTTAGTTAGCAATTAAGCAAACACTCTTTTCGTAGCGTACTCAATTTCTGTTTTTTAACATTAAGGAAAATTCCTAAAAATGTTTATTTTTTTGTAAATTTATTTTTTTATTGACTTCTGTTTAACATAAAGAGGGAATAAGACACACTAGTGTGTTTTATTAAAATGTTACAAGCAATGCCGATTGAGTTCTTAGATTGAATATTGCTTTTTTGAATTTTTAGTTGTATTTTTGAAAAAGAATTTAATTAAATTGAAATGGCAACTAGTAGAAAAGTACAAAAAGTTAGTATAAAAGCTGTAAGAAGTGCAAATGCTAAACTAATGTCAAAAGGTGTTGTTGTGAAACATAGTTCAACTTCAACTTCGGGTGGTATGACAGTTCGCATTGAAAGGGGTACAATTAATCATAAAAGAGTAGTTACTAATCAAGAATTGAATAAGGCTTATAAAGTAGCACTGAAAGGGAATGCCTAGAAATTATAATAATATATATTCAAAGTTAATTGAAAACGAATTTGATATTTTAGGTCATATAGCATATGCTATTTATAAACAACAAAAAATCGCTCATATTGAAGAATTTAAAATTGATAATAAACGAGGACCTTCAGATCAAGAACTAATTCCTTTTAATAAATTTACTACGAGTGAAGCATCAATTGATGGATACAGAATAAAAGCTGAAAGAATTCTTCAAACATTTACAGATACTATTTTAGAAGATACTTTTATTGAAATTGAAGAAGATTGTAAAAAAAATCAATCAGAATTATTAAAAGAAATTATTAAACCGATTGAACCTCCTTCACGCTGGAGAAGATTTTTTAATGGTGTTTTACAAAGTATTGTTGGTGCATTTGTATTTTCATTGATAATTGCTACGTTTGTGATAATTAATCAGACAAGAGAAACAGGCATTGAATCTGTAATTGAAAACACATTTGATGTTAAAATAGAAAAAGTTAATACTAATAAGCATATTATCAATCCATCTGATACTATTCCACCCAAATAAGCCCAGCTACCGCACGATTGCATCGTGTGGTATAAAAGAAGTTTCATAATACCATGTGTCTCGTCCTGAATTTAGTTTACACTTTTTTCGTAGCGTACACGATTTCTGCTATTTAACATTAAGGAAAATTCCTAAAAATGTTTATTTTTTTGTACATTTATTTTTTTATTAAGTTTTGTATGGAATTAAACAAGTACATATAGCCGGTATAGTGTTCTATTAAGGCCTTATAATCAAGCGAATAAAAATTGTACAAATTTGATTAGAATTTTGATTTTCAAGTATATTTGTTTTTATGAAAGAAAACGTAGAAAAATATAGTAAATCATTAATAGACAGCATAAAAACAATTGTTTTAGAAAGTCGTAAGAAAATTGTCAGGACTGTTAACTATCAATTGATTGAGACCTACTGGAATATTGGGAGAGAGATTGTTGATAATGAGAGGTCAAAAGGAATTGATTCCAAATCTGCACGCCAGCAGATACTTCAATTATCGAAAGAATTGACACAAGAATTAGGGAAAGGTTTTTCTCGCTCAAATTTGTTCAATATGCGAAAACTTTACCTCACATATACTAATGTCCAGACACTGTCTGGACAGTTGAGTTGGTCGCATATCTGTGAACTTTTAACTATCGAAGATGAGAATAAGAGAGCTTTTTATGAAAAGGAATCATCGAATTCAAATTGGTCATTTAGAGAACTTAAGCGCCAAATTAATAGTTCTTTGTATGAAAGATTACTCCTGTCATCGGGAAAAGTGAACAAAAAGAAAGTGATTGAATACTCGAAGAAAGGACAAAAGTTTGACACTCCATCCGATATAATTAAAAATCCATATGTGTTCGAGTTTTTAGGAATTCCTGAAAAGAAACCAATTCTAGAAAAAGAATTAGAAAGAAAATTAATTCGGCATATTGAAGATTTTCTACTTGAATTAGGACGTGGATTTATGTTTGTTGGTTCTCAACAAAGATTGACAATAAACAATACTCATTATTATGTGGATATGGTGTTTTATAACAAAGTATTGAAATGCTACATATTAATCGAACTAAAGACAACAAAGCTTAAAATATCAGATGGTGGACAGTTGAATACATATCTTAATTACTATAAAACAGAAGTAAACGATAAGTCAGATAATCAGCCAATAGGAATCATCCTTTGTGCAGAAAAAGATGAGGTTGCAGCTGAATATATTTTGGGAGGTTTTGACAATAATGTGTTTGCTTCAAAATACACATATGTCCTACCTCAAAAAGAAGATTTAATCAAAGAGCTTGAAAATGTAATGAATGAACAATCGCCAGAGCATAACAATGGCTGAAACATCAATCACCCCTTTCAAATTTGTAATCCGAAAGTAATTACCCAATTCCCAGAAATACAAATTAATCTATTCACATAATAATATTCAATTTTTTATACCGCTCCCAGAAGTCAATCATCTCCCATCATTGCGAGGCACAAAGCAATCTCTGAAACCGCTACGAAAAGTCAATCATCCCCCGTCATTGCGAGCTACGGAGCAATCTCTGAAACCGCTACGAAAAGTCAAGAACCCACGTCATTGCGAGGTACGAAGCAATCCTTATATTCTAAGCAAGTAACCTGAGATTTCTTCACTTAATTAGCAATTGAGCAATTTTTTTTTTCGTAGCTTACACTATTTCTGTTTTTTAATATTTGCGAAAAATTGTTTAACTGTTTAATTTTTTGTAAATTAAATAAGCACGTATATTGGAAATAAGACACACCAGTGTGTCTTATTAAGACGTTAGCAAACATAAAAACCGATAGATATGAAACATTTTAGAAATTTTATTATTAGTGTTAGTGTATTAATAATTTCAGGATGTGCGTCTGTGCCTAAACAGGTTGTAGATGCAATGGATGTTCAACAGGAAGAAATAAAAAGAGTTAAAGAAATTTACTTTAATAATTTGAACAACCAGCTAGATGCAATAGAAAAATACCGTATAGCAATTATTGACATATATGAAGAGCAATATATATCGCAATACAGTAAAACACTTGATATGGTTACAGAAGGAGGTAAAACAGAGTTAAAAGAAACTGAACCAACAGGAGATAAAAATGTAGACCATATAAATCTAGGAAAGCTTGAAGATTTGCAATGTTTTTTTAGAAGTGAAAAAGAAAAGGTCAGAAGTGATATTAAAAATCGTCGAGAACAGATTTATAAAGCCAATCAAAATTTTGAAAATATCGAACAGATTAACACAGTAGTTAATGACTATTTGCAATCACTATCAAGATTAAAAAATTCACAAGACAAACTTGCAAAAGTAATTAAAGCACATGTAGAGAAGTTGATCCCGATTCCTGTTTCCTTTGATAATATTCCGGATCCTTCAACCATTGAAGACCTTGTTAAATCTTTAAATAAATAAATTATGCCACGAGAACTTAGCGATTATCAAAAAAAAAGAGCCGCCCAAAATATTATAGAAAGGCTTGAGCTTAGAGAAGATTTGAGTAACCTAAGTGAAAAACTTGATGAACTTTTTAATGATGCCCCAATTGAAGTTGCAGATTCTATTTCAAAAGAGGAACTGACTGAACTTTTTTCGGAAATTAACGCAGGTACAGCAACCAATAATAAAATTTCTAGATTTCTAGAATTAGCCGATAGTTTGGGAATATATTGAAAGATACGTTTGCTAACACGACAATATAAACAAATTGGCAGTCAGTGGTTTGCGTACCTTTTTGCTTTTAATTATGTTTGTAGTAAACCGATAAGAAAGTGCAAGAATAAGCCAATCAATTCATATTGCAATACGTTATGTGCAAAATTGAAACACCTTAATTGAAAAAATAATCTTAATAAATCAATATGGAAGCTATTCGGATAGAAAATTTAAAAAGCCTAAAAGATACGGGTCAAATACCTCTAAAATCAATGAATATTCTGCTAGGACCAAATAATTCTGGGAAAAGCACTTTTTTAAGAGTATTTCCATTGCTAAAACAAAGTATTGAAGTGAGGACAAAAGGCCCAATTCTTTGGTACGGAGATTACGTAGATTTTGGCAACTATGCAACTGATGTTCATAAAGGTGCTTCTGAAATTGTTTTTCATTTTGATGTTATTATTAAGGGTTCTAAAAGAAAAATCTTATATTACTATAACCGTACTCCAAATTTTGTTGAAGATAAAAATATACATATCAAGACTTGTATTAAGGAGAATAATGATACTACATACATTAATAAATTAATTTTATCATTTGATGACCAAATAATTGATATTGGTTTTACAGCAAAAGGAAAGGTTGCAACTTTAAAAGTAAATGAAAGTAATTTTAATAGTTATTGTGATAATTTAAGAACAATAAATACCATAGGGCTATTCCCTAGAATTAGAGAACTTTTAAAATCTGAAGAACCGATTGATGTTTTTGGTTCACATTATCGTCAAGGAATTTTATTTTTTAACCAATTTTATAAACTATTAAAATCAAAAAACAGAAAAAATACATCCGACAATACGATAAGACGACTTCTTATTAAATTAGGTATTGGAAGTAAAAATGAGGTATTAAAAAATATTTTTGATAATACAATTAGTCTAAAATATCTACAAAAACAGATTGCGAATTGGAATACATTTGATAAGGATTTTATAGACTTTAATGATTTATTGATTGCAACTAGAATTTCCTCCATATTAGATTATATAGAGCATTACATTGTTAATTCAATTATGAATTTTTCTTATGTAGCACCATTAAGAGCGACAGCTCAGAGATATTATAGACGTCAAGATCTTGCTATTTCAGAAGTTGATTTTCAAGGACAAAACTTAGCAATGTTTATTGATAATATGTCTACGAAAATTTTAGAAAATTTTCAAAGTTGGGTAAGTGAGCATTTTGGATTTTATCCATATACAAAATCATCAGAAGGTCATATTTCTTTAAGAATTATAGACTCAATTTCTAAAGAAGATTATAATATCGCAGATAGAGGATTTGGATATTCTCAGATTTTACCTGTAATAACTTTGTTGTGGTCTGTTGTAACTAGTGAAAATAAAATTTTTAGGAGGGATAGAATTGAAATCAATTCCAAAATTTTAGCAATTGAACAACCAGAACTTCACCTACATCCTAAATTACAAGCTCAATTAACACATGCTTTTCTTGCAGCAATAAAGTTAGCGAAAAAACGAGGAATAATTTTAAAACTAATAATTGAGACTCATAGTCAAACAATTGTTAATACCCTTGGACATGAAATTGCAGAAAAGAATTTTTCACCCGAAGATGCATCTATTGTTTTATTCGAGAATAACCAATCAAAAAGTTGTTGTTCAGTAAATTTGGTTCATTACAATAAAGAGGGATATTTAGAGAATTGGCCAATAGGATTTTTTGAACCTCAAAATTAATAATATGCTCTTTTTTTTAGATAAACATTTTGTTGTTGAGGTTCAACGTAATAATGCAGCAGCTATTTCAGCAGTTAATTTGATTTCTCTTGGACGCAAACATGGTAAACACATGTTATTGGCTGACCGGGAAAGCTTAAAACAAATTCGGGACTGTTTAAATGTGAATAATGACACGAAACGGGTATTTACATATTTGTATGAAAATTATCCAACATTCGCATATATAAAAGACATTCTGAGCTTTTATGTAAAAATAGTTACTGGGTCAAAACATATGCTTTTAAGCCAGTCTGGTAATGTTAACGTGTTTGAATTATCATTCGATTACATACAAGAAATTAATATTGTTACTGAAACTATTGTTATCGGAGAAAATCAAATGGATATAATTTTTTACAATTTTTTATCCAATTACTACAAAAGTAAACACCATTTAAATTCAGTTCCTTCATGCTATAGCCCAAGAATGGGAGGAGGTAGTACAACTCACATTGTTTATTCAAGTATACAGGAGTTGGAACAAAATTTTTGTTTATGCTTTGTTGATAGTGATAAAAAATATCCAACAGCAAATGTTGGTGATACTTTAAAAGCCGTTCAGAGAATTGATGATTCATCAAGGTTATTGGCACATTTGCATGCATTAGATTCAAGAGAAATCGAAAATATTATACCACTTTCAATTCTTGAAAAAGTATGTGAAGAGGACGTAAACTATAAAAGTGGTTTTGATACTCTGAAGAAAATAGTTAAAAATGAGAATAAAAAAGACATTTTATACTTAGATTTTAAGAATGGACTAAGTCTAAAAAATTATCGAAAGATTAAAGACGAAAACCTAAAAATATTCCTAGACAATTTGTTAATTAATAGTGATCTATTCAGTAGAGTCACATTGGATGGAATTTATAATCAGGAGAATGAAATTGAAACTGAAACTGAAATGTTGTTTCAAGGTTTGGGGTCAAATGTCTTAGATAGGACAATTAAATATCTTGGTGAAAATGAATTGATTGAACCTCAATTTGATTTTGCGGAACAGATTATTGAATGGACTATTATTGGAGAGAAATTTGCAAATTGGACATGTTGTGGCACTAAAATAAGATAAAATTCAGTACATAACGATGTATAAAAATAATAGCCGGAATAGTAGTAATTTCAAGGGTTGTAGCCCGCTTCAACTTTCTTGTAATTTGACAGGAATGAAGCCCGCAATCGGCTACTATTATTATACTAAACGTTAGTTTTCATTAACGACATACAGTATTCTATAGATAAATTTAATTAAGTTAAAATGAAAATATGGAAAAATATGAGGTCTTAATAAAAATCTTAGATGAACTTCGTAGTGAAGCTCCAGATAAATATAAATCTTATCACCGTGATGATGAAGATAGTTTAAAATCAATAAGAGCGAGGTGTTATATCCACTTGTTTCTAAAAGTCAATTTTGGAATTTTGGATTTCGTTGAAAGAGAGAAATACATTACAGATGGCCCTTACGATGGCGGTATAGACGCTTATTTTATAGATATTGATGAAAAAAAAATCTATTACATTCAATCAAAATTTAGAAACACAAAAGAAAACTTTATTGAAAAAGATATTCTTTATAAGGAATTACTTGCTATGGATATTGCTAGAATAATCAGAGATGGTGAAAAAGCAGATGAAAAAGGTGCTAAATATAATGGCAAGATTTTAAATATGCAGAAAGCAATATCGAATCTTAACGAATCACCAATGTATAAAACAGAAGTAATTGTTTTAGCAAATGCAAGTAATAAAGAATGTAAGAACATTAAAAGAGCGATTGGTGATTTTGACTATTCTATATGACTATAATAAATCATACAAAGAACTTGTGTTTCCGATGATTACAAGCACTTTCTATAATAAAGAAAAACTCATCATCAAAATAAAAGTTGATAGTTCTAATTCAAATCGGGCTAAAAGCAATATAAAAACAAGTTATAAGGATTGTGCAATTACTATGTTGCTAGTTCCCGTCAAAGAGATAGGAAGAATTATGAGTATTTATAAAAATTCTATTCTTAAATATAACCCCAGAAGTTTTTTATCTTTAAGTAATAATAATGTTAACAAAAATATAGCTACAACTATTAAATTTGTCGATTCAAATGATTTTGCCTTATTTAATAATGGTGTAACTATGTTAGCTAGTGAAGCCGTTTATTCTGATACTACTGCAATTAAAGGTGAAGACCAATTATTACTAACAAACCCACAAATAATAAATGGAGGGCAAACGGCATATACACTTAGTCAAATATATGAGGAATGCCAAAAGAATGGTGATTTTAGTGTTTTAGAAGAAAAAAGCGTTGTCCTAAAAGTTATTACTTTAGCAGTATCTACAGAAGAAAAGTTAGGATTAGAATTAATTGAAAAAATATCAAAAGCTACAAACTATCAAACGCCTGTTGAAATTAACGATAGGATATCAAATGATGAGAAACAGATAATGTTGCAAAAGATAATTTTTGATAAATATGGTTATTATTATGAGAGAAAAAAAGGAGAATATGCGGAAGGTATTACCAAAAATTACATTTATAGAGATTTAATAATCGAAAAAACAGAATTTATGAGAATTTTGTTATCTTCAGTTGGTTTGCCAAATCAATCAAGAAGGGTCTCTTTAAAAGTTCTATTTTCAAAAAAGAACTTAGATAAAATTGAAATTTCAAATATTTCAAAATATTTTTATGCTTTTAAATGCTACGAATATTTAAAAAAATTAGTTAGTAAACAAAAAAGAAATTGGGATAACATTGTTTATGGTAATGCATTGAGATATGGTACATATGCAACCATTTATGCAACTATACTTGTTTCAAAAGAATTGGATCTTGATAATTTAAAAAATAAAGTTGATGGAATTTTAAATAAATGGCAAGAATTTGAAAACTGGATAAGAAATAGAGAAGAAAATCATAAATATTTTAAAAGAGTAATCAATGAAGATAGTATAGTTATGGAAATGAATTATAGTGGATATTATAGAGGTACAACAATAAATAAAAATTTATATGATTTTTTTGGTTCTAAATAAAAACGAGCTACAACCCCAAAAAACATAAAACTACTCAATAACAAAATCCGTTACAGCTTTTATATTCGTTATAGAGCTAAATCCAAAGCTGCGGATTTATTATTATGAAGCTAATTTGAATTAGTATGTAATTTAAATAATTTTTATTTTTGTAACGGATTTTAATTCTATCAAAAATTTTTGATTAATTTCCGCAATATTTAGGCTATTTGTGATTTGATAGCACATTTTTTTAAACTCTCTTTCGCTTCATCGCATGAGCGTAATAATTAAAGTGCCAAAAAAAATTGGCAATTTCATTCCATATTAAAAAGTTTGTAAATCAAAAAAAATATTTGTTGATTTACAAATTTTTGGAAGTTGTAAACTACATCTTTTTTTGGAAATTTAAGTCTTGTTTCAATTCGTTAAAGTGTGAATGTGTATTTTTCAGGATTGGTTTGGTAAATATGATAAATAAAAAATTAATATTCATACGCACTTTGAAACTTCCATCTGCATTTATGATTTTTTTTTTCATTATTTATTATATTTGCTTCTCAAAAGAGATAAATTTTGACACAGCATAAATTTTTTTATATTTATAAGCCTTTTTTACTGAAATGATATGAGATATTATAAATTAGTCTTGAAAAGAATTCTTTATGCATTAATTATATTTCTAACTTCATGTGATTTTTCACCTTCTGATGTTTATTATTTTGATGTTAAGGAGCCTACTGTCTCTCCCATTCTTAAATTAGAGCTTAATATTGACAATACTGAGAGCTTGATTTATTACTGGAATTCCAGTGTTAAACTAAGCTTGAAAAATGAAAATATTAAAATACAAAGTGTTGATTTCTTTTTAGATAATGAGAAATTAATTACTTTATATGATGGCGTATCTTATTCGGCACACATTAATCTTTACGATTACAAAGAACATTCTTTCAGAATAGAATTTTATACTACGACTGGTTCTAATAGTATTGCAGATAATATTGGAGCAGAATCCTTTAAATTTGGTTCCAGAGAATGGATATTGGTTCCTGTTAATTATAATATTTACGATAACGGAAGCATTACTTTAACAAAAGATGGTGCTACAATAGATTGGAAAGCTTTTGATGGAATCGGATTTAATCATTATAGAATATTTAAGGGATCAACAAATACCGAATTTATAAGTTCTGAAAACACTTTAATTGATAATGAATACTTAGGCGAAGACGAACGTTATTATGTTTATGTTGTTGATGTGGATGGTAAAGAAACCTTATGGGCACAATGTCGTACGTTTAATAATTTACCATCGTTAAAAATTATAGAAAAAAATAGAAAACCTGCATTGACATGGACTACAACTGGATATGAAAGTAAGATTAAATTTTACAAAATATACTCGAAGTACTTGTCATCATGGGATTATTTAGGAGAGGTTAAACCAGATGAAGGTAGTTTTATCCTGAATGGTCTTTTACACGGTGCGTCCTATCGTATAAGGTTAGATGCAATCCCCGTTACTAATTATAATATAACAAATATTAGTTTATTCTCGAAGTATCTCGATGCTGATATAGGAGTATCAGGACCAAAAATTGATAATCTACTTGGAAATTGTATGAAGGGATTTGTTTTTGAATATAGGGATACTACATTTTTTTATTCTGCTGAGAATAACAACTATGAGGTTCTGTTAAATGACAATAATTTTTTTAAAACAGTTTCTCCTAACTTGAAGTACTTCTTATTGCAAAAAGGAACAACCATAGAGTTGTATTCATTAGAAAATTTTGAGTTTATCAAATCAGTAAATATAAAGAATATTATCAGTGATTATTCCCCAGCACAATACCCGAAAATATCGGATAACGGACTTGTTGAAATTTCTGTAGATAAAACAGTTTATTTGTATGATATAATTAATGAATATATGCTTACATCTAAAAAATACGATAGATTTTATAACCCTGTATTATCTCCCGATGGTCGTTACTTATTGCTTTATGATGAAAATGTGTTAATTACAAATGAGATTTCAGGGAACTCAATTGTCGAATTAAATAAGGTTACTAAAACTGATGGGTGGTATGGCTACGATGATTTTTTTTTAATTCCAGACGAACCAGATAAAGTTTATAGCTATGAAAATCAATATTTGACAGTTAGGACAATGACAGACTATTCTGAACAACGAAAATTTTATGCTGGATCTCATAAATATTTGGGAGGTATTGACTTTAGTAATGACAAAGTTTTAATATACGGTGCGGAGAAATTTTTTATATATGATTTTAACAGTGGAAATCTCCTTGAGACAATACCAATGAGAGTTTATGTATCTTCAAACACAGCGGCATTTTGTAACAATATCATTTTTACATCAGGATTTAAATATTACTTAAATCAAAAATAATGGTCATCCTTAAAAAAATATATCTTTTAGCAATACTTAACATTTTAATTTTACCTAAATTATATTCACAAAAATATTCATTTGGAGTTGAGTTAGGTTATCAATGGTATAGTATGACTGATTTAAAGGATTTAAACGATTACACTTTTAAACAATTGCCTTTTGATGCAAAGCTTACCGAGAATTATCCGGCTTTTATAAATTATAGTCCCTATATTATTTCCAGAATACATGAATTTTTTAGTATAGGTGTTAAGTATACTTATTACTCTTCGGGATCGAGGATATCCAGAGAAGATTACTCTGGAAAATATATATTTGATGGTAAAATTAAAGGACATTCACCTAGCATTATCATGAATTTCGAATTGTGGAAATTGAAAAAAATTTCTATGAGTATTTTTAATGAGGTAGGCTATATTTTTTCGTCTTTGGAGCTTAATGAACACCTTGTGGTTGGTGATGTTGAAATTACTAATGAAGACTATGAATTTAAATCTAATAATTTTTATTGGAATCCTGCAATTCAGTTTGATTATCCAGTGTACAGTCCATTAAATATAAAATTTGGACTTAAAGCGGGTTATCATTTAGATTTTTATCGTGAAGGAATGAAACTAGATTCTAATGAGGATGTTGTGTTGAAAAATACGCATCAAGAAGCGGCAGAAGCTAACTGGTCAGGAGTTGATTTTTCTTTATTTATTACAATAGGATTATGATTTAAAAATATGAATGAACATAAACAATAACCATGAAAAATTTGATTGTTACAGGGTTGGTTTATATACCTGTAGATTATAGGAGGAACTCTTGCACAGCTTCATACTCAAGGATCGCTGATCTACCCCAAAATCCCCAAATTCATTATTATGAACCCATTTTGAATTAGTATGTAATTTAAATAATTTTTATTTTTGCAACGGATTTTTATTCTGTCAAAAAATTTTTGATTAATTTCCGCAATATTTATTTAGAAGATAGGTCTATAACAAAAAAGGAGATTTTATTAGATTTCCACCGCCAAATTTATGTCAGGTAAAACCGTTTTAACAATAGGGATTTTAGCCCATGTAGATGCAGGAAAAACCTCAATTACCGAGAGTATGCTTCATCATTCAGGGCATATGCGTCAACTTACTGTAATTACTTACAGTTCATCTAATAGCAAAACACATGACGACTATTTTTTTGACATACCAAT
>JADFUR010000107.1 GCA_015222055.1 Bacteroidota bacterium | reverse complement strand
TCAGGACGCCAAAATAATCTATAATTTAACCCGAGGCGTTGCCATCGGGCTAAATTAAATTGGGCTTTAAGCCCGGATTATAATGATTCTCTACAACTTTTAAAAGTGATCCGATTTTTTCACTTAGTCAGAAATTGAGCAAAATCTTTTTTCCCTAGCTTAAACAATTTCTGCTATTTAACATTAAACAAAAATTTTAAAACTGTTTGCTTTTTCATAAATTTATTTTTTTATAAACGTTTGTTTATAATTATACAAACAGTGGAAATAAGACACAGTGGTGGGGCTTATTTTATTGTTACAGCACATATTGAGTAATACAATATCTCGTAAATAATTTTTGAAATAGGAAACTTATAAGTTACCTTTGCCATATGAAAAGAGTTAGGGAAGTAATAGCATACAGAAATTATTTTGAGGACTTTCTCAAGGGACAACCAATCAAAATCCAAAATAAAATCTATAAAGTCATTGAGATTATTTAAACTTACGAAAGAATTCCCACTCAATACCTTAAGTACATTTCTGGCACACCTGGACTTTTTGAAGCAAGAATTAAATTGGGTTCAAATATTTGGAGAGTATTTTGCTTTTTTGACGAAGGAAAACTTGTGGTTTTATTAAACGGATTTCAAAAAAAAACTCAAAAGACACCCAAAAATGAAATTGAAAAAGCAACTCGATTAATGTTTGAATATTTCACAGAAAAACAAAAGGAGGAAAAGAAATGAAAACAACAAGTTGGACTGAAATTAAAGATAGAGTTTACGGAGAAAATGGAACAGAGAGAAGAGATGAATTGGAAAGAGACTTCGAAACATTTCAAATTGGGCTAAAATTAAGAGAGGCTCGTGAACTAAAGAATATGACTCAAAGCCAATTAGCTGAAAAATTAGAAAAGAAAAGAACTTACATTTCACGAGTAGAAAATAATGGAAGTAACTTGACATTAAAAACTCTGTATGACATTGTTGAAAAAGGACTTGGAGGCAAAGTACACATCTCTATTGAAATTTAAATACGTGCTGTAACATGCTGTCATACAGCAGCCAAGGCTCCACAGCATATTCGGACATTCCTTTGTCCATATTACACGCTTTTAACCTGATAAGGTTTAGCGGTCTGAAAGCCCTGGCCGCTGCATACAGCTGTCCGTTACCATCAAACATAAAAAACTCACGAACACTATGAAACCATAAAAACAATTAAGACAAAAATATCATACAGATTATTCGGACTTATCCGAATTTGCATCAAAATCGAGATTATTACAAAGTATTTGGCGGACAGAGAAAGCTTATGAATTTGAAAAATTTGGGAACTATTTAAAATTGGATTTTGCAAAGAAAACCGGAGCCAATTTTCTTACAAACTCAATTTTCGAAATTGTAAAATATGAAGTTGCCAACGGTAAAAAAGTAGGAAAAGTGATTTCTGAGCCAAGAATTTGGAATAACCTATTATCGAGTCAACCTTTAGCATTTAATTTATTCGGAGAATTGAAACTTGATAAACAATTAGCAAGGCAGGTTTTTTCCGAATTATATCCAGAATTTGGAATAACATCAATTATAGAAATAGAATTTGAACATTCACCCGGTAGAAAGAATTTAAAATACACAGGAGATTCGTCTGCATTTGATGTTTTTGTTGAATATTTGGACAAATTGGATAATAAATCATTTTTAGGAATTGAAGTAAAATATTCGGAAAATTTAAAAGACAATCCATCTTCTCACAAAAGACGATACGAAGAAATTTCAACTGAATCCGGATTTATTGACCTTACAAAAATTGAGGACTTAAAGAAAAAGCCAGTACAACAGATTTGGCGAGACCACTTGTTGACTTTAAGTTTATTTATTACAAATTTGGATTATAAACGAGGTGATTTTATTTACCTTTTCCCGATGGGAAATAATGAATGTGTTGAAGCGATTAAAAAATACCAAAAGACTTTTCTGCCAGACAAAGAAAATTATTTTAAACCATTAACGATAGAAAAATTGACAGAGAAAATAAAGGATTATTGCTCTAAAAAATGGATTATTGATTTTAAAGATAGATATTTAAATTTTGACAAAATAGAAATGTCGGCAGGTAACACCCAATAAATTCAGGTGGGCGTGAAGAAGTATTTGGAACGGAATTGTATTTATTACTTAGTTATTTTAAAATCACGTGGGTGAAAGTAGCTCATTTTAAAAGTAGGGTTGATTAGACATAAATTTAGAACTCCTGACCCATAAACTGATTATTAATGGATTATAAGTATTTGTTTGTATACTGTAATTATAGCAAATATTCAACACTCAACACTCAATCATCAATAATCAAATGTTGCTGACGCACTAAATATTTTATAATAGAAGTCATTTAATTTAATATTGAAAATTTTATATTGAGTGTTTAAAATGCTTGAATATACTAATATTTCAAAATAGCTTACACATTTTTCGCATCAAGCCTTTTAGCATGAGCGTTAAAACGTTAATTTTAACAAGATAATTCAACAACTTATTGTATATTTGAAACGACATTCCCAACTTTAAAAATATTATTAATTTAATTCAAAAAAAATGAAAAGGAACTTTTTAGCTATTTTTATAATAGCAATTTTAACAGTAATGTGTGCTTGTAATCCTCAATCAAGCTATAAAGTAGACAATACCTATAATGGGTTTAAACTTGTTAAGAAAAAATTTGTTAAAGAAGTAAATGCTAATTGCTTATACTTTATTCATGAGAAAAGCGGTGCTCGTTTATTAAAAATTGAAGCCGATGATGAAAACAAGCTTTTTAATATAGCTTTTAAAACCACACCACAGCATGATTATGGAACTCCTCACATGACTGAACATTCTGTTTTAAACGGATCAAAAAACTTTCCTGTAAAAAGCCCATTTGATGTTCTCACCAAAGGCTCATTAAATACTTTCCTTAACGCTATGACTGGATCTGATTTTACAACATATCCTGTTGCCAGTATGAACGATAAGGATTATTTTAATTTAATGCATGTTTATTTAGATGCAGTTTTTTATCCTAACCTACTTAATGATCCAAGAATTTTAAAACAAGAGGGATGGCATTACGAATTAGACAATATTGATGGCGACATCGTTTATAAAGGTGTTGTTTTTAATGAAATGAAAGGAGCTTTTTCAGATCCACAAACTGAATTATCATATCGAAAAAATAAAATTCTTTTTCCCGATAACACATATGGAGTTTCTTCAGGGGGTTATCCTTTAGCAATGCCCGGTCTTACTTATGAATATTTCAAAAGTTTTCATGATAAATATTATCATCCATCAAATAGTTATATTTTATTGTATGGTAATGCCGATTTAAATAAAGAATTGCAATTTATCGATTCTGAATATTTGTCAGATTTTGAAATATCAGATAAAAAAATTGAAATCCCATTACAAAAACCATTCGAAGCAAAAAAATATGCAGAAAAACCATATGCTGTACCTGAAGGTAGTTCAATAAAAGACAAGACATTTTTGAACCTGAATTTTGTAACAGGTCTTAACACCGACCAAGAACTAGTTTTTGCCCTTGAAATATTACAACAAGCATTAGTTAATCATGAGTCTGCTCCATTACGTATTGCTATACAAAAAGCAGGAATTGGTAAAGATATTAGTGCTTATTTAAACGCATCTAAACAAAATGTATTTAATATAACCGTTCAAAATGCAAATCCTGAAGATAAAGCTCAATTTGAAAAAATTGTTTACGAGACACTTCATAAAGTTAGCGAAGAAGGCTTTGATAAAGAGATGTTAGAAGGCATTATAAACCGAATGGAATTTAATATGCGCGAAGGTAATACTTCTCAAAAAGGTATGATGTATATTATGATGTCAAAAAATGGCTGGTTATTTGCTGAGGACCCATTCTTAGGATTAGAATTTGAAAAACCTCTTGCAAAAGTTAAGAAAGAGATAAATAATGGATTGTTAAAAACAATTATTAAAGAACAATTTATTAATAACCCTCATACTTTATTAATGACTTTAAAACCTAAGCCTGGTTTAGAAAGTGAAATTAATGCAAAAGTTAAAAAGGAATTAGCTGACTATAAAGCTAGCTTAAGCAAAGAAGAATTACTTCAGCTTGTTGAAGATACTAAAGCTTTAAAAAAATATCAAAAGCAAGAAGATACTCCTGAAGCATTAGCTACAATACCAATGTTGAAGCTTTCAGATATAAGTCCTAAAGTTGAATGGTACGATATACAAGAAAAGAAAGTTTCTGATATCCCTGTTTTATACCACAAAGATTTTACAAACAATATTTTGTATGCTAATTTATATTTTGATTTACGTGCAGTACCTCAGGAATTAATTCCTTATGCAAATTTACTTTGTGAGATTATACAATTAATGAATACCGAAAACTATACATATGGAGAACTTGATAATGCCTTGAATATTAATACTGGTGGATTTTATACATACTTAAGCTCATATTTAGAAAATAACTCAGACGATAATCTAGTGCCGAAATTTGTTGTAACTTCTAAATCTACAATTGATAAAGGCAATAAATTATTTGAATTAGCTGCAGAAATTTTAAACACATCAAAATACAATGATGTAGAAAGACTGAAAGTCGTTCTTACTCGTCATCAGGCTAGAGTTGAATCTAGAATTAAAAACGATGGAATTAGTTACTCAATGGCTCGTTTAAGCTCTTATTTTACAAATAAAGGAATGTTTAATGAAGAAACTAATGGTTTAGATTATTACCGGTTTGTAACTGATCTAACAGATAATTTCGACACAAAAAATAAAGAGATAAGCGAAAAGTTAATTAAAACAGCAAATCTTATTTTTAATAAAAAAAATATGATTGCTGGCATTACATGTTCTGATGAAAATTATCCTGCTTTTTCTGAAGGATTACAAAAATTAATATCATCATTACCTGAAGGTGATGGTAAAATTAATGACTGGAAATTTCAATTTAGCAAAAAGAACGAAGGTTTAATGACTGCTTCAAAGGTACAATATGTAATAAAAGGATACGATTATAAACAACTTGGTTACCAATGGAATGGTAATATGCGTGTTTTAAATCAAATATTATCTAGAGAGTATTTACAAACGCAAGTGCGTGTTCTTGGTGGAGCTTATGGCGGATTTGCCGGATTTTCTAAATCAGGAAACTCTTATTTTGCATCGTATCGTGATCCTAACTTAAAAGAAACGCTTGATAATTATGATGCTACTCCTGAGTTTGTTAAAACTTTTGATGCAGATTCAAATGCAATGACTCGTTTCATTATTGGAACAATTGCCCGAATGGATGGACCAACAACAGCGTCACAAAGGGGATCAATTGCTATAAATCGCTATTTTACGAAAACTACTTTAAAAGAATTGCAGACAGAAAGAGCTCAAGTTCTTTCTGCAACACCTGAAGATATCAAATCTTATGAAAAAATGATTACCGATATCTTAGATCAGAATGCAATTTGTGTTTATGGAAACAGTAAAAAAATTGAAGCAAATAAATCATTATTTAAAAAGATTTTTAAAGTTGCCAAATAACAAAATATTTATAAAAAAAAGTGCGGAGATTTTTCTTCGCACTTTTTTTATTTCCAATTATGAACTATTTTCAAACTAATTTGAATTAGCATGTAATTCAAATAATTTTTTGTTATGTAACGAGTTCTAATTTTTGGAATTCATTTCTGAAAACTTGAGGTTTTAGTGTCTGTCCTTTCAAATTTGTAACCCGAAAAGCCAATCATCCTCGTCATTGCGAGTCCCGAAGCATCGGGAGAAGCAATCTTTATATTTTAATTCAGCAACCTGAGATTTTATGGATCAATTTAAAAAGTTGCGGAAATAAATTTATTAATATTTTATGTCGAGGTTATCATGATCCAAAGCAATTGAGAAATGTATTTCGCCACGAAGTGGCAATTTATTTACCTTCGGTGAGCTCGCAAGCTCGGTTCAGTCAAAAGGCAACGCCTTGGGTAAAATGTGTATTGTAAAAGATATCGCCCTGTAAAGGGCAACTTAAAAAAATAAATATTCTATTTTATGGATTAAGTTTGTAACTTAATCCATAAAAGAATCTATCCCCATAAAGATGAATATGGTG
>JADFUR010000106.1 GCA_015222055.1 Bacteroidota bacterium | reverse complement strand
ATGCTTTATGTAAAAAATTAAATTCATAAGAGATTAAGAAATTATTAACTAAGTTAACAACTTTTATTTTTAAGAAACAAAATTTTTTTTAACAATTTAGGGCTTGTGGATTTAGTCCTAATAAATATATATTATTAGTGTTCGTGAGCTTTTTTTCTCCTATTGTGAGAATTGCATTAAATAAAATTATTACGAAATTTTTAAATTTTGTTATTCAATTTAATTAAAGCGTCTTTCCCTTTTTAAGGGAAAGTGGCGACAGCCGATAGGGTAAAATTCATTTTATTTATAAAACCCACAAGGTTTGGCATAAAATTAATTAATAGTTTTTTTTTAATTAGGAATATTAATAACAGAAACCTTGTGGGTTTAGCTCTAATTAATCCGAGGTTTTCAAGATCCTCGGACTATGTGAAAATAAACTTTAAAAATAGTAAATTTTTACAAGTTTTGTCATAATAAAAAACTGAATATTCTGTTTAATATATAAACAGAAAAATTATTATTATTATGGAAATGCTCGAACATCAAAAAGTTGTTTTAAGAAACGTGAGTAGTAATAAAGTTTTATTTGAAAACGAAATAAAAAAATCAATAAAATGGTTAAATAAAATTGATTTAATGCAATTTAGTAGATGGTTGATCGCAAACTTTAATGATAAATACCCCGATATTATTTCAAAATATATTGATAAGACAGCCGCATAATTTTATTTATTTTTAGCTTTTTATTAAAAATTTTAGGCTAAAACAAAAATATTCTTTTTCTTTATACTATAAACCGATAAGTTAAAGAATAAAAGAATTACATAATGAAGAAACTCCCTATTTATTTATTTTTAATTGCCTTAATATTTTTTGTTAATAATGTTAGTTCTCAAAATAGAGAAGATAACAAACCTCTTAATAGAATTCTATTTATTTTAGATTGTTCTCAAAGCATGATGTCAAATTGGGAAACAGGCAGGAAAATGGATATTGCAAAAAAGATATTAACACAAATGGTTGATAGTCTTGATAAAATTGAAAATGTTGAAATGGCTCTTCGCCTATATGGACATCAATTTCCTGTTCCGCCACAAAATTGTAACGACACGAAACTTGAAGTGCCTTTTGAAAAAAATAATGCAAGAAAGATAAAGCAAAAGCTTCTTTATATTATTCCAAAAGGAACAACACCAATAGCTCATTCGTTAGAGTTGAGTGCAAACGATTTTCCTAAATGTGAAAATTGTAAAAATGTTATTATTTTAATAACTGACGGAATTGAAGCTTGCGATGGTGACCCATGTGCAGTCTCAAGAGATTTGCAAAAAAAAGGTATTGTTCTCAAGCCATTTGTTATAGGTATTGGAATCGACCCTGAATTCAAAAAAACTTTTCAATGTGTAGGTCGTTATTACGATGCTTCAAACGAAGAAAAATTTAAGGAAGTTCTTAATGTTGTTATTTCTCAGGCTTTAAATTCTACCACAGCTCAGGTTAATTTAATGGATGTTTATGGTAATCCTACCGAGACGAATGTGAATATGACATTTTATGATGATTTTTCGGGTAAGATGCGTTATAATTATGTGCACACAATAAATAACAGAGGTAATCCGGATACTCTTTTACTCGACCCTTTGTCTGATTATAATCTTGTTGTGCAAAGCATTCCTCCTGTTGAATTAAACAGTATTCATATTACTCCGGGAATTCATAATATTATTGCAGTTGATGCTCCTCAGGGTTATTTATTTTTGAAAAAGCCAAACACAAATTTTTATAATGATTTAAAATTTATTGTCCGCAAGGCAGGAGAAATGAAAACTCTTAATGTTCAACAAATAAATTTGAAAGGCAAATATTTAATTGGAAAATATGATATTGAGGTTCTTTCATTACCACGTATTAATATTAATGATGTTGAGGTTAAGCAAAGTTACACAACAAAGATGCAAATACCTGAGCCGGGAATAGTTACAATATCCTTAGAATCCCCAGGATTTGCAAGTATTTATATTGAGAAAGAAAATAGATTAAACTGGGTTTGTAATTTAAAAGAAAATGTTGTGCAAGAATCTGTTCGCCTACAACCGGGTAGATATAGATTTGTTTACCGAGCAAGAAATGCAAAACAGGCATTATACACAATTAATAAAAAATTCAAAATAACTTCGGGAGCTTCAATAAGGCTTAAGTGCTATTAGTTTAATTTTATTATTAAATTTATGTTATTATTATTTACTTTTGTGTTTTATTTTAACAATAAACACGCAAGTGATTTTATAAGGAAATTTGAGATTTGAAACTTGAAATTCGGACGTATTATTAAAACCGTAAAAAATTCAAATAGTCATAATTCCTAATTCATAATTTTTAATTCGTAATTAAATTATAAACACATGAAAAAACATATCTCAACAGGAAACAAAGATACACGTTCCGGTTTTGGAGCAGGATTATTAGAAGCTGCTAAAGAAAATTCAAATATTGTAGCTTTAGTTGCCGATTTAACCGGTTCAGTAAAAATGGATGCTTTTGCAGCAGAGTTTCCTGAACGTTTTTTTCAAGTTGGTATTGCTGAGGCAAATATGATGGGAGTTGCTGCCGGTATGACAATTGGAGGCAAGATACCTTTTGCCGGCACCTTTGCTAATTTTGCTTCTGGTCGAACTTACGATCAAATTCGTCAATCAATAGCTTATTCAAATAAAAATGTGAAAATTGCAGCTTCTCATGCCGGATTAACTCTTGGCGAAGACGGAGCAACTCACCAAATACTCGAAGATCTTGGATTAATGAAAATGTTACCTAACATGACAGTAATTAATCCTGCCGACTATAATCAAACAAAAGCAGCAACAATTGCAGCAGCAAAATATGTAGGTCCTGTTTACTTACGTTTTGGACGACCAAAAGTGCCAAATTTTACACCAGAAAATCAAGAATTTGTAATTGGAAAAGCCGTTTTATTGAATGAGGGAAGCGATGTAACAATTTTTGCTACAGGTCATTTGGTATGGAAAGCTATAGAAGCTTGTCAGATTTTAGAAGATAAAGGTATTTCTGCAGAAATAATAAATATTCATACAATTAAACCTTTAGACGAGGAAGCAGTATTACAATCAGTAGCAAAAACAAAAGCTGTTGTTACAGCCGAAGAGCATATGATGAATGGTGGTTTAGGCGACAGCATAGCTCAACTATTGGCAAGAAAACAACCAACACCAATAGAGATGGTTGCTGTTAACGATACTTTTGGAGAAAGTGGAACTGCCGAAGAGTTGTTGACTAAATATGAAATAAATACCGATAATATTGTTTCAGCTGCTGAAAAAGTAATGAAACGTAAATAGTGTCTTAAAAATTAATCAATAAAATAAGCATAATAATATTTATATTATTATGCTTATTTTATGTTTTAAAGTTTTTTGTCAGATACTATAGTTGAAATTTAATTATTTGTCTGGTTATTTTGATAAACAGTTATTCTTTTTCGTAAATTCGATAAAAGAAACAATATTTTTAATATATTAGTGCGAAAATGTCAGGAGCGATTATACTGGCATATTCAATGAATAGTTATCAACCATGAGCTTGTTTTGTGAAATATTTTTAATGGTTTTAAATAATCTTAGAGAAAATTCGATATGGAATAAAATTTGTGAATTTTAAACAGGAGTATAATTTAAATTAAAAAAAGAGTCTCCCTGCAAACAAATTTGTTAGATTATATGTTGCCGAATAACAGTTTATGCAGTATCTAATTAGTAAGGCTTCAAATCGCAGATTTAATAATAGATAATTACAATATTGTTAGTAGTAAAATAAAAAGCAAGAGATAAAATATTTTATCTCTTGCTTTTTTATTCTTTTTTAATTTATTTTTTTCCTAAGTTCTTTTTCAGTTTCTACAAGCTTTTCAATTTTTATGAATGCATTTTTTAACTTCTTACTTGTTTCAATTTCCACTGTCTTGCTCTTTGTTATATCTGTTCCTACATTTAATACTTTTATAGGTTTTCCTGATTTGTCAATAATAGGAGTATAGGTTTCGGAAGTCCAGATTTCTTTTCCTTTAACTGTTTCTTTAAATATTCTTGTTCTGCTTTTTCCAGTTTTAAGGTCTTCCCAGAATTTTTTATATGCAACAGGATCGTCTTTTGCTTCAGAAACTAATGATGCTAGGTTTTTACCTAACATTTGTTCCCTGGTAGAACCAATTATTTCAAGGTTTTTGTCATTGACATCAATAATTTTACCTGTCATATCAAAAATAACAATTGACGAGTTCATACTTAAAGCTTCCCATAAACCAGACAATTCACCTTCTCTTCTTGCAGCATCTTCTTGCGTTGCTTTAAGTTCTTCAAGGTTTTGTCTCATTTCTTCTTCTTGTGCAGCTAATTCTTCCCCTTGTTGTTGTGATTGTTCAAGTAATACAGCTGTTCGTTCGTTTATTTTCACACTTGATATTGTTGATGCAATGCTTTCTCCTACTTTTTCAATAAAATTTATTTTATATTTATCAATTTCATTGAACGAAACTATTTCAACAACACCTAAAACTTCATTGTTGAGCATAAGAGGCACTAATAATAAACATCGGGGATTTGATTCTCCCAAACCCGAAGTAATATGAACATAATCTTCAGGGATATCAATCATATAGATTGTTAATTTTTCATGAACACAACGACCAACTAGACCTTCACCTAATTCAATTCTTTTATTTATCATTTTTTTTCTGTCGAAGGCTATGGCTGCTGTTAATTCATAATAAATGTCATCTTTATCAGAATCGTTTTTTATGAATATTGAACCCTGAGAGGAATCTAAATAATTAACCAAATTTTTAATTATATTAAACGACAATGTTTCAATATTGTCATTATTTTGGCGTAATATTTCTCCAAATTTTGCTAAGCCTTGAGTAGTCCAGTTTTGTTTTTCATCCTCAATTTTTCGGTTTTCATCTTCTTGCTTTGCATGTTGCAGACTGTTACGCATTGCTATCAATGATTTTCCTAGTACATCTTTTTCACTAAGTAAATTGAATTCGTAATTCAACTCACCCTGTTTTATATGGTTGGCAAATTCTACCTTTTTGTTTAAACCATTAATTGAATCATTTAATGCATCAGTCATCTCTTCAATTTCATCACCTGTTTCAATTCTGATTCTCATTTTTTTGTCAATATGACCTTTAGAAAGAAATTTTAGCAATTCAGTGATTTTTGTTAAAGGATTTATTATGTTTTTACTTATAAGAGAAACAATTAAAGCTAATAAAAGAATGCCGAGAAGACCAATAATAATTGATATTCTGAATTTATTATTAGCTTCCTTCATAATAGTCTTAACAGGAACAGAAATAGCAATTGACCATGGCGTTTTTGTATTCATAATTTGAATTGGGACATAAGAGAAATAATTTTCCACGTCATTTTCATCAGTATTGTTATAACTGAAATTATCACCATTTAGAATTTTTTCAGATATGTTAAATTTTTCCTCTTCTTCAGGAAAAATTTCAGCAATTTTTTTATTCAGAAATTCTTTGTTAGGATGTCCGGAAATTATACCACCATTAGATATCAAAAAAGCGTAGCTCCCTTCGTAAGGTTTTATTTTATCAACAATTTCTTGTAATTGAATTAAAGTAATATCAAAAGCAATAACACCAATATATTTTCCATTTTCAACCAGAGGGGAATTAAGGCTGGTAAGTAAAAAAGTATTTGCTTTGCCTTCTGTTGCAAGGTCTTCGTATGGTTCGTTTATATTTGGTACAAGAATAGATTTTGTTTCAGCATAAAGCTTAGAATCTCCATCCATACTTCTATATTCCATAAGGTCTTTTAATACACCATTTTCTTTCCATAATGAGTGGCTTATTCTTCCATAAGGTTTATCCCAATTTGGATCAATAGCAGATAATTCCCAACTATCCCAAAGAGCATAAATATTTTGGTCGTTTTCAAAAACCTTAAGATACATTCTATGTATAATTTTTTGCCATTCATCTTTGTCAAAATCTTTGTAAATTTTCAAAGCGTTACTGAGAGCAATAACAGCAGAAAATTCAGCATCAATTTTTGTTTTTATATCAGTTGCTGATTTTTGAACTTGCTTATTGGTGATTTCAATAGCGTCTTTATATGCCTTTTTTCGGGCGTTAAAACTTATATACCCTACGGCAATTATATATATAACTATTGCTGCTGGAATAATAAATAATTGAAGTTTTTGTTGAATTTTGAGTTTTAATCTCATATAAAATCCTTTTTTTAAATTTATTTTTTCAATCAATAATTTAATATTAAGTATTTTGTATTTTGTATTTCAGTTTTTTAATCTGAATTTTAAGGTCTTTTTCAGTTTCTTCATGTTTAGAAATTTTATTAAAAGCATGCTCTAACATATCATTTGTTTCAATTTCATTCTTTTTGCTTTGAGTTATATCAGTTCCAACATTTAAAATTTTTATTGGTTTACCTGATTTGTCGTGAATAGGAGTGTAGGTTTCCGAAGTCCAAGTCTCCCTTCCTTTTAGAGTTTCAGAAAAAATTCTCGTTCTACTTTTACCCATTTTTAAATCTTCCCAGAATTTTTTATAAGCAACAGGGTTATCTTTTGCTTCTGATGCTAATGATGCTAAGTTTTTACCTAACATTTGTTCTCTTGTGGATCCAACTATCTCAAGATTTTTATCATTGATATCAATTATGTTTCCTGACATATCAAAAATAGCAATTGATGAGTTCATACTTAAAGCTTCCCATAAACCAGATAATTCCCCTTCTCTTCTTGCTGCATCTTCTTGTGTTGCTTGTAGTTCTTCAAGGTTTTGTCTCATTTCTTCTTCTTGAGCCGCTAATTCTTCACCTTGTTGTTGTGATTGCTTAAGTAATAAAGCTGTTCGTTCGTTTATTTTAACGCTTGATATTGTTGATGCAATGCTTTCTCCAACTTTTTCAACAAAATTAATTTTATATTTTTCTATTTCATAGAATGAAATTATTTCAACCACACTCAGCACATCATCGTTTAGTTTTAGAGGCACCAATAATAGACAACGAGGATTTGCTTCACCTAATCCTGAAGTGATGCGAACATAGTCTTTAGGTACGTCAATCATATAGATTGTTAATTTTTCGTGAACACAACGTCCTACTAATCCTTCACCGGATTTTATTTTTTTACTTATGTTTTTTTTCCTGTCGTAGGCTATGGCTGCTGATAATTCGTAAAATGTTTCGTCTTCTTCATTATTCGTTTTAATGTAAAATGCCCCTTGAGCAGCACCTAAATAATTAACCAAATTTTTAATTATATTAAACGATAATGTTTCTATGTTATCATTATTTTGGCGTAATATTTCTCCAAATTTCGCTAAGCCTTGGGTAGACCATTTTATCTTTTCGTCTTCAATTTTGCGTTTTTCATCTTCTTCTTTTGCTTTTTGCAAGCTGTTACGCATTTCTATCAGTGATTTCCCGAGGATATCTTTATCGCTTATTATTTCAAATTTTGCATCTAAATTACCGTTCCCAATATGAGTTGCAAAATCTGATGTTTTGTTTAAGCCGACAATAAGAGAATTAACAGAATCTGAGATTTCTTCAATCTCATCACCAGTGCGTATTGCCAATTGTTTGTTTTTATCAATATCACCTAAAGCTAATTGCTTAATAACTTTGGTGGTTTTTTGTAATGGTAAAGTAATGTTTTTTGAAATTATTAAAATAATTACAGACAAAATTATTAATCCAAGTAAACCAACGAATATTGATACTGTATAATTTTTTAAAGCTTGGTGCATTATTACTTGTAAAGGAACAGCAATAGCTAAAGACCATGGTGTAATAGATTTTCCAATATATATTGGCGAATGGGAAATGTAGAATTCTTTTCCTGTAGTTTTGTTTTTTGAAAAATATGAGAATTTTTTTCCATCCTGAACATTACTCTCAATTTTATAATTTTCATTATCATCGGGTAAAATTTCCGACAATTTTTTATTGAGCATTTTTTCATCAGGATAAGTTACGAGTGCACCATTGTTTGCAATAAGGTAAGCATAACTGCCTTCGAAAGGACGAATACTATTAATAATACTTTTAAATCTATCAAGGCTTAAATCTAATCCTGCTAAACCAACAAATTTATTATTGTCTAAAATTGGCACACAAACACTCGTTTCAAGTATTTGGTCGTTCTCAGATCCGGTATAGGAGAAGGGGTATGGATCCATAACTGTTTCAAGTTTTGAGACCTTCATTTTGTAATATGCACTATTAAGAATATCCCCGTCTGTATTTAACTTTTCAACCTTATTTTTAATCATCTCATTTTCACGATAATAAGTATATCGCATTCTTCCATAAGCTTCTGTCCATGAACTGTCAATTGTGGTTAATTGCCAATTTGCCCAGACCGAAATATAATTCTCATTATCAATTATAATGTTATGTAAAAAAGTATTGTATATTTCAATTCTTTGTTTAACAGGAATGTCTTTATATCCCTTAAAAGCATATGCCATTGTGCGAGAGATATCCATATCAACATTTAGCTTGGCTTTAGTATAATTTGCATATTGATTTGCATAGGAATCTGCAATTTTAATTGCATCGTCTAATGCCATTTTTTTGGATTTTATAGTCACATATCCAATAACTGCGACAAATATTATTATTGTTGTTGATAAGATAAATAACAGCATTTTTGTATTTATCTTCATTTTCATTTTTAGGAGTTTCATAAGAATATCTTCAAAAATTTTTATTTGTTTTTTTTTAACAAAAAAAATTATAATTGTTCAAATTTAGAAAAATCATTTAGTAAAAAGAAATAATTGTAAAAAAAATATTATATGTTATTTTTATCATTAATAGAGAAACGATAAGATTTGTAAAATAATAAATATTATTCAACTTTAGAATTAGTTTGTTAATAATTGTATTTATTTGAGCAAATAAATTATTGTAATTTTGTTGCTTGGAGTTTTAAATTATTTGTATAACAAAAAAAAGACACATAAAATAAATGTGTCTTTTTTTTAAATATTTAAAAATTAATTATTTGCGTTTCATATGAAGGAAACGTTTTATTTTTTGTGTAGGTGTTTTTTCAAACGGAGTTGTTTGCTCAATAACTAACTGAAGACGAGAAAACTTATTTAACTGATGATTGACATTAAAAAGAATTTCGTTTAATAATTCGTTAACTTTTTTTTGCATACTTTGTGAAGTCTCCTTTAATTCCAGATAGGTTCCTTCAACTTTTGGATAATCTAAATGAATTTTAGCTACTAATTTTCCTCTTAACTCATAAACAATTGATTCTAAAACGAAACTATTTTTATTTATTACGTTTTCGATTTCTTCAGGATAAATATTTTCACCATTAGACCCAATAATCATGTTTTTTATGCGACCCTTAATAAAAAGATAATTGTTTTTATTAAATATGCCTAAATCTCCTGTTTTATACCAACCATCATCTGTGAAGGTTTCAGCTGTTAGTTCCTTGTTTTTATAGTAACCCTTCATAATATTGGGACCTTTTGCCAATATTTCACCTTCACCTTTTGAGTTTGGATTATCAATTTTAATTTCAATGCCATCTAAAACCGGTCCAGTTGAACGATATTTCGTTTCTAATGCATTAGTTCCTGCTAACAATGGTGATGATTCGGTTAATCCGTAACCAATGGCATAAGGGAATTTTGCATCACGAAGAAATTTTTCAGTGTCAGAAGCTAATTTGGCACCACCAATACCAAAAAAGTGTAATTTTCCTCCAAATGTGTTATATAATTTTTTACCTGCAATTCTATTAAGAATTTTGTTGATAGGCCGAATTTTGTATAATAATTTAATTAATAGATTTTTGTTGAATTCTGGTAAAATTTTGTTTCTATAAACTTTATCAATAATTAAGGGAACAGTAAGCATTAATGTTGGCTTAATTTTTTGCATAGCTGGTACTAAAACGCTTGGTGTAGGTGGTTTTTTCAGATAGAATACCGCCCCACCTATAACTATTGGGATAACAAAACCAAGAGTAAATTCATAAGTGTGAGACATGGGAAGTATTGAGAGAAAACGCTCATTATTACCAGTAATAGGAATTTTTGAAGAAGCAATTGCATTCGAAATAATGTTTTTATGCGTAAGCATAACGCCTTTTGAGGTGCCAGTTGTTCCTGATGTGTATATTATTGTTAATAAGTCGTCTTCTTCAACATCAACAGTTTTAAAATTATTAATGTCGTCATTTACAATAATATCTTTAATTATATTTGAAGGGAGCTTTTTTGAACTGAAAAGAGTACTATTTTCTGATATAATACTGAAATCGTCAATTAGGATTGTAATTTTAATGTTTTTTAAAACATTATTATCTAAATTTTTATAAAGTCGCTTTGAAACGAAAATTATTTCACTATCTGAATGAGTAAGAATATTTTCAACTTCTTGTTTATTGAAATCCGGCAATATTGGAACAACAACAGCTCCTGTTTTAGTAATAGATAAGTAAGAAATTCCCCAATTTGGATTACTTTCGCTGAAAATGGCAATTTTTGTACCTTTTTCAACTCCATATTTTTGTAGAAACCAAGATAATTTTTGTACCTTGAAATTAACATCATTAAATGTTAGTGGTTTACCATTAACAAAAGATAAAAAAGGTTTATTTGAGTGAAGTTCGCAACTTTTTTCAAATAAACTGTTTAAGTTTAAATTATTACTTAAATCCATAAAATTCAATTTCGTTAAACAAAGTTTATACAATAAATATAAACAAAAGGTTACAAATATATATAGATTTTTGCATATATGAAATTATATTTATTAATATTTCTTCCTTCCATTTGTATGAAAAAATATTTTTTATATCTTACAAGTATAAAAAATTCGAAATAATGGATCTAATTATCGAAATATTTATTTATTTATTAAGTTTTGCAATAATTGTTGTTTCATCAAATCAGATTTCAAAATTTTTTTTCAAAATTAAATTGCCATTAATAACAGGATTCTTGTTTATTGGTATTTTAACTGGACCTTATGTTTTAAATTTTGTACCACATAAAGCAATAACAAATTTGAATTTTTTGAATGATATTTCATTGTCATTTATAGCTTTTGCAGCAGGAGCAGAGTTGTATATGCGAGAGTTTCGTAGCCAGATGAAAAGTATAAGTTTTATGACTTTGGGTCAATTGTTTTTTACTTTTATTCTCGGAAGCATTGGTATGTATTTATTAACCGATAGTATTCAATTTACTCAGGGAATGTCAATTGAAAGCAGAATGGCAATTTCAATTTTAACCGGAGTAATTTTTGTCGCTCGTTCACCTGTATCTGCCATCGCAATTATTAATGAGCAAAGAGCAAGTGGCCCTTTTACTCAAATTACCCTTGGAGTAACTGTATTAATAGATGTTTTGGTAATAATTCTTTTTACTATTTGCTTTGCTTTTGCACAAACAATGATTAAGGGTATTGAATTTAGTTTTGTCACGATATTAATCCTCATATCTGAATTATTAGCTTCATTTTTAATTGGATATGTATTGGGAAAACTACTTATTTTTATTCTATCATTAAAAATAACAACAGAAATAAAAACATTTTTGATTTTGGTGTCTGGTTATTGTATTTATGTTTTGGCATATTTCATAAAAGCGTTTACAAAAGATTATTTTAATTATGAATTCTATGTTGAACCTCTGCTCATATGCATAATTGCAAGTTTTATTGTAACAAATTACAGTAGATATAGGCGAGAATTTTTAAAAATAGTAAATAAAGTAACTCCAATAATTTATTTAGTCTTTTTTACACTAACAGGTTTGTCTGTCTCTTTAAACGTAATTGCTAACTCATGGGCAATAGCTATAATATTATTTTTTTTAAGAATAATAGCTATGGTAATTGGATCGTTTTTTGGAGGTTCTTTGGCCGGTGATCCTATGCGTTTTAAAAAAATTGGATGGATGCCTTATATAACACAGGCAGGTGTTGCAATTGGATTAATAAAAGTTGTTGAAGAAACTTTTCCTACATGGGGAGTTGATTTTGCTTCTATTTTGCTTGCAGTAATAGTTATTAATCAAATTGTTGGGCCTCCTTTATTTAAATGGGCAATTAATTATGTTGGAGAATCTCATTTACATACTCATGGAATTGGTGGCGAACAAAAGGCAATAATTTTTGGTTTAGAAAACCAGTCATATGCTCTTGCACAGCAATTGAAAAAAAATAATTGGGATGTTAATATTGTAACTTTAAGAACAAATTTTAATGTTGATGATTATTCAGATGTTAGCATTCAGACAGTAAATGATTTTTCTTTCCATGAATTAATTAATTGCGGAGCAGATAAAGTAAGCACAATTGTTGCATTTAAAACTGATGATGAAAATTTTGAAATATGTAAATTGGGTTTTGAAAATTTTGGAACAAAATCAATTATTGTTAGAGTAAATAATTATTGTAATTACAATCGTTTTCATGAAATGGGAGCTATAGTTGTTTGTCCGTCAACGGCTATTATTCGCTTACTTGACCATTATGTTCGTTCACCTCAGGCTACCTCATTATTATTAGGTGAAGGAGATAATAAAGATACTGTTGATATTGAGATAACAAATCGTGATATTCATGGTATTATATTAAGAAATTTACGAATTCCTTCAGATATTATTATATTATCGACTAAACGAAAAGGACAAATGATAATATCAACTGGCTATACAAGAATTAGATTTGGAGATGTTTTAACAGTTGTAGGCTCAATTAAAAGTATTGATGAATTACGATTGCGTTTTGGTGGTGAGTGATTATTTTTTTGTTTTTAAATAAAATTGTTGTAAATTGTTATTGTAGTTTTATTTATAAACAAACAAATGAGAATCTTATTATTTGTGACGTTTTGTTTTCTATCCACAAGCCTTTTTTCGCAAGAGAATAGTAAAAATATGCTTGGTATGAGCATTGGTATTTCTGTACCAATTAATTCGTTTGCTAAAGAAATTTGTGAAAACTATAATTCTACTTGTGCCAAAAATGGTATGATGTTAAGTTTTGATGATGTTTATTTCATTACAAATAATATTGGTATAACCGCTGTTGCACAGTTTTCTCAGAATGGACTAAATGCAGATTCTATTGAGAATCACATTAAACATAGGGTCTCAAATTTATTGTTAAATATAGATAATGGTTTTATATTTCAGGATGAAGATAATTCTATTGCGAATTTTGGCTCGTGGACTCAAGCTAATTTGATGTTAGGGTCTGTTTTTTCTTTATCTCTAAAATCATTTTTTTTTGATTTCAGAGCTTTAGCAGGTTTGAGTGTTATTTCTTGTCCTGACAAAGATTTAAGCTTAGATTTTTTAGATGGAAATTTCAATTCTTATGAAAAAATTAAAAATACGCCATCAATAATTTATTTATTAGGCTCGTCTGTAAGGTATAAGCTGTCTTCGGGTTATTTTGTTCGTTTGATGGTTGACTGGACTTATTCAAAGGCAACAATAGAAATAAACGATCAAATTATTAATACAAAACAAGTTCCGGAGATGAATATTAGAAGTGATTATGAAGTTTCAATAAACCTTGTTTACACGGGATTGAGCTTTGCTTATAATTTTTGATTAGAAACGGAATAAAATTACATAACTCACCAAAATTATAGTTAAAAAAAACAAATCACAGATTGATTTTTAATAAATGTTGATATATTGTTAAATTGTTAAATGGTTGAAGACTAACAATTAAGCCATTTAACAATTCAACAATTTAACAATTCAACAATTTAACAATTTTAATATAATAATTTGACCAATTTTATTAAGTCCTATCTATTTGCAATGCAAATATTTATCTACTAAAATTTTAAGCTCTTGATTTTTACCATATAATCGTTCGCTGAGATCCTTATCATCATACGATTTAAGCATGTTAATATAACTATTAATAAGGTTTGAAGGAAAAATATTATTTTTTTCAAAGAATTCCCGTTTTTCTTCAAGGCATTCTGCAGATTCGAAACAAGATGAAGGTAATTGCTCTAATTTAGCAAGCTTATCTTTATGCTCATCATCAAAAATATTAACATTCATATATAATTTATCTGCTAATTCGAGAGCATTTGGCATTTCTAAACCATGTTGAGCAGCAACAATAATTCCTGCTAAATAATTATAAAGGTCAGCAGAACCATCACCAGAGCGAAGCTCAACCGTTTGCTTAGAATCAAAATGTTTAATTTTTAAATCATCCTGAGGATTAGCATCTTTAATCATAGAAGAAACACCTATCCATCCTAAAGGAACTCTAACTAATACCGAACGATTTCTGTCGCCCCAGCAAATATTTGTAGGAGCTTCTTGATGAGGTACTAACCTTAAATATGAAGTAGGAATAGTATTTCCAAAAGCAGTTAACGCTCCCGACAAATCTAATATTCCGGCAATAATTTTTTTTGCAGTATCGCTGAGTTTATCGTTCTCAACCATAATGTTGTGTCCGTCTTTTTCAAGCATCATATGAATATGTAATCCACTACCTGCTTTACCAACTGTGATTTTAGGAGCAAAACTTACTGTAGCATCATATTCTTGAGCCAACATTCTGATTATCCATTTTGCAACAACTAATTGATCAATAGCATTTTCGGCTTCAACAGGAACAAATTCAATCTCTTGTTGTTCAAAATATTCTGTTTCTGAATTAAAATTACCTACTTCGGAGTGTCCGTATTTAATTTTTCCTCCTGCTTGAGCAATAAGCTCCATTGCTTCGAGCCTAAATTCTTCCCATTTAGTGTAAGGTGCAGCTTCGTGATAACCGTGTTGATCTGAAGCAGGATATAAATTGGTCTCAGGTTTTGGACAGATAATATAATATTCTAATTCACCCATTGCTTTAAAAGTGTAACCAGTTTTTTTCTTAAATTCGCTATGTGCTTTTTTAAGAATATTTTCAGGTGAACTGTCTAAAGGAGTTCCTTCGTTTGTATAAAAAGAACATAAGAAATCTAAAGTTGGACTTGAAGCAAAAGGATTTATAAAGGCTGTTTTGTAGCGAGGCAAAACATATAAATCGCTTGAGCCTGCTTCAATATGTGAGAATAAACTTGAACCATCAACTCTCTCACCTGTTGTTAACACAGAATCGAGGTGCTCTTTGTTGTTAATAACAAAATTTAAAGCTTTTAATTTTCCGTCTTCGGCCAGATAGCGGAAATTAAGCATTTTAATATTGTTCTCTTCAATAAATTTTATTATATCGTTTTTGGTAAATTGTGAAGCCGGCTTTTTTATAAAGCTTTCTAATCTATTAGGGTTTAGACTTGATAAATTTTCCATAATTATTTGATAAATAAGGTTTAAAAATTATAACATTGTTTGACAATATTAAAAAATATTTGTCAGAAAAATCATTTTAAATAAAATGATTTATTTATTTTATTTGTCAAAAATAAGAAACAAAAATCAATTATCTAATTTTACAAAGATGTTTAATAACTATTTTGATTTTCCTTTTAAAAAAGGAACAAATGAAAAATCACCATGTTCTGTTGTTTTATATTCATTTTCAGACACTTTTACTAGTTTAGTCATCTTTTGACTATTTTCACCAACGGGAATCACAAGAATACCCCCAATTTTTAACTGCAGTTTTAATTCCTCTGGAATAAAAGGAGCACCTGCAGTAATAATAATTTTATCAAAAGGACCGTATGTTGGTAACCCTTTGTAACCATCGCCGAAAAAAAATTGTAGTTTGTAGCCTAATTTTTTTAATAAAATTTGAGATTTTAAGAACAGATTGTGTTGTCGTTCAATAGTAAAAATCTTAGCACCCATCTCAAACAACACTGCAGCTTGATATCCTGAACCTGTTCCTACTTCAAGTACTTTATCACCTTTTTTTATTTCAAGTAATTCTGATTGAACGGCAACTGTGTATGGTTGAGAAATAGTTTGTCCAGAACCAATAGGGAAGGCACTATCTTTATATGCAAATTCAATAAAGCCACTTTCCATAAATAAATGTCTGGGGACTTTGTTAATTGCCGAAAGAACATTTTCATCAACTATTCCATGCTTTTTTATTTCATCTACAAGAATTTTTCTTAATCCTTTATGTCTATAAGTATCATTTATCATTATCACAAATAATTTAAGCAGGCTAATTTATATTTTTTTTATTACAAATCTCAATATTTAATTTATATTTTTGTTTTTAAATTAAGCCATATATATATTGTAAAAGTATTATTTTTTCTACAATAATGAAGCAAAATATAAAATTGTAAAATTTAAAAAATCTCAGTGTTAAACAATAAATTATTTTTATTATTTAAATAATCGAAAATAATTTTAATTTAATATTATTATATTAAAAAAAATAATCTATCTTTGCCAAAATTTTTAGCGGATGTGTCGTAATTGGTAGCCGAGCTAGACTTAGGATCTAGTGCCGCGAGGCGTAAGGGTTCGAGTCCCTTCATCCGCACAATTTTTAAATGAAAATTATAAATTTATTTGTCTAAAACCGCCTTTACTGATTGTTTAGAACAGTTTTGGCGGTTTTTTTAAAATTTAGTAACTTTATACAATAAAAAAAACCACTCATGAACATTACAAAAGAAAGCATAGATGAGTTAAATGCTACTCTCAAAATAAAACTTGAGAAAGAAGATTACGAAGCGAAAGTAAATAATGTGTTAAAAGATTATAGGAAAAAAGCCAAGATTGATGGATTTAGACCAGGCATGGTTCCTATGGGTCTTGTGCAAAAAATGTATGGTAAAACTGTACTTGCTGAAGAAATAAACAAAATTCTTTCAGAAAATTTGACTAAACATATTATTGATGAGAAGTTAAATATTTTGGGTGAACCTTTACCAAGCATTAAAGAACAAGCACCTATTGATTGGGACAATCAAACGGAATTTGAATTTGCTTTTGATATTGCCTTATCACCTGAGTTTGAATTAAATTTATCTAAAAGAGATAAAGTAATTTTTTATGATATTGATGTCGCAGATGATTTAATTGACAAAACAATTGATAGTCATACTAAGCAATTTGGTACAACTGAGAAAGTTGACCTTGTTGAAGAGAATGAGATTTTAAAAGGCGATATTGCTCAAGTTGATAAAGATGGAAAAATTCTTGAAGGGGGTATTTCAAAAGAAGACATTATGATTTCATTAGAAGTAATGAAAGACGATAAAATTAAAAAATCTTTTGTTGGAGCAAATGTTAACCAGCTTATTACATTTAATCTTAAAAAAGCATATCCAAATGATACTGAGATTTCTTCAATGTTAAGTATCTCGAAAGAAGAAGCAGAAAAATTAGATTCTGATTTCCAATTCACAATTAAGGAGATAACAAAATTTGGAAGCTGTGAAGTGAATCAAGAACTTTTCGACAAAATTTACGGCGAAGGTAAAGTAAAATCTGTTGAGGAATTTAGAACGAAAATTAAAGAAGAAATAAAAAAAGATTTCGACGAACAAAGTAATTATAAATTGTTAATTGATGTTAAAGCTAAGTTAATTAAGAAAACTAAGTTAGCTTTACCTGATGAATTTTTAAAACGTTGGTTGCTATTATCAAATAAAGAGTTAACAAAAGAAATTCTAGATAAAGATTATGAGAATTTTCAAAAAGATCTTCAATGGCAATTAATTAAAGAGAAAATTATTAAAGGTCAAGAATTAAAAGTTACCGATGAAGAGATTCTTGAAGAAGCCAAGAAAGTTACCTTACAGCAATTCAGACAATACGGAATGCGTAATATTCCTGAAGAACAACTTGAGACTTATGCTAAAAGTATTATAGAAAAGCCTGAAGATAAAAGGAAAGTTGTAGATTCTAAGTTAGAGAAAAAAATAATTGAATTCGTTAAAGAAACAATAAAACTTGAAAACAAAGAGATGACTTTTGATGAATTTAATAAGTTATTCGCAAATTAAAAATATAATTTATGATACCTAAAGATGAATTTCGTAAATATGCCATTAAGCATAAAGGTATAAGTAGTCTAACTTTAGATCGTTATTCTTCTTTTACCAATAGTTATATATCGCCAACAATTATTGAAGAGCGAGAGCTAAATGTAGCTCAAATGGACGTTTTTTCTCGTTTAATGATGGATAGAATAATATTTTTGGGTGTTCCAATTGATGATGATGTTTCAAATATTATTGAAGCACAATTGTTATTTTTAGAATCTTCAGATCCTGCAAAAGATATCCAGATTTATTTTAATACCCCGGGAGGCTCTGTTTACGCAGGTCTTGGTATTTATGACACAATGCAATATATTAGTTCTGATATAGCTACAATTTGTACAGGAATGGCTGCATCAATGGGAGCTGTATTATTAACTGCCGGTACCAAAGGCAAACGTTCTGCTTTAAAGCATTCGCGTGTTATGATACATCAACCAATGGGAGGTGCTCAAGGACAAGCTTCGGATATTGAGATTACGGCTCGCGAAATTCAAAAGTTGAAAAAGGAACTGTATGAAATTATAGCCCTTCATTCAGGTAATACTTATAAAAAAGTTGAAAAAGATTCTGATAGAGATTATTGGATGACAGCGACTGAAGCTAAAGAATATGGCATGATTGATGAAGTGCTGATTTCTAACAAAATAAAAAAATAATTGATAAATTGTTATGTTACATTATAAAATTCGAAAGTTTTTATAATGTAACATTTCAATAATTAAAAATTAATAATTAACAATTTTTATAGATGGATAAATGTTCATTTTGTGGTAGGGAGAAGAAAGATGTAAACATGTTGATAGCAGGCATGTCAGGGTTTATCTGCGACAACTGTATTGAGCAGGCTTACAATATTGTTCAAGAGGAGATGAAAAGTAAGAATAAATTCAATGTTGATAGCATTGAACTTATGAAACCCATTGAGATTAAAAAATTTATTGACCAATATGTTATTGGTCAGGATGATGCAAAGAAATATATTTCGGTTGCTGTTTATAATCACTACAAAAGATTGATGCAAAAAGATAGCAAAGATGATGTTGAAATTGAAAAATCAAACATTATTCTTGTAGGTGAGACAGGTACCGGAAAAACATTATTAGCACAAACAATTGCTAGAATGCTTCATGTTCCTTTTGCTATTGTTGATGCTACAGTTTTTACCGAAGCTGGATATGTTGGTGAAGATATTGAAAGTATTTTAACGAGATTGTTGCAATCGGCTGATTATGATGTCAGTGCAGCAGAGAAAGGCATCGTTTTTATTGATGAGATTGACAAGATTGCACGAAAAGGTGATAATCCGTCGATAACTCGTGATGTTTCGGGAGAAGGTGTACAACAAGGATTGCTTAAATTACTTGAAGGCTCGGTTGTTAATGTTCCACCACAAGGAGGAAGAAAACATCCTGAGCAAAAGTTGATAGCTGTTAATACAAAAAATATTTTATTTATCTGTGGTGGTGCTTTCGATGGTGTTGAGAGAAAAATCGGACAACGATTAAACACTCAGGTTGTTGGATTTGAAGCAAGTAAAAATTTACAGAGAATTGACAGAAAAAATTTATTGCAATACATTGCTCCACAAGATTTAAAATCTTTTGGACTTATTCCTGAAATTATTGGTCGTTTACCGGTGTTGACTTATCTTAATCCTTTAGATAGAAAAGTTCTTCGCGATATTTTAACCGAACCAAAAAACTCAATAATTAAACAATATGTTAAATTGTTTAGCATTGATGATATTGAACTTACTTTTGATGAAAAAACATTTGAATATATTGTTGATAAAGCAATTGAATTTAAGTTGGGAGCAAGGGGTTTACGTTCTATTTGTGAAACTATTATGATAGATGCAATGTTTGAGTTGCCTTCTAGTGATACAAAGAAGATGAATGTTACTTTAAAATATGCTCAGAGAAAACTTCATAAAGTTAATATGAAAAAGCTTAAAGTTGCTTAGAAAAGGAAGTTTAAAGTTTAAAGTTTAAAGTAGGAACATTCAGAAATAAAAATAAACTTAGCCCTCGATTTTAATCGGGGGTTTTTTTATAATCAAAAAAAAAAGGAAGAAAGCCAACAAACAAGATCATGAGACTAATCATATAATGTTAAAAATATATATTTATGAGAAAATTTATTTTCATTTTTCTTTTTTTTACAATACATATAGTTAATGCTCAAGATTCACTAAATTTTATTATTAGTAATCGTGTAATTTTTAAAGAAGATACAGTTAAAAGAGAGGTCTTTGAATTGTATAAAAATTATTTTTATTCTCATCCTGATTCTATATACGATAATCCTTATTGGAATAGGAATGAAAAAGATAGATACTATAGATTTGACTTAAGTATTTCTTCAATTTATAATGGAGTTGACTTTGAGACCTTAAAAAAATATTTTAATTTTTATGTCCTAAGTATTGAAAAATACGACATTAACAAATATACCTTGCGTGTTTTAATTCAAGTGAAAGGTGGTTTAAGTAATGGGAGTAGCGTGTGGTGTATACATAAAGTTTCTGCTATAAAAGAAAATGCTAATTGGGTTTTACAAAACAATATAGTTAAAGAAACATCTAAGTGGGAAAGTTATAAAATTGGAGTAATTAATTATCATTATTCTCCTTACTATAACTTTAATGAAGCTTTAGCAAACGAAGCTAATTCTTTTATTGATACTATTGCTACAAATCTAAATATTTCTAAAAACATTAATGTTGATTACTATTTGGCTGAAGATGTTGATGAATTAGGTATGTTAATTGGTTTTGACTATTTTTTTACAGGAATAACAAGTGGACTTGCATGTTTAAAGGATGATTATATTATGTCAACTAATGGTGAGTTTCATGCATATGAAACGGTTCACATAATGCTAAAATCAAAATATTCGAGAAATTTTATGATTGAGGAAGGTTTAGCTGAGTTTTTAGGCACGAAGAAACAATTCCCCAAAAAGTATAGAATATCCCTAAGTAAATTAACCAATGATGTGTTACATTCAGACGGATATACAATAGAGAATTTATTAGCACAAAAAGCACCATATAAAGGTTATAACTACAAATATCCATTTGGAGCAATTCTTTGTGAGTTAGTTTATGAAGAAAAAGGCTTTGATGGGATAAAAGAACTTGCATTCTCAGATACAAAAACGGAAAGTGATTTAATTAAAGTTTTATCAAATATCATAGAAGTAAAACAAGAAAAATTACAAGAAATTATATTGAATTATATTGAATTATTTTGAGAAACAAAAATATATTGATAAGTAATTAATCATAAAGTTGAGGCCTTTCTTAAAAAATTTTGCTTTTTAGGATTTGTAATCCAAAAGCATTAATATACAGCTTGTTAGTTTTGGGTTTAGAAATCCCGAACAGCAGTATTATAGGGAACAAAAAAAAAGGCTGCTAAGTGCAGCCTTTTTATATTGTAGAAAATTGATTGTTATTTCAAACTCTCAATTCTTTTTTCCAAAGCTGCAATTTTCATCTCAGCATCTGCTTTTTTGGTTTTTTCGTTTTCAACAACTTTTGCCGGTGCATGATTAACAAAATTATCATTGCTTAATTTTTTCATTACTGATGATAAGAAACCTTTGTTATATTCAAGCTCTTTTGTTAGTTTCTCAATCTCATCTTCTACATTAATCAAGCCTTCGAGCGGAACATAATATTCTAAAGTTTTAACCATAAATGCTATGGAATTTTCATCTTTTTTATCGCTAACAAGATTGATTTCCGATAGGTTTGCTAGTTTGGATATAACACTATCAAAATAATCGTTATATTCATTTCCGTTGCCTTTTGCATTTAATGTTAATGCATCTTTTAAAGGAATATTTTTATCTTTTCTTATTGTTCTTATTGAACTGATAACTTCTTTGGCTATTTCGAAATTTACAATAAGCTTTTTATCATATTTCTCAGCTGTTGGCATTAATGTATTTGTTATGCATTCGCCTTGATCTCTTTCTTCTATTAAATGCCAAATTTCTTCGGTAATAAAAGGCATAAAAGGATGTAACAGCTTTAACAATTTTTCAAGAAAATTAATTGTCTTATCAATAGTAATTTTGTCGATAGGTTGCTGATAAGCCGGTTTGATAGCTTCGAGATACCATGATGAAAATTCATTCCAAAACAGTTTATAAACAGTCATTAAAGCATCAGACAATCTGTATTTTAAGAAATGATCGTCGAGTTGCTCTATTGTATTGTTTAGTTTTGCATCGAACCATTCAATTGCTTTTTTAGCATGTTCGGGTTGTGCAATTTTATCATCAACTTCCCATTGTTTGATTAATCGGAAAGCATTCCAAATTTTATTGCTGAAATTTCTTCCTTGTTCACATAAATTTTCGTCAAACAACAAGTCGTTACCTGCAGGTGAGCTAAGTAACATACCAACGCGAACACCATCGGCACCGTAGATTTTCATCAATTCAATAGGGTCGGGTGAGTTGCCAAGCGATTTTGACATTTTTCGCCTTTGTTGGTCGCGAACAATACCTGTGAAATAAACGTTTTTAAATGGTTTCTCGCCAAGATATTCATATCCTGCGACAATCATACGGGCAACCCAGAAAAACATTATTTCGGGTGCTGTAACAATGTCGTTAGTCGGATAATAGTATTTTATGTCATCGTTTTCAGGATTTCTAATTCCGTCAAAAACAGATATTGGCCATAACCAAGAAGAAAACCAGGTATCTAAAACATCTTCGTCTTGTTTTAAATCGTTAATTGTAAGATTATTGTCTTTTGTTTTTTGTTTAGCCAATTCAAGAGCTTGTTCTGCTTTTTTTGCAATAACAAATTCGCCATTAGGTAAATAGTAAGCAGGAATTCTGTGTCCCCACCATAACTGACGAGAGATACACCAGTCCTGAACATTTTCCATCCAGTGACGATAAGTGTTTTTATATTTTGCAGGATGAAATTTTATATCATCATTCATAACATGGTCTAAAGCCGGTTTTGCCAATTCTTTCATCTTACAAAACCATTGCATCGAAAGTTTTGGTTCAATAACAGCATCTGTTCTTTCAGAAAAACCTACTTTATTAACATAGTCTTCAATTTTTACAAGATTACCTGCTTTTTTGAGTTCAGGTATTATTTCGTCACGCACGGCAAAACGATCTTTACCTATAAATAGTTCTGCATTTTCACTTAAAGTACCATCGTCATTAAAAATATCAATGCTTTGTAAGTGATGCTTATGACCAATTTCGTAATCGTGAATATCGTGAGCAGGTGTAATTTTTAAAGCACCGGTACCAAATTCCACATCAACATAATCATCATAAATAATTGGAATTGAACGATTAAGCAAAGGAACTAAAACCTTTTTTCCTTTTAAATGTTTATATCTGTCATCGTTTGGATTAACACAAACAGCGGTATCGCCAAGAATTGTCTCAGGACGAGTTGTTGCTATTGTAAGCCATTCGTCTTGGGTGCCTTCAATTTTATATCTAAGATAGTAAAGTTTTGAATTTAATTCTTTATGAATAACTTCTTCGTCGGAAACAGCAGTTTTTGCCTGTGGATCCCAGTTTACCATTCTTACACCCTGATAAATATATCCTTTATTGTATAAATCAACAAAAACATCAACAACACTATCCGACAATTTTTTGTCCATAGTGAAAGTTGTTCTGTCCCAATCGCAAGAAGCACCAAGCTTTTTAAGTTGGTCTAAAATTATACCACCGTGTTTCTCTTTCCATTCCCAGGCGTGTTTCATAAAATCATCGCGAGAAAGGTCTGTTTTGTTTATTCCTTCGGACTTTAGTTTAGCAACAACTTTTGCTTCGGTAGCAATAGAGGCGTGGTCGGTGCCCGGTACCCAGCATGTGTTTTTGCCCTGCATCTTTGCACGTCTGATTAAAACATCTTGTATAGTATTATTCAGCATGTGTCCCATGTGCAGAACACCGGTTACATTTGGCGGTGGTATTACTATTGTAAATGGTTCTCTGTCGTCGGGAACTGATTTGAAAATGTTGTTGTCTAACCAATATTTATACCACTTATCTTCCGTCTCTAATGGGTTGTATTTTGTTGCAATATCCATGCTGTAAATTGATTTTTTGTTTAAAAAGAATAATTATGCAAATTTATAAATTTATAGCTTATATGTATTTATAATTTAGAATTTTTTAAGTGCATATTTTTTTTTATTTTTTTTTATTTTGTTTTTACCCCTCTGCCTGTCGGCATCTCCCCTGAAACAGGGGAGAACGCTTTGATGATTCATTGCTGTTTAATACAAGTGAGAATCTGTAGAAAATTAGTGGTGAAATGATTTTATAGCCGTCATCCTATGTTTGTGAAAGAATTATTATATTAATTTTTATTAACCTAATAATTAATTAAGTACATAATTAAAGTAACAATCCCACTAAAAATAAGTCCCAAAATAATTCCTTTTAAGAAACCAATAAAGTGAAATTTATAGTTTTTATATTCGTGAAGCAAGTGCTCGCTTCCTTTTAGAATTTGATATTTGGGAGTAATAAAGCAAAAAATTAACCAGTCAAGAACTAGCAAATCATACAGATTAAAAAGAAACTCAACACCAAACACGACTAAAAAGATGTCTAAAACATTATTTTGAGGTAATTTATAGGTCTCAATTGCTGCTAGAATTGGCATGAAAATTATAGCTATCATAAAGGGCGAACCCAATAGAAATTTTAATTGGCTTTCTTTTTTAGTTTTTTTGGGAATGGCTTTTCGGATGTTTTTGGGATAACAATCAACCCATAGTCTTGCATTATAAATTTGAGTTCCTATAATTACAATTGTTGCTATAATTATTAAAATAGAACTGTATTTTAAAATTATATATATCATGAATTAAGATTGTAATTTGAATTAGTAATTCTACTTTGTTTATTATTTCAATATTTTTTAATCGATAATTCCAAAGTTACTAAAAAAAGGATAAATTTATATTAACAAATATTTTTATTGTTTAAAATAGCTATTCTTTCAATAATTCATTTTTACAGTTAATTAATGTTTGTGATGCAACTAAAATTGTATTAAAGTAATTAGTGTTGTTCATTTACAAAGTATTAATTAAATATTTTAATTTTTTTAAGCAAAAGTAAACAAATATTTAACAGAACACTTGAATATTAAGTCATGGTAAGAAACAATACAGTCTAACTATTCTAGGATATAATTTTACAATTAAATTTAAAGCTCAAAACTCATATTATTTATATTAGCTTGATTACCTATTTATTAAGTTTTTTATTATTGAAAAATTAATTGTAAATTTGATAATTAAATATATAACAATATAAGTGTTGATTATTTAATTATTGTTTAACTATGTCTGAATGATATTAATTTTATGATTATTTAAATTAAAAATTAAAATTATGGAAGGAACAATTGGAGAAATTAAAATGTTTGCAGGCAATTTTGCCCCAAGAACATGGGCATTTTGTGAAGGACAACTGTTGTCTATTGCAGAGAATAACGCACTTTTTGCAATTATTAATACTATTTATGGCGGTGATGGTAGGACAACTATGGCTTTGCCCGACTTAAGAGGAAGAGCACCGATAGGTGTAGGACAAGGGCCGGGATTACCATATTTCAGACTAGGGGAAAGTTCTGGAACTATGCAGCACACTATGACTATTAATGAAATGCCTAATCACACCCACACTGCACAAGCAGCAGGTGGTGCTGGTAGCCTTAGCGGTACTGCTACAGCAGCAATGAAGGTTAATAATACAGAGGCTGGAGAAAATACTCCATCAGGAGGGTATCTTGGTAAATGTTCTTCAGAACTTTATATTGAGGAAGCAACTGCCAACACATTAGCAGCAGATGCCATAACTGTTGATACATCAGGTTTAAGTGTAGATGTTAGCGGAATTAATATCGCCGTTGATCATTCAGGAAGTGGTCTAGCATTTGGCATTATGCAACCTTATATCCCAATGCATTATATAATCTGTCTTCAAGGTGTATTTCCATCGAGAAATTAAACGATTAAATCAATAAGAGGGTGTCCAAAAGGAATAAAACTGTCATTTCTTTGAAAAAGGAAATTTCTTAATTAACAGAAAAACAACAAATAATAAGATCCCCAATCAAGTTGGGGATGAAAATAATGGACTTTTTTGACACCCTTTTTATTACAGAATACTTATTGTAATGAAAATTGGATTGCTACTACCATATTCTAAATTTTACCCATACATTGGTAGTGATTTGTACAATTGCCTGAAATTTGTATTGGGTAATTCACATAGCTATGTAATTAAAGATACAAATTTGGCGGTGCCAAATGATAACCAAAAAGCACTGAGAGAGCTTATACTATATGAACATGTGGATATGGTGGTCGGTTTTGTGGGATATAAATCACTTATAGCAATAAATCCCCTTATTCAGCAAACAAAAACCCCAATCATAATATGCAATGCCGGAGATCATCCTGTTTTAGAAGTAGACGCTAATCCTTATATGGTGCACTGTTCTTTGGAAATGTTCAACTCAATATATTTTGCGTGCAAATGGGCTTTTCAAAATATTGGTCACAACTATTCAAGGTTATTGTCTTTTTTTGACAGCGGATTTCCCATTGCTTTAGCCACAGAATTGGCTGAAAAAAAATATTCAGGCAAGGTTAATTTAACAGAAGTATCGCACAAAAATGAGAATGACGATTTCGCCCTTCACCTTAAGCAAATTAAAAAGGAGCAAAACAATTTTGTTTTTATGGGGTATTATGGTTTCGAAGCCATCGAGGCAATGAAATATTTGTCACAATATGAATCATTTAAAGAGATTCCGGTCGTTGCTGCACCATTTTTTGCCGAAGCTGAAACCATTGTAGCAAATATTAATTATCCAATCTATTCAGTTAAAACTTGGGGAAATATAGAAAACAGTGCATCTAAAACGCTGAAAAAATATTTTAAATCACAGTTAAAAAGAGACCTTACATTTTCAGGAATACTTGGCTATGAAGTTGCTTTAATTATAAAACATTGTATGGCTCAAAACTGGGTTTCAAAAGAAGAAATAGTACCAAAACTGAATAATTTGGAAATAGAATCACCCAGAGGAAATTTAGAGCTCAACACAGAATTGAACAATATTAAAGCACCATTCTATCTATATGAGTACGAAAATTCAAAAGGCAATTTAGTACCTAATAATATAATAAGCACAATAGTTACCGATAAATCGGATTGGAAAACATTGAACAGTTTTAATGAAGAGTTGCCAGGATGGCAGAATACCTATTTATGTAATTAAATTATGAAAGCACTGGTCTTTTGCAATAATATTCAATCGGCTCAAATAATTTTTGAGCTTATACGGCGCAGAATCTTTTCGGGCATAGTAATTTCTTCATCAAATAGTGAGCTTGTTAACGAAATTTCAAACTCTGGTTATGTCGAATCCACAAAAATGTTCATTGTTGATCACAACAACGATAGTGAAATAATTGATGTATTAAATAATACAAAACCTGATGTTTGCATCGTTGCAACATTTCCAAAAATATTTTCACAGGCAATTCTTGATATTCCAAGTTTGGGTTTTTACAACTTCCATTATGGACTGTTGCCAAAATACCGTAGTGCTGACCCTATTTTTTGGCAGATAAAAAACGGAGAAAATCAAGCAGGAGTTAGCGTAATTAAAATGGATGCCAGTATTGATGGTGGTGCAATTATACTTGAGAAAAAGTTTCCCTTAGAACTTTACGACACGTATGGCCTTTTACTACATAAAAGTGTTGCGATTGCTTGTCAGCTTCTGTCCGAATTCCTCGATGCCTTATCTTCAGAAAATATAATTTCCAAAGCACAAAATTTAAACGGGTCAGTCTATTTGACAAAACCAACGTTGAAAGATGTAAGCATTAACTGGAAAGAAATGACCATGAGCGAAGTTGTGGCTACTGTAAATGCAGGAAATCCTTGGAATAGAGGTGCTATTGCTGAATACGAAGGTGAAAAAATTAGAATTGTGCAGGTATCACCTGCAAAATATAATAAGGACTTACCCGATGTACCGGGTAAAATAATACTGGCAAATCAACAATATGGAGTATTTGTGGTTTGTAAAAACAAAGAACTGATTCGCATTGAAACAATACTTTCAGCCGTGGGATACCATTCAGGTGGTATGATTTTAACTGCCGGAATTAAAGAAGGAAATAAATTTAAATAATACTAAACTACTTGATTATGAAAAAAATTCTACAATTTCTTTTTATATTTCTATTTTTTGGAAATATAGGATTTGCTCAAACCCCGATAATTCAAGAAAGCTTTGAAGGGGGTGCAACAAACTATGATGCTAACACTTTTACAGATGGGGCTTCTGACTATTTCACAGTTTTCAATTCTTTTTCTACTCCTACCGGTTGGCCAAGGGCGTTTTCAAACGTCGATGGTAGTTATATGTTTGGAGCAGAGGATATGGATGATGTTGATAATCCTCTTAATCCAGATTTTAATGGCTATATCGTAATTAGTAGTCAAAATATTTCATCATATAGTCAGGTTCAAGTTACAGTAGCACTAGCTGCAGTATACGATGGTGGAAATGATGAAAGTTTTGAAGAAACAGATCCTGATGGAATATTTGTACAATATGCCTTTGATGCTAACATTGCAACTGTAGGTGATGCATTTGTAAATACAGGAACATATACAACAGTAGGGCAGTTTAAAGGCAATCTTGGAATCAATCCTTCAGGTCTTTATGAAGATACTAATCTGGATGGAAAAGGTGATGGAACCTTATTGACTGAAGCTTTTCAGGATTTTACATACACTTTTAATACAAATGGAGCTACAAACATTTCGGTTCGAATTGTAGTAGAAAATGACCTCTCAGAAGAGATAGGAATTGATAATATTCGGATATCTGGAATAGGAGCCGCTACTGCCCCAACAGTAACAACAACTGCAGCAAGTAGTATAACTATGACCACTGTCACATTGGGTGGTAATGTAACATCTGATGGCGGTGCGGCTATATCCGAGCGTGGTGTGGTATATTCTACTACAGATGCAACACCAACAATTGCAGAAGGAGCTACAAAAGATGCAAATGGGTCAGTTACCGGAACATTTTCCGAATCAATTGGATCATTAAGTATTAATACAACTTATTACTATAATTCTTACGCAATCAACTCTGAAGGCACTTCTTATGGTACCGCTAGCAGTTTTAAAACTCTGCCTTTAGCAGCTACTATAACAACACAAGCTGTAAGCAATATTACAAAAACAACAGCTACAGGTAATGGAAATATTACTGATTTAGGAGATCCGAACCCCACACAACACGGTGTATGTTGGAATACGGGAGGAACACCAACCACCGGAGATAATAAAACAGAAGAAGGTGCAGTTTCAGCTACTGGAGCTTTCACATCAAATATTACATCATTAAGTCCTAATACAATTTATTATGT
>JADFUR010000105.1 GCA_015222055.1 Bacteroidota bacterium | reverse complement strand
GGTTTAACATGTTTTGCAATTGCGATTTCAGCGACTGCTGTCCTTTCCGCATTTGAGAAAGCGATGGCATTCCTTTTCCTGATTTTTTGCAAGATTTATTACCCATTTTAGAACCTTTTTTTTGCATTTCCTGCAATGACTTTAATGCTTCAGAAAGAAATAATGTAAGATTATTCGTTGAAGTAATAATAAATTGTTGAGAACTCAGTGCTTTTCCTTTTTTTCTATTTTCTAATTCATCTAAAACTTTTTCTAAATTTGAATTAATTTTAAAAACATCTTTATCAATAATTGAAGCTAGCTGCATTGTTCGTTTTGATAAGGCATATAAAGAATCTCTTATGATAACGAAATTTTCTTTTTGCTTGTTTTGAGAATTTAAAATTTCTGAGTATTTTGGATTCGATGGTTCACAAAATCGAAGCTGTTCAATTATTTTTTCTTGATCAAATGAAAACGATAGTAAATTATAAAGTATTTGTCTCAGTTGCTGAATATCGACAGTTGCTTGTTGTTGCATATTTTCCTTCATCATATTTTGCATTGACTGCGATAAATTATCTAATTGTTTTGAGTTTTGAGATTGGTTTTGTGAAGCCTTTCGATTCTGATTTTTATTAAGCTTATCTAATCCATCTTGAAATTGCTTTTGTATTGCTTCAAATTGTTTATTAAAATTATCTAAATTAAATTTATTTTCCAATTCAGAATTTTGTTTTTTAAGGCTGTTATAATCCTTTTTTATTTTACTTAATTTATCTGATTGTGATGTTTGCTTTTTTATCAAGCTATTATTATCTTCTTCTTTGTGCTTTGTTGTTTCTGCTAATTTGTTTTGATCTTCGGAAAGTTTCTTAAGGTCATTAATTGCATTATCGATTTTTTGTTCTATTTGAAATTTCTTTAACAACTCAAGATTTTTGTCTAATCGTTTTTCTAAATCGTCATATGACATTTGCAATTGTTTCGAAAGCTGATTGATTTTATTTTTGTCAAACTTTTTTTGAAGTTCTGCCAACTGTTTCATCAAATCTTTAATATCATCATTTAAAATAGTTTTTAACAATTCATCTATCTTTTTTTGTTTGTCTAAAATTTCTTTGTTTTTTTCACTAAACGAATTAATAAAATTATTCTTATCAATATTCGTTTTGTTAATCTTATTTACAATATTTTGTAATTCTTTTTGTTTATCAACAATATTTTTAAGAAATTTTTTCTTTTCCCAATTCGACAGATTAGAATTAATATTTTGCTTTTGAAATTCTTTAATATCTCGACTTAATTCATGAGCCAACATTATTCCTTGATTTAATTTCTTTTCTATTGAACTATTAATTTCTTTTTCAAAAGTTAACAAACTATCTCTATTGGGTTTTGTGAATTCAAATAGTTGACTTTTTGTTGACTTAAAACCAGAAACAATATCGTTATCAGTAATAACAAAATAATAATTAATGTTATCTGCACTTTTCGATAATTCTTCAAAATCAGTAGCGAAGTAAAATTCCTGATTTGTTAAATTTTTATTGATTGGTATATTAACTGAAAAAATGGAGTCTTCAATATTTGAAAGAGTATAATGAAACTTCAAATTAGTAAAACCATAATCGTCGTTAACGACTCCTTTAAAATAATGCAAATTCATATTAAGGGTATCAACAATATCAACAAGTTTAATATTTGGATACATATCGGGAATTACATTAATAGAATATTTAAAAATATTTTTTTTCCGTAAATTTTGATTTTTTAAGGAAATTGAATATTGAGTCGATTTATAAAATGTTTTGGTGAATGAAAATTTATCTTTATTTTTTTTGGCAATTTTCAACTTTGAGTCGTCAAATGAAATAAATAATGAATCGGTATTTACTGAATTAAAAGCAAAGGTCACTTTTGTGCCATTAGGAATAGAAAAATCACCTACATTATCCAAGGTCTTTTCATTTAGGCCAGTGTGACGAGGATAAAAAAGGGAAATATTAAAGTCAATGATAATAGGAATAGGCATTACAGAGAGCTTGAAAATTTGCGAAGAAAAGTCCTCGTTAGAAATTTTAAAGTGAATTTGGTTGTTTACATTTTGGAAATCATAAGAAAATGTATTTTCAGAATCTTTTTTCATAAAAAATTTATTTCCTCTGAAAGAAACAAACAATTCATTTGGAATTTCATCGCCGGTTAATTTAACTTGTAATTTAAAATCGGAACCTTTATGAACTGATAAATTTTTATTTAAAATTGAAAATTGAAATGGCAAAGGTTTTGTGTAATGAATTTTATAATTAATAATTCTTCTTGTTCCTTGATTTAAAATATTTGGAAAAATTAAATAAAAAATAAAAGACGCTACTATAACAGAAAATAAAATCTTGCCATAAAAAAATTTTTTCTTAATATTAATTGCAAAAGCAAAATTGTAAGGTTTCAAATTATTTATTCGTTGCTCTATTGAAGCAATTATTAATTGAGGTGAAAAATAAGAATTATCCTTGTCTCCTTCTGCTAATTCCAAACTATTTAAAAGACTGTCGTGAAATTCTGGAAAATGATGGTTAATAATAGAAACTGCTTGTTTATAAGTTATCTGTTTACGAACATTTATTCTTTTTAGTACAGGTAGCAAAATAAAGGATATGCAAGTATAAATAGCTGCAAAAATAATTATAAACAAAAAAACCAGTCTTGTGATTTTTGAAAAATAAAAAAAATATTCAAATATTGCAGCAAAAAATATCGCACTTACTATAACAATTAATGAAATAAAAAGCCCTTGTATTATTAAATTTTTATAATACTTTTTAATAAAATCATCTAATTTTTTATATAAAATATTTGAACTAGAATCTTTCATAGGCTTTATTTATGAGCTAACCAGGTAATTGGATTTAATTTTTTATTTTCTTTCCAAATTTGAAACTTTAATACTGTTTTGTTATCATTATCGGTATCAGTAAAGGCTACTCCTATTGCTTGTTTTGATTTAAGCTTGTCGCCAGCCTTTACAATAACTTCTTTTAGATTTGAATATACAGTTAAAAAATTACCATGTCTTACAATAACAGTAATATTTGCACCTTTAATGGAAAAAACTCGAGAAACTTCTCCTTCAAAAATTGATCTTACCACAGAACCCTTTGTCGTTGTTATATCAATACCGTTGTTTCTAATAACAATTCCTTTTAAAAAAGGATGTTTATGTTCTCCAAAATATGAAGTAACAATACCACGCTGAGTAGGCCATGGCAGGTGCTGTTTATTTTTAACAAATTCTGTTGAAACAAGCTTATCCTGAGGAGTTAACACAAAAAACGCGTTTGCTTTTTTTCCTTTTTTCTTAGCAAAATTTGCGGCTTTTAATGCTTCCTCTGCAATAATTGCTTCAATACGCTTTTGAAGATTTACTGCGGCAATTTGTTGTACACGTAGACTCTTAATTAGTTTTGATTTTTTTCTACCTAAGTTTGATAAAATATTTTTTTGCTGGTCTTTTTCATAAATTAAGTTTGTATTCTCCTCCTTCTTGTCATAAACCAATTCTAACTTTTGTGCCTTTATGATTTCTACACTATCAAGCTTTTGAATTAATGTTAGCCTAGTATCAACAATTAAATCAGCCTGTCTTCTTCTATATTGAGAATATTGTTGGAAATACTTCAGTCTTTTATAAGCTTGGTTAAAATCCTCTGATGCGAACACAAACATTAGTTTATCGTAATAACTCCTATTTTTGTACGCATGGTAAATCATTTTAGCATACTCCTGCTTAAGCTGCCTTAAATTAGCTTTTAAGAGTATTATACTTTGCTGATCATAATAAATAACAGTATCCAACAAATCTATTTCTTGTTTAATATTTAAGATTAGCTGATTTCTGTTAGAAATTTTATTTTGTAATATTAAAAGTTTGTGTGAAGAATACTTTGTGTTTTTCTTAGTCTGCTTTAATAAACTATTTGTATATAATATTTTTTTTTCATATGTTTTCTTTTGTTTCTCAAGCTGGCTTCTGCTTTGACCAAAAGTATTGATACAAGCAAATACAAAGAAAAACAGGGAGAGTAATATTTTAATTTTACGTTTATTCACAAAGTAAAAATTTATAAAAATTAAACATCTTTTTTAACTTAAGAACAATATTATATGAATATCTACTTTATAACAAGCAAAAATATAATTATTTAATCGGCAAATACTTTTTTGAAATTTTAAAAGGCATTCTAGCCCTCTTATTAACACTTACTTTGCTGTATCTTAAATCAATTTTTGTTTTGCTTTTTTTGGTATTAAAAAGTAAATTCAAATTTTGTGGGAATTTATTATCGTTAAGATCAATATAATTGGAAAACTTAATTTGTAAAGACCTGTTTTGTAAATAATCAAACATAAAGATTTTCGAAATTTTAAATTCTTCAGGAGATATAGACATTTGTTGAGTTACATGCTGTTTATAAATATTAGAATCCTTTTCAGAATTATTTGGTAATGATTGTAATAAATAATTATTTGAGTCAATTTTTGAAGTAAAATTCTTTATTAAATTCTTTATTAAATTCTTTTCATCTTGAGCCTCGTAGGAAAAAAATGAATTTGTCAAAATTGCTTGAAGAGAGAAATAATCTAAGTTAAATTTAAAAACTTTATTGAGATAACTAAAATCTCCTGCAAAATAAGTTGAATTCAAACGATTAATCATTTTTACACTATCGGGAGTTACTAAAAGTCTCATTAGTTCGACTCCAAAACCGGGAGATACAGAAATCCAAATTGCAGAATCTTTTACAATTCTCATTACTCCACTAACACTATTTTTACTACCATTCAAATCAATTTTTGCAGAATATTTTATTGAATATGAATTATAGTTTAATTCGTTTGCTTTTACTAGAGAATAAATTTTTTCAATATCATAATTTTTTATTTTTCTGCGTTTTACTCTTTTTGTAACTGCACATGACGAAAGAAATAAAATAATAAATAAATATAAATAAATACTTTTCCTTTTATGAACCATAAATAAAATTTAATTAATTAATTTTTCTTCCGTAATCTTTTTATCTAAATTTTTTGATGATGAGCCAAGGCTTTTTGCTTTTTTCCACTGTATTACAGCTTCATCAGTTTTATTATTTTTAAATAAAATATCGCCAAAGTGCTCAACAATAACACTACTGCTGTCGCCACCATTTTCTATTGCTAATTTAATTATTTTTTGTGCTTCCGAAAAGGATTTTCTTTTAAAAAGAACCCAGGCGTGTGTATCTAAAAAGGTTGAGTTTTTTGGTTCTAAAGTAATTGATTTCTTGCTCATCTGTTCAGCTCTTTCAAGATCTCTATCTAATAACGATAAGTAATAACTGTAATTGTTTAGAACATAAGTGTCTTCCGGTTCAATATTTAAATAAATATCGAAATTACTGAAAGATTTATCATAATTCTTTAATTGATAATAAGCCTCTCCCAAATATAAATAAAACTGTTTTTTTAAAGGGTCGGTTTCAACAACAAGCTTTTTCCCAAAATCTAAAGATTCAATAGAAATTTGATAATTTTTTAATTGATAGGATGATAATCCTTTGAAAAGATAAAAAAATGATTGGTTTGGAAAATATTTAACAGACTCTTTACTGTGCTCAAACATTGATTCAAAATCTTCAAGCATATTATCAGTGAGTAACAATTGCTGCCAAACATAAATATTATCTTTCTTCTTCGTAATAATATATTCTAATTCTTCTCTGGCTTTACTATATTTTTTGTTTCTATATAAATAATCTGAATTTATAATTTTTACATCAATATTTTCAGGATTTGTTTCTAACAAAATATTAAATAATTCATTAAATTTATTATTAAGCTCTTTATTATCGCCTATACTTTTCGAAAAAGAAACAAACATTTGCACTTTCTGCTCTGCATCAAATGATTTACTTTCAAAAACTCTTTTTAACTCTTCAAAAAATTTTGCGAACTCTTTTTTTTGTATATAATATTGTGCCAAAAAAAAATGTGCTTCGCCATTGCTTGGATATACTTTAAGTAAAGATTGATATACCATTTTTGCTTCCACCAAATTCTTATCATTTATATAAGAATCGGCCAATATTAAATAGTATTTTTTTTCGTTTGGTAAATTATTTATTAGAGAATTTAATTCTTTATAAGCTGATTTTTTATCATTATTCATGAAATAAACTTTAATTCTCTGCATGGCAATTTTCTCAGAAAAACCTAAAGAGGATTCTAGTTTGTTACACACTTTAATGGACTTAGAAAACTGTTTGTTTAAGGCTAATAATGAGGAATATTCAAAATACAAATCATAATTATTAGGATAAATTTTGATTAGTTGCTGATATATTTTTGCAGCATTTTCTAAATCGTTAAGTTCTTGATAAATAGATGATAATAAAAAATTATACCACAAGTTTTTTGGTGCTTTCTTCACAGCTCTCTGTGCATGAATTAATGCTTTTTCATACTCTTTTAATGAATAACTTATGTAAGCCAATTGATATAAACATGCTGAACTGTTATTGTCAATTTTTAAACATTGTAAAAATAACCCTTGTGCTACAGAATAATTACCTAACATTAATTGCCTATTTGCATCAATAAAAGCATATTTAAAATCAAATTTTTGCTGGCTTGTTAAAGTATCCGATTTGCTTGTTATTTGATTGGCTGAAAGCGAAAAACCAGAGAGGGCAAAACAAAAAAACAACGCAATTAAAAAAACTCCTTTTCTTTTGGCTACTTTATAAATTGTGTAATACATAATTAACGAAATAATATGTGTCTAAAAAAATAACTTAAAACTGGTGAAATTATTGTAAAAACAATAATTCTTCATCATTAATAAATTAAGTAACTCATCTGGAATAAAACTATATTGTTATTAAATAATTTTATAAAAAATCTATTTAACAATATTTGAAAAATCGCCAATGCTCAAATCATCAGCTTTCGATATAATCTTAACATTGTTTCCAATCATTGAATTTTCAATGTTTTGATTTTCAATTAATGTATCTTTTTGAATAACAGAATTTCTTACAATTGAATTTTTTATTTCTGTTCCTTTATGAATTGTCGTATATGGTCCAATTACAGAATTTTTAATTTTTACTTTTTCATCAATATAACAAGGATCAATAATTTTTGAATTAATAATCTGTGCATTTTTTGAAACGAGTTGATTTTTATCTAAAAGATGTAACAAACGTTGATTTGTATAAACTGTTGCGTCTTTATTTCCACAATCTAACCATTCATCAACACTACCGGTATTAAATTTAATCCCATTTAGCTGCATTCTTTTCAAGGCATCTGTCAATTGATACTCACCATTTACTTTAAACTCATCTTTGATTAATTTTGCAAGTTCATTTTTGAGAATTTCTCCTTGCTTAAAATAATAAATCCCTATTATTGCTAAATCTGAAACAAACTCTTTTGGTTTTTCAATAAAATCGCAAATAAAATTGCTTTCATCAATTTTCACAACACCAAAAGAAGAAGGATTATCAACTTTATTAACCCAAATTGTGCCATCTACATTTTCATCAATTTTAAAGTTTGCTTTAAACAAAGTATCAGCAAAAGCAACAATAACATTGCCTTTTAATGATTGCGCTGCACAATAAACAGCATGAGCAGTACCTAAAGGTTCTGTTTGATGATAAATTTTTGGTTCTGCCTTATATGATATTGCAATATTTTTTAACTCATCAATTACATCTTGTGAGAAATCACCTACAATAAAAGCTATTTCGTCAATTTTATCATTATATACTTTTGAAAGCTCATCAACAAGATGTGCTACAATAGGTTTTCCTGCTATAGAAATAAGTGGTTTGGGAACTGTCAATGTATGAGGTCTCATACGTTTTCCCATTCCTGCCATTGGTATTATTATATTCATTATTTTATATTTTTAGACACGAATTACACTAATTTTCACTAATTCTTAATTAATTTATTCCTGTATGACCGAAACCACCCGCTCCTCTTTCTGTTTCATTAATTATATCAACTTTAACCAAATCAACCTGTTGGTATTTGGCAATAATCATTTGGCAAATTCTGTCACCATTATTAATTTCAAAATTTTCATTTGATAAGTTAACAAGAATTATTCCAATCTCTCCTCTGTAATCTGCATCAATAGTTCCCGGTGTATTCAAAACAGTAATGCCATGTTTTAATGCCATACCACTTCTAGGTCTAATTTGTGCTTCGTAACCCTCTGGTAACTCAATAAATAAACCTGTTGATATAAGTTTTCTCTCTAATGGTTTTAAAATTACAGATTCTTTTAGATTTGCCCTAAGGTCTAATCCTGCTGAATATTTGGTTTTATAAGCAGGCAATTCATTGTTTGAAACATTAACTATTTTTACTTGCATATTATTTTCTAATAATTGATAAAACTTACAAATGTAATTATAATTTGAAACAATTTTGTAACCGGAGTTCAATTAATACAAATCATTATTATGTAAAGTATAATTACCTAATAATAAAACTATTATATAAATATTTCATCATCAAAATCAATAAAAAACATTAATTTAAGATGCTATACTTTTCGAAAACTTCTCTAAATTCCGCAGAGGAATAAAATTAATGTTCAAATTAACAGATTGCTCCCTGCGGTTATCTTATTTGTTATCAATACCCACAATTAAAATCGTTTATTTGTTATTTTAATCCACCATCTAGCGGAGAAGAAATCTATTTCATGCGGTAGGAAAGGGATTTCTCACTATCGCTCGAAATGACAACGTGAATAAAATTTCGTTTATGTACAGACACTAATTAGATTTACATAAATAAATTAAAAAACGGTCAAATTTTGATATCAGATAATTTAATTTTTTCCTTAAATAAGAATATCATTATAAATGACAAAATTAGTATTGTTTTAACTACAAAAGCTAGAATAACATTATCTATATTAATTAAATTATTAATAAAAAAGATTACTAATGCAGAGGCCATAAAAACAAATATTGCTTTAATATCGTATTTAATAGGATAAAATTTCTTACCCAGAAAAAACGAAACAATCATCATTATGAAATAACAAATAAATGTTGCCCAAGCTGATGCCATATATCCAAATTTAGGAATGAAAACAAAATTAATAACTATTGTTATTGCTGCTCCAAACAAAGCAATATATGCCGCATACTTTGTTAAATTATTGATTTTATACCAAACAGATAAATTATAAAATATACCGAGAAATAAATTTGCCATTAATACAATTGGGACAATCTTTAATCCTGAATAAAATTTTGCATCAATAAAATGCTTAAAAATATCAATATAGATTGTTACACCCAAGAATATTAATAATCCGAAAGCAACAAAATATTTCATAACATCAGCATATATAATTTTAGAATTTACTTCATCAGCATGTTTAAAAAAGAAAGGCTCTGCAGCATATTTAAACATTTGAATAAAAATTGTCATTAAAACGGCAATTTTATAATTTGCTCCATAAATACCTATTTGCTGCATTGCATTAACGCTTTTAGGCAACAAATATTTAAGCAAAAATTTATCAGATACTTCGTTAATCATACCTGCAACTCCAACAATTAACAGAGGAAATGCATAAACCAACATTTGTTTCAGCAATTTTTTATCAAAGTCAAATTTAATAGAAAAAATGTCGGGTATTAATAAAACAAAAGTTACAGCACTGGCAATAAGATTAGAGATAAAAGCATAACCAACACCAATATCTGGAGAATAGACAGCGGAAAGAAAACTAAATTCACTTTTTTTTATTAAAACAGGAAAAATTACAAAAAATAAAAAATTACAGATAATATTGATTAAAACATTAACAATTTTTAATACAGCAAATTTTTTGGCTTTGTTTTGATGTCTTAATCTTGCAAAAGGAATAGATGAAACGGCATCTATAGCAATTATAAGTCCAATAAAGATAATATACTCGTGATGATTTGAATATCTAATTACATCAGCAATAGGGTGAGCAAAAGAAAAAATAAAACCAATAAATAATAAAGATGTAATGCTTAGTGAAATTAATGAAGTAGTAAATGCAGTATTAGAATTTTTGGATGAGTTAGCATAACGAAAAAAAGCAGTTTCCATACCGTAAGTAAGGAAAACCATTAAAAAAGCAGTATAAGAATAAAGCTCTGCAATTTCACCATATTGAGAAATTGAGAGTATTCTTGTATAAAAAGGAGTAAGAAGTAAATAATTTAACAAACGAGGAACTATTGTTCCCATTCCATAAACCATTGACTCTCCTGCTAATTTTTTTATGTAATTCAAGTTGAAAAATTTTAATTATTTGTAAAACTATTCGTTAACGGCAACTCCATTAACTTTCAATAATTGATCATTTTTAAACATAAGTGTTTTTACTAATGTTCCATAATAATCAAATTCTTTCCATGTTTTTTCTTTCATTCCCATAACATAAAAACTTTCCTTTTTTAATTTTCCATTTTTGTAATAAAAAAAATGTTTTCCGTCTGGATTTCCTTGTATATAATTGCCTTTAAAGTATAGCCTTTTATTAAGGTAAAAATATTTCCAAATTCCATTTTTACTATTTGCTTGGTAATTACCTTCTTCTATATGATCTCCCTCTTTATAAACCCACTTTCCATCCTTATCTCCATCAATATAAACACCTTGGGCAATTATTTCTCCTTTTTCATTGTATTCTACATAATCACCATCTTCTTTACCATAATAAAAATTTTCTTCTCTTTGTAAAGACTTATCAGGGAAATACCATTTCCAATTACCTGCAAATTTTCCTTTTACGTAAACACCTCTTTGTTCAACTATTCCGTTTTTATAAAAATAATTCCACTTACCGTCTTTCTTATTCTTTCTAAATTTTCCTTTTGATTTTAATTCATGAGTAAAAAAATAAAATCTCCATAAATCAGTCTTTTCTCCCTCTTCATTTACCTTTCCTTCTCCAGAAAGATTCCCTTGCATATCATAAATTCTTGATTTATTAGCTTTTCCTTTTGAATCATATTCTCTATGCTCTCCTACCGGATTTCCTTTAACATAAGTTCCAGACGATTTTAAAATCTTTTTTCCATTTTTATCTGGCTTAGCATAATACTCTGCTTTATATAAAACTCTATTTGCTATATTAACACTATCATCAACTAATATTCCATTTTCATATCTTTGAGCATCAAGCAATTCTCCTTTTAAATTAAAATTTTTAATTAAGCCATTTAATTTTCCGTGAGAATAAGATTTTTCAATTTTTACTTTTCCATTTTTATAAAATTCTTTCCAAACTCCATTTTTTTTCTTTAAAGAATCTAATCTATTAATTTTTTCAATATCAATTAAATTACCAAAATTATATTCTAACAAAGAAATAATTCTTCCATCTTCAGCAAACTCCTTTCCATTTCCTTGTTTTTTTCCTTCTTTAAACGGAATAATCTTATGAATATTTCCACTTTTAAAATAAAAGTTTGATTTTCCTTGAGGGACATTTTCAACATATAAAATTTTAGAATTAATATAAGAAATTAATGTATCATTAATTTTGTAAGAATTGTAATTATAAAAATATCCATTCTTTTTTCCATACAAATAGTTAATCTTACTTTTAATTGTTCCATCATCATTATAAAAAGTCCAAACACTATCTAATTGATTGTCAGACCATTTACCCAATGATTTTAAATTTCCATTAACATAATACGATTTCCATAAGCCTTCTGGCTTTGCTTCAATCATATTTCCTTCACTTGATATTTGCTTATTTCCGTAGTAAAAAATATTGTATCCCTCAGAATTTTTAATATTTTCGTTTTGCGAATAAACACACGATGAAAAAATTATGAAAATAAAGAATATAGAAAAATAATATTTAATCATTTATAATTTAAGCTTATTAGATATTTCTAACATTTTTAAAATAGAACCTCTTGCTTTGTTTATAAGATTTTCTTCCAAATTTATCTCAAATTTTTCTTCTTTAAGAGAGTTATAAATATTTGTTAAAGTACACATTTTCATATACTCACAAATATTATTCTCTTCCTCAAAAGAAGGTGCAGCAATATACAATTTTTCGGGATTTGCTTTTTGCATTTGATATATAATACCTGGTTCGGTAGCAATAATAAATTCATTATATTCTACTCGGTTTGTATATTTTAATAATCCAGAAGTTGAATCAATGAAATCAGATATTTCAAGAACAGAAGCTTCACATTCAGGATGAGAAATAATTTTAGCATTTGGATATTTTTTCTTTAACTGTTTTATTTTCTCTGCTGAAAATCGTTTATGAACATGGCAAGCACCATCCCAAAGTAAAATATCTCTATTAGTACTTTTTTTCACATAAGTTCCTAAATTCTTATCAGGACCAAAAATTATTTTTTTATCAATAGGTACACTTTTAACTATTTTAATTGCATTAGAAGAAGTACATATACAATCAGATAATGCTTTTATTTTTGCACTTGTGTTTACATAAGAAATAACATATCTGTCAGGATGAAGCATTAAAAATTTCTTAAATTTATTTTCTTCACATGAATCTGCTAACGAGCATCCTGCATTTAAATCAGGAAGTAAAACTTTTTTATCAGGATATAAAATTTTGGCTGTTTCTGCCATAAAAAGAACACCTGCAAAAACTATAATATCTGCATCTGTTTTTTGAGCTTTTTGAGCCAAAGCAAGGCTGTCACCTATAAAATCAGATATTTCTTGTACTTCAGGACTTTCGTAAAAGTGTCCTAAAATAATTGCATTTTTTTCTTTTTTGAGTTTATTTATTTTATTTATTATTGTATTCATTTTTTTATTTTAAAATATATTTTATTAACAAGTCTTTTATATATTATTAATATTTAAAAAGATTTAAAATTGGTAATAATAATGATTATATGCTGTTAGTTTTGTTTAAAAGTAATTGAAATATAGTTGCAATTTTAATTATTAACAAAAAACTATAAGTTATAAACAAATAGTAAACCAATTGTTTTTTTGAGTTTCAACAATTTACAAATTAAATTAACATAATGTTAATAAACTAATGTTTAATAAAAATATTGAAAAATCAAGTTCTAAAAAGTTAAAATTTTGTTAATTGTTTTTTAATATAAACTAAAAACTTTTTTTTGTTTTTCAGTTAATTTATCGTATCAAATAAGAAGATTGAAAAAACAAATTATTTTTCAATATAAGTTAAAAACTAATTAACAATTTAAAGAAAAATTAAATATTTAAAAAGCATTAATATTTAATTACTTATGTTAAACAATTTTTTTTGTAGCCTTATTATTAAATAATTAACAATTGTTAATAACTTTGAAGATAATTTTGAATTAAAAATAAAGAATTAAAAACTGTTTAAAGAATTATTTCATCAATAAAAATTACAAGATAAACACCTAGTAATGAATAAATTAAAATAAAAAATATGAAAAAAGTAAAAATTGCTATGGCATGCGATCATGCAGGATACTGCAAAAAGGAAATGATTAAGGAATATTTAGAGAAACAAGGACATATTGTTAAAGATTTTGGAACCTATTCGGAAGAAAGTGTTGATTATTCTGATTTTGCTCACCCAATGGCAGAGGCAGTAGAGAGTAAAGAGTTTGATTTAGGTATTTCTTTATGTGGTAGCGGTAATGGTATAAGCATGACCGCAAACAAACATCAGGGGATACGTTCTGCCTTATGTTGGAATGTTGAGATTTCAGAATTAGCTCGAAAACATAACGATGCTAATGTGTGTTCTGTTCCGGCTCGTTTTGTGACAGATAAATTAGCAATGGAAATAGTAAAAGCTTTTTTGTCAACTGAATTTGAAGGAGGAAGACACGAAAGAAGAATTAAAAAAATACCTGTATAATTAATAGTTTAGAGTTTGTAAATTTGAGTGGTATTATGAATGTTAATACTTACTGATTGCAAATCTGAAAGAGCGGATATAGCCAAAAGAAAAAACCCTACGAGAGTGTTTGAAACCATCGTAGGGTTGTGGCATTTTAATTATTTTTATTATTAAGCCAAAAAATAATTTTTGTTTTCATGTTTTCGAATCTTATTAAATAGAAAACAGACCAGATAATAATACACCCTGTGGCTGCAATTAAAATTGTTAATAATGGATAAAAAGGAATTCTTCCTGTTTGGGCAACAAAAATTAACAATAATGCACCTATAAATAATCCTATTGTTTGGTATATCATTGAATTTTTAATTTTCATCTCAATCATTCCGGTAAGAAAATTCCATCCCCTTAATCTATCTGTAATAGAAATTGTCTCATCTTCATTAAATTTAATTTTAACAATTTGAGAAAGTCCTAATTTTATAATTATTTGATTTTTATTTTCAGAATAATTGTATCTGTATCTTTTAAGGTTTTTAATAATAATTTCTTTCATGTTCTTTTATTATTTGGACTATATTTTTAACTCTTATCCACAGATAAACAGAATTTTTATAAATATCAGAAACACCATATTAAATGTTAAATTCTTGTTTTATTTTATCAACATAATCTAATTTCTCCCACGCAAAGAACTCAACTTCTTTTTTTATTTCTTTGTCGTTTTCGAAAACAATAACTTCTTTTTTATAGTTAGTTCTTCCTACATGTCCCCACGAAGCTGTTTCTAAGAAAATAGGATTTTTTAAACCAAAGCGTTTAACAATAGCATTAGGTCTTAAGTCGAAAATACTATTAATTTTTTCAGAAATTTTTCCGTCAGAAATAATTTCGCCGTCATTGTTTTTAACTGTTGCTGTACCATAGGTATTTACATAAACACCAACTGGCTCTGCAACACCAATAGCATAAGCAAGTTGAACAAGAACTTCTTCGGCAATGCCTGCAGCAACCATGTTTTTTGCAATGTGACGTGCGGCATAAGCAGCAGAGCGATCAACTTTTGAAGAATCTTTTCCTGAAAAAGCACCACCTCCGTGAGCTCCTCTTCCACCATAAGTATCAACAATAATTTTTCTTCCTGTTAAGCCGGTATCTCCATGAGGTCCTCCAACAACAAATTTTCCTGTTGGATTTACTAATAATTTGAAATTTTGGTTAAATAGTTTCTCAACTCTTGAAGGAATTATTTTTTTAACGCGAGGAATCAAATATTTTTCGATATCTGATTTTATTGTATCCTGCATTTTTTTATCAGCCTCTAATTGTGCTTTTTTTGAATCATCAGAAGGTTTACAAAAATCATCGTGCTGGGTTGAAACAACAATTGTATCAATTTTTTTAGGATGATTGTTATCATCGTATTCAATAGTAATTTGAGATTTTGAATCGGGGCGAAGATATTTCATAACTTTGCCTTCTCTTCTGATATTTGACAACTCTTCTAATACATTATGAGCTAACTCAATAGGAAGAGGTAAATAAAAGTCTGTTTCTTTACAAGCATAACCAAACATCATTCCCTGATCGCCGGCACCTTGATTTTCTTCTGTTTCGCGAACAACTCCCTGATTAATATCTGGTGATTGACCGTGTATTGAGGAGATTACTGCACAAGATTCACTGTCAAATTTATAATCTGATTTTGTGTAGCCAATTTCTTTAATTACTTGGCGAGCAATTTTTTGAACATCAATATAAGCCCTTGTTTTGACTTCGCCGGCAAGAAATACCAAGCCTGTTGTAACAAGTGTTTCACAAGCTACTTTTGATTCTGGGTCGTGACGTAAAAATTCGTCTAAAAGAGCATCAGAAATTTGATCTGCTACTTTATCCGGATGTCCCTCAGATACAGACTCGGATGTAAATAAATATCCCATAAAATTAAGTTTTAAATTATCAAGTTGTTTTTAATTATGGGAAGGATGTGAAGATTGTATTCAAAAATGTTTTTTTAGCATTTTTTTTGTGTGGTTGCAATCAATCAAATCTTTCCACTTTTTATCGTAACAAAAATATAATTAATTTATATTTATTGCAAAAAAAGCTGTCTTTATATATAAAATAATTTATAAAGACAGCTATAATTATTTATAAAGATGATTTAAATCAATCCTTTTTCATTTTTTTCAGCAATTACTTTCAGCATATCTTTAGTCATTGATTCAAGGTTGAAGGTAGGTTTCCAATCCCATTCTTCTCTGGCACAAGAGTCGTCCATTTTGTTTGGCCAAGATTCGGCAATTGCTTGTTTTATTGGCTCAACATCATAATTCATTACAAACTCAGGAATTTCTTTTTTAATTGCATTAGCAAGAATTTCAGGGTCGAAACTCATTGATGTAACATTGAAAGAATTGCGATGTTTAAGAGAAGCAGAATCGGCTTCCATTACAGCAATAGCAGCATTTAGTGCGTCAGGCATATACATCATGTCAAGGAAAGTCCCTTTAGCAATAGGGCAAGTAAATTTTTTATTTTTTATTGCTTCATAATAAATTTCAACAGCGTAATCGGTTGTTCCGCCACCCGGAAGAGTTACATTTGAAATAATACCAGGAAATCTTACGCTTCTAGTGTCAACACCAAAACGGGTATGATAGTAATCGCTTAAAAGCTCACCAGTTACTTTTGTAACACCATACATTGTTGAAGGGCGCTGAATGGTGTCTTGAGGGGTGTTGTCGGGTGGTGTTGATTTGCCAAAAGCACCAATTGAACTTGGAGTAAAAACAGAGCAATGATATTCGCGGGCAACTTCAAGTACATTTACAAGACCAGATACACCAACATTCCATGCTAATTGAGGTTTCATTTCAGCTACAGCAGATAAAATTGCAGCAAGATTGTAAATTGTATCAATTTTATATTTTTTTACTGCAGCTTTAATATCTTCATATTTTGTAACATCAATATGCACAAACTTGTCTGAATTTGCTAAGTCGGCAGCTATTACATTGTCGTTTCCATATCTTTTGCGAAGTTCGGTGGTTAGTTCAGAGCCTATTTGACCTCCGGCACCTATAATTAAAATGTTTTTCATACGTTTGTATTTTATATAAAAAGTTTAAAAACGAATAATTTATTAATAATATTTAAGAGCAAAGATAAAATTTTAATTAGCTAAACAATAAATTTTTTATTGTTAAAAATCATGTTTTTAACAAAAAAATAATATTAATTTTGAATTTTTAAATATAATATACTTGTATGTTTATTGAGTTAAGTTAAATCGTAAAAAAAAATAAAATGTTTGGAAAAATAAAACAAGATCTTCAAGAGACTTTTAAAGAACTTAAAGAACAAGGTCTTTATAAAGAAGAGAGAATTATCACAACTCCTCAAAGTGCAAACATTAAGGTGTCTACAGGAGAAAATGTGTTAAATTTTTGTGCTAACAATTATTTAGGATTAGCAGACAATAAAGAGGTAGCTAAGGCTGCATCAGAAACAATGGAAAAATGGGGCTATGGCCTTTCATCTGTTAGGTTTATTTGCGGAACACAGCAAATACATAAAGATTTGGAAGAAAGAGTTTCGAAATTTTTAGGAACAGAAGATACAATTCTTTATGCCGCATGTTTCGACGCTAATGGTGGTGTTTTTGAACCGCTTCTTGGTAAGGATAGTGCTTTGATTTCTGACGAGTTAAACCATGCTTCAATTATTGATGGTGTTAGATTATGTAAAGCACAACGTTTCAGATATAAACATTCTAACATGGAAGAGTTGGAGAAATGTTTACAAGACGCAAAAGACGCAAAATATAGGCTTATTGCTACCGATGGTGTTTTTTCAATGGATGGTGATATTGCTAATTTAAAAGGAATTTGTGATTTGGCAGAAAAATATGATGCATTAGTTCTGGTAGACGATTCTCATGCATCCGGATATATTGGTGCAACAGGAAGAGGAACTGCTGAGCATTGCGGTGTACTGGGAAAAATAGATATTATAACAACTACCTTTGGTAAAGCTATGGGTGGAGCAAATGGTGGTTGCACATCTGGACGAAAAGAAATTATTGAAATGTTACGTCAGCGTTCACGTCCATATTTATTTTCTAACACTTTGGCTCCTGCAATTGTTGGTGCTACTATAAAAGTTATTGATATGTTAGAAGAGTCTCATGAATTGAGAGACAAAACAATGGAAAATGCAAAGTATTTCAGAGAAAAGATGGACACTGCCGGATTTGATCTTGTTAAAGGCGATACAGCTATTGTTCCTGTTATGATTTATGATGCACCACTAGCAGTAAAATTTGCAAACGAGTTACTCCAAGAAGGTGTTTATGTTATAGGTTTTGTTTATCCTGTTGTTCCAAAAGAAAAAGCACGTATTAGAGTTCAGCTATCGGCAGCTCACAGTAAAGAAGATGTTGACAAAGCAGTTGCTGCTTTTATTAAAGTTGGTAAAGAATTAAAAATTATTTAATACTCTTATTTTTATATTTGAGGGGCTGTCAATTATTTTGGCAGCCTTTTTTAATTTTAATGATTGCAAATAAATTAAAACATAATATCTCACACTTCAAATTTTTATATTTCCTATTTGTTTTGTTATTTTGTATTTTTGCGGACAAAATAAAATTTTCCTATGACTTCTTTTTTAAAATTCATATTAGTTTTTGTGATAGTTTTTTATTTAATAAAAATTCTATTTAGATATTTTATTAAAAAATTTTTAAACAATTATAATAATAACTCTAAGGATAATTTTGCTAAGCAAGAAAAGAAAGAGGGAAACATTACTGTTGAAAATTCAGAGCAGAAAAAAACTTATCCAAAAGACATGGGAGAATATGTTGATTATGAGGAGGTAGACGAATAAAAACAATTTAAAAATAATGAAAATAATTAGAAACGTATTACTAAAAATATTAGGACTAAAAGGATATTTGACATTTATAAGCAAAATTTATGTAAAATTTGTTTTAAATGAATTTTTCAAAAAGCAGTGTAAGGAATTGTTTTTTTTGAAAAAGATTATAAAGAAAGATTTTTTATGTATAGACCTTGGTGCAAATCTAGGATATTATTCAACGTATTTGTCTAAATTAACTGGAGATAATGGGCAGGTATTAGCGGTAGAACCAATTCCTTTATTTGGAGAAATATGGAAAAAAAATGTTTTGATGAGTAAATCAAAAAATTTAAGATTATTTCCGTATGCCTTAGGAGGGGAAAACAAAATTGTAAAAATGGGAACGCCACAAAAAAATGGACGATTGCACCATGGAATGACAAAAATTGTTTCAACAGCGAAAGAAGAATATGTAAATTTTTATGAGGTTGAAATGAGGATTCCTGATGAAATATTTGCCGATATTGACCGTTTGGATTTTGTAAAATGTGATGTTGAAGGATATGAAAGTCAGGTATTTCTTAATTTTAGAAAAACGATAGAAAAATTTAGACCCATTGTTCAATCCGAATTAGGTGGTGAGAAGAATCGCCGAACAGTTTACGATTTTTTTAAAGAATTAGAATACAGCCCCAAATACTTAAACAAACAAAGTCAACTTATTGACGTTGACGAAAACAATATTAAAAAAATTAATTCTGATTTTTATTTCTTCCCCAATAAATAAATGTTTTAGAGGTTTTGATTTTGTTTAAAAGAGCTTAACCCTCTTATTCATATAAAAAAGGGCGTGAATTATATGAATATGCTATGGGGGTGCGGGATGATAACTACGATTTAGGAATACTCAAAATTGTTAATTACTTAATTGTATAAAATTTGTGAATTTTTTGGGTTAATTTATTATTTCGTTTTTTGGTTTTTTATCATAGTCTTTAAAGAATTTTCTTTGAAAAAAAATAATTAAAAAGACTCCAATTGAAATTGAAGAGTCTGCAATATTAAATATTGGGCGAAAGAAAATAAATTCTTGAGATTTCCAAAAAGGAAACCATTGGGGAAAATGACCTGAGATCACAGGAAAATAAAGCATATCAACAACTTTTCCGTGAAGAAAACTTGAATAACCACCACCTTCAGGAAAAAGGCTTGCTATTTGATAATAGCTTTCATTAAAAATCATTCCATAAAAAGCACTATCAATAATATTACCTATTGCACCGGCAAAAATTAACGAAACACAAATAACAACAATCGTTGGAGCATTGCTTTTTATAAGTTTATGAAGATACCAAGCAATTATAGCAACAGCGAATATTCTAAAAAGGCTTAAAAAAATTTTACCAAAATTTCCGGCAAATTCATAACCAAAAGCCATTCCATTATTCTCTGTAAAATGAATAATAAACCAATTGCCAAAGACATGAATTTCTTGGCCTAAAAACATATGGGTTTTAATCCAAATTTTGAGTGATTGGTCGAGAAACAAAATTATAAAGACTGTCAAAATCGCTAATTTCGATTTTGATATGTTTCGTAATATTGATTTATTCATAGTTTATTTCAAAAAAGAAAAAAACAATTGTGTAAAAAGATACACAATTGAATAAAATTATTTTTTTGCTTTTTGATTGCGTTTAGCATCAATGCTTAAAGTGGCATGAGGAACGGCACGCAAACGCTCTTTAGAGATTAGTTTACCTGTTTCCCTGCATATACCATAAGTTTTATTTTCAATCCTAACAAGAGCGGCTTTAAGGTGCTCAATGAATTTTTTTTGCCGTTGAGCCAATTCGCTAATTTCTTCTTTTGATAAAACAGACGCACCTTCTTCTAAAACTTTAAATGTGGGAGAGGTGTCTTGTATATCATTACTGAATTTATGTGACAAAGTTTTTTTTAGAATTTCAAAATTGTTTTCAGCCTTTGCTAGTTTTTCTTCAATAATTAATTTAAATTCTTGAAGATCTTCATCCGAATATCTTACACTATTTTCTACCATTACTGTAAAGGTTTTAATTAATTTTTTCTATGCTGATTCTTGTTTTTATATCTTCATCAATCTCAACATCTTTAGCATTATTAACTTCTAATTTTTCAACTAAATTTACAGATGTTGCTAAAGTTTGTGTTCCTATATATTTTTTGTGTGTATTAATGGCAACATTTATTAAATCGTGTTTCTGAATATTAAGGGTGATTTTATCTGTTACGTCAAAACCCCTATCTTTTCTTAAATTTTGAATACGATTAATAAATTCACGAGCAATACCTTCTTGTTTTAATTCTTCTGTAATATTAATATCAAGAGCAACAGTAAGTTTTCCTTCATTTGCTACCAACCAACCCGGAATATCTTCCGAAATTATTTCAACATCATTAATGCTAAGTTCAATCGGTTCTTCGTTTACAAAGAAAACAAATTTACCATTATTTTCAAATTCTGCAATATCTTTCTGATTTAATTTACTTAGACAAGCAGAAATTTGTTTCATTAATTTGCCGTATTTTGGTCCTAAAATTTTAAAGTTAGGCTTTATTTTTTTAACCAAGATATCAGTTGTGTCGCTTAAGTATTCAATATCTTTAACGTTTGTTTCCGAAAGAATAATATTTTTTACGGCTTCAATATAATTTTTTGTTGTCTCATCATGTACAGGTATCATTATTTTGCTCAAAGGTTGACGCACTCTAATGCTTACTTTTCGTCTGAGACTAAGAACCATTGAAGAGATTTTCTGTGCGAGATCCATTCTTTTTTCGAGCTCGGTATCGATACAATCTGAGTTATATGTTGGAAAAACAGACAAATGAACAGAACCGGATTCGTGCTTCTGCGATACTTTATTAAGGTCTTGATATAATTGATCCATGCAAAAAGGAGCAATGGGCGATGCAATTACTGATATTGTTTCAAGACAGGTATATAAAGTTTGATAAGCTGCAATTTTATCTTTTGAATATTCTCCGCCCCAGAAACGTTTTCTGTTTAAACGAACATACCAGTTACTTAAATTCTCAGTCACAAAAAATTGAATTGCACGACCGGCTTTTGTTGGTTCGTAATTATTATAATACGTTTCAACATTTTTAACCAATGAATTTAGTAAAGACATTATCCATCTGTCGATTTCTGGTCTTTCATTTATTGGAATTTCTTTTTCCTCATAAGAGAAATTATCAACATTTGCATAAAGAGCAAAGAAAGAGTATGTGTTATAAAGAGTTCCAAAGAATTTTCTTCTTACTTCGTCAATGCCTTCAATATTAAATTTAAGATTATCCCACGGTTGCGAATTCGTGATTATATACCAACGAAGAGGGTCGGAGCCATACTTTTCAATAGTACTAAAAGGATCAACCGTGTTTCCTTTTCGTTTAGACATTTTTTCTCCGTTTTTGTCAAGCACAAGCCCGTTAGAGATTATGTTTTTAAATGCTACAGAATCGAATAGCATTCCGGCAATTGCGTGGAGAGTGAAAAACCAGCCACGTGTTTGGTCAACGCCTTCAGCAATAAAATCTGCAGGAAAAGAACCTTTAAAATCGTCTTTATTCTCAAACGGATAATGCAATTGAGCATAAGGCATTGAACCGGAATCAAACCAAACATCAATTAGGTCGGGTTCGCGATACATTTTTTGTCCGGTATCTGAAACTAAAATAATAGTATCTACAAAAGGACGATGTAAATCAATTTTGTTATAATTATCTTTTGAGAAATCATTAACAACAAAATCAGACAAAGTGTTGTTGTCCATAAATCCGGCTTGAACAGATTTATCTGCTTCGTTTTTTAATTCTTCAACAGAGCCAATACAAATAATTTCATTTCTGTCTTTCGTAACCCAAATAGGCAAAGGTGTTCCCCAAAATCGAGAGCGAGAAAGATTCCAATCAACAAGGTTTTCGAGCCATTTACCGAAACGTCCGCTACCAGTTGATTGTGGTTTCCAATTTATTGTTTTGTTGAGAGTTATTAACTTATCTTTTACAGCGGTTGTTTTCACAAACCAAGAATCTAAAGGATAATATAGAATCGGTTTGTCTGTTCTCCAGCAGTGTGGGTATGAGTGAACATGTTTTTCTATTTTAAAAGCTTTGTTGTCGAGCTTTAATTTTACAGATATATCAACATCAACACTAGTATCTTTATCTGTTAGATTTTCATCAAAAGCATTTTTTACAACTCTGCCGCTAAACTCGCCAACACCATCAACAAACTTACCTTTTTTAGTAACAAGAGTTAATGAACCAATTCCATTAAGTTTACAAACACGATTATCGTCGGCACCAAAACTAGGGGCAATATGAACAATGCCTGTACCTTCTTCGGTTGTAACAAAATCGCCAATAATTACTCTAAAAGCATCACCATCGGTTGGTTGCTGATAAGGTAAAAGTTGTTCGTAACGAATTCCTTCAATATCTTTTCCTGTAAATTTATCAAGTATTTCAAAAGGTATGTTTTTATCACCTTTTTTATATTCATCAAAACTTAAATCTTTGTTTTTTTCAGGAAAATGAACCGACAAAACATCTTTACCAATAACCACAGTAATAGGTATGCCTGTATATGGATTAAATGTTTTAACCAAAACATATGAAATTCCTTTTCCTACAGCTAATGCTGTGTTTGATAAAAGGGTCCACGGTGTGGTTGTCCAAGCTATAAAATAAACTTCATTTTCGGTTTTTTCAAAAAGGAAATTAGATTTTTCGTTTTTAACAAGCTTAAACTGAGCAACGCAAGTTGTGTCTTTAACATCACGATAACAGCCGGGTTGGTTTAATTCGTGTGTGCTTAAACCTGTTCCTGCCGCAGGAGAATAAGGTTGAATAGAATGACCTTTATATAATAATTTTTTATTGTATAATTGTTTTAATAAATACCAAAGTGTTTCAATATATTTATTGTCGTAAGTAATATATGGGTCGTCCATATTAACCCAATAACCCATTTTGTGAGTAAGGTCTTCCCAGATATCGGTGAATTTCATCACATCTTTACGGCAGGTGTTATTATATTCTTCAACAGAGATTTTTTTTCCAATATCATCTTTTGTTATTCCTAACGATTTTTCAACACCAAGCTCAACTGGTAATCCGTGAGTATCCCATCCGGCTTTTCTTTTTACAAGAAAACCTTGTAAGGTTTTGTATCGGCAAAACATATCTTTAATAGTTCGAGCCATAACATGGTGAATGCCTGGTTTGCCATTTGCTGAAGGAGGTCCTTCGTAAAACACAAATGATGGTTTTCCTTGACGAGTAGAAATACTCTTATGAAAAGTATCGTCCTTATCCCAATAGTCAAGTATTTTTTTATTGGTTTCCGATAAGTTTAATTGTTTGTATTCTGCGAATTTTGAGCTCATTTTTATCCTTAAATTTTATTAAAAAAACACACAAAGATAGAGTTACAAGAATAAAAATGCAAACAATTAGTAATTAATAATTAACAAATAAAATAATTAACAATTTGAAGCTCGTGTGTTTGTATAAACCCTCATGGTTTGGCTTAAAATTTATTACTAAACATTTAAATTTTGTTGTTCGATTTATTTAAGCGTCTTTCCTTTTTTAAGGGAAAAATGCTACAAGTTAAATTTCTTTTGTTGCAAAACCCACAAGGTTTGAAACAAATTATAGTCGCTTAGCGGATTTATAAAAAATTGACGAACAGATTCACAACTTTCAGTCTTTTTGTAAAGTTAATCGCTTAGCGGCCTTTCTATTAATAAAACAGAAACCTTGTGGGTTTAGTCTTAATTAAACCAAGGTTTTCAAGATTTTTTGGACGCGAGGGAATTTTAAATATTAGTTGCAAAACCCATAAGGTTTGTCCTAAAATTTATTAATAGATTGTTTTTTTAATAAATAATGAAGAATAAATATTCCGTTCAAAATATAATATAGGCTAAAATGCACATTAAATTTATTGTTGCAATACCTATTAAAGGAGTTTTTTTTGCTAAAGAAATGTTGTTATTTTTAATAATGCCATAAATTCCAACAGGAGGAAGTATAAATATTAAGATATCAACTAACATTAAAATATTAAACCACTTATCATTATTTTTCATAAATGTAAAAATATATAAGTTAATACAGAAATAAAAATTTGAAAGTCAATTATTTGGGAGATTTAATTGCCTGTTAAGGAGTAGGTACTTTAATTGTTGTTTCGTATAATTCAGGGAATGCTCCTTCGCCAGTCGGCGTATCGGAACGGCGAGCTTTTATAAGCTAGCTGCTGATCAAATAATCTCCCAACTATTTTTATGGGATTGCTTCGCTATCGCTCGCGATGAGCTTTAAATACTTTGCTAATCTAAAGGCAATGACGAAAGTTTTTAAACCAGCTACTATAAAACAATATCCTTTATTTTTAAAAACCCACAAGTATTAGTTCGTCAATTTTTACACTGTAAATATAATCTGCAAAAGTTTATTGCAAATTTTTAAAATCGTATAATTCAATAAGATTTTGATTCTTTTTAAAATCGTATAATGTCAATTCTCGTAAATAATAATATTGCATCCAATAGCTTTTTAATACGTTAAGATTATTCCTTTTTGCAATATCTTTTTCGCTAGATGATATATTCAAATCTATTATACTGATTTTTCCTGAGAGATATCTTTTTCTTGAGATTTTATATTTTAAGTTAGCAATTGTATCTGATTTGGCTGCAATAATCATTTGTTCTTTTAATATATTAAATTTTGAAACTTCTATAATAACATTCTGTTTAAATTCTTGTTTGTTTTTTTTAACTGTTAGGTTAGTAACATTTAAATTGCTTTTAGCCATTTCATAATTCATTTTGTTGTTTCCCCAATCAAGTATAGGTATTTCTATTCCTAAGCTTACCGATTGTTTATCTTGAGGGTTTATGTAGATATCATCTAATTTTTTTGACGTTTGTGTTAAACCATAGCTTGCGGTTAAGTTTGCATTAAAATGTTTTTTTAATCTGGCTTTTTCTAAGTCGCTTTCGGCATTTAAAATTTGTTTTTTAAAATTAAATGAAGCAGGGTTGTTTTGTAATGAGTAATTTAATGCATTTACAGCATCAATTTTTGTTAATGGCATATCTGTTGGGATTATTATTATTATTTCAACATCATTAGACAAGCCTAAAAAGTTAATTAATTTTTGTTTTTTTGATTCTAAATCAATCCTGCTTTGTTTTATTTGAGATGTTGAATTAAGATTATTTAATTCTAGTTGTAGTAGTTCTTCTTGAGCAATAGTTCCCATCCTATATCTTCCTTGACCAATTTTATATAAGGTATCATTGTTATTATAATTAATTGTTTCTATTTCATAATTAAGTTGTGCTAATGCGTAATTAAAAAAATGTGTAATTGCCAACATTGCAATTTCTTCGTGCTCGGCTACAAATTGTCTTTTTGCCTCTTCATATTCAACTGGTTCAATTTTTTTCTCCCATTTAAAAGAATTATAGCTAAATATTGGTTGTGTGAAACCTATGTTTACAGGAGAAGATAAAAAGCTAGTAATGGTGCTATCACCCAGCAAATCTATTTTTTGTAAGCCAGAGCTGATAAAAAAACGACCTCCTGTAAAAATTTGTTGATTTATTGTAAGATTACACGATGAATTATTTAGACTTCTGTTTATAAATGCATCATTTCCGTCAGGTAAGGTTATTCTTGATATCGACCGGTTGAAATCGGTAAGTGTTGAATGAAAATCAATAAATGGTAAAAGTCTTGATTTAAAAGATTTATATTTCCAATATTTTGATAAGTATTGATGTTTAATTATGTAATATTCAGGAGATTGCTGCAATGCCGTTTCAATAGAATTTTTAAGAGTAAGCGTTATTGTTTTTTTTTGACAATATGTTTGGCTTAAAGTGCTTATGATTAGAACTATAATTATTATAGGTTTCTTAATGTTTATGTAATTACATTGATTTTTTTTATTCATGTCGTAAAGATAAAACAGGATTTTGTTTAGCGGCTTTTTTTGCTGGTGAGTAGCCAAAAAATATTCCTACTAAAATTGAAATTGAGAATGAAATTATTATTGAGTAAAGAGTGATAACAGTTGTAATTCCTGTAAAAAAAGTAATAGATTTTGCCATAATAACACCCAAAATTATTCCCGTAATGCCACCTACCGAACAAATTAAAGTTGCTTCAATAACAAATTGTGATATTATATCAATTTTATTAGCTCCTACTGCCATTCTTATGCCGATTTCATTTATTCGTTCATAAACAGAAGCCAACATAATATTCATTATACCAATTCCTCCTACCAGAAGTGAAATTCCTGCAATTATACCAAGTACAATACTAAAAAGCCTTTTTGTTTTTTCGTGCTGTTTTAATATTTCCAGAGGGACTATAATATTGAAGTTTTTGCCATTATATTTTCTGTTAATTATTCTACTTATTAGCTTACTGGTAAAATAGAGGTCATTTATTTCGTTTACCTGAATGAATATTTTATTTATATGATTTTTATTAAAAAACAATTGTTTATTTGTTTCATTTTTTGATTTCTTTGACTTATCAGAAAAGCTTAATAAATTTTTATTATTTCGTAATTCATAAGTTTTTATTGGTACATAAACGGTGTTTTTATTCTTTAAAAAATCAATATTTATATCGCTAACGTGATTAAAATTTGAATTGTCAACAATTCCAATAATTTTGTACCAAATATTATTTACTTTTATATACCGTCCTAAAGGATTTCTGTCATAAAACAGTTTTTTTTGTAACTCATGAGCAATCAAACAAACAGGATTGGCATATGTTGTGTGTTGTTTATTAAAAAGTTTTCCTTTTATTGAAAGATTAAAAATTTTGAAATAATCATTATTTACACCTGCAATTATTCCTTTTGTATTTCTGCCTTCATAAATAATATCTGATAAATTAGATGAATAAGGGCTTATTAAAGAAATTGTATGAACAATATTTTTAAATGATGCAATATCATTCAAATTTAATTTATTGGAAGACGCAGAATTATAATCAGATTCTTTTTTATTTTGTTGGTTTTCATTTTTTTCTATTGGTTCAATAATAATATTTTTTGCACCAATAACAACAATTTGTTCCAGTATCTCTTTTTGTGTGCCTTTACCCACAGCCATCATAGTTATTACAGATGCAACGCCAAAAATAACGCCGAGTGTTGTGAGGAAGCTGCGTAGCTTATTTGATTTTATTGATTCAAAAGGTGCTTCTAAACCCCAGAATATATTATTATATTTCGTCATATACCTTTATTGATAATATGCTTTTGTCATAATTTAAGGGAGTAATCAAATTTGTTGCTTTGATACTTTTTAAGGCTAAAGGCTAAAGTATAAAGGCTAAAGGCTAAAGTATAAAGGCTAAAGTATAAAGGGAAAAAGCAAGTAAAAAGTATTCCCAAATTATTTTTTTTTATTTTTTTTAACATCCTTTTATTTTTAGCCAAAAATTTGATTTTCTCCTTTTTTTTAATGATATCTTTTCTTTTATCTTTTATCTCTTCCTCCCCTTTAAACATCCGGCTCATATAACAATATTTTATCACCATGTTTAATTCCTTTTTCAACAATAATAAAGTCTTCGTTTGTAATACCAGTTTCAATTTTTGTTTTAACAATTGATTTTTTGTTTTTTTTATAAACGCATTTAATATTGTTTTTATAAAATATTGCATCAATAGGTATAGATATTACATTGTTTACGGTTTTTGAAATAATGGTGTTACTTGTTGTCATAGCAGGTTTTAATAATGAATCAATTTGAATTAATTTTATTAAAACTTCAAAGGCTTTTATTGATGAACCCTGTATATTCTCTCCAATATTTGCAACAGATAAAATTTTTCCGGTATATTTTTTATCAGGAAATGCGTCTACATTAATAATTACTTTTTGGTTTGGCGAGACTTTATTTATATCTATTTCGTTTATATATGTTTTACATATCATTTTCGTTAAATCAGGTAGCAATGCAACAATAGGATCCCAAGGGCTTATTGTAGATTCAATCTGTCTTTTACTGCCATCTCTGTTTTTTTTATAAATTACCATACCTTTATTAGGAGCTTTAATAATAAATTCATCTTTAGTTTTTATTATTTCATCTCTTCGTTTTTTTTGCTTTTGTAATTTTCCAAAAGCAATTTTTACTTTATTGTTTTCTTGTTCTGTTCTTAGTTTAAAATTTATTATTTCCCTTTTATATTTTCTTTCAGATTTTTCATAATCTAATTCTAGCTGTCTTTTAGTAGCAGGAGTTTCGTATTCTGATTGCTTTAAGGCTATTTGTTTTTCTTCTGTTTCTGTTTTTAAATCTATTAAATTTACCCGTGAATTACCTTGACTTATTGCTGTGTCAATTTTTGTTTGTTTATATTCGTTTTCAAATTTTGAAAGTTCAGATTCTGCATCAATTAATTTAGAATTAATTTCTGATATATCTAAAGTCGCAACATAATCACCCGAATCGACAACAGTTCCTTCGGGTACAATATCAATTAATTTTATATTATATAAATCAATTTTTAGTAAGCCCGAAGGTGACACAATTTTTGTGTAATTTTCTGCCTGAAGCTCCCCGGTTGTTTTTATCAGAACTTTAAAAGTATCTCTTTTTGCAATAAATATATTGCTATCGGAATCTTTTTCAATCTTAGTTGAGCATGCTGATGCAAATAAGATTATTAGTAATAAAAAATAGTTGTTAATAGTTCGCATGTTTTGAAATATAAAAATAAAAATAAAGGTAATATTTTTTTTAAAGATGTTTAAGAAATTTCTAGATATATTAACATTCGGCGAGTAAATTTGAATGAGATAATTTAATGCTAGTATGTTTTAAAAAAATCACAAGGTTTGCTTCAATTTATAGCCACTTAACTGTTTTTCTATTAATAACAGAAACCTTGCGGGTTTAGTCCCAATTAATTTGAGGTTTTCAATTTTCAAAAACCCGCAAGGTTTGGCTTGAAATTTATTAATGGTTTAATTTTTTAATTAGGAAAATTAATAACAGAAACCTTGCGGGTTTAGTACAAAATAACCTGATAAAGGGCTGTCTCATATTTTTATTTTATAAAAACTGCCGATTTTGATATTGCTTTATTTTCGGTTTTTAATTTATAATAATATATTCCGCTTGGTATGGCTTTTCCGTATTTGTCTGTTCCTTGCCATGTTACTGTATGTTTTCCTTTGGTAATATAACCTTTTACAAGGGTTGTTATATGTTGCCCTGTTTGATTATATATTGTTAGTTCAACTTTACTGTTATTATCTAACACATAGCTTATTGAAGTATTTCCTGAAAAAGGATTAGGGAAATTTTGACTTAAGCCTGCACTTGTGATTTGTGTTTCGTTTATTGCATTGAATTTTTTTATATTAATAACAATTTTTTGTTCTATTGAATATATCTCATCTCCGTTAATAGCTTTGTATGTAAGGCTGTCTGTACCAATATAAGCTTGCTCGGGATAATACACAAAAGTACCGTCAGAATTAAAATTTATTGTACCGTGTTGCGGTTCGTTTATTAGTTTTGCTGTTAATATAAATGGTTTTTCGCCTTCGTCGTTTGATAATACGCTGTTTTCGTTTGTTACTGTTAAAGTGTCGTCCTGATTTACTTCGTAATAATCGGCAACAGTAACAGGCATATCATAAGGGCATTGAAATTTGCCAACAGCAACCGCAGGCTCTAGGGTGTAGTCGGTTTTATTACCTGACGAATCTTGAAATACTATTTTTAAATCTATTGCTGATGAATTAAAGGCAGTAAACTTATTTGGTATTATGGCTTTGTAATAATAGCCGCCATATACGACTGTATCTTCGCAAATTATTTCAGGGCTTATCTCTGTCCATTCGCTTGTCTCGTATTGTTTTAAATAAACTTTTGTTGAATCTGCTAATATTGATTTATAATATAGACTTCTATAATCTCCAAAATAAGTATCTGCACACGAAAAATGAATTGTCCCTGTTTCGTTGGTATTTAGTTTTTCTACGGGTTTATTATTTGAGTTTCGTATTTGCAGGGCATTAAAAACAGGGGGCAAAGCATCTTCGTGCTTTAAATCAAAATAATTATACATAGTAGCCTTGCCTCTTTTTCCTGACACATAATAACTTGTGTCGATAAACTCAACACAATATTTACCGGCAGCTACTTCAAGATTTTTTGTAACATCCCAGCCCGTGTTGGTTGATTTTATTAAAGTTTTTGTGCTGTCGTATAAATTAAACACAGAACTCGTAAATTCAGAGTAATGATTATCTTTCATCTGAAAAAATAAGTGCGGAGAAATGTCTATGTATATGTCGTCATATCGATTATTATGATATCGATTTTTTAAAAACATAAGTCCTTTGCCAAGAATCAGGGTGTCTCCGGCAGGGGATAAATATAAATCTGACGTTGGATGCTGATAATCAAAAATTGTTGCACTGTGGTTTACTACTCTGTAAATATTATAATTATAACTGTCTTTATAAACCGAAAAAAATGCATAAGTAAAAAGTGAATTAAAATCAGGCGTTAAATAAAGTTTAATAAGTTGTTTGTTTTGTTCTGAAAAACATACTGTGTCTGAAATGTAATACTGCAAGGAAGATTCGTTATCAAGGGAAAGATACCCTAAATAAAGATCCTTATTATCATTATTTGCAGGTTGATTTATTTCAACATATTGTTTTGTATATACATCAGGGGAATTAATTAATTCTAATACGTCCTGATTTATTTCTGTTATTACAGGGTGATTAAGATTTAATAATGTAATGTCTGTATCTACATTGTGTAATGTTTCTGAGCAATATAAACATGAAGAATCTATCATGTCTGATATGTAAAAACCATTATACCCATAGCCAATGTATTGAAATATATAAGAACAATAAGGGAAATGAAATTTGAGGGCAAAAAATCTATAAGAATTAATATTATCGCAAATTAAATTTCCATTTTCATCAAGGCCTTTATATAAAACAATATGATTAGCTTCTGATGAATTAATATATAAAGTATCGTTTATTGAATCGATTAAAATATTTTCTTTTAAAATAGTTCTTGTGGGTATCCTATTTTTAGAACGATCTAAATCAAAGTTTGTAAAAATTTTATAAGTATCTGCCTGCACTTTTATTTTTGCTGTATATGGATTTTGAAAATCAAATCCCAAACCATAGGCAGTATCATTACTAGCCATAAAAATAATAGGATAAGGCATATCGAATATTAATGTCAAATCAACATCGTTTGTGTCTTTTTTGGTTTTAGTTTTATTTTCATGATTATTTTGAAGTAAATAATTTTTATTATCAATAATAGTATAAATACTATCGTTATTATTATACTTAATAAATGCTTTTATTAAGGGTTTTATTTTTGAGTTTTCTTTTTTTAAAATTTTGATTTCTTCCTGTGCATTAACATTGTTAAATAAAGGCACTAAGGATATTAAAAGAAGTATTGAAGATATTGTTTTTTTCATTTTTTAGTTTTTTTGCTTGTAATTTAAAAAATGCCGTCTTGCCTGAATAACAAGTTATTAAATTTCACAAGACGACATATTTTTATTTATAATTGTTCTAATTTTAAATTAAAACAGAACAATAGATTATGGTATAATTATTGGGTTCTTATCTGGTTCAGGAAAAACCGGAACATGATTATGCTTTTTTTTCCAATGAAATACTACATTAATTTTACTATCATCTGTAAAATGAATATGTTGCTCACCTTCTAGTATATACCATCCTGTACTAATTTCATTAACAACATAAATGTGTAATGTTCCTGGTTTGTTTTTTTGTCTAGGGAAAGAGTTTTGAGTATTAATGTATGCATGGGGAATAGAACCATACTCAGCAGTCCCATCGTCATAATCATAACACCAATTAACTATATCGGTAGTATGGTAACTTTCTAAAGAAGGGCATGAGAAAACGCAAACGGTATTTACTTGTGCATTAACTGTTTGTGTATTTGTAAATAGTATAACAGCAAAAATTACTGTTAATGATAAAATTATTTTTTTCATTTTTAAAATTTAAATTGTGTTAAAAAATATTGTTAAAATTTATAACTTTCTTATTTAAATCGGAAAGAGCAAAAAGCTTTTAAAAAAATGTTTATGGTGATGTTCTTTTTTTTAAGTAAATAACAATAGGGTTATTCAAAAATAAATTTGTATAGCAGATTTGTTGTTTACATAAACAAATTTTTATCCCGATAAAATTAATGGG
>JADFUR010000104.1 GCA_015222055.1 Bacteroidota bacterium | reverse complement strand
TTTTTTCAATGGGAGAAAGTCCTTTTTATAGTTAAGGATTATAAGCAGTAAGAATTATAACTGCGAATTTATAAATGAATTAAGGAGACTTCAAAAGCGAAGCACTTATGAATAACATTAAAAAATAATAATATTTTTTAGTAATAGCCCAAAGCCGAATAATGAAATCAATTTTAATTATTAAAATTTTGAAAATTAGAGGAAAGCTATCTTTTTCATAGCAATCTTACAAATCTTTTAGAACTGTAAGCAAAAAAAGTACAACTCGAAATTTTTAATTCTAAAAGTGATTTGAAATAATGTCTAATAATTTTTCTTTTATTATTGGTTTCGAAATATAGTCATCACATCCTGCTTCAATAGCTTTCTCTTTGTCTCCTTTCATAGCATGAGCTGTTTGAGCTACGATTACAATCTCTTTATTGAATTCACGGATTAATTTTGTGGCTTCATAACCATTCATTATTGGCATCTTAATATCCATTATGATTAAATTGATATCCGGGTTCTTACGGCAAATTTCGACAGTTTCTTTTCCGTTTTTAGCAAATAAAATTTCTTCTGCTTTATGTTTTAGTAGTATTTTAAGATACTTTCTTACAGTCTCTTCATCATCAACAATAAGGATATTCAATCTTTCGTCATCTTTCTTTTTAATAGTTTGGGTTTTGTCTTTAATATTTTCACCTATTCTCGTATGTTTTGGATTGTAAGGAATTGTGAAATAAAAAGATGAACCTTTTCCTTCGTCACTTTCAACCCAAATTTTCCCACCCAACATTTCAACATAAGCTTTTGAAATTGACAAACCTAACCCAAAGCCTTCATAAACTTCTTTATCTTCTATATCGGCTTGGATAAAACGATCAAATATTGCTTCTTGTCTGTCTTTAGGAATTCCTATACCTTCGTCTTTAACATAAAACTCCAGTTCGGGAGGTTCACATTCCGCTTTTAATTTATAACCAAAATGGATGCTACCTTTGTGAGAATATTTGATTGCATTTTTAATAAGGTTAGTAAGTATAGAAGAAACCTTATCTGAATCCGATTGAATTAATGCATCATTATTGGATAAAAAATTATTCATACTAAGATGCAAACCTTTTTGCTTAGCTTCAGGTTCAAAAAAGGAGTATAAATTATTAGTCTGCTCATTAATATTAATATCATTGCGAATAATATTCATTTGCCCCAATTCAATTCTGGAGATATCCACTATATTGTGTATTGTTGTTAACATACGATCTCCACTTTTCTCAATAATACTAATATATTCTTGTTGTTCTTCGCCGGAAATACCGGGTTCTTTAAGAAGGCTTGTAAATCCAAGAATTCCGTTCATAGGCGTGCGAATTTCATGACTCATATTAGTAAGAAAAGCTGACTTTAAACGATCCGATTCTTTTGCTTTTTCCAGAGCTAATAATAAATCGCCTTCTGTTTTTTTACGCTCAAGTGAAATACTTATCTGGTCGGACACAAATTCAAGCATTTCCACATCCGATTTAACATAAGCATTTTCATTATCATAACTTTGAAGTGCAAGAACACCAATTATTTTTTTTTCAATTTTAAGAGGCACTCCAAGCCAAACTTCTGCGATTGTTCCGACTTTCTCCATCTTTTTAGATTTTATCATCTTATTCACAAATTCTTTGTTAGCCAATAATGGTTTTTTAGTTCTTCTCACATAATTTGTTAAAGATTTACTTGCTGCAAATGAAGTCATCGTTTCCTTTTCATCAACCAAAAATGGTAATGAAAACGTGTCTGTTTCTTCATTATAAAGTGCTATATAAAAATTTGTAGTGTCAATTATTAAAGCTAGTTCTTTTTGAATAAGGCTTATAAGTTCTTCTAAATTTTTAGCCATTATTACAGCATTTGAAATATTATACAGTACTTTTTGAATTTGCTCTGCCATTTTACTTTCTGTTATATCCCTAAAACTCCAAACTCTTCCAAAAGGCTTATTATTTATATATTGAGGTTTAGAATAACTTTCAATAACCCGACCATCTTTAAATTTCAAGATATCAAAACTCTCTTCATCGGGTTTAGCATAAAGTTCTTGTACCGTAGAAATAAATTCCATAGGACTAACTAATTGTCCGACAATATTTTTAGTTGCAAATTCAGTATTTTCGAGTGAAACAAGATATTTCGTTTTATCTTCAGGGGTAATCTTTTCGGGGATATTCCATATTTCTAAAAATTTTTTGTTACAATGAACATTTCTTCCCTGTAAGTCAACATTCAATATACCATCGGCTGTGGATTCTAAAGTTGCATGTAAATGAGACATAGTTTCTGCTATAGAATTTTCGGCTATTTTTCTTTCAGTAATATCTCTAACTGCTGCCACTCGAATATTATTATTTTCAGATTTTAGTAATATACACTTTCCTTCAACTTCAATCGGGAACCTGGTTCCATCTTTTTTAATTCCTTCAACCTCATATGGTAATGTATAATTCTCTTTAATATTATCTGCAATTATTTTATGATATTCTTCAGGAACCAAAAGTTTTATAATCTGCTTGCCGATTATTTCTTCATATTCATATCCCAGCATTTTTGCACCTGATAAGTTAACATCTTTAAGGATACCATTTTTATGAATAAATATGCCTTCAAACGTAAGTCTAGATAACTTTTTAAATCTTTCTTCACTCTCTTTTAATTTTTGACCTGCAATCTTCCTAATACTTATATTAGATCCGAAAAAATAAATTGCTTTAGTTGAAGTGTCTTTTTTAATGGTGAATAAAAACGTTTCAGAATCAATAATTTCTTCAATTTGAAAATATTTTTTACCCCGAAATTTTTTAAGTGAAGATTTAGAAATATTGTTAAAAATTTCAACAACAGATTTCCCAATTTTAAGACTATCTGAGATTTCCTTTGCGGCTTTATTAACTAATAAAATTATTCCATCATAATTAGTACTAAAAACAGGAGCAGGATTTTGGTTAACAAAAACGGCTTGTTCTTTGAGTTCTTCTTCTGCCTGTTTATGTCTGGTAATATCTTTAACAAAACCAATATAATGAATAATTTTACCGGCTAAATCGAATTTAGCAGTAACTGTCAATTCAATTGGAACAATACTGCCATCTTTGCAAATATATTCTTTCTCATATTGAACGCTTTTTTTTATAGGGGAAAGTTGACTTAGTTTTCCACTTTCATATTCTAGCCACTTGGAGGGCGTCAGCACTTCATTCCAACTAATTTCCTGTAACTCTGAGATTGAATATCCGGTTAGTTCAAGAAAGGTAGCGTTACAATTCTCAAGCTTACCTCCCGGATATCCACAGGCAATAGCAATCGGGGCTTCGCGCACAATATCAGCCAATTTCTTTTCACGTTCATTGCTGGATTTTAATTGTTCTTCAGCTTGCTTACGTTTGGTATTATCCCGACCAATGCAACACATTATTTTTTCAGCAGGCAATGGTGTAACAGTCCAACGAATATTTTTTATTGATCCGTTTTTACAAATGTATCGATTTTCAAAACCTATAGTAAGCTTTCCTTTTGATAAATTGGAGATTTCTTCATCATTTTTATTATGGTCGTCGGGATGGATAAAGTCCCGGAATGGTTTTGAAAACAATTCTTTTTCTGTATATCCCAATAATTTTTCCCAAAAAGGATTTATGTATTTAAAATATCCATCAAAACCTGCAACACAAATTAAATCTTGGGATAACTCAAAAAAATATGAATGGAGATTGGTTGAATTAGAGTTCGTCATATCCTATATTTTATTAATACACATATATTATAATTAAATATTACGCTCGAAATAAATTTCATTGCTGTATATATTGCTACTTGATTTTCTATGTTTCAATTTATACTTAATCCCTCTGTTGGTTTTACTTTTCTTTAGCACTTCCTTTAACAATAATTTCTTTTTGCCATGAGTGAATTATTTTAAGAATAATATTATCAGTATCTTTAAATTAAATCAATAATTCTTTTTTATAGGGCATACCCCCATTTGATAATAAATAATATTAAAAGTACTGTCATTTAGTCAACTACCTTTTAATGCTACATTATTTTTTTTAGATACCTTATAAATATTGTCTAAACCTACTAAGGCATCAAGACTTTCGCCTTTTTGGTTTAATATCAATCTACATTGTTTGTTATTAAAATTCAGAATCAAAAATTCAATATTATCCGCTATACTATCAGTAGAATTCATAAAGAAATAAGTTGTTCCACTAATATTATCAATTATTTCCGGACATTCATTAAATTTCATAGGTATAGGATTTTTAAATTCATCAATTAATTTATTTTACTCGTGATTAACAGTAATATTTTCTTTCAGGTTATCCAATTGGATTATTACCGGAAAAATGTAATTCAATATCATCATTAACGAGGATTGATCTCCATACGCTGATGTTACTGTAAAATTTGTATTTAATTTTTTATTATAAAAAATAAATTGACTACCCCATCCCATAGCAACTTTCCAAACTTTATTAACATCTCTCCACCAATACCCGGAATAAACATCCCCATTTTCAATAATTTTTTCTTCTGTTGATTCATGTATCAAATCCTTAGGTATAATCTGTTGATTTCTCCATTTACCATCGTTTAAATATAAATATCCTATTTTAGTAATAGAGTTAATATCCATCCACAAATCCGAACCTCCAAAATTGTATCCTTTTGATTCTTTATCCCACTTGACGTTGTTAATTTCTAAAGGATTAAATAAATAATCTTGTGATAGTTCCAATAAGTTCATGCCATTTTTTTTTGTAAGAATACCAGACATAATATGACTTAGTCTGGTACAGTAGTTAAATGTTTCACCTGATTTATTTGCCATAGGTTGTGCAATTGTCGCTTTTATCCAGTCATTACTATCAAAAATATCTAAACTTATAGGGCCGTTTTCATCTAAAGCGAGCCCTGAGGTCAGAGTAAGTAGATGTGTAAGAATTATTGTTTTTTTATTATCATTAAATGTATATTCAGGAGTATTTAAACTATCAATTAAACCTTTGTCAAGATCAATACCAACAACACCAGATATAATGCTTTTACTAACAGATTTAACATTATGCATAATTTCTTTTGTATATGGAAAACTATGAAAATCAAAAACTAGTTTATCATTTCTTACGATCATTATATTGTGAATATCCAGATTATTCTTTTTAATATGTTTAAGCATCTTTAAAAGATGTTCGGAATCAACTCCTTGTCTTTCATGAACCGAAGGTTCCCAGTCTGTTGAAATAGAGTTGTTTTTAGTATTAAAAATATTACAACTTGTTATTAGTGTAATGGAAAATAAAATTATACAAATAAATTTTCTCATATATGCTTTTTTGTTCGAATAAAACTAACGATAGCAATATAAATTTTAGGATATTTTCAAACACCAATCTTTCAATTTATCTCATCGTTTATTTATTGTTAATTCACTAATATTTACTAGTAACTGAAAATTTTTTCATATTGCGTATTGAACTATACCAAAGATAAGTAAATTCATATTCCAATCAAAATTTTATAAATATGGATACAGTTTCCGTTAAAAAATTAACGTCTTTATTAGATAAGATGAAACAGGATTTATCTGTGAGCAATAATTCACAGCAAACAGTTATTAGTTAATTACATTCGATTGAATAGCGATATAAGCAAACATCCCAAAAATTTAGCTGTAAATAAAATTATTGATTACTTGTACAGTAAAAAAGGTTTAAAAATTACAAATCTGTTTTGGAATATCTCAAAAGATATCCTCACAAGATTGCAATTAGCAATTCCAGAATAATCAATGTATAAAAAACTCATATTTTTTTTGGGTATACCGACAGAAGTGATAATTATAAAAATAAAATAAAAACTGAGGTAGGTGAAAAATTTATAAAACTTTTTCTTCATCATGTTTTACTGGCAAGATTCATAAAGATAAGAAGTTATGGCTTTTTATCGTCAAGAAACAAAACAGATAAACTCGAAAAAACTTCATGAATATTTTAATCTAAATAAATATGAAAAAGTATTAAAATTACATACTGATTCAAATTACCATCAAAATAAACAATCCGCCACCTTTGGTTTCGTTCAACCTCGAATAGAAAAGCTATAAAAGACCATGCTCTAGGGTACTTTTATATTCTTAGGTGTTAGTAAATCATTATTTTATCATTTGTTGAACAAAAGGACTTAAACCGCTAAAAAAGAACTCAACGGCAATTACCATAACAATCAGTCCCATAAGTCGCATCATTACATTTATACCGGTTTCTCCTAGGAGCTTAATAATTTTAGAGGAACTATATAAAATAAGAAAAGTCAGCAACATAACCAGTGAAACTGAAATTACTAAAATCATTTTTTTTCCTATTGAATTTGCATCTTCCATCATTACAATAGCATTTGTGAGTGCACCTGGACCACATATCATTGGAATTGCCAACGGTGTTACCGAGATGTCATTTACGTAAGATTTAATTTCACTATCTTTCACTTTAACCTTTTCTAGTCGTGCCTGTAACATATCCATTCCCATAATGAAAAAAATCACACCTCCTACTATCCGGAAACTATCTACTGAAATTCCAAAAAAATGAAATAATAATTGTCCTAAAAATGAAAAAATCACAATTGTAATAAAAGAAACAATAGAAGCCTTTTTTGCTGTTTTGGTTCTATCCTTTTGGTCTAATTCGGATGTCATTGTCATGAAAATTGGCATTGTTCCCAAAGGATTTATCAATGTAAAAAATGAAGTAAATGACAAAAGTCCAAATGATAATATTTCATTCATAATCTATCTTTATAATATTTGCTAAAACTTCAATAAGACACCCACATGTGTCTTACATTCACTATGTGTTTACTAATTTATTCCAAAGTTAATTTTTTAAATTAAATATCCAAAACTGCAATCGGGTTCATAATTTCAGAAATGACTATTGTTGATACTTTTGTATCTATTTCTGTGATTTTGGGGTGTAATGGTTTAATAAATTATTAAGAGAACAAACAGACTGCGTTCAATTTTTTTCAATGGGAGAAAGTCCTTTTTATAGTTAAGGATTATAAGCAGTAAGAATTATA
>JADFUR010000103.1 GCA_015222055.1 Bacteroidota bacterium | reverse complement strand
TGTATTTAATGGCATTTTTAACAAGATTAGAAAGAATTCCATATAATTTATCACTATCTGTTTTAATAATAGCTTCGTCATCAGTAAAAAAGTTAACATATGATAAGTTTAATCCTTTTTTTTCAGCATCTAATTTTAAAGAATTATAAACAAATTTTATCTTATTGTTTATGTTTGTTTCTGAAAGACGAATGTCTATTGCTCCTGATTCTATTTTGGATATGGAAACAAGATTATTAATGATATTGAGCATACGCTCACCGCTTTTTTCAATAATCTGGATATAATTTTGTTGTTGTTCACCAGTAAGATCTGGTTCTTTAAGAAGATCGGCAAAGCCCATAATACCGTTCATGGGTGTGCGAATTTCGTGGCTCATATTAGCAAGAAAAGCAGATTTTAATCGGTCACTCTCTTCTGCTTTTTCTTTGGCTTTTAAGAGTTCTTTATTTAATGAAGCATACTCAAGGTTTTGTTTTTCCAGTTCCAACTCATATTGTTTAATAGTTGTAATATCTGTCATTGAAACGATTGCTCTTTTATTCTTTTCAAAAATAATTAAATCTATTATTACAATTATTATTTTTCCGTCATTTCTTATAAATTCAGTTTCTTCTCTAAAATTTTTAACATTGTTTGCAAATGCCAAAAGCTCATTTTTAAATGTTTCGTATGATTTTTTAGTAAAATTACGATTTGAAAATATCGTTAATTCTTCTTCATTTTCCACTTTTAACAAATCTAACGCTGCTTTATTGAAATTTAATACTTTCATTTTAGAAGCACATTCATTAACAAAATCAGGATTGCTGTCAAGGTATTCTTTTAAATTAGGAACTTCTTTTTGTTTGGTTATTAATAATTGAAATACTTCAGTAAATTCGTTTTCCCAAAGGGAAACAGGGCTGTATTCAAATAAATTTAAAAATTGTTTTTTGCTTTGCTCTGCTTTTTCTTTCGCAATTATGAGTTCTTTTTTTGCCAAAACTTCCGAAGTAATATCTTTAAAAGTACAATAAGTTTGTTTAACAGTTCCGTCTAGATTATAACCTATGCAACCTTCAAACGATATGTTTAAATATTTTCCTTGTTTATGTCTGATTCTATATTGCACGTCATTTATGTATCCTCGTTTTTTGAATTCAGGAAATTTTATTTTAAAATTTTCTACTAAATCTGCATGTAAAAAATCTCCGAACCATTTTCCCAACACTTCATCTCGAGTGTAACCAAGAGTTTTCAACCATTTTGGATTTATATCTATAAAACATCCATCTTTATCAAGTGATTGATAAGACAATGGTGCATTTTCATAAAGAGCCTTATATTTTTCTTCACTTATCTTAAGCTCTTCTCTATTGATTACTCTTTTTTCTTTTTCATCTTTCAATTCGAGTGCGTTTTTCATTGCAGAGCTTAGGCGTGTAAGTCTTTCTTTTACTACATAATCCCAGGCTCCTTTTTTTATAGTTTCGGCGGCGGTTTCTTCATTTATTGTACCGGTAACAATAATAAATGGGGTCAACAGACATTTTTGTTTGGCAAGCTCTAATGCATCCAAGCCTGTGAAACCAATGAGATTGTAATCTGAAAGAATAATATCTGGGATATATTCATCAATGGCCTTGCTAAAGTCATTATATTCAGACACATGTTTGAACTGATATTTAATAGTGTTTTTTGAAATTTGATGACGGATTAATTCTGCATCATTTGGGTTATCTTCTAAAAGCAATATTCTAATTATTCTTTCCATAGTTGTTTTTTTATAAAGATTCATTTATAAGAAGCCAATAAAGGCCCAAAGTTGAAACTGCTTCGGAGAAATTTTCAAATTTTATGGGTTTTACAACATAAGAGTTTACTCCATAATTATAGCTTTCTATCATGTCTTTTTCCTCACGCGATGATGTTAAAACAACTACAGGAATAGTTTTTGTATGTTCTTCGGCTTTTAACCTTTTTAGTATTTCAAGTCCGCCAACTTTTGGAAGCTTAAGGTCTAATAAAATTACTTTTGGGTTTTCCTCTATATCTCTATCAGCATATCGCCCTGTAGCAAAAATATATTCCAAAGCTTCTTCTCCATCTTTAATAATCTGGATGCTATTTGCAACATTGTGTTTTTTTAAAGCCCTTAAGGTTAACTCTATATCGCTAGGGTTGTCTTCGATGTATAATATTTCCTTTGTCTCCATAATTCCTTTATTTTAGTTTGTAATTTATATTGTGAAAAAGAATGTAGTGCCTTTATTTTTTTCCGATTCTACCCAGATTTTTCCTTCATGTTTGTGAATAATTCGCTGAACAATTGACAAGCCAATACCGGTTCCCGGAAATTCTTCAACAGTGTGTAAGCGTTGAAAAACATCGAATATTTTTCCAGCATATTTCATATCAAATCCAATTCCGTTATCTTTTACATAAAATACATTTTCGTTTTTTTTACTGGTACAGCCAATTTCCACTATTGCATTTTTAACATTATCGGTAAATTTCACTGCATTCGATATTAAGTTTAACATTACATGGTATATAAGTTTTTCGTCGGCATTTATCATAGGCAGAGGATTAACTTTAAAGCTTATTTTTTGATCTTTAACACCTGCCTGTAATTCATTTTTTACCCTTTGCACTATAGCAGGTAAATCAATCTGTGATTTTTGCAATACTGTTCGACCCATTCGTGAAAAGTTAAGTAAATCATTAATCAGTGTGCCCATGTTTTCCGCATTGTCTTTGATAAGACCTATGTAACGCTTTGATTCTTGATTTAGCTGTGGGGCAAAATCTTCATTTAAAATTTGTGAAAACCCAATAACTGCCCTTAAAGGTGCTTTTAAGTCATGAGAAACGGAATAGGAAAAAGATTCCAATTCTTTATTTGAATCAAGAAGTTTTGAATTAGAAATTTCTAACTGCTTTTTTATTTCATTCACATCTTCTAATAAAAAGGTTAGTGCTTGGCGCGATCTGGAAAGATTTAAAGCTTTTTCATCCAACTCAGCTGTACGCATAAAAATTTTATTTTCTAATTCATTTTTATGCGTTGTTAATTCAAGTTCATATTTTTTTTGTTCAGAGATATCGCTAATTTGTGTGAAAAAATGCAATGGTTTATTATTTTCATCTTTTACAAGAAGAGATGATACGGAAGTAAATACGATTCCACCTGATTTATGGATATATCTTTTTTCAAATTTAGTTTTAAGCTCTTTTCCCTTAATTGCATTTTCCATAAATTCTTTACCTATATTTTTATCCTCTTCAACTGTTAATTCAGTAAATGTCATTTCATCCAATTCTTTAGTAGAATATCCCACAATATCGCAAAATGCCATGTTTACTTCATTAAATTTTCCATCCAATCCAACTTCAACTATTCCTATAGGAGCATTATCTATTGCATTTACAATAAGATTTCTGGCTTCTTTGAGTTCTTTTGTTCGTATATTTATATTCTCTTCGAGAATTTTTTTTCTGTTTTCAAATTCTGAAATTGCAAAATCAAGAACAGATAATTGGTTATTGGTATTTTTGGGAAATCCTTTCATCTTGTCTCCTGATACATTTTTAATACGATTAATCATATTGTTGATTGGATATGAAATACTCTGATAGATCCATAAAAAAAGTATGATTGATATGACAAAAGAGACTATAAAAAAAATAAAAAAATTTTTTTTAGACTTTTGTAAAATATCTATTGAGTTTTGATTGAAACTTTCAGCCTTATCATTTGCAAAATCAATCATTTTATGTGTTTTTTGTAAAAGTAATATGATGTAATTGTTTCCTTTTCCTTTTGTGATTTTTGCTGCATCATTTACATTACCAGATTCAACTAAGTCAATTACTTTATCTCGTATTGGTTTCCAATTAACAAATTCAGTATATGCTTCGTTAACAATTTTTAAATCCCCCAGGAATTTTTTATTTACAAGTTCGAATTTTTGGTATATAAGCTCTTCGTATTCGTCAACTTTTGCAATCGATTCTTTAAATTCAATATCATTGGTAGATAAGGTTACATCTTTCATTGAACGGTGAATGGTATTTATATAAATTTCGATGTCTCTAACGCTATTGCTGACTATAAATGGGTGCTCAATGATTTTCCCTGTAACTTCATTAAGCCTCACAACATCAATATAATATGTAACATTAATAAAGCCAAAAATAAAAATTAATAATATTGAGGCTATAATTAACCGAGATTGAATTTTTGGGTATTTATTTTTTTTCATATTTATTTTTTCAATTTTTTAATTTGATCTCTTAGCTCTTTAATTCTATATTCCCGGTCAACAAACAAATTATTAAATCTTTCCAATTCTTTGTTTTTTGTTTCTAGTTTTTCGGTTCTCTCTTTTACTAAATTTTCAAGATTTTTACGATATTTTTCGAGTTCTCCTTCCGCCAGCTTGCGCTCTGTGATGTCGTGAGAGTTAAAAAGAACATAATTAACTCCATCCTCTGAATTAAATATAGGGATATATAATGTTTCTGAATGATATTGTTTTTCGTTAATAATAAAATTTTCATTATAAACTATTTGCTTTTGAGTATCAATTGCCTTTTTATAAAAATTTAATGTATAATCGAAAACCTCTTGACCAAAAAAAAGAATATTCAGTGTTACCTCTTTTAAGCTTTTTCCAATCAAATCATCTTCTGTAATTTTAAATCCTAATTGATTTAATTTTTTTATATATGTATTATTTACGGCAACAATTTTGAAATTTTCACCTCCTTCCTCAGATTTTGACAAAATTTGCGAATCGATGGTGTTATTAAAAATTGCAGATAAATAATTTCGACTATCTTTTAATTTAATTTCGGTCTGCTTTCTTTCCGAAATATCAACATGAGTACCTACTATTCTAATTGCTTTGCCATTTTTATCAAACACCGCTTCAGCACGAGAAAGAATTTCGATAAAATGCCCTTCTTTATGTTTCATCTTAAATTCTAGCTCAAATCGGTCGCACTGCTTATTAATTAATTCCTGTTGCATTTCCCAAGATTTTTTTGCGTCTTTTGCCTCTATTAATTTTCCCCACACGGAGATATCATTTGTTAGTTCATCATCTTTATAACCCAACATATTCTTCCATCCCGGGGAATAATAAATTTTATTTGTTATCAAATTCCAATCGTATAAACCATCTTTAGTGGCTGTCATTGCCAGATTAAATCTTTCTTCACTTTCTTTTAATTTTTCTTCGGCTTTCTTTTTTTCAGTTACATCATCATAAACAGCAACTATTTCTCCACTTGGTAATTTAAAAACTCTGTTTTCATAAAAATTTGAAAAATTATCATCAATATATATTTTAGCAGGATAAAATTCAGCCTCACCAGACTTCCATACTTTTCGAAACACATCAATTATTCCAAAGTCATCTATATTTGGACGTATATCTTTGAGGCTTTTTCCTATAACATTTTCTTTCAATTTGTCATCATGTGAAAGTGCAAATTTATTGAAATCTTCTATTATATAATCACTTCCCGATTTTCCATCATTGATTACCTTATAAATAGCAACTCCACTATTTATGGTATTTACAAGCTCTCGAAATCTGGATTCACTCACTTTAAATAAATTTTTTGCTTGTTTACACTCGCTTATGTCACGGTAATTTAGTAGAACACCATTAATCGCAGGATCATTAATGCGATTTATGGCAGTAAGCTCAATCCATTTATAAAACCCGTCTTTACATTTAAATCTATATTCAACTGTTTGTCTTTCTTTTATTTTTAATAATTTGTTGAATTTTATTTGTACTCTTTCAATATCTTCTGGATGCATCTTGTCCCAGAGGTTTGTTCCTATAAGATCCTCAGGTTTCCACCCGAACCATTTCTCAATATTTGGACTTTGATATTTAGTTGTGCCATCAATACCAACAATACCAATAACCTCACCAATGTTTTTTATCATTGCAGAGTGCTTTGCATTAATATCCCGTAGCTTATTTTTTGCCTGCTCCTGCTCTGTAATGTCGTTAATAATAGAAAATAAGAGTTGTCTTTTTTTTATAAGAATCGGGGAAGAATGCTCTTCAACAGTTCTTATTTCACCACTAGCCATACGGTGAGGAAAAACAAAATAGTTCTGGTTTTTTTTTTGTGCTTGTTTGCGTAATTCAAGTACTTTCTTTTTAGGTAGAGAATTTATATCCTGAATAATCATTTGTTTAAAAGTTTTTTCAGAATAACCATAAAATTTTTGTGCAGACAGATTTGCATTAATAATTTTTCCAGTTTCAGGTTCAATTAATAGCATTATTGCAGTATGTTTTTCAAACATTTGGTGAAATCGCTTTTCGCTTTTTGTTGCATTTTCAACTATCGATTGTTGCATTTTCCGAAACTCTCTAAGTTCAGCTAATAGTTCATTTTTCGATAATTTCTCAAGATTTTTCATAGAGTGTTCTTTTATTTATCAGATGTTAAACTGTCTAATTTTTCTCTCAATTCTTTTATCCGAAATTCTCTGTCTACAAAAACATTGTTCATTTGTTCTAGTTCCATATTTTTTTCTTCGAGCTCTTTTGTTCTTTCCTGAACCAATTTTTCCAGCTCTTCATGATGTTTTTTGAGTACAATTTCAGCTTTTTTAATATCGGTGATATCCCTTATTAAACCTATAAAACCTATTGTATTTCCCTTACTATCATTCAAATAATAGATAGTAGTTTCTCCGGTGAAAATTAAGCCATTCTTCTTCTTATAATTAACGGTATATAAAAAATGACTAGTATTTCCTAAATGGCTTTTTAATGCTTGACTAAATTCATTAAACTGTTTTTCATTTTCATAAAGAATAATTATTTCTGTATCTTTAATTTCTTTAAATGAGTACTCGAATAAATCAGAAAATGCTTGATTGCACTCAATTATTTTTTTATCAGTATTTCCAACCATAATGGCGTCCCTTATACTATCATATAATCCTCTGTATTTTTTTTCACTCTCTATCAGTAATTTTTTTGCGTTGTTGCGTTCATTCTGACGAATATAAATATGATTCAACATGTTGTTAAATCCATCGTAAAGACTTCCTATTTCATCATTGTTTATTTTTAAAATTGGATTAGAAAAATCCTGATTTTCTGCAATTTGATCAAAATGGTTTTTTAAGTTTATTATAGGTTTCGAAATATATTTTTGCATCTTACTTGCCAAAAATATTGATAAAACGTCCAACACAATGCTTAACAATATGAGAGTTAAAATAATATTTTTTTTTGCAGTTTTAAGTGGTTTTGAATTCGCCTTTATGAAAAGAGCTCCATACTTTTCGTTTTGAAACATCACTGGTTCATGAACATAGAAGAAACCATTTTTAAGAATATTGTTTTGTTGCTCAGGAAATACTGAAAAGGCTTTTTTGTTTAATGTATCGGGGTATGTTGCAAAAATATTTCCTTCCTTATCGAATAAACAGCCCTTTTCAATAAATTCAATATTTTTAAGATGCGATAATGCTTCTGTTGCTTGCTGGTCGTCTCCAAACATTAATGGTACAACACAATTGTTGGCTATAAGCTTGGTGTTTAGAACCAAGCCGGTTTGAATTCCTGTTTGAATTCTTTTTATATCCCATATGGTAATAAATATAAAACCTATAGTATGGATTAAAAAAATTAGCGATAAAATAATTACAATTATCTTATTCTTTATGGATAAATCGTGTATGAATTTAAATCTAATCATTAGATTTTATAATTTTAGCTGATGACAAAAGTTGACTGCTGACTTTCAGGTCTGATTTTTCGATTGCATCTTGATTAATTTCATATCGTATATAATTATCGTCAACATACATGTTTATATGTACACCCTTGTCGCAAAACCCTTTTGAATCTCCTATAGTTAGTATTGGGTATTTATCTGTAAAAGCCAGAATTTCATTTATTCTTTTTTTTTCAGATTTTGAAATAAAAATTAGATTTACTTTAGTTAAATCATTTAGATTATTGGTATAGATTAGCTCAACATTATGTCCCTTAATTTTTAAATCAATAAATAGTTCACTTAGTGTCGCTTTAAGTGGGGTTTTGCCTATAACCGCAAGTTTAAAAGTATCCCTTTCGATACTATTAGGCCATTCAATAAAACGTGTAAAACGTTCAATAAATGCTGCTTTATGATTATACTCTGAAACCTGTGCTTGCAATGCGTTTGCAAATAGCAGGTATAAAAGCAGTATTATATATTTGTTCTTCAGAGTCATACTTATAATTAAAATTTTGCTTTTAAGCTAATGCCAAAAGTGCGTGGTTCTTCAACAAAACCAACTTGTCTTGGATATTGTCTGTTGTTGCCCTCTTCCCAAAACTGATAAACATATCTTATGTTATTAACAGCAAATAAATTCATTACCCACGAGCTTAAAACTAGGTTTACATTACCAAGCTTGAAACTATAAGATGCTGAAATGTTTGATGTGAAAGAAGACTTGGAATAACCTTTATCTAATAGGTCATTGTATATATTGCTCATTTCTTGTTGAGTTTCTAAACTGCCATAATTATCATGTGCTGACATAAACATATTTAGCATATCAGCTTGTCCATATTTTGAAGCAAATCTTGCATTGAAGTGAACATAAAGCGATTTGTTGATTTTATAAGATGTAATAAGTTTAAGCTGGTGTTGAGGGAAATTATTGATTCTGTTTTTTCCTGCATCAATAATTGGAATATCAAGGCTATCTATACCAATATTTGAAATGTATGTATTGAAATCATATTCAGGATCCCATTTTAATTGCTTAATGTAAGTGTAGTTTAAAGCAATATTAAAGTTGTTCAACTTATAGGATAGCTTAGATTCAAAACCGGCAGTATTAAATTCGCCAATAATTTCAGATCTGTTTTTTTCAGTAAATCCAATTTGGTTTACCGACTGGCAGTATGTAGAAAGATTCACAGAGAAGTTTTCTAAAAACACACTTGAATATATCAACTCAATACCTCTAAGTCTTTCAGGTTCTGGGGTTGGTTCTGATGCAAAGTCGATCGCATATAATTCGCGAAAATTTGGTAGGCGAACTGATTGTTGGGCAATTAATTTCAGAAAATTATTTTTATTTAGTTGCTGAATAAAGGCAATTCTTGGCGAAAAAGCCATTTTGGCCAAATTATGCTTATCTATTCTTCCGGAAAATAAAATTGTAGTGTTTTTGAAAGGCATGTAATTAAATTCATAGAAGCCCGATATTTGATTTGCATTAATTGGATCATCAATAAGAGTTACAATACCATATTTATTGTATTGAGAATAAAAACCCGAACTAGAATCTAACACAGCAAAATTAACCGTTGGGGCAAAGTTCATTACAAAACTATTTTTTGCTTTGCCCCATTCAGTTCCATAAAACCAATAACGGTATTCGGTTCCAATCGCCATTTTTAATTTATCGAAGGGTTCATACGTTAAAATAGAACGTAAATGGATCTGATTTTCACTAAATGAATACCTTCTTTGTGTAATGTCATTGAAGGGTTTGTTATCTCTTTGCCATAAATAAATTTCCCCATGGTTTTGCGATTGAAAACCAATGTTGCTTTCTAATTTGGTTTTTTTTGAAAAATTATGCTTATTGTTGAGCGATAATGAAAATTGTTGACCATAAAAGCCGGGAAAAGCAGGGCCTTCTTCGGAATTGATTTTTTGTTGCAGCTTAATAAAACTGAAATTTGTATAACGTGACTGGAATTTAAATTCATCTAAAAAGTCGATATCTAATTGAATTTTTATTTCAGGTCTATGTTGAAAATCAGCATAAAAATTGGGAGCAGGCGTACCTAAGCCCTTGTACCCCCATGTTTCTGACATATAACCGCAACCGTAACCATGGGCACGATCTACATAATAGAATTTAGGATTTTTAATACCTTCGGATGTTCCAATAGAGCCAAACATGTAGACAGAGAATTTCTTTTTTTTAACAGAAAAATTACTATTAATTAATGAATATCTGTAAGTTAGATTATGTGCAACACCTATATTTATTTTATCAGAAGTTTTTGCATTTTTTGTGGTAATGGAAATAATACCACCAATTGCACCTGACCCATAAGTTACCGAACCGGGTCCACTGATGATTTCAATTTTTTCAATATCGGAAAGGTCTCTGTTTATAATTTCAAAAAAAGATCCTTTCTCATATTGAGAATTCATATTTTCACCATTAACAATAAGTAGGAATGAATTATTTTGGTCGCTCATAACACCGCGAATACCAATTCGGGGGCCTAACCAATGATTGGTAAAACTTCCTCCAGGAACATAAACTTCCAATAAATCCACCAGATTTCTGGCAGGCGTATTTTCAATTTCTTCACGTGTGATAACAGTCAGTGCAGAGGGTACTTTTGAGCGTTTTATACTTAATAATGTTCCTGTTTTTATTTGAACATTCATTAATTCCTCAAACGAAAGCTGTACAAGGTCTTTTGCTTTTAGGGTGTCAGAGAACTCCTGTCCACTTGATTTTATTGACAAAAATATTAGACAAGAAAAAAGAATGCATTTGATGATTTTTTTTTGATTTATAATAAAAATTTTCATAATATTTGTTATAAATACATTAATCAGCTGTTTTATTTACATCCGCTTGGCTTTTATAATTCATTGTATTTCGGTTTAGTTTCATTTTTTTATGGCATATGCCATAGTGGTAAATTATTATTCATAATCAAACCGACATAAAAACCAAAGCCAGATTATCTCACTGAATAAAATCTATGAGATTTTCCGGCTTCAAAATTTTTTCCCTCAATCTCATTTAAAAGCTTTAACGAAAGTTCCGCCTTTTTTTACACAAAATCAAATTTTTTTTTGTTTTTAGACCTATTATAATTGGTAATTTGGAATTATTCAAATGAAATAAATCGTTTTTTTTGTAAATTTTAATTCAAATTGTATTCTAACGTTTGGTGGTATAAAATTGTTTGGGATTTCATGTCAATTATATATCAGTTGGGTATATAATCTGTCAAAAGAATCACCTTGCCAATCGATATCTTCCATCTGCCACAGCAAGCACATCTAGTATCGTCTCAACCTATAATTTTATCCTTAAGATGACAATTTTCTTGATTTTTAAAATAGGAAACAACAAGAGTGTGAATAAAATTATAAGTATAGTGAAAGCTTTTTTATAATTATAAATAATGTTTTGTAAAATACTTATTATCATACAATTACACAAGCCATTTTTTAATATAATTTTTTTATTTTCACCTCTAAAAACGTTATCCAAAAGTAATCAGTCTTTCCGAATCGGTGTGAATTGTGCAAAATACTGGAATGAGATTCTAGTGTGTCTTATTTTCAATATAGCAATAGTTTAACTCAAACTTAGCAAAAAAAAGGAAAAAGATATAAATTGCTATTGTAATGTTTTTGAAAAATTTGTTTTTTTTACTAAAAAAAATAGACAATATTTTGGTGCTAGATGGTGGCTTAGTAAGAGATTATGATAAGCGGGGAAAGCTAAAACCTAAATTCTGAAAAAACAAATATTCCAGAAATTTATCAAAAAAATTTGTTAAAATTAGAATTAAATAATAGCTCAAATTACCTTCATAATAAACAATCCGCCACTTTTGGTTTCGTTTAACATCGAATATAAAAGCTTTAGCAGACCTTACTCTACAGAATTTTTATATTCTTAGGTGTTGTGTCTAGTTATTTATTATTTACTATTTTTTTAAAAATTTGCTTATCAGTATCTCCTTCAGTGCTTATAAATAAAACACTAGTATTCTTGTCAATTTTAAGAGTCTCTTTAATTGTTTTGAGTTCGCTTTCATTTATAAGTGCAAGAAAACCAGCAAAACCAGCGGCTCCTGATTCTCCAGAAATTATTCTCTTGTCTGTACCAATTGGAAAATATAATTCTCGAATCGCTTGTTTTGCGTAATTATCGTTAATTTTTAAAGAATAGTCAGTTCCATTCTTAAGTAAGTCCCATGCACCAATAGAAGGTGTTTCGCAATTTAGACCTGCCATAATTGTTGTACTATTTCCTTTGGAAGTTGATACCTTATTATTTTTAAATGAAAGAAGAATTCCGTCTGCCTCTTCTGGTTCTACAATTACTATTTTTGGTTTTTTTGAACCATATTTATTTAGATAATAGTAAATACCTGATGCCGCCATACTTCCAACACCTGCTTGTAAGAAAACTATGTCTATATTTTTTTCTAAACTTGTATGAAGACTATTATCTAATTCTTTAAACATTGTTAAATATCCAGCCATTATCAAAGCAGGAATTTCAGTGTAACCTTCCCATGCAGCATCTTGAATTAAAGTCCAATTGTTAGCTTTAGAACGATTTTCTGCTTTTTTACAAGCTTCGTCATAATTTCCATTTATCTGAACTACTTTTGCTCCTTCTTTTTCTATAGCTTCAATTCGTTTTGCAGTAGTATCTTTGGGAACATAAACGATTGATTTTTTTCCGAATTTTTTGGCTGACCAAGCTACAGCCTTTCCGTGATTTCCATCGGTGGCTGTACAAAATGTTTCAATAGTAGGTTCCTTTTCTAAGGATTTGTGAATTGCATATGATGCTCCTAAAACCTTAAAAGCATTTAAGCCAAACCTTAATGATTCATCTTTTACGTAAATATTTCCAACATTATATTTTTTGGCAAGATTGGGTAGTTGGATTAATGGTGTCGGTTTATATTCTTGTAAAGATGTATGAAATTCAATTGCATTACATTTTTGAAGAATAGAAGTGGTTAAATCATTATTAATAATATTATTCGGTGAATTTTTATAATATTTTTCGTTCATAATTTTATTCTATTGTTAGACTTTTTAATTACATACAACGGATTGCAATATGGCATGAAGCGGATTGCGAGCGATTCACTATCAAACCGAGATGAAGCCCAAACGGGCTAAAACCGCTC
>JADFUR010000008.1 GCA_015222055.1 Bacteroidota bacterium | reverse complement strand
GATTTATAATTATAATATTCTATAAAAAAGAATGAGGCAAATTTAATATATAAGTTTTATAAATGACAGGAATATTTTAAAATTTGTTCAATATTTTTTTAAGATTTAAGATTTTTGTATTTTTACACGATTATTTTTGTTAAATAAAAAATTTGTGTAATATGTCAGGACATAATAAATGGTCAACCATAAAGAGAAAAAAAGGAGTTATAGATGCAAAACGTTCAAAGATTTTTTCACGTATTGTTAAAGAAATCGTAATTGGAGTTAGAGAGGGAGGTCAAGACCCAGAAAGTAATCCTCGACTAAGAATGGCACTTTCAAATGCTAAAGGTGCTAATATGCCAAAAGATAATATTCAGCGTGCAATATCGAAAGCCGAAAAAGATGGAGCCAGTCTTCAAGAAATTTCATTTGAAGGATATGCTCCACACGGAATAGCAATTTTTGTTGAATGTTTATCAGATAACAATAAACGTACTGTTAGTAATATTCGATCGATATTTTCAAAAAGAGGAGGTAATTTAGGTACAAACGGCTCTCTAACTTTCTTGTTTGATAGAAAGGGCGTTTTTACTGTTGAAAAAGGTGAGCTTGACCCTGAAGAGTTTGAACTTGAAATTATTGATGCAGGTGTTGAAGATTTTGAGGTTGAAGATGATGTTTTTGTTATCACTACTGCATTAGAAAATTTTGGTGCACTTCAGAAAAAATTAGACGAAATGGGCATTGAACCTCAAAATGCAGAATTGCAAAGAATTCCAAATAATACTAAAGAGCTTTCTGTTGATGATGCTAAAAAAGTTTTGGGCATAGTCGATGCTTTTGAAGACGATGATGATGTGCAAAATGTTTATCATAATCTTGAAATGACAGACGAAATAGCTGCTGCTTTGGAAGAAGAATAATATTTTTTTAACTTTTATATAAAGACACATTAAAAAGATTTATGAAAAATTATCTTAAAAATAATAAGCTTAATAACAATTGTAATAATAATTACTGTTGCGAGAGGCTGTGTTTTTAAGTAATATAAAATAATATTAAAAATATGTAAGAGCCTTTCAATCACGAAAGGCTCTTTTTTATTATAAACTAAATTGATATGAAAACATATAATAATTCAAATTTTGAGAATAATAATTTTTCACCATAGGTGCGGAATAAGAAATTTTATATGCTTATGTCCGCCTTTTAGACGGGCATTTTTTTTTACTATTAAACTATAAAAACTATGAAAATTGAAGCACTAAAAACAGAAGAATCAATAAGCTATGTAAAAAAAATATTTGCTAAGGAATTGTTAAAAACAATGGAATTAATTCAAATTTCTTCTCCAATTATGGTTCTGGATGATTCTGGAATAAACGACAATCTAAATGGAGTTGAACGAACAGTAACTTTTTCTGTAAAGTTCTTGAAAGGCGAAAAAGCTGTAATAGTGAATTCTTTGGCAAAATGGAAACGATTAAGACTTAAACAGTTTGAAGTGGAAATTGGTAAAGGAATTTTGACCGATATGCGAGCTATTCGTCCTGATGAAGATTACAGTTCAATTCATTCTATTTATGTTGACCAATGGGATTGGGAAAAACGAATAGATAAATCGCAACGAAATTTGAAGTATCTTAAAGAAGAGGTGCGAAAAATTTATCAAGTTATACGTAAAACAGAACAAAAAGTGGCTGTGCAGTATTCCGAAATTCAATCATATTTACCTGAAAAAATTACATTTTTTCACACAGAAGAACTGTGTAGAAAATTTTCGCTATTTACACCAAAAGAAAGAGAAAGAATTGTTTGTGAGAAATATGGTGCTGTTTTTTTAATTGGAATAGGAAAAAAACTTAGTGATGGACAGGAACACGATGGTCGCGCTCCTGATTATGATGATTGGAGTACAAAAAATGAAGATGGTTATTATGGGCTCAACGGTGATATTTTAATTTGGAATCCCGTTATAAAATCTGTTTTTGAATTATCATCAATGGGTATTCGCGTTGATGCTGAAACATTAATTAAACAACTTAAGATAAGAGAAGTAGAAGAGAGAAAAAAATTACCTTTTCACAAATTGCTCCTTAACGATGAGTTGCCTTTAAGCATTGGTGGAGGAATTGGTCAATCACGAATATGTATGTATATGTTAAGGAAAATGCATATTGGACAAGTGCAAGTAAGTTTATGGCCTGAACCAATGGTTTCTGAATTGTCTGAAATGGGAATTAGTTTGCTTTAAGATTTTATGTCTGATTTTTTTTGGATTAAGAAACCTTAGAAATAAAAAAAAACAAAAAAGCTTTTCAATATAGAGAAGCTTTTTTGTTATAAATTATTTTAACCTAATTTGATCGATTAGGAACAAAGAAAATAAAATAACCTACTCTTAAAACTAAAATTATTAAATTTTAACTGATTTGTGTATTTATGACTGATGTGCATTATCGTTTCCGTTAGATGACTAATTAATCATTTAGCGGCTTTTTAAAGTGGTCTCATAATAGATGATTAAACGAAATTAAAAATTCAGATTTTTTAATATAAATATTTGCGTATATTTGAAAATTAAAGTTTAAATATAAAATATAATAATCGCCAATTATGAAAAATTTTTTACCTTTTGTTTTAGTGTTTTTTATAACATTATATTCTTATAATGTTAAGGCCCAAGCCAAAAAAAATGTTTTTTTTGAACATTTCACAAATGCCAGTTGCCCACCTTGTGCATCACAAAATCCGGTTTTTAAAGCTAATGTTTTAGACCACAACAAAGGTCGTATTCATCACATTGCTTATCATACTGTTTGGCCGGGGACAGACCCAATGAATAAATATAATGCAAGTGATGTGGCGTCAAGAGTTTCTTATTATGGAATCTCTGGTGTGCCTGATATGCTTATGCAGGGGAATAAATATGAGGGAGGATCTGTGGGCATTACTCAGGATATGGTTAATAATGTGTCATCAGAATCCTGCCCAATAAGAATAAAAGTAAAAGAAACTTCAGATGGAACAAACAGAGATGTGAAAGTTACTGTTTATACAGTTGGTAATCCTCCAACAGGAAATTTAAAATTAAGAGTTGCTGTTATAGAAAGTGAAATTGATTATACATCTGCACCAGGGACAAATGGAGAAAAAAACTTTCCTGATGTATTTAGGAAAATGTTGCCAAACACAAATGGAGACACATACACTCCGGCTATAACAGGAGATTCTGTTGTGTTTGATTATTCTTATGATCTTGATGCTGCAACATGGGACACTTCTAAAGTTTATGCCATTGCTTTTATTCAAAACGAAACAACTAAGGAAGTTATAAATTCAGGTTCTGCTGTTGATCCTGAGTGGGAGTTGACAACTATTGACCAAACATTTTTGAAGGGTGTGGCAGGAGATACCAAACATTTTTCAGTCAATTTAATAAATACCGGAAATACAGCAGGTAATTTTAGAATTAACTTAATTTCAGAGAATCCTTTTGATTGGTCAGCTTCATTTACATATAATTCAACTAATTACACAGATTCTGCAGATATTGTTTTACCTGCTAATACAAGCATAGCTGTTAGTGTTGATGTTAAAGTCGGTTCTACATCATCAATAGGAAACTATTTGTTTGGTATGAAATCGTTAGATGATACAAGCATAGCCACACAAGCATTACAGTTTAATATTATTTCTTCAGACATTACAGATTTAGTTGTTAATAATCAAGGGTCGTGGGATGGCGGACAGCCGTCTGATTTAGAAGAAGATTATCTTAAGGGCTTAGATTATGCAGGGAATACAACTCATGCAGTTGCTTCTTATCAGTTATTTATCAAAGGTGTTGAAGCAAATCAATTAACAAATGTTAAATACATTTATTTTAATGCTGCATGGACATTCCCAAGCTTAACGGACGATAATGTAGCTGTTTTTTCAGATTTTCTTGATAATGGAGGAAGTCTTTTTATTGCCGGACAAGATATTGGATGGGAAACTTGGAACACACAAAATCCTTATGGAACAGCTGCTACTAAAGCGTTCTACTCAAATTATTTGAATGCTGCTTGGGCTGATGACGGAAGCTCTTCTAACGATAGTCTAATTTCTAATGCCTCTGATGATGTTTTTGGCTCTGTTAATAATTCAAAATTGTTAAGTATTTATGGTTTAAGTAGTATGTATCCCGACGAACTTTCGATAAAAAATATCGGGAGAGCTATACTTTATTATGATAATGCTAAAACTAAAATTTCTGCTGTAAGAGCTACAAGTGGCACTTATAAAACTGTGTATTTTGGTTTCTCCCCTTCTATGATTGCAGATACAGTTGTTAGAAAACAAGTTGTAAAGCTAATTAATGATTGGTTTCATAAGAAAATTAATGGTATTGAATTTGAACAAGCTATGAGTAAATTGAACATGAAACAAAATTTCCCTAATCCTTGTAATGATTATACAATTATACCTGTGAAAAATGTTGGTGAAAATTCTAAATTGCAAATTATTGATGTAACAGGTCGAATTGTTCTGAATAAATTTATATATAGTCAAGCTACACAAGTTCAAATTAATACTTCCGATCTTAATAATGGAATGTATTTTTATCGATTAATTAATAATAATAAAACAATTGATGTTAAACAAATGCAGATAATTCATTAATTATTCTCTATTTATAGTGTTCTTTTTCATGAATTTTCAGGATAATGAACTACTGATTTTATAATTTTAATTTTTTTTAATTATGTTATCTATTAATAAAATACTTGTATTCTTTATTGCGTGGACATTAAGTGTAAATTGTTTATTTGCACAAAATTTATCGCTAACAGATACATCAGCAAATGACATTACTAATGATACATTAATAATATCAGGAACAACTACAGCTTTAGTTGCAGATGTTGAAATAACAAACAATAGTTCTTCTACAATATCTATAAAGGTTAAAAAGATAGAAAACTATTTAGTTTCAGGTTCAATAAATACATTTTGTTGGGGACAATGCTTTTCCCCATTTACTTATGTTTCGCCTAATCCAATTGATATTGACGGTGGCGGAATTAATAAAAAAGATTTTCACGGTGATTATACATCTAATGATAATCAAGGAACAAGCATAATAACTTATGTGTTTTTTGACGCTGATAATCCTGATGATTCTGCTTCGGTAACTGTATTGTTTGAAGTCGGGCTTGATGATATTTCTTCTAATATTAATGAAGTAAATTCTTTTAATGTTTATCCAAATCCTGCTACAGACTATGTTAATATTTCAGGGAACTCAATGAATAACCATTCATCTGCAAAAATTATTATTTATGATGCATTAGGTTCTGTTGTTAAAGAAATAAAAATATCTGGAAGTCAAAAAAATATTACAGTTCCTGTGAATGATTGGAAATCTGGAACTTATTTCTATACATTAATTGAGCGGAATGATACTAAGGTAAAAAAAATAGTTGTTAGGCATTAATTAGTGGTTCGAAAATAAAAATTTTGAATTTACTGATATAGAATTACCATAGATTTTCTGATTAATAAATAATGTATTTTACATAATTTGAAAATCTGTGGTTTTGATTTTTTTAGACCTATATTATATAAACATTACTTCTTGAGAGAATTCAAAAATATATTAAAAAAAATATGTGATATGAAAAAAATATTAATTTTATTGTTAATTGTTACATTATCATCCGCTTATGCGTTTTCGCAAAAAGCATTTCGTTTACCATCAATTGATGTTAAAACAATAGATGGGAAAACTATAAATACTAACACTTTTTCAAATGATGGGAATCCTGTAATAATTGATTTTTGTGCAACATGGTGTCATCCTTGCATGCAGGAACTTGATGCAATAGCAGAAGTGTATGACGACTGGCAAGAAGAAACAGGAGTGAAATTTATTGCGGTTTTTGTTGATGATATTAGAAATTCATCAAAAATTGGACCATTAGTAAATGGAAAAGCATGGGATTATGAAGTTTATCTCGACCCTAACAAAGATTTTAAAAGAGCAATGAATGTTGGTAATATTCCACATACTTTCCTTTTAAATGACAAAATGGAAGTTGTTTGGCAACACAGTGCTTATTCTCCAGGCGACGAAAATGAGTTGTATAAGATGATTGTGAAATTATCTGGCAATAAGAAATAATTATTTTATAACTTTTAATAAAAACAAATGACGTTTTGAAATATATAAATTATACAGGCTCATATATTGCTATAGTTTTATTGTTTTTCCTACTGACTATTACCAAGTCATATGCACAAAATACGGATAATGGTGTAGTTCATGGAAATTTTCAGACAGATTGCCAATATTATGTGCAAGATTCATTGATAGGAGCACCTAACGTGCCCGAGAAATTTCTTATGAATGGTTTTGCCAATATTAATTATATTAATGGAAAATTCTCGGCAGGCTTTCGTTATGAAAGTTATTTGAACGCTTTACAAGGATTTGACCCAAGATATAAAGGCTCTGGGATTCCATATAGATATGTCTCTTTTAACGATAATGATATGAAGATTACTGCCGGAAATTTTTATGAGCAATTCGGTAACGGTTTGATATTTAGGAGTTATGAAGAAAGAAGTTTGGGATATGATAATTCTATTGATGGGTTTAGAATAATATTAAAACCTTATAAAGGAATAACGTTGAAAGGTTTAGTTGGCAAACAACGATTTTTTTTCGATACAGGACCCGGTATTATACGTGGAGCTGATGGTGAATTTTACCTAAATGATATTTTTAAAGGACTTTCTGATAAAAAAACGCAAATTATTCTTGGAGCCAGTGCTGTAAGTAAATTCCAAGAAGATATTGATCCTATATATATACTGCCAAAAAATGTTGCTTCTTTTGCAACACGAATGAATATTATTCGTGGCAGGATAAATTTTATGACTGAATATGCTTATAAAATTAACGATCCCTCTAGTGTAAATAAATTTATTTATAAGCCGGGTCAGGCATTATTGGTTAACGCTTCATATTCAAAAAGAGGTTTGGGTATCTCTTTAGGTACTAAATACATAGATAATATGGATTTTAGGTCAGACAGAACAGCTACCGGTAATACATTAAATATTAATTTTATTCCGCCTCTTAATAAACAACATTCTTACACGCTTGCGGCTATGTATCCATATTCTGTTCAGCCTAACGGAGAAATTGGTTTTCAGGGGGAACTGGTTTATAATATTAAGAAAAAATCAAAAATAGGTGGTAAATACGGGACAAATATTGTTATTAATTATTCTTTAAATAATAGTATAAAAAAAACAGAATTGCCAGACAGTACTTACATGGGATATGAATCTGAGTTTTTTAGTATTGGGGATGAAAAATATTTTCAAGATTTTAATATTGAGTTAAACAGAAAATTTAGCAAGAAACTGAAAGTAATATTTACTTATGTAAATCTGATTTACAATAAAAATGTTATTCAAGGATTGGCAGGATACAAAACTATTTATGCTAACATTGGTATTTTGGATTTGACTTATAAAATAAAACCCATGCATGCTTTACAATTTCAATTTCAGCATTTATCAACTAAACAAGATAATGGGAATTGGGCAATGGGTTTAATACAATATACAATGGCACCTCATTGGTTTTTTGCTGTACTCGACCAATATAATTATGGAAACACCGATTCAGAAAAACAAATCCATTATTATAATATGTCATTTGGATATAGTAAGAATACAACTCGTATTGCACTTGGATATGGAAAACAAAGAAAAGGAATTGTTTGTGTTGGTGGAATCTGTAGAAATGTTCCTGCGTCTAACGGCATAACTTTTTCATTATCAAGTAGTTTTTAAAATGTTGTAAATAATAAATTAAGTTTGATAACAGAGATTTTCTTGAATTTTCGTAACGGTTTTAACGTTGAATATCAATAGCTTAACAAATTTAATATTATAATAATTTTTAGTATGAAATATAAAAATAATTACATATATTTTATCATTTTCATTAGTTTCGTTTTTTTTATGTATTCATGTGATAAGATAAACGGCCCATTTGTTGAGAATAATAATGAGGATACAACAAATTTTTCTGTTACGAATTTTCCCGAAGATAATGTTCATACAAGAATAATTTTATTAGAAGAATTTACCGGTCACATGTGTGGTAATTGTCCTGAGGCAATAGAGACTTACGAATCTTTAAAACAAATATATAAAGAACAACTTGTAACTTATTCTCCTCATGTTGGTTGGTTTGCGAGTGTAGGTGTTTACCCGAATTATACCTATGATTATAGGAATATAACTGCGACTGATATTAGTGATTATTTTGGTAATGATGCAGCAGGATTGCCAAACGGCATGATTAACAGAAAAGATTTCGGTGCCGGTTTAATTCTACAACATACTAACTGGGGCAGTAATCTTCAAAAAATTATTAATACTCCTCCTGAAATAGATATAAATATTATAAATGAATATGATGAGGCCGACAGAAAACTAAGTACTCACATACAATCAATGATTTTAAATGATATTCAAGGGACTTGTAATTTAGCTGTTTATATTATAGAAGACAGCATTGCGAGTTATCAAAAAGATTATAACTCAACACCGGACGACATTCCGAATTTTGTTCATAGACATGTTTTGCGTGATGCAATAAATGGCACATGGGGGACAATTATATCAAGTGGAATAGCTCATGCTGATACATCAATAATAAAATCTTACAATTATCAGATAAATACCAATTGGGATATAAATCAATGTTCAATTGTTGCATTTGTGTACAAAGATGATACAAAAGAGATTTTACAAGTAGGAGTGAAGCATATTATTGAATAGAGATTATTAGAAAAGCTCGTAAGAGTCATTCTTCACTAATCTTAAACCCAACTCTTTTTAAATCCTCGTAAAAAGCAGGATATGATTTGTTTATTACATCAATATTATCAAAAATAATTTTTTTGTTTAAAATGGATATTGGGGCAAAACTCAAAGCCATTCGGTGGTCACTGTGAGTGTCGATAAAATATTTGTCAATATTGTTGTGCTGAAAATCGTTGCATTCTAAAACGCCGTCGGATGTTTCTGTTAACTTAATATTAAATTTTGAGAGCTCGCTTATTAAAGCATTAATTCTGTTTGTCTCTTTAATTTTTAAAGTTTCTAAACCGCTAATCTTAAAAGGAATTTTTAAAAACGAACATGTTACAACTATTGTTTGTGCAAGGTCGGGATAATCAATTAAGTCAATATTGAATTTTTTAATATTACATTCTTCTTTTGTTAGATGAATACCATTGTTGATGAAAGTTGTTTTTACTCCAAAATTTTTAAATATTTTTGCAACAGCAGAGTCGCCTTGAAGACTGTTTTTGTTTAAGCCGTAAAGTTTTAAATCAACTTTATCTGCGAAAGCTGCCATCTCATACCAATATGAAGCTGCACTCCAATCTGCTTCAACAGAAAAATCTTTTGCTGAAAAAGGCTGATTATTAATAGTAATAGTATTGTTGATAAATGTTGATTTAATGCCAAATTGTTTTAAAATATTTAGAGTTAAGTTAATATATGGTTTTGAAACAATTTTGCCATTAAGTTTAATTGTTAGTCCATTTTTTAAAGTTGGCGCAATAAGAAGTAATGCGGAAATAAACTGACTGCTTATGTTTGCATCTAATTCAATTGTCTTACCGGTGAGATTTGAACCTAAAATTTTTAAAGGCGGAAATCCTTCGTTTTCAAGATATTCAATATTGGCTCCTAATTCGCGTAAAGCTTTTACTAATTCGCCAATAGGTCGTTCCTTCATTCTGTCGCTGCCTGTTATTGTCCATTCGCCAACAATTTTTGATAAAAATGCAGTTAAGAATCTCATTGCAGTTCCTGAGTTAGCTACGTCAAAATTATTTGTGTTAGAGTTTAGAACAGAATAAATAATTTTTGTATCGTCGCTTTGCGAGAGGTTTGTAATTGGTGCTAGAGAATAGTTTAATGCCTGAATAATTAGCAGTCTATTGCTTATGCTTTTTGATGCAGGTAAGTTAATTTCACCAACGAGATTTCTATTGTCTTTTGAGATTTTGTAATGCATTATTGTTCTTGTTTAAAGATTGGTTCTCAATATTTTGTGCTTTACAGCGATGAATAAAAATTCAAAGCTTCAATTAATTCTTTATCTTCACACGAGTTATTTATGCTTGCATTACCAATGTTTTTTAAAAGTGTTAACATTAGTTTGTTGCCTTTGTTTTTTTTGTCGTGTTTAATGTAGTTAATTATTTCAGTATAGTCATTTGAATTAATATTGAATTTGCCGTAAATACTAATAATATGATTAGAAATTTCCATTAAGCTGTCGTGATTAAAACCTAAGTTTTTATATGACAAATATAATTCGGGAATAATACCAAAAGCTACTGCATAACCGTGTGTTATTTGCTGGTTTTTTGCTAAAGCTAAACTTTCGAATGCGTGAGCAAAAGTATGTCCAAAATTTAGCGATTTTCTAATATTTTGTTCATAAGGGTCTTTTTTAACAAAGTGATTTTTGATTTTTATTGATTTAATAACAGATTCTTTAAATTTTTTGCTGTAAGTCTTTTCTAAATCTAAATTAAGTAGCTCAGCATAATACTTTTTGTTATAGATAAGAGCATGTTTTATCATCTCTGAAAAACCTGACAAAATGTTAACCTTATCTAAAGAGTTTAAAAATATTGTGTCGATAAAAACATGTTTTGCATTATTTATCAGACCAATTTCATTTTTTAAGCCATTAAAATTAAATCCTGTTTTCCCGCCCACAGCAGCATCAATTTGGGAAAGCAGAGTAGTGGGTATATTAATGAAGTCAATTCCGCGTTTAAATGTAGAAGCTGCAAAACCACCAATGTCACAAACGACACCTCCTCCTAAATTTATTAACACTGAATACCGGTCAGCATTGTTTTTACTTAAAAAATTCCATATAGAAACAATGGTGTCAATATTTTTGTTTTTTTCACCGGTTTTTATTTTTATTATGTTGCCATTATTTAAATTGGTAGTTTTATTAATTATAGGAAAACAATGTTTTAAACTATTGTCATCAACAAGAATAAAAGCTTTATTAATACAATAATTTTTTAAAACCTTTTGTAAATTCAAGTTTAGTTTGTCTGTTATAATGTTATTTGAATTGAACATTAATTACATTTTTATATGTATATTTGAAAAAATAAAAATATAAAATTAATAAAAAATCAGACTTAAATATTAAATATTAAAAATTATGTTATTCGAAAATAAACAAAAAGCATCAAAAACGAAGTTCTGTTTTAGGTTAATGCTTTTTATTTATCTGCTGTTGCTTGTTGGTTCTTTATTAGTCGATTTTGTTGAAGGGTATTCTTTTATAGCAATTTTAACAGCTGTTTTTGTTTGTGTTTTTGTAATTATTACACATTTGCACTTTTTCTATTTTTCATTTGATGTAGAAGAAGATAAGTTGGTTTTTAAATTTTCATCTCTTAGTTTAATTATTGGCTCAAATAAAACAATAAAAATTCAACATGCTTTATTTGTTAAGTTTAAAATTAAAACTACATTTTTTGGATACAAAAAAGAGTTAATCTTATATCAAAAATTAAAAGGAGGAGTTGCCAAATATCCACCAATAAGTATTAGTTTGTTAAATGGTAAAGAAATAGATGAAATGTCTAAAATGTTAAACTCTGCCTTAATTAACAAGTAGGGTTAATTAAAAATTGATTGTTAACTAATTAAAAATAAGATAATTATATAGCTTTTTAATTAACAATTTCCTGAAAGGAAAAAATATGAATAGCCCACGATTTTAATCGTGGGTGATGATAATAAACAATATAACCGCAGGGAGCAGTCTGCTAATTAGAAAATAAATTTTATTCCCCTGCGGAATTAAGAGAAGTTTTTGAAAAGTATAGGTTCTTAAATTAATTTTTTTTGTTGATTTTGAGAATAAAATATATTTATAAAAATTCAATTTTAGGCAATTATTTTTTGTCTACTAAGAATATGTATTAATAGAACTACTTTTTTTTTTGAAATGAATGACGAACAGTTAAAGTATAAAATTGGTATTGCTTTAATTCCCGGTATTGGTTTTGTTACAGCCAAAAAGTTAATAGCTTATGTGGGAAGTGTTGAGGGGGTTTTTAAAGAAAAAAAATCCAATCTTATTAAAATTCCCGATATTGGTTCGCATTTGGCTGATAATATTGCCAATCATAATATTTTTGACAGAGTTGAACAAGAAATAAAATTTATCAATCAATATAATATAAAACCGTTTTTTTATTTAGATAACGATTATCCGCAACGATTAATAAATTGTTACGATGCTCCATTATTGTTGTTTTCAAAAGGAGATGTCAATTTTAATCAATCAAAAGTAATAAGCATTGTTGGAACACGAAACGCAACCGAGCGTGGTCGTGATATTTGTAACGAATTAATTAAAGATTTAAACGACAATGGCCATAATGCAATAATAGTAAGTGGCTTGGCTTATGGTATAGATATCGTCTCACATAAAGCAGCATTAAAAAATAATCTTAAAACCATTGCTGTTCTCGGTCATGGTTTAGATAGAATATATCCTTCGTCACATAAGAAAATTGCTAAAGATATAATTAGTCAAGGTGCTTTGCTTACAGAATTTTTATCTGACACAAATCCTGACAGAGCAAATTTTGTGAAACGAAATAGAATAATTGCAGGTTTGTCAGATGCAACAATTGTTATTGAATCTGCCGCAAAAGGGGGCTCTCTGATAACTGCCGATATCGCTAATTCATATAATAGAGATGTTTTTGCATTCCCCGGTCGTGTTAACGATAAATATTCTGTTGGATGCAATAAATTTATAAAATCAAACCGTGCTGCCTTAATCGAAAATTTTAAAGACCTCGAATATATTCTGGGTTGGGAAGTAGGTGAGGCAAAACCAAACGTAATTCAAAAAAAATTGTTTGTTAATTTAACCGATGATGAAAAGAATATTGTTGATTTTTTAAAAGAAAATGACAAACAAAGCATTGATGTTATTTGCATTAAAACTCAATTCCCAATGAGTAAAGTCTCAGCAATGTTGTTAAATCTGGAATTCTCAGGTATTGTGAAAAGTTTGCCTGGGAAATATTATGCCTTGTGTAATTAATAACAGTCTATTTATATAATTATTATTTATAAATATTTTTCAGTTTTTATTTATTTAACCCTCTGTTCTTCAATCACTTATTCCTTAATATTTTAAATTTCATTACTCTGTTTATTAAAGCATCTTTCCCTTTTTAAGGGAAAGTGGCGACAGCCGAAAGGGTAAAAAGCCATAAGTTAAATATTTCCATATCATTTTAAATATAAACTTTATTGTAGATCTGAATTATTTTTAAACAAAACCTCTTTGAACCACTCACTTTGCTAATAGTTTTGTTGCTGTTTTTTTAACACTTTAAAATAGTTTTTAAGAACATTTCAATAACATTAAAAATTATCATAAATTTACCATAAATATTTTTATACATTAACAGCAAACGGAAAAGAAATTGATACTAAAAAGATGATACTTACTAAGTAGAAAGTTATTCATTAACAAAATTTAATTAAGTTAATAACAAAAAAAATGAAAAAAACACTTATCCTTTTAGTATTGATTTTTCTATCGAATATAGGAAATTGCCAAGAGTATGAAGCAATTGTTGATACAACTAAAATGTGGGTTGTATTTGAATCTCCCGCAGATCTTGCTCCATGGATGGGAAGAAGTTATGCTTTTAAAATAGCCAATAGTATTCAATTAGACAGTCTTAATTGGTATAAGGTCTGGAAAGCCGGAGATAGTCTTTATACTGATTGGCAATTTGAAGGATATATCAGAGAAGAAAACAAAATTGTTAGTTTTCAACATAAAGATTTTGTAAAAATTATTGATACAATATATAATTTTAATTTAACAATTAAGGATTCCGTTGTTTCGCAACATGATTGTTTATATTATATTATTGATATTGATACTGTCTATTTTGCCGGGGAAAATAGATTATCTCAATATTTGGGGTATAACATGGAAGCAAAACATTATGAGGGTGTGGGAAGTAATATTGGCTTAATAAGTCCATTTTTTTATTGCTCGACAGGAGTTTGCCGTGAATTAATTTGTTATTATAAAAATGGCGAATTATTGTATCATAATCCTAATTTTGAATCTTCTTGTTATATAAATACTTTAGGTATTAATGATAATAAGATTTCAGGCTTAAAGGTTTACCAAAATTCGGCAACAAACAAACTAATTATAAAAATACCTGAAACATATAATGATATTAGTATAACTATTTATAACCTTATTGGGGGAAAAATTTCGCACTCTAAAATAAATTCAACATCAACACAAATATCATTGACAGATTTAAACTCAGGAGTGTATTTATATTTAATTAAAAACAAAAGGAAAATTTTAAGCTCCGGTAAAATAATTATAAATTAATAAAAAATGAAAAAAACACTTATCCTTTTAGTATTGATTTTTCTATCGAATATAGGAAATTGCCAAGAGTATGAAACAATTGTTGATACAACAAAACAATGGTCTGTTGTTACAGAATGCTATTCTGACGAAAACTATCCTGAAATACTTTCTGCTTCAACAATGGGTTATAGATTTAGGGGCGATACTATAATTAATAGTTTGCATTATTCATTTCTTGAAGCATGTGTAGATCCATTATTTGAAAATTGGGGCAGATACCGTTTCCTATTTAGAGATGATTCTGCCGGCAGAGTTTATGTTCACGATTACAATCAGGAAAAGTTGTTGTATAATTATAATGTTGAAGTTGGGGATACAATTTGGATTCCACATATCTATGATTTTACACATTCTGGTGAATGGGAAATAGTAGATAGTGTATCAACTATATATTTTGCAGGGAAACAAAGAAAAATTGTATATATTGGATTCCTGCGATGGATTAAAGGATATGGGACAAATGGTGGAATTTTAGGATTATTTTATTATTCTGGGTTCACAGGTAGTAGCGACAGGGTATCATGTTTCCATCAAAATGATAGTTTGTTATATCAGAGCGGAAATAGTTGCTACGAATATTATAAAACAGACATTAAAGAGCAAGTAAAAAGAATTATAAAAATTTATCCCAATCCGGTTTCTAATGAACTTACTATTTTTTTTGATAAAAACACAAATGCAAAATTTTCTCTATATAGCATTTATGGCAAATTATTAAAATCAAAACAACTTTTTTCAATCAAAACAACTTTCTCATTATCAGGCTATAGCGATGGAATATACTATTATTCTATAAAATCTGAAAAAGAAGTAATTAAGAACGGTGTATTAATAATAAAAAAATAAAAATATGAAAAGATTATCAATTATATTTTTTTTAATAATATTTGGTGGATTAATTAACGCACAGGAACTTACTATAAACCAAACTTATTATCCTTTGGTTGATACTAATAGAATATGGAGTACATTATATCAAACAGATGATACTTCTTCTCCGTATTTTGTACAGAAAACAGAGTTTGTTAAATTTTCAATTGATACTTTAATTAGAGACAAATTTTATAAAAAAGTTTTTAAAACCAATGATTCATTGATGATTGATTGGAAAGAAAATGGTTTTATTCGTGAAGATTCATTAAAAAAAGTATATTATTTGTCAGACAAAAATTCTAATGAGATATTGATATATGATTTTAATATTACTATTAATGATACTATAAAATTACCACAGTTTGATGCTCAATTAGTAGTAGATTCAATTAATTATATAGAAATTGGAGAACATCAAAGGAAACAAATCTATTTGAGTTCTTCTAATGGTTCAGAGGTTTGGATAGAAGGTATTGGTAGCTTATTTGGTGTACTAAATAGTGGATTAGGTATTCCTTGTGGAGGAAGTTACCATTTACTCTGTTTCACAGAAAATAATAATCTGCTTTATCAAAATAATGAATTTAATACCTGTTATTTATTTACTGATATCACAGAAGAAATAATTAATACTAAAATAAAGGTTTTCCCTAATCCTGTTGAAGATTTTTTAATTATTGAGATAGATTTACATTATGGTAAATATTATTATCTGAATTTTTATAACGTTTTTGGAACAATAATTAAATCAATTGTTATTCATAAAGGTTATAATAGACTTTATATTAATGATTTAAAATTACAAACAGGTCTTTATTTTTATAATATATATGATGTTGACAAAACATTATATTCTGGTAAAATAATGATTAAATAAATATTTGAATTATGAAAAATTATATTTTTAGATCTTTGTTAATTTTATTATTAAACTGTATTTGTATTTTATTGAATGCACAAATTAACAAATCAATAGTTGTTCATCAAAATTTTACAACTGATAAAGAATTATTTATTTTTGGAAAAATTTCTAAAATAACAGGTGTCTGCATTAGTGGTAAGGCACAACTAAATGATAATAATAGTTTAATTAGAGTGGTTCTTGTTGATAATTCAGGGAATGAATATTTAATTTTTGAAACTTATCCATTAATAAGTCAAAATAAGAATTTTTCATTTTCAAATAAAGGGGAAGAAACATATTATTTAAGCGGTTTAAATCCAAAGTCATTAAGAATTGAATTAATAAATGCTAAACTGTTGCTTAATGAAATAAGTTATTCAGATAAAGATAATAAAAATTATAATGCTGAAAGTTTAAGAAAAATTCACAAGAAGCAACAATTATTAGATAACATTCAAAATATAAAAAGTAAAATACAATACAATAATATGTTATGGTTTGCTGATACAACCTCATACACTAATTTATCCTATAGTGAAAAAAAAATATAATTTGGTGAAAAATATAATTTAGAAGGGTTTGAATATTATAAGGGTGGTATTTTTACTTTTTATTCTGATATACCTACAATTATTAAATCAACTTCATATCTTGTATCATCGTTTGATTGGAGAAATAGACATGGTGCCAATAAAAGCACATCCCCTTATTTTGATGGGAATCCTGATATACATTGGGATGGTGTTCAAGAATTTGGCAACGGTTGGATGACTTCTATTAAAAGTCAACAATCATGGTGTCCATGCCCAAGTACTTGTTATATTTTTGGACCTATTGCAGCATTAGAGGGAATTGCTAATTTATATTATAATTCACATATTGATTTAAATTTATCAGAACAACATGTCTTATCATGTGATAATGATAATACTGGGTGTAGTGGAGGTTTTGCAAATAACACTCTTGATTTTTTAATAAATAAGGGCGTGAAAGATGAGAATTGTTTTCCTTGGGCTCAATCGGAATTACCTTGTAATGATCCATCTAATTGTACGGAACCTAGCTGTTGGGTTAAAATTGATAGTAAATTAAACATTACAGTCGATGGGCAAGTTGATGGTGATCCAGAGGAAATTAAAAAAGCCATTATTAAATATGGACCACTTTCTGCAGCCATGATGCATTCTTCTGGAGGTCATTCTATGGCTTTAATTGGTTTCGGTGTTATTGAAGAAGGAGATACTATTCAATCGGGAACTGGCTGGGATCCAGATATTATAGTACAGGAAGGCAATTCCTTAGTTGGTGCAACTTATTGGATTTTTAAAAATAGTGGTGGTCCCAATTTTGGAGATCATGGATATGTCAATTTAGTTACAAATACAACATTAAATGGACAGAGATATTTAACAAGAGTAAAAGCATTATTAACACCATTATACGAAATTACAGAAAATTCTTTTTCTATTTTGTGCAGAGACGAAGATAACGATGGTTTTTACAATTGGGGTATTGGAAAAAAGCCTTCTTATTGTCCGCCTTGTCCTGATTTGGCTGATGGTGATGATTCTAATCCGAATATAGGACCATTAGATGATGCAGGTTTTTATTCATATAGTCTGCCATATAATTTTAGTTTTGAGCAAGATGATGGCACATGGTGGCAAAGTTCAGATGATGATATAAATTGGACAAGACATTCGGGAAGCACTCCTTCGTCAGGTACAGGTCCTTCAGGTGCTCAACAAGGCTCTTATTATATGTATGTTGAAGGAAGTTCTCCGAATTTTCCTTATAAAAAAGCAGTTCTTGTAAGCCCAAGCTTTGATTTATCTACTTTGTGTAATGTTAACTTTAATTTTTATTATAATATGTCTGGTTCAAATATTGGGAGTTTGGCAGTTCAAATAAGTACAGATGGTGGTAACACGTGGTCAAACAATATTTGGTCAAAATCAGGCAATCAGGGTATTGACTGGAAAAATGCAACTGTTAATCTTTCTTCTTATGCAGGGGATTTGGTTAAAATCAAATTTATTGCTGTTACCGGTTCCGGAACCCCTAATGAATTGCCGAGGAGGATAATAATTGGGGATTCCGATGATATTGCGATTGATAATATTAGTTTAAATTCAAGTTTATCAAGTTCACCTCTTATTGTTTCAAACAATCAAACATGGAGTTCATATACATCTTTATGTCAGAATTTAACAGCGCAATCAGGAGCAATATTAACAATTACAGGAGCTGTAATTATGCCAAAGCAAGCAGTTATTACCGTAAAAACCGGCTCAAAATTAATAGTAACCGGAGGCAAAATTACAAATGCTAATATTGTTGTTGAAAGTGGAGGAGAATTAAAATTAGAAAATAACGGTATTTGTATATTAAATGACAATGATAACTTAACCATTGATAATGGAGCAGAATTTGATTTCGGTTCTGGAGAAATTAAATAATTTATTACAATTAATATAACAATTGCTTCTATTAGGCTGCATAATTTAAAAGGATTTCGCAGCCTAATTTATATATAATAAGTTTGTAACTTTCTCTTGAAAATTTTTACATTTGCAGACATTTTATCATTATGGTATTAGTTGACACACATTCACATATTTATCTCAACGAGTTTGATAACGACCGGGAGCAGGTAATAAAAAATGCATTTACTAATAATGTAAGTAAAATTTTATTTCCAAATATTGACAGTAGCACTGTTGCTCCTTTATTGAAACTTGCCGGCGATTATCCCAATAATTTTTTCCCAATGATGGGATTACATCCTACATCAGTTAAAAATGATTATTTAGAAGAGTTGAAAAATGTTGAGTTGTGGCTAAAAAAAGAAAAGTTCTATGCAATAGGAGAGATAGGCATTGATTTATATTGGGATAAGACATTTAAAATTCAACAAATAGATGCTTTCGAAAAACAAATTGAATTGGCAATAAATAATGATTTGCCTATTGTTATTCACACACGCAGTTCTTTTGAGCTTATTTTTGATATTATCGGAAAATATAAAATTGATAAATTACGGGGTGTTTTTCATTGCTTTACAGGTAATAATGAACAAGCTGAAAAAATAATATCATTAGGATTTAAATTAGGAATTGGAGGAATCGTAACCTTTAAAAATTCGGGTCTCGATAAAGTTGTCCAAAATGTTGATTTAGAAAATATTTTATTAGAAACAGATTCTCCATATTTGTCACCTGCACCAAAACGAGGGAAACGAAACGAAAGTGCTAATATAATTTATATAGCTGAAAAAATTGCTCGATTACATAATGTAACAATTGATAAGCTGGCAGAAATAACTACGCAAAATGCAAAAGAACTTTTTAATATTACAATACTGTAAATCTATAATTTTTTTTATATGCCACGAATTGAAAAAATGAATATTGATTCTAAGAAAAATACTGATTGAATTAATTCGTCTTAAATTCGTGAATTAGTGGCGATTATATTTAGTTTTGTGAATTAAGGAAATAAGTATAATAATATAATTTTTATTTTAAAGATGAAAAAGGAAAATCCTTCAATATTAATAATATACACAGGTGGAACAATCGGTATGGTTAAAAATCCCAAAACAGGCTCACTCAGTCCGTTTGATTTTGACCATATTTTAAAACAAGTACCGGAATTAAATAAATTTGGATATAAATTAAACACCATAACATTTGATCCAATAGTTGATTCTTCAAATATTAATCCTACTTTTTGGGTGGAACTTGTAAAAATAATAAAACAAAATTATGAAAAATATGATGGTTTTGTTGTTTTGCATGGAACAGATACAATGTCTTACACAGCATCTGCAGTTAGTTTTATGCTCAAAAATTTATCAAAGCCTGTTATTTTTACCGGTTCTCAATTACCAATAGGAACCCTAAGAACTGATGGGAAAGAAAATATTATCACATCGGTAGAAATTGCTGCGGCTAAACGAAACGGGGAGCCCTTAGTCCCAGAAGTGTGTGTTTATTTTGAGAATAAATTATATAGGGGAAACCGCACAACAAAACACAGCTCTGAATATTTTAATGCATTTAAATCAGATAATTATTCGGTTTTGGCCAAAGCAGGAATTCATATTAAATATAATTATTCAGTTATTCATTATCCAACTGTTAAACGTGATTTTGATATTTACACAAAATTAGATTGTAATGTTGCAGTATTAAAAATTTTCCCAGGAATCAATAAAAATGTAATTTCTTCGTTCTTTAATATAAAGGATTTGAAAGCAATAGTTATTGAAACTTTTGGTTCAGGTAATGCACCAACCCAAGGTTGGTTTATTGATGAGATTAAAAAAGCAATACGTAAAGGCATAATTATATTGAATGTTACTCAGTGCAATACAGGAAGTGTTGATATGGGAAAATATGAGACAAGTTTAGAAATGTTACACTGCGGAGTTAATAGTGGTTACGATATCACCACCGAAGCCGCAATTACAAAATTAATGTTTCTTATAGGACAGAAAATGAGTAATAAAGAAATTATATTAAATCTTAAAAAATCTTTAAGAGGCGAAATAAATATTTAAACATAGTTTTATTATTTAATTTTTTTTGTATTTTGCGACCAATAATTTTAAGTTTTTATAAGTAAAGAAAGAATTTTTTTCAGTTTGATACATGTAGTTATAATCAACATATTGGTGGTTTTTTAGCTAATTCGACTATGATTTCTTTCAATACAAAAAATTTGTATTATAATTTAATTTGTATATTTTTGTTCATAATTAAAAAATTTAAAAATCGAATCATGAAAAAATTATTTGCATTATTTACTATTTTTAGTTTGCTTACATTTGGAGCATCAAATTTAGTATTTGCACAAGAAGAAGCTGAGGCACAAGACGCAACAGCATTAGAGCAAACAGATTCAACCGCAATTGCTCAAGATTCTGTAGCAGTAGAAACAGACTCGACAACAGTTGTTGAAGAAGAACAAGTCGAGGAATCTCAAGGTGGTTTACACCAAATTCTTAAACAAAAATTTATTGAAGGTAACCCAGGCTTCATGGCTGTTGTATTACTTGCTTTGATTTTTGGTTTAGCTTTATCTATAGAAAGAATTATTTATTTAAATTTTGCAACAACAAATACTAAAAAGTTGTTAGAAGGTGTTGAAACTGCTTTAGACGAAGGTGGCGTAGATGCTGCAAAAGAAGTATGTAGAAATACAAGAGGTCCTGTTGCAAGTATTTTTTATCAAGGTTTAGACAGGTCACAAGAAGGAATTGATGTTGTTGAAAAATCTATTGTTTCTTATGGTGGTGTTCAAAGTAACTTAATGGAAAAAGGTTTAACTTGGATTTCATTATTTATTGGACTTGCTCCTATGTTAGGTTTTATGGGAACTGTTATTGGTATGATTGCAGCATTTGATACAATTAAAGCTGCAGGTGATATTTCACCGGCATTGGTTGCAGGTGGTATTAGTGTTGCCTTAATTACTACATTATTTGGTTTGATCGTTGCTATGATTCTTCAAGTTTTTTATAACTATATAGTTGCAAAAATTGACGGTATTGTTAATAATATGGAAGATGCTTCAATAACATTAATTGACATCATAACAAAATTTAATCTTAAAAATAAATAATTATGTCTATAAATAAAATAGTTTCTATTATTTCATATGTCTTAATGGGTATATCTGTAATATTAGGAGTTTTGTTTTTCGGAGATGTAATAACAGAGAATCCTTTTATTATTTGGGCATATATTCTACTAGGATTAGCTGTAGCAATTACTTTAATTTTTTCCGTTGTGAATATTTTTAAAAGCAAAGAAAATGCAAAGAAAAGCTTAATTTCTATTCTGTTAGCAGGAGTTTTATTATTGATTTCATTTTTCTTGGCATCTTCAAGCATACCTCATTTCTTCGGATGGGAAACATTTGATATTACACCTGGCGTTTCTCGATTTGTAGGAACAGGTTTATATATGACCTATATTTGTGGAGCAATAGCAGTTTTAAGTATTATATATTCAGAAATTAGTGCTGCATTAAGATAAAATATATTTTCCGTGGAAATTTTTTCCACGGAAAATTTTAATTTATAATTTAAAAGCTATGTCAAAAAGAAAAACACCAGAAATAAATGCAAGTTCTATGGCAGATATTGCTTTCTTGCTTTTAATTTTCTTTCTTGTTACAACAACTATGGATACAGATTCCGGGATTTCTCGAAAATTGCCTCCTATGCCTGAAAAAAACCAACAAAAATCTAATGATAAGATTAAAGAAAGAAATGTTTTCGTTGTTCTTATTAATAAAAATAATCAATTGTTGGTTGAAGGTGAACCAATGGATGTAAGTCGACTGAAAGAAAAAGCAAAGGAATTTATTGAAAATCCGGCAAACAATCCGAAATTACCCGAAAAAAAAATAACAGAAGTTGATAGTAGATATTTTGGAAATAAATATCCTGTATCGAAAGGCGTTATTTCTTTACAAAATGACAGGGGTACGTCATATGGAACATATATACAAGTACAGGATGAATTACTCTCTGCTTATATAGAGTTGCGTGATGAGTTGTCCATGAGAATTTTTTCTCAAAAATATGATGACTTAATCACTAGCAAGAAAGATTTAGTTAAAAAAATATATCCTCAAAGAATTTCTGAGGCAGAACCTAAAAACGTAGGAGGAGGAAAATAATTATGTCTAAATTCAAAAAATCAAATAATAAAGAAACACCTCCAATATCGACATCATCGTTGCCTGATATTATATTTATGTTACTGTTTTTCTTTATGGTTACAACAACTATGAGACAACAAGATCTTAAAATTAAGGTTCATGTTCCAGCAGCTGTTCAAATACAAAAATTAGAAAAGAAATCTTTAGTAAGCTATATTTATGTTGGTTCACCAATAAAAAATTTTCAAAAAATATTTGGTACAGAATCTCGTATTCAATTAAATGATGCATTTGCAACTCCTGGTGATATACGCGATTATATTACTAGTGAAAGAGAAGCTAGAGATGAAAATGAAGTGCCTTTTATGACTACGTCATTAAAAGTAGATGAATATACCAAAATGGGTATTGTTACAGATATTAAGCAAAAACTCAGGGAATGTAATGCTCTTAAAATAAATTATTCTACACGAAAAGGATCGTCCGAATAATTTATTTATTATAAATTTAAGAGGAGCTTATAGTTCCTCTTTTTTTTATCAAAAAAGATAATTCTGCTTACAATTATTAAATATTGTAAGATAGAAATATCAATATAAAATAATTTATTTTTTTTATATTTGTTCGATATTAAGCATTGTTTGATTTAATTTTATTATATTTATTTTTTGTAAATATAATATATAATTCGGCTGATGAGATATATTCTTGTTCTTATAGATTTTTTAGGTGATTCTGTTCATGCATTAGAAAATGCTATTGAGTATACTAATAAGCTTAATGCGAATATAAGAATGATACATTTTGCAAAAAAAAACACTGCCTTTCACGAAATTATTGATTTTCACGATTATTTTAGAGTAGTTTTTAATTCTGCATGTTGTGTCGTGACAAATCGTTTGTATTTTGAAAAAATTGGCCTTGAAAAAAATGTAATGCAACTTGACCCGTCTAAAGAAACTAGACAAAAAGTGCCATTTATAACAGATATTACTCAAGCCTTTTCTGCAAACATTCATCTTGTAGATATTAGTTCTTCAAATAAAAATTTAAATAATTATTCAAATCAAGTTGCCAATTATATTAACAAAAAAAATGTAAAATGTTACAGGAATTTTTTTATTGGGAATAGTGTTTACTAGCTCTGTTGTTGAATTTGCAAAAAATATGGATGGTAGATTTTATTGTAATAATGACAGAACAATCTGAAAGTGTAAAAAAATGTTTATTGGCACATATGCACAGCAGATGATTAATAATTTATCCATTTCTGTTATTTTTTAATCCAGTTTAATAATGAAAAAACTTTTTTTATTACTGATAATAATTCAGATTAATAATTTAAATGTTGTTGTTGCTCAACAAGATTATAAAAATGACATTTCTTTTTTTGAATATATTCAACAAGAAGATTCTCAAAAAGGTCATATCAATATTTATCAATCACAATCCGTTGAGAATTTGGTAAATAAATTTATTTCTATTCATCAAAGACAAAGAGGTATAAATGGTTATAGAATACAAATATTTACAGCCTCTGGACAAGATGCAAGACAAGTTGCTAATAACAAACGTTCGGAGTTTGTTTCAATTTATCCTGATTTTGATTATCGATTAATTTATTCGCTTTATCAACCTCCCTTTTTTAAAATCAGAGTTGGCGATTATAGAACAAAAGAAGAAGCTTTGAAATTCTATAAACAAGTTGTTAAGCAATTCCCTAATTCTTATATTGTAAAGGCTATAATTAATTACCCAAAGCTTTGATAATTTTTTAATATTGATTAACTGGCAATATAAATTTAAATTATTACTGTTTTTAAATAACAATTAGTATGAGTGAACAAATTAAACACGAATGTGGAATAGCTTTAGTAAGGTTGTTGAAACCCCTTGAATATTATCAATCAAAATATGGAACATGGCAATATGGTTTGCAAAAGTTGTATTTGCTTATGGAAAAGCAACGAAATAGGGGACAAGACGGTGCTGGTGTTGCTTGTATTAAGTTCGATTTGGAACCAGGTAATAAATATATTTATAGAGCCCGTTCAAACGCCTCAATGCCAATTGTTAGTGTGTTTGATGAAATTAATTCAAAAATTGCAAAAAATATAAGTTTACCGGAAGAAGCTAATTGTTTTAATAAAAACTTGCCGTTTGCAGGAGAATTATATTTGGGTCATTTGCGTTACGGTACATTCGGGAGAAATAATATTGATAATGTACATCCTGTAATGCGTGAAAATAATTGGAAGTCAAGGAATTTGGTTATTGCAGGGAATTTTAATTTAACTAATGTAGATGAGTTATTTCAAACACTAATTGATTTGGGACAGTACCCAAAAGATTATTCAGACACAGTTACTATACTCGAAAAGTTAGGTCATTTTTTAGATAATGAAAATCAAAAGTTATTTAATAAATTTAAAAAACAGAATTATACAAATACGCAAATTTCAAAACTCATAGCACAAAAATTAGATGTGAAGCAATTATTGGTTGAAGCAAGTGAAAAGTGGGACGGCGGTTATGTTATTGCTGGTCTCATTGGTCATGGTGATGCTTTTGTAAACAGAGACCCAAATGGAATTCGCCCGGCTTTTTATTATCACGATGATGAGATAGTCGTTGCTGCATCAGAGAGGGCTGCTATTCAAACAGTCTTAAATGTGCCTCTTCAATCAATTAAGGAAATAAAGCCAGGTTATGCTTTAATAATTAAAAAACAAGGGGATGTTTCAGAAGAACAAATAAGAGAACCTAAAGAAAGAAAGTCTTGTTCTTTTGAGCGCATATATTTTTCTCGTGGAAGTGATTTTGATATTTACAAAGAAAGAAAAAAACTTGGAGAACTTTTGGCACCAGCAATATATGAAGCTTTATCAAAAGATTTTAGAAACGTCGTTTTTTCATTTATTCCAAATACTGCAGAAACTGCATTTTATGGAATGATGGAAGGAATGGATAATTTATTTGTAAAGGAGAAGAAACGAATACTGGCTAAATTAGGGAACGAAATTACTGATGAACAGCTTGAAGAAATTGTGTCTTTAAAATTAAGAGTAGAAAAAATTGCTGTAAAAGATGTGAAGTTGCGTACATTTATTTCTGAAGATAAAAACAGAAACGATATAGTTGAGCATGTTTATGACATTACATATGGCACAATAAAAAGAGATGTTGATAGCATGGTTGTTATTGATGATTCAATTGTTAGAGGAACAACTCTTAAACAAAGCATTTTGAAAATTTTAGATAGATTGGGTCCAAAGCAAATAATTATAGTTTCTTCTGCCCCACAAATTCGTTACCCCGATTGTTATGGCATAGATATGGCAAAATTAAGCGATTTTGTTGCTTTTAATGCAGCTATTGAGTTGTTAAAAGAAACGGGTCGAGAGAACGTAATTAAAGAGGTTTATCAAAAGTCAAAACAACAACAAAGCTTACCTAAAGAGAAAATAATTAATTATGTGAAAGAGATTTATGAACCATTCTCAGATGAAGAAATCTCAAATAAAATTGCCCAACTGCTTAAACCAAATAACATTAAGGCAGATGTTAAAATTATATATCAAACTGTTGATAAGCTTCACAAAGCATGCCCAAATGATTTAGGCGATTGGTATTTTACAGGGGATTACCCTACACCCGGCGGAAATAAAGTTGTAAATTCTGCTTTTATAAATTATATTGAAGGGAAAAATGTAAGAGCATATTAATTTTAAACTAATCCATTTAGTGTTTTTTTATATTAAGAATAACCTGATGATAATTAAAATTATTCGTCAGGTTATTCTTGCTAATAATCAAAACATATTGATTGTTAATCAATGCTTTTTGACTTATGCTATGTTGTGTACGTATATTCATATATTAATGCGTTCATGTAAAAAACATAGAAATTATGAAAAAGTTAATTTTAATATTTAGTCTTTTATTCCCGGTTATTTTATTTGCAGACAATTACACATCTGTTAAAACTGGAGATTGGACATCTTCAGCGACATGGGTCGGAGGCCTTATTCCTGATGGTTCAAAAGAAAATACTATTACAATCTCAGCTGGTACAATTGTAACGGGTACCAACTTAATTTTTAGCAAAGCAACTGAAATTATAATTGAAGAAGATGCTGAATTAATTATAAATACATTATTAAATGTTGAAATAGATGCCGCTGAAGCACATAAAGATTTCATTCTAAATGTATTAGATGGTGGCTCACTAACTATTGATGGCAATTTTACAGTTGCCAAAGATGCTGATCTAACGATAGATGGTGAAGCAACTATTGACGGCAACTTAGATCTTGGTAAAGGTGCAAAAATTACAGTTGATTTAGATGGCACAACAGGTGGTAGTTTAACCGTAACTGGAGATCTGACAGCACCTTCTGGAGAGATACTTGGCGAGGGTTCCGTTATTGTTGGTGGAAACGTTTCAGGAGATGTTGTAGGCGATGATCAGATTAATACCCTTCCAATTAAATTAATATCATTTAAAGCATTTTTAAATAACAATCAAGTTATTATTAATTGGGTAACAGCATCAGAAATAAACAATGATTATTTCTCAATAGAGAGGTCTTACAATGGAATTGATTTTGAGATAATTGGCATTGTTAGTGGTGCAGGAAATAGCAACGATGTAATAGAATATCAAACGATAGACAATAATTTTTTACAAGGAATATCTTATTACAGACTAAAACAAACTGATTATGACGGTCAATTTGAATATTCTTCATTAATTGTTGTGAAGACTCAAAAAGAAACAGTAGCTCAAGATATGAATGTATTTCCAAATCCAGTTATGAGGAATTTCGAAAATGTTAAAGTGAAAATTAAAGGTTTTAATGAGAATGAAGAAGTTTATGTAAAAGTTGTTAATATTTTTGGAAAAGTAGAGTATTCTAATAAATTTTATTCGGGTTTTGATGGTACAATCGACTTGTCTCTTGATTCAGATGTTTTTAAATCATTGGGTTATCATATTATTAATATCTCATCATCAAACAAAAGTTATAGTAAAAGATTATTAGTTAAATAATAATTAATTAGAAATAACAAAAAAACGGAAGCTTTTTCAAGCCTCCGTTTTTTTTATAAATAATTAGAGTTTTTTTATTTAAAAAGACAGTAATTAATTAAGTTTTTGATTTTGATTAGGGGACTTGTGTAGAATGTTTTTTTTGAAGTTTTCTAAAAATATTCTATAAGAAATAAGGTGCCTGTTGATTTTAGCTTCGTAAGCATCTTTTATCGAAATCAAAATAGCTGTTTCTTCAACATCACCAAAATGAGGATTAATTGATGTGCCAAAAGTTTTCATATTTGGTGAAAGATTCATATATGCATTAACAAGAGGAGGTATGTTTTCTCCATATGTGCGAATTTTTTTTGATAATATTTTGTAGTTTTCTTTATATGAATTATGCGAAAAGAGTTTGTTGTATTTTTCAGTTTCCCAATTAATTTCTAGTGGTTTGATTAGAGAAATTAGGTTTTCATCATCATTAAAATATTTATTAATAAAGAATAAAAGTAAATTTCGTGCTTCTTTTTTATAATGAGGATACATGGTTACTTTACCAAAAAAATATTTTATTTCGGGATTATCAACAATTAAAGCTCCTAATCCATCCCATAAATTGTCTAAAGAAAAAATGCTTTTTGTATGTAATTTTACTGATTGATAATCGGGTTGAATAAATGATCTTCCAAGCTCAATTATATAAGGCAAATAATCATTATTAAATTTATCCGAAAACTTAAATAATCTTGAAGTTGCTAGAATTGGAGTTCCATTTTTATCTTTGGGAGCATCTTTAGTTAATATAAATCGATAACCACCAACAATTTTGTTTGCTTTTGGATCCCAAACAATTAATTGTTTGTAAGGTTTTTCGGAAGTGTCAAATTTGTCAACATCAAGTTCGTTTCCTGTTCCTCCTCCTGCTTCTCGAAATGAAATTTCTCTTAATCTGCCAACCTCTCGCATTAGGTTTGGAGAATCATGATGCGAAAATATGTATATTTTATTTTTTGCTTTGTTTGTATCTCTAACAAATTTGTCGTCTGTTAGTTCTTTTAAAAGTTCGCTTGTAGAAACCGGGAAAATTATTTGTTGCATTTTTTTAATTAATTATAATAGTTAAAGTTTTTATTCTTTTGCAAGAGAATATGTTTTATTTCTAACATATTCTGTCCATTGCCCTAAGGTTTTTGATTGGTTTAGAAATAATTTATATGAAATAGGTTTCCCTATATGTAAAATATTCCTTTTTGATTTTTGTTTAAACATTTCTTTAGGTAAAAAAAACATTTCAATATTTGTTTTTATACGTAGAAATTTTCTAAGGTTTGATAAGTTATAAAAAAAGTTTGAATTTTTCCCATCAATATGCACAGGAATAATATCTCTCTCGTTTTTAATTGCTTGACGTATGAAATTTTTTTGCCATTTGAGATCGGTTATTTTTCCTTTAATTTTACGTGAGCATAATCCTGCTGGAAAGTATAAAATTTGTGCATCTGAGTTGTATGCATTATTAATATCTATAACAGCTTGACGACTTTGTTTGCCATGTTTGTTTATTGGTAAAAAAATAGTTTTAAATTTTTCAATATTTAAGAGTATATCGTTTACCGGAAATTTAATTTTTTTAAAAAATTTCGATATTGCACTAAGAAAAATTATTCCATCAATGCCTCCAAGTGGATGATTTGAGACAAAAATGAATTTTCCTGATTTTGGAATATTTTTTCCACCAATTATTGAGTACTTAACGCCAAAATCGTTTAAAATATTATCAAAAAATTCAAATCCCTCTGTTTTTGAATGTTTTGTGAGAGAGAAGTTAATTTTGTCTTGACAAATAATTTTTTTTATGTAATTTATTAAAAATTTAGGCAGAATTTTTATTAGTCTTGAATTTTTATTTTTAATAACATCTTCAACATCAATAATTTGTCTTTGGTTTTGAAGCAATTCTATTTCCATAAAAAATTAAATTTTAATTTACGAAGATAATAAAAAAAATCTCTGCTAATTTAAAAAAAATAATTTTTTTAATTCTTATTTAATATTCTAGAAAACAGTTATTTGTGTGGAAGGGGGTTCGTTTGGTGAAAAAGTTATCAACAATTGTGTAAAAATATGGTAAATTGTGGTTGAAAGTGGTGAAAAATTTCTTATTTTTACATTCAAGAAACATTTTGTAATGACAACATTTATAGGAGATTATCCATGTAAGGTAGACGTAAAGGGTAGAATAATGCTACCTTCTACTTTGAAAAGGCAGATGAAATCATCTGTTGATATAAAGTTTGTTATAAAAAAGGATCTTTTTGAAAAATGCTTGATTCTTTTTCCTATTGAAGAATGGGAGCGTCAAAACAAAATTATTCGCAGTAAAATTAATCCTTATAAAAAAGAGCATAATAAATTTTTAAGAGGCTTTTATAAGGGAACAGCTGAAATTATATTGGACGGAAATAATCGCTTTTTAGTTCCAAAACGTTTGCTTGAAGTAGTTGGAATAGATAAAGAAGTAATATTGGCAGGGCAAGATGGTAAAATAGAAATTTGGGATAAGGATTTATATAATGATATAGTTGGCGATGAAGATGATTTCGCAGAATTGGCGGAGAAAATTATGGATGGGGAAATTGATCAATTTGAAGAATAATGAAAGCATATCACATACCTGTACTTCTAAAAGAGAGTATCGACGGATTAAATATTAATCCAGAGGGAACTTATGTTGATGTTACTTACGGAGGTGGAGGTCATTCAATAGAAATTTTAAAAAAATTAACAACTGGCAGGTTAATAGCATTTGACCAAGATAAAGATGCGATACCAAATGTTATTAACGATCAACGTTTATTATTTGTTAATCATAATTTCAAATATCTTAAAAATTTTTTAAGATATTATAATATTGGAAAAGTTGACGGATTGTTAGCTGATTTAGGTGTTTCTTCTCATCATTTTGATGTTGCCGAGCGAGGATTTTCATACAGATATGATGGAGAACTCGACATGAGAATGAATCAAAAATCGTCTATTACAGCAAAGCATGTTTTAAATGTTTATCATGAAAAACAACTATATTCAATTTTTAAATTATATGGTGAAATTAAAAACACCTCAAAGTTAGTTAATGTAATTGTAAACTACAGAAAACAGAACGAAATAAAGACTATTAGTCAGTTCAAAGAAATTATTAGTAGTTGCATGCCCAAAAACAAAGAGAATAAATATTTATCAAAAGTTTTTCAGGCTTTGCGTATTGAAGTAAATGGGGAGGTAGATTCTTTAAAAGAATTGCTATTGCAATCAGGTGATGTTATAAAAAAAGATGGTCGCTTAGTGGTAATTACTTATCACTCTATTGAAGATAGATTAGTTAAAAATTATATTAAAAAGGGAAAGTTTGAAGGTGAGGTTGAAAAAGATTTTTATGGAAATTTTCAAGTTCCATTTAATGCAATTAATAGAAAAGTAATTATACCAAACGAAAACGAAGTTGAAATTAATGTAAGAGCAAGAAGTGCGAAACTTCGGGTTGCTCAACATTTGTAATAAATTTAATAAAATATTGTGAGGGATTTAAATAACGATAAAACTTTTGAAGAGTTAGATTCTGTTTCTACAAATAGTAAGAAAGGATCTATTAAAGATTTTATTGGCGGTAATTTTTTAACAAGCGAGAATGTTATTAAACAAATACCATATGTTTTATTTCTTTCAATAGTAGCAATATTATATATAGGAAATCGATATCAAGCAGAAAAGATTGTTAGGGAAACGATTATTTTAAAGAATGAAGTGAAGGAATTACGAGCCGAAGCAATTACAACAACTTCTGAGTTAATGTATATTAGTAAGCAATCGGAAGTGGCTAAGCTTGTTGAGGAAAAGGGCTTGAATTTGAAAGAAGCTGTAGTGCCACCAAAAAAAATTGGGATTATTAAATAATAAGTCTTGTGAATTAATGGATGTAAAAAAAGACATATTAATTAGAGTTGGCTTTGTTTATGTATTTATGATTGTTTTTGCAATTGTAATAATAGGCAGAGTAGGATATTTGCAGACCGTTGAAAAAAATAAATGGGACAAGGCAAATACTCTAACAATGAAAGATATCACTATTGAAGCCAATAGAGGAGATATTTGTGCAGAAGATGGAAGATTATTGGCAAGCTCTGTTCCTTATTACGAGATTAGAATGGATTTAAAGAGTGAGGCTATTACTAATAAAATATTTAATGACAATATAGATTCTCTTGCAATAAGTTTGTCTCGTTTGTTTGCTGATAAAACAAAGTCTGAATATAAGCGCCAACTTATTAGTGCACGATATAGATGTGAGCGGTATCACTTAATAAAGCGAAAAGTGAATTATAAGAAATTAAAACAATTAAAAAATTTTCCATTATTTAGACTTGGTAGATATAAAGGAGGCTTTATTTATTCTCAAGAAAATAAACGAATACAGCCCTTTGTAAATTTAGCTTCACGAACAATAGGATATTTAAATAAAGGCGAATCAGGAACAATAGTTGGAGTTGAAGGTGCTTATAACCGCGATTTAAAAGGAGTTAATGGTGTAAAGCTAATGCAAAAAATCTCCTCAAATGTGTGGATGCCTATAAAAGATGAGAATCAAATAGAGTCTCAAGACGGGAAAGATATTATTACAACTATTGATATAAATATTCAGGATGTAGCTCAAAACGCACTGTTAAGTCAATTAAAAAAGCATAATGCAGGTCACGGATGTGTTGTGTTGATGGAAGTTAAAACTGGAGAAATAAGAGCAATTGCAAATTTAACAAGAGATAAATTTGGAAATTTTCAAGAAGAGTATAATTATGCTATTGGAGAAAGCACAGAACCAGGGTCAACTTTTAAATTAGCTTCTTTGATTGTTGCTTTAGAAGATGGATATGTAGATTTGGATGATAGTATAGAAACTGGTGGTGGGCTTGTAAAGTATCATGGTTTCCCTGTTAGAGATTCTAAACGAGGTGGGCACGGGAAAATAACTGTTAAACAAGTGTTTGAAGTTTCTTCAAATGTTGGAGTTTCTAAAATTATTACAAAATATTATTCTAATAATGAAAAGAAATTTGTTAAGCGTCTTTATAGTATGCATCTTAACGAAACAACAGGTATTGAAATTAAGGGAGAAGGTAAGCCATATATAAAATATCCGGGTGATACATTATGGTCTGGTATATCATTGCCACAAATGTCTATTGGCTATGAGATTAGGTCTACACCTCTGCAAATACTTACTTTTTATAATGCTGTTGCTAACGATGGAATATTAGTAAAACCCAAACTGGTTAAAGCAATTAAATATCATGGCGAAATTACTAAAACATTTGCTACAGAAGTTATTAATCATTCAATATGCTCAAAATCTACAATTAATAAAGTGAAAAAAATGTTAGAGGGTGCTGTTGAAGAAGGTACTGCTAGAAATTTAAAGAATAGTAATTATAAAATTGCGGGTAAAACTGGAACGGCACAAATTGCAAATAAAAAATATGGATATAAATACCAGTCAAAGGTAAGTTATCAGGCTTCATTTGTAGGTTATTTCCCTGCTGATAATCCAAAATATTCTTGTATTGTTGTAGTTAATGCACCATCAAATAATGTTTATTATGGAAATTTGGTTGCCGGCCCTGTTTTTAAAGAAATTGCTGATAAAGTATATTCAACGGATATAAATTTGCAAAGCAGTATGAATAATAGCATTTTGAAAGAAAATATTCCCTACTCAAAGAGTGGTTATGGAAAAGATTTGGATAGAGTATGTGCTGATTTATCAATACCGGTTTTACATAATGACATTAATTCAGATTGGGTAGTGACAACAAAAACTAATTCTAATGTTTTGTGCCAAAATAGATTTATTAAAAATTTACTTGTCCCGAATGTTAAAGGTATGGGGATAAGAGATGCATTGTTTATTCTTGAAAATATTGGCTTGAAAGTTCTGGTTGAAGGTGCAGGGTCCGTTAATAAGCAATCAATTTCACCTGGAACAAGAATTCGAAAAGGAAATGAAATAATTTTAAAACTTATATAAAACATTGAAAACATTAAATAAAATATTACAAAATCTTAATGTTACTAAAATTATTGGTGGAGCAGATATTGATATTGCTGATATTAATTTTGATTCACGTAAAATAGGCAATAATCAATTATTTATTGCTTTGAAAGGTGTTCAGTCTGATGGTCATAATTATATTTTAAAAGCAATAGAAAAAGGTGCTGTTGCAATAGTATGTGAATTGTTACCTAAAGAGATAAAACCTGAAATTACTTATGTGCTTGTTGTTGATTCTCATTATGCACTTGGGTACATTGCTTCGGAATTCTATGATAATCCTTCAGGAAAATTAAAATTAATAGGTGTTACAGGAACAAATGGTAAAACAACTATTGCAACTTTATTACACAATTTGTTTAAGAAATTGGGTTATAAATCTGGACTAATTTCTACTGTTAGCAATATTGTTGATGAAGAAATTGTTGCTTCAACACACACAACCCCAGATGCAATTAAGTTAAATGAATTGCTAAATAGAATGGTAGATAGTGGTTGCGATTATTGTTTTATGGAAGTAAGTTCTCATTCAATTGTGCAGAATAGAATTGCAGGACTTAATTTTAAAGGAGGAATATTCACAAACATAACTCAAGACCATTTAGATTATCATAAAACATTTAAAGAATATATTAATGCAAAAAAAATGTTTTTTGATAATTTGCCAAATTCTGCTTTTGCATTGACAAATATTGATGACCGAAATGGTGAGTTTATGCTTCAGAATTGCAAATCAAAAAAATACTCTTTTGCCATTCATTCATTTGCTGATTTTAAGTGCAGAGTTTTAGAAAGCCATTTTGAAGGCATGTTGATTGATGTTAAAGGTATTGAAGTGTGGACAAAGTTGATAGGGGATTTTAATGCATCTAATTTGTTGGCGGTTTATTCAACAGCCATTTTATTAGATCAAAAATCATATGAGGTTCTCCAAAATATCAGTAGCTTAAATTCTGTAAAAGGACGTTTTGAGTATATTCGTTCAAGTAATGGCATTACTGCTATTATTGATTATGCTCACACCCCCGATGCATTAAAAAATGTTTTAACTACAATTAATCAAATTCGTTCAGGTAATGAGCAACTAATTACTGTTGTAGGTGCTGGCGGCGACAGAGATAAAACTAAAAGACCTATTATGGGCAAAATAGTTTCTGCCTTGAGTAATAAAGTTATTCTAACTTCGGACAATCCTCGTTCAGAAAATTCCAATGATATTATTAATGATATGAAAAAAGGTATTCAACCAATATTCATTAAAAATACTATTTCAATTATCGATAGAAAAGAAGCAATAAAAACAGCATATATGTTTGCCAAAAAAAGTGATATTATTTTAATTGCCGGTAAAGGACACGAAAATTATCAAGAGATTAATGGCGTGAAAAAACATTTTGACGATAAAGAAATTGTAGAACAACTTTTTAAGAATGTGTTAAATTGTTAATATGTTAAATTGTTGTGTAAATGGATAAAAAATATTTAAAGTTAAATGATGTAAATGTTTATAAAATTGCATTTAGTTTATCCAATTATGTTTGGAATATCGTTGTAAAATGGGAATGGTTTGCAAAAGATACAGTTGGAAAACAATTTGTAAGAGCAGCCGATTCAATTCCTGCAAATATATCTGAAGGTTTTGGACGATATGGTAAAAAAGATAAAATTAAGTTTTATAGGTATAGTATGGGATCTGTTTGGGAATCTTTTGATTGGAATGAAAAATCGAAAATTAGAAAATTGCTTACAGAAGATGAATATAATCATATTTTGAAAGAACTAAAACTTCTTCCTAAGGAATTGAATTCATTGATAAAATTTACGAATGAAAAATTAACAATATAGCAATGAAGCAATTTAACAATTTAATAATGTAACAATAAAGATTTATGTTTTATTATATTTTCGATTATTTAAATGAGTTGGATTTTCCTGGTGCAGGAATGTTCCAATATATTTCATTTCGTTCGGCATTGGCAATTATTACTTCATTAATAATTTCTTTAGTATATGGTAAGAAGATTATTCGATTACTACAAAGACAACAAATTGGTGAAACAATTCGTGATTTAGGCCTTGAAGGACAAATGCAAAAAAAAGGAACTCCTACTATGGGAGGAATAATAATTATTGCTTCAATTTTAATCCCAACTTTATTGTTTGCCAAATTAGATAATATTTATATTATTTTAATGATTATTACAACAGTATGGCTTGGTTTTATTGGTTTTGTCGATGATTATATTAAAGTGTTTAAGAAAAATAAAGAGGGATTAGCAGGCAGATTCAAAATTTTGGGACAAATTAGTTTAGGAGTTATTGTTGCATTAACTCTTTATCTCAACGATGATATCGTAATTAGAGAAAAAGTTAAGCTTGAAACACCAACTAGTCAGATAGTAGAGGGAGTTAGCAATGTTAATAAAAATGTGAAATTTGTTACTCGAGATATTAAATCGACAAAAACAACAATACCATTTTTTAAACATAATGAAGGTGATTATGCAAATTTGGTTTCCTTTTTAGGCAAAGAAGCTTCACAAAGATGGGCTTGGCTTGTTTTTGTAATTGCTGTTATTTTTATTATTACTGCAGTTTCAAATAGTGCTAATATGGCCGATGGCCTCGATGGATTAGCAACAGGTTCGTCTGCTATTATTGGCTTTACTTTGGCTATACTTGCGTATCTGTCTGGTCATGTTATTTATTCGGAATATTTAAACATTATGTATATTCCAAATACCGGTGAATTGGTTGTTTTTTCAAGTGCTTTTATAGGTGCTACTATAGGATTTTTGTGGTATAATTCATATCCGGCTCAAGTTTTTATGGGCGATACTGGTAGTTTGTCAATTGGTGGTGTTATTGCTGTTTTTGCAATTATTATACATAAAGAATTACTTATCCCAATTTTATGTGGAGTTTTTTTTGTTGAGAGTTTGTCTGTTATATTACAAGTTGGATATTTTAAACACACAAAAAGAAAAAGCGGAAAAGGTAAACGTATTTTTTTAATGGCACCTTTGCATCATCATTATCAAAAATTAGGGTATCATGAATCGAAAATTGTTACTCGTTTTTGGATAATAGGTATTTTGCTTGCTGTTATTACTATTGTTACTTTAAAAATTAGATAATTTTTTTGCTAAAGATGAATAAACAAAGAATTGTAATATTAGGAGCTGGGGAAAGTGGTGTTGGTTCTGCTATATTAGCAAAATCAAAAAATTTTGATGTCTTTGTTTCTGATAATGGAAGCATTAAACAAAAGTATAAAGATACTCTTATTGAATATAATATTGAATGGGAAGAAGGCGGGCATTCAGAAAACTTAATTTTTAATGCGGATTTAATTATTAAGAGTCCGGGCATACCGGATAGTGTCCCAGTAGTAAAAAAGATTATTGAGAAGAAGATAAAAATAATTTCAGAGATTGAATTTGCTGGTGTTTATACTAATGCTAAAATGATTTGTATAACAGGTAGCAATGGTAAGACTACAACAACATTAATGATTTATCATTTGTTGAAAAAAGCAGGGTTCAATGTTGGAGTGGCAGGAAACATTGGTAAAAGTTTTGCATTACAGGTTGCTCAAAATTCATTTGATTATTATGTTATTGAGTTAAGCAGTTTTCAGCTTGACGGAATATATGAATTTAAACCTGACATTGCAATAATAATGAATATTACACCCGATCATCTTAATAGGTACGATAATGTGTTTCAAAATTATGTTAATTCAAAATTTCGAATTACACAAAATCTTACTTTAAATGATTATTTAATTTATTGTTCTGATGATGAGGTTGTTATTAACGGATTAAATAGTCGAAATATAAATACAAATATACTACCATTTTCTTTTAGTAATAAAGAAAGTAATGGTGCTTATGTTGAAAATAATAATATTATAATTAATATGGCAAAAAGTAATTTTATCATGTCAATACAAGATTTGGCTTTACAAGGGAAACATAATACTTATAATTCAATGGCTGCCGGATTATCCGGGAAAGTGTTGAAAATAAGGAAAGAAATTATTCGAGAAAGTTTATCTGATTTTCAAGGCGTTGAACATAGGTTAGAACCTGTTATTAAGGTTCATGGTATAGAATTTATTAACGATTCTAAAGCTACTAATGTAAATTCAACATGGTATGCACTTGAAACAATGACAAAACCAATAGTTTGGATTGTTGGAGGAATCGATAAAGGTAATGATTATTCTATCTTATCAGAATTGGTTAGAAATAAAGTAAAAGCAATTGTTTGTCTTGGTAAAGACAACCAAAAGATACATAAAGCTTTTGCTGATTTTTCGGAGATAATTGTTGATACTTATTCAATTGAGGAGGCTGTTAGTGCTTCATATTATCTTGCAGAAAAAGGTGAGGTTGTGTTGTTGTCGCCTTCTTGTGCTAGTTTCGATTTGTTTGAGAATTATGAAGATCGAGGACGAAAATTTAAAAATTCCGTAAGGGATTTGTAATATTTATTTGAAATAATAATTTTTTTGTATATATAAATTGATCGAGAAATTTTATATAATTTGAGTAGATGAAAGAAAAACTCTCTAAATATTTTAAGGGTGATGCTGTAATATGGGTAGTGATATTCATATTGAGTATTTTTTCTATATTAGCTGTGTATAGTTCAACAGGAACTCTTGCGTATAGAAAAATGGGGGGTAATACAACTTATTATTTTCTTAGACACACTGTCTTTTTAATTTTTGGATTAGGAATTACTTATTTGTTTCATACAATTTCATATAAATATTATTATTTAATATCGAAACTATTATTATACATTACAATTCCATTATTAGTGTTTACTTTGTTTAAAGGTATAAGTCTTAATCAAGCATCGCGTTGGATAACATTACCTGGAATAGGTTTGTCTTTTCAAACTTCCGACTTGGCAAAATTTGCACTAATTATTTACATTGCAAGATTATTGTCGAATAAACAAGAACATATTAAAAATTTCAAGAAGGCTTTTAAACCAGTTGTTTTGCCAATTATTATTGTTTGTGGTTTAATATTACCCGCAAATTTTTCTACAGCAGCAATTTTGTTTGCAACATCATTAATATTAATGTTTGTTGGTCGAATTAGCTTGAAATATTTATTTGGAGTGATTGGTATTGGAATAGCATTTTTTTCTATTTTTGTTATTATTGCCATTAATTCACCTAATCATGGTAGAGTTGGTACTTGGAAAAAAAGAATCGAAAGTTTTGCAGACAATACTGAAAATGATGGTAATTATCAAACTAATCAATCAAAAATAGCTATTGTTACAGGAGGTGTGTTTGGAAAAGGACCCGGGCATAGTACTCAAAGAAATTTTTTACCGCATCCATATTCAGATTTTATTTATGCAATAATAATTGAAGAATACGGTTTTGTCGGTGGTTTTTTTGTATTATTATTATATATAATATTATTATATCGAGCAGGAGTTATACTTAAAAAATGTGAAAGAACTTTTCCTGCGTTTTTAGTTATTGGCTTAACATTTAGTATTGTATTTCAGGCAATGATAAATATGGCAGTTGCTGTTAATATTTTTCCGGTTACCGGACAAACACTGCCTTTTGTAAGTATGGGAGGTACATCAATAATATTTACAAGCATAGCAATGGGAATTGTGCTTAGTATTAGTCGTACAGTTAACGAAAACGATGATTTAATTTTAGCTGATGAAGAAGAATAAAAAAATAATAATTAGTGGTGGTGGTACTGGAGGACATATTTTTCCTGCCATTTCAATTGCTAATGCTTTGAGAAGAATAGATAAAAATGTTGATATTCTATTTGTTGGGGCAAAAAGCAAAATGGAAATGCAAAGAGTTCCTGATGCAGGGTATAAAATTGTTGGTCTTCCTATTAGTGGATTCCAACGACGAATTACTTTTAAAAATATTACTTTTTTCTTTAAGTTATTAATAAGCATATTAAAATCGCGAAAAATAATTAATTCGTTTAAGCCCGATGTCGCTGTTGGTGTTGGCGGTTATGCAAGTGGACCCTTGCTTTATGTTGCGTCAAAAAAAGGTATTCCTGCATTAATACAAGAACAAAATTCATATGCCGGAGTAACTAATAAATTGCTTGCAAAAAAAGTTGATAAAATTTGTGTAGCATATCAAAATATGGATAAATTTTTCCCAAAAGAAAAAATATTATTTACAGGGAACCCTATCCGAAAAGATTTATTAGAAATAGACAATAAAAAAGAAGAGGCTTTTAAATATTTTAATTTAAATAATAAATCACGAGTTGTTTTAGTAATTGGTGGTAGTCTAGGTGCTTTAACTATTAATCAGAGTGTTTTAAAAGATTTAGACAAAATTTTTAGAAGCGGAGTACAAATTGTTTGGCAAACAGGAAAAAGTTTTTTCGAAAAAGCTAAATTCGAATTGTTGAGGTATAATAATAAAGACAAAAATATTAAACTTTATGACTTTATTTCACGAATGGATTATGCTTATGCTGTGGCAGATGTTATTATTTCTAGAGCTGGTGCAGGAACCATTTCTGAATTATGTTTAGTGAAGAAACCTGTGATATTAATTCCTTCACCAAATGTTGCTGAAGACCATCAAACAAAAAATGCAATTGCTCTGGTAAATAAAAATGCAGCTTTATTAATTAAAGATAATCAAGCAAAAGATATGCTTGTTGAAGAAGTATTGAGTTTATTTAATGATACGGAAAAAATGAAAAATCTATCAGAAAATATTTCAAAATTAGCGGTGATTAATTCTGATGAGATTATTGCAAATGAAATTTTAAAAATGATTTAATAATTGTAAATGGACATTAAAAATTTACATAACGTTTATCTAATTGGTATTGGCGGAATCGGTATGAGTGCCATTGCGAGATATTTTAAGTCGTTAAACTTAAATGTTGCAGGCTACGACAAAACACAATCACCATTAACCGAGGAGTTAATAAATGAAGGTATTAATATCCATTTTAATGATAATATTGATAATATTCCAAAATTATTTACGAAAGACAATAATAGTACATTAATAATATATACACCTGCTATTCCAAAAAATCATATTGAGTATAATTATTTTAAAGCAAATAATTTTCAGTTATACAAACGTTCAAAAGTTCTTGGATTAATTTCAAATGACAAACAAGGCGTTGCAGTTGCGGGAACTCACGGAAAAACAACAGTCTCTGCTTTGATTGCACATATTCTTAAACAATCGAAATTTGATTGCAGTGCTTTTTTAGGAGGTATCTCAAATAATTACAAAAGCAATTTATTATTGTCAAAAAAAAGTAATCTAGTAGTAGTTGAGGCCGATGAGTTCGATAAATCATTTCTTCAATTATTACCTTATTTTGCTGTTGTAACATCAGTCGATGCCGATCATCTCGATATTTATGGAAATGAGGAAAATTTGAAAAAATCATTTGCTCAATTTATTAAGCAAATAAAACCAAATGGGAAATTATTGATTAAAAAAAGCATTGACATAAATTATGACTTAAACAAAGGAGTAAAAAAATACACATATTCATTAAGGGAGAAATCTGATTTTTATGCAAATAAAATTAATCTAAGCAATGGTATTTATTATGTAGATATTGTAACACCAGAGAAAGTTTTTGAGAAAGTTGAGATAGGTTTGCCTGGTTTGTTTAATGTTGAAAATTCAATAGCGGCTTTTGCAGTTACTTATTTGTTGGGAATAGAAGAACAGTGTCTTAGAGATGCATTAAGCTCCTCAAAAGGAGTAATGCGCCGTTTTAATTATATTGTTAAAACAAATAATTTAGTATACATCGACGATTATGCTCATCATCCTAACGAATTAAAAGCAGCTATTTCCTCCACGAGAGAATTATACCCGAATAAAAAAATAACGGGAATTTTTCAACCGCATTTGTATTCAAGAACACGAGATTTCGCAATTGATTTTGCTAAAAGTTTAGATTTGCTCGATTGTTTAATTTTACTTGATATTTATCCGGCTCGCGAAATGCCTATTGAGGGTGTTAGTTCACAAATTATTTTTGATAAAGTTAATATTGAGAATAAAGTTTTATGTTCAAAAAGCGAATTAATAAATATTTTAAAAAAAATAGATATAGAGGTTTTGCTAACACTCGGAGCAGGAGATATCGGCAGGTTAGTAAAACCTATTAAGAAATACTTGGAAATTTAGCGATTATGTTTAATTTAATAATTTAGAGAATCTATTTTTATATTTTGGTTTTTTTGTAGATAATAAATGAAACGATTTAAAAAAATAAAAGAAATAATAACTTGGTTATCAATAATTATATATATGGTAATTGCATTAAGTTTTGTGTCAGAAAAAGAAGCACAAATCCCTTGCAGTTCTGTTGTTGTAGCTATTATTGATAATTCACAGAACCTTTTTATTGAAGAAGATGATGTGATTTCTATGATTTATGATAAAGGAGGCAAAGTGTTGGGCTATCCTATTGATAGTATTAATTTAGCTAATTTAGAGGACTTAATTAATAATAATCCTTCAATAAAAAAATCGGAAGTTTATCGAACAATAAATGGTATTTTGAAAATTGATATTGAACAGCGAACACCAATTGTTAGAATAATTAATTTTAACAATGAAAGTTATTATATTGATGAACAAGGTGCTCTAATGCCACTCTCAAATAATTACACAGCACGTGTATTAGTTGCAAATGGTGATATTAATGAGCCATATAAGAGAAATTATTCTACTGACATTATTTCTACATCAAAAAATGATGAATTAAATCGACATTGTATTTTGTGTGATATTTATAATATTGCAAAATTTATTAATGATGATGAGTTTTGGAAGTCCCAAATTGAGCAAATTTATATAAGGAATAACGAGTATGAATTAATTCCAAGAGTTGGATCGCAGACTATTTTGTTTGGAGGTGTTGAAAATTTAAACGAGAAATTCGTTAAGTTAAAAGCTCTCTATAAAAAAGGGTTTTCGCAGCTTGGATGGAATAAATATAAAACAATAAATTTAAAATATAACAATCAAATTATTTGTACAAAAAGATAAGTATATGAGCCTAAAAGAAAATTTTATTGCTGCTGTTGATATTGGTACAACAAAAATTGTAGCCATAATTGGTAAAAAAAATAATAATGGTAAATTAGAAATTTTGGGCTTAGGTAATGCACCTTCAAGCGGAGTTAAGAGGGGCGTTGTGCTTAATATAGAGAAAACAGTTTGCTCAATTATTGAGGCTGTTAAACATGCTGAGAAAAATTCTGAATGCAAAATCAGCAATGCTTTTGTTGGCATTGCAGGTCAACATATTCGAAGTATAAGAAACCGAGGTTATATTAACAGAGAAACTTACGATGAAGAAATTTCTCCCGACGATGTTCAAAATTTAATTGACGATATGTATAGAATACCTATTGATGTAGGTGAAGAAATAATTCATGTTTTACCCCAAAATTTTATTGTCGATAATGAAACTGGAGTAAGAAGTCCTGTGGGAATGTTTGGAAAGAGACTTGAAGCAAATTTTCATATTGTTATTGGTCAAACTGCTGCAGGAAACAATATAAAAAAATGTATTAACAGAGCAGGTTTAAATGTAAATAAAATGATTCTTGAACCTTTAGCTTCTTCTAATGCAGTATTAACCGAAGACGAAAAAGAAGTAGGAGTTGCTATAGTAGATATTGGCGGAGGAACAACTGATGTCGCTGTTTTTTACGATGGTATTATTCGACATACTTCTGTTATTCCTTTTGGAGGGAATATAATTACTAACGACATTAAGATAGGTTGCTCAATACTGGAACGTCAGGCTGAGGCTTTAAAAATAAAATTTGGCTCAGCTCTTGCTGATGAAGCTCAAGAGAATAAAGTTGTTACAATTCCGGGTATTAGCGGACGACAAAGCAAAGAGATTTCTTTTAAAAGTTTGGCACATATTATTCAATCAAGAATGGAGGAGATAATTGCTGAAATTTATTTTGAAATTGAGACATCCGGATTTGCCGACAAATTAGGAGCAGGTATTGTAATAACAGGTGGTGGGGCTTTATTGAAGAATTTACCTCAATTAGTTGCATACAAAACGGGATTGGATGTTCGCATTGGTTTCCCAAATGAGTACTTAACAAGTAATGTGGTTGATGATATTAACCAACCAAGATATTCTACAGCTATAGGCCTTATTTTAAAAGGTTATGATGACCTTGAACTTCAAAAAAATATTTCTAGTGAAAAAAATGAGGACGTTGATATTCCTTTGGAAGAAAACGTTGAAAATAAGCAAGGAAAAAAGAAAAAAAGACTGAATGGATTCCTCGAAAAATTTAGTGATATGTTTGAGGTAGATGATGGAAAGATGTAATTTAAATAAGAATTTAGACTTAAGAATTAGCAATTTAATAATATATCGTTATGTTAGAAGATATGATAAATTTCGATTTACCACAAGAAAAATCTTCAATAATAAAAGTTATTGGAATAGGAGGTGGTGGGAGTAATGCTATTAATTATATGTATGGAAAAGGAATAACCGATGTTAATTTTGTAGTGTGTAATACTGATGCACAAGATTTAGCAAGAAGTCCGATTCCCATAAAAATACAGCTTGGTGAAACTTTAACACAGGGGCGTGGTGCCGGAAATAACCCCGAAATGGGAAGGCAAGCTGCAATTGAAAGTCTTGATAGCATAGCAGAATTGTTATCTCATAATACGAAAATGGTTTTTATTACTGCTGGTATGGGCGGTGGTACAGGTACAGGTGCCGCTCCAATTATTGCTAAAGAGGCCAAAGAAAAAAATATTTTAACTGTTGCGATTGTAACAATTCCTTTTCAATTTGAAGGTAGAAGAAGAATTAATCAAGCTATTGAAGGAATAGCAGAACTGAAAGAATACGTAGATTCTTTGCTGATAATCAATAATGAAAAATTACGTCAAATATATGGAAATTTACCATTCTCAGAAGCTTTTTCAAATGCTGATAATGTATTAACAATTGCGGCTAAAGGTATTGCTGAGATAATAACTGTCTCGGGAAATATTAATGTTGATTTTGCTGATGTGCAAACTGTTATGAGTAATAGTGGCGTAGCATTAATGGGTTCTGCCGTTGCCGAAGGTGATGACAGGGCACTGAGTGTTATTCAGGAAGCTTTAAATTCACCCCTTTTGAATGATAATGACATTAGAGGGGCGAAAAATATTTTGTTGAATATTCGTTCGGGAAAAGATGATGAGATTAGAGTGGATGAAATTGGTCAAATAACAGATTATTTGCAAGATGCTTCTGGTTTAGATGCTGATATTATTTGGGGTAATACTATTGACGATACACTTGGGCGAAATATCTCGGTTACAATTATTGCTACAGGATTCAATACGGAAACAATTCCCGAATTTGCTTTAAATAAAGTTGAAAAGAAAGAAAAAATTTCCCTCGAAGAAGATTTAAGTTCTAATGTAACATTTGAGGTTGAAAATAAAGTTTTAAAAAATAAAAAACATTTCGCATCATCGCAAAAGAAAATTGATTTTAATAGAAACTCTGAAGTTGAAAAATTTGAATTAGAGGATAAATATATTGGACAAGAACCCTCCAATAATGACAGGGCTAAGGAAACAACTATAAATGTTAACAGAGCTAAAATTCAACAAGAAAAGATTAATAATTTAAACAGAAATCAAAGCAGATATAGTAATTTTAGAAATAGCAATATTGATGAATTTGAGGAAGTGCCTGCATATAAACGAAAAGAAATTGATTTAGAAAATTTTAGTTTATCCTCAGAAGATAGCACCGAGGTTTCAAAATTTACATTGTCTGACGATGAAAGTGGAGAAAATGTAAACATAAATCATAATAATTCATACCTCTTTGATAACGTTGATTAGTTTTAAAATAATATGATATGAGCTTATTTGAACAAATTACTGAAGACATTAAAAAAGCTATGCTTGCCAGAGAAAAGGCAAAGCTAGAAGCATTAAGAGCTGTAAAATCAGCTTTGCTAATAGAAAAAACAAAAGGAGTTTCTTCTGAATTGACTAAAGAAGAAGAAATAAAAATTTTACAGCGTCTTGTTAAGCAACGAAGAGAATCTGCGGATATATATATACAACAAAATAGAAATGAGTTGTATGAAATAGAAGTTTTTCAGGCCGACATTATTCAAGTTTACTTGCCAAAGCAAATGACTGACGATGAATTGACGAAAGAAATAAATGAAATTATTTTAAGTGTTGGAGCATCATCAATAAAGGATATGGGAAAAATTATGGGTATTGCTAGCAAAAAGTTATCAGGACAGGCCGAAGGGAAAATTATTGCAGAAAAGGTAAAGGCTTTATTGTCTTAAGAAGAAATATTTCAAAAAAAAAATTAGACTACCGAAAGGCTAGTCTAATTTTTTTTTTGAAATATTATATGCTAATAGAATTTTGATCGGCTGTCTTTAATATTTGAATTTTCTTTTAAAGCTTCATATGAATGATATTCAATTTGGTTAAGTAGATTTTGAGTAAGAAATACTTTTTCCTTGTTAATATCTAAATTTTCGTTAGGCTTTTTAATTGACTTAACTACAATAACATATATTCCATTATTTCCTATAATTGGTTCTGATAATTTGTCTTTAGGAAGTGTAATTGCAGTAGCATTTAGGTTTGGTTCTACTCCAAGCCCTGGAAATCCAAATGATGAGAATTTTATATCTTTTGCTGTTTTTATTTCAGCATTTAGACTTTTTGACAATTCATTAATATTTTTTTTATTTAATTCATTAATCTGTTCTACTAATTTTTCAGATTTTTTCTCCCGTTTTACATCAATTTCAATTTCAGATTTTACTTGCTCTATTGAAGCAAAACCATCTTCTCTTACATCAGTTAATGTTGCTACAACAAATTTATTGCCAAATTCAAATATAGGAGAACCTTCCCCTTTTTCTGCTTTAAAAGCCCATTTTACAAGTTCTCGAGGAGAATCTAAACCAGATATTTTTTTGTCATTTATTCTTAAGTTGTTAGCTACTTTTTTTGTTATATTTTGATTTTTAACTGCTTCGTCAAATTTTTCTTGTGTGTTATAAAGACCTGCAAATTTGCTTGCTAGTGAGTAAATTTGTTGGTATGTTTCAGAGCTTGGTTCAATTTTTCTGTCAAGAGTTGCTATTTGAACTTTTTTAAATTTTTTACTTTGGTCAAGTATCTCAATTAAATGAACCCCATATTGTGTTTTAACAGTAACTAAATCACCTTTTTTTGCAAAAAAACAAGAATCGCTAAAAGCTTTGCTAATAGAATTTTCTTGAAGCCAACCTAAATCGCCACCTTTATCAGCAGAACCTTGATCTTCTGAATATTTTTTTGCTAAATCAACAAAACTTTTTCCGTGTTTAATTAGTGTTTTTAAACTGTCAATTAAAGCTTCTGCTTTTGAAAAATTACCAGTATTTTTATCCTGAGCAATTAAAATATGACGAGTATTAACAGAATCTGGTAAATATGCAATTTTACTTAGCTTAGATAATTTGTATGCTCCGTTTTCAAGATATGGTCCATAAATGTCTCCTACTTTTGCACTAAATGCAAATGAAGCAATTTGTGAATGAATATCTTTTTTCACATTAAATGAATGGTCAAAATGAGTATCGCCATTCAGGTTAACAAATTGCACATCATCTTCAGTGTTTTTGAAATCTAAAACAATATCGTTAACCCATTTTTGTGCTAATTCTTTGTCTTTTTTTGAAGGTTCAATAGCAAATGTTATGTAAGAAATATCGCAAGAAGCATCTTGCTTAAATTCATTAATATGAGCATCATAATAATCTGAAATATCGTCATCATTAATGCTTATAGAACTATCACTAATTGAGTTATATCTCATAAGGATATAGTCAATATCTGCCTCGTTGTTTCTTTCCTGAGTTTCTGTTTTAGCTTCTTGATTAGTAACAAATAATCCTTTTTTTATTAAGTTGTTATATTTGTCGTTAAGTCTATTTTGTAATATTACTTTTTCAAAAGCTATCCAGCTTTGTCTTGCTTTTCCAGAAAGGTCTTGGTCAATATTTTTTAAAAATTGAATTACTAATGAACGATCAAACTGACCGGTTGTTCTATTTTGAAAAACTGGAATTCCTTTTATTTCAGGAATAATATTATTACCCTGAACCATGTCAAAAAGCTCATCAGGGCTTACTGAAACACCAAGCTCTGAATATTCTTTTTTCATTACATATTCTCTTATTAAATCATTCCATGTTTGTTGTCTTATTCTTTCACTTGTTTCTTCGTCAAGTGCTGATTTATTTGTGTTTCTTTTGTAGTTTTCTGTTGCTTCTTCAACTTTTTGTTGATATAGTTGAACCGGAATTGACTTCCCTGCTACGTTTGCAATTTCATTTTGTGAACCTGAAAACATTGAACGTCCTGATTTTAACATATCACCTAGGATGAATGCTAATAGGGCTATACCAATAACTACTGCAACTAATACACCTGCTCTATTTCTTATGTTTTGTAATGTGGCCATTTTTTAATTTAATTTTTTGTTTTATCTAATTTTTTTGAATTTACGAAGATAATAAAATTTACATTTAATTTCATTATTAGTTGGCAAATATAAGGTTAAGTTTATAATTTTTTGAGAGATTTTTTATTTATTTTCAATAAATAATTTTATTAATTCTATTCGTGTTAGACTTACTTTAAGAATTTTGATGTTATAAATATCAATTTTAATATTATCATTTATTTTTGGAATCTCCTCAAGTTTAGACAATATAAGTCCTGCAACAGTTTCGTAATCTTCATTTTGAGGTAGTCTTAATCCATATTTTTCATTAATATAATCAATTTCCAATCTACCCGAAAAGAGATATTCTTTTTCGTCAATTTTTGTGTCAATAAGATCGGTGGAATCGTGTTCATCTTCTATCTCACCAAAAATTTCTTCCATTATATCTTCAATTGTTACCATGCCTGAAGTGCCCCCAAATTCGTCAACAACTAAGGCAATGCTTTTATGGTTTTTTATAAATGAAGAAAGTAATTTATTTGCAGGCATAGTTTCAGGAACTATGGGTATTTTATGAATCATGTCTTTAATCGAACTGGGATTTTTGAATAATTCTGAAGAGTGAGTATATCCAATTATATTATCAATGGTTCCATTGTAAATTAATATTTTGGAGTAGCCTGTATTTATAAATTTTTGATTAAGAGCCTCAATGGAATCTTTTATGTCTAATGCAACAATTTCGTTTCTTGGCATTATACATTCGCGAAGTTTTACATTAGAGAAATCAAGTGCGTTTTTGAAAATTTTTATATCATGTTCAATTTCTATATCTTCATTATTAACATTTTTGTTTTCGTCAATTAAATTGTTTAAATCCATTTTGCCGAATGAAACTTTTGTTTCGTCTTCGGTGATTTTTATTTTAAAAACAAACCTTAAAAAATTATTAGAAAATAGTATGGTGAAATGTGTTATTGGATAAAACAAATAGTAAAATATTATAACAGGACCTGAAAAAAATTTAAGAATTTTATTTGGATTAATTCTGAATAATGTTTTAGGAATAAATTCAGCAGTTAAGAGTATTATTAAAGTAGATATTAGAGTTTGAATTAACAAAATAGATATTTCAGATTCTGTAAATAAAAAAATTAATGGCTTAAGAATTCGTGCCATGAAAACGCCATAAGTAACTAATGCAAAAGTGTTCCCAATCAACATTGTAGCTATATAATGTGTTGGATGATCTGTGAAAATTGAAATAATATTGGCAGAGAAAAGACCTTGTTTTTTGTCCAATTCAATTTTTAATTTATTTGATGAAATAAATGCCATCTCCATTCCAGAAAAAAATGCAGACAAAAGAAGCGAAACAAGAATTATTATAATATTACTCATTTTTTATTATAAAAAATATTTTATTTTGTATTGTTTTTTTGTGTTTTTCTCAAATTTTTACGATAAAAATACATGAACAAAGCTATTATTGTAAATATAAAAAACAGGTAGCTTTCTTTGAAATTTGAATAATATGTTTTATGAACGCCTGCAAAAAGACTTAGTATGGACACAATTAGCCATAATATTTGCAAAATGAACGTAAAATGTTTTTTCATTATTTGTTAATTTAATTTTCTAAGTTTAAAATTAATCGTTTAGTTTTTAACATCAATTATTCCTTTAGGTTTTAATATTTCCCAACTAGATAAGTCTTGTTTTGCTTTAAGTCCTTGACCATAAAACACCCCATCTTTAGATGATATCTTTACAAATTCATGAGTGTAAATAGTCGCCTTTCTTTTATCCCAGATTAAATATTCTGTATTCAATTTTTCATTTTCTTTATTAATTACAACTACATCATTTTTTGCTTCCCATATTTCTGTTTTTTCAAAATATTTTGAAAAATTTGCAGTTATTGACGCATCAATTTGTTGGGAATCGTTATAAAAAAGAATTTCAATTCCTTTTGGAAATTCGGTATATGGCTCTTCTTTTTGATTGAAACGATTTAGTTCAGTAGCAAAAAGTTTTACTTTTATTTTAGCAGAATCACTATAAATTATTTCAATATTTTTTGCAGATATTATTGGTGCTTCGCTGGAACTAGTGATAGTTTTTATTTGTTCAATATCTGTTTTGCATGAAAAAAGCATTATACTTCCTATAATTATAGGAAGTATAATGCTTTTTATAGTAATTGTTATCTTAGAAAAGTTTAAAAAATTAACAATATTGTCAATTTGCATTTTATTTTTGAATATTAATTAAAACGAGCAATTGTTTTTTCGTTTATCCAACCTTCAACAGTATAAGGATTCCCCTCTTGAACTTCATGAAAGAAAGCAGCTTCTTTGTCAGGAAAATATTGTGAGTATGTTTTAACTAATTCATTTACTTGTTTAGTTAGCGAAGGATCAACTTTTTTCGCTTTAATAAATTTGTCAACGGCTACCCAATAAACAGTTTTATGTGAAAACTCATCGTCACCGATGTTTTTAGAAGCTGAAGCATATGCTTTACCGATTAAAATATAAGGATTCCCGTTTTTAGGATTGAATTTTATTGCATTGTAAGCATAATTCCTTGCTAATTCAGGATTTCCTTGTGAGTTTGTTAATAATCCCAACTCATAATAGTATTTTGCTTTAACAGTGCTGTCTTCTTCAAGATTAATAGCTTCTTTATAATAATAAGAAGAATTTGAAATTTTTTCTTTTTTCAGGAATAATTTTGACAAATTATAAGCTGCATCAGCTGAAGGCTCCAATTTGTAAAGATTTACTGATGTCTCTTGAAACAATTTACAATTAACACATTCTGTTTTGTTAAGCAGTTTCGTTATTTTTTTTAATAAATCAACATCTTCGGGTGACTCGTTGAATATAGGTGTAAATAATGATATTAAAGCTTCACAGTCAGCCGCTCCACTATCAGAGAATAACCCTTCGCAATTACTCATAATAGTTTTAGCTTTTTCTATTTTTTTAGGTTTTTTTTCGTTCTTTATTACATAGCTTAGAGCATCAATTGATTTTGTGTAGTTGTTAATAACAGCATCTTTAGTTATTATTTCCTTTTTAAATAGGTTGTATGTTGCTTGCATTAAATAATTAATTGTAATAGGATCTGTTTTTTCATTTTGTATCGTTAGAGATTCTAAAAGATATTTATAAGCTTCTTCTTCTCTATCTTTTGAAAATTTAAATAAATCAACACCTTTTCGACCTGTTACGGAACCTTTTTGGTTAAAATTTTGAATTCTTTGGTCATAAATCATTAGAAGAGTGTCAATATGTTTATTTCTTAATTCAATATTTTTTTCAGCATTGATTATATGTTTAAAAATTGATGCTCCTTTAATATAGGTGTTTTTGCTAGCTAATGGAGCATTCTGAAAAACATACCTCCAAGGTTTTACGGCATCGTTGAAATTTTTTTGTTTGTAAAATTCTGTATATAAAGAAATGTTTTTTGCACACTCTACTCTAGAAGCACTGTCTGAGCCAAACTTTGGGTTTTCATGTACATGTTGAGAAAATGCATTATTAATAAATGCACTTAAAATAAATACTAAAATTAATTTTATTACTGTCGTTTTCATTTTTATAAAAATTTAATCAAATTTACGTTTTATAAACCAAATATCTGACAAAGATAAATTTAATCTTATAATTCCATAGTTTTCTTTTATTAAATTATTATCTAATGTGCCTCTTTGTCCTAACTCAAATGATAAATTTAATAATGTATTTGTCTTTTTCAATGGAATACCAAGTCCAAAACTAATACCATAATCTTGTAATTGTTTATTATAAATATTTAAATAAGTGTTTGAATAATGACCACCAAAACGATAATGAAATCTTTTATATGCATGAGTAATTGAGTTCCTTTGTGGTGTATATTCTATACCAAATTTAAAAGAATTGCTGTTTACCAAAGAATCTGATTTCCCTAAAAATTTTGTTGAAGACCAATTTTGACTTGTGTAATCAGCAGCAAAAATAAATTTATCGTTTTTTGTAATACTAAACCCCACACCTAAATTTGTAGGTATTGTAAAAGAATCTTTTTGATCTTTTACGTTTTCAAGAGTATCAATTAAAATATTATCATAAATTGAATTGGTATAACTACCATGGGTTGAACCGGATAATATATTATTTTTTACATCAATTTCAGTTTTGTTGTCAAAGGTAAATCCCAATGTGTATGAATAATCTTCATTAAGTTTGTTATAATATTGCATTCCATAATTGAAATAAAAATCATTTATGTTAATATTTTTTTCGAATTGACTATTAGTTGTCAGAGGATCGTCAATAAAGAGAACTGTTCGAGTTTGATCTAAAGATCCAAGTAGATATGATGCGTTTATTCCTACAGAAAAATGTTTGAAAAATTGAAAGGAATTACTCCAATTAAATTGATTAATTCCACCTGAACCAACAAAATAGGTTTCGACATTTCCAATATTTGTATAGTTCTGTGCATCTAAAATATTGTAACCTACATTGCTAAAAGGATTGATGCTAAAGCTTGAATACCACCATTTTGAAACTCTAAACCACATTGATAAGTAATCAAGATTGATATCATTGCGAGTTGTTTTTGCATTTGACGTTTCGAATTTTGTGGTTTGACTTTTTACTCCTATTTGGAGTTTAAAACGTTGTATTGAAAGTGAACTTAGCGACGCTGGATTAATATTGTTTTGATTAAAATTTGAGCGCATACCTATTCCTGTTCCTCCCATTGCATAATTTTGACCAAAACCTTTGTTAGCAAGATCTCCAATCCCAAATTGCGAGTAAGGTGAGCTTGTATTATTTTGTCCTAAAAGATTTAGGCTTGCCAGTAAAAGCATTGTTGAGAAAAGTATTCTAATTGTTTTTAACATTGTAATTTAAGATTCTATTTAATCCGTGAAATAATAAATTTGATTCTACAAAGATGGGTTTTTTTATTATTCTTTCAAATAAAAAAGCGTCTCCACCAGTTAATATAACTTTCAGAGGTTTAAATTGTTTTTGTAATTTGTTTATATAACCTTCTACCTCAAATAATATGCCATTTTCCACACCAAATAATATCGCACTCTTTGTGTCAGAGCCAATTAATTCAAAATTTTTATCTTTTTGTACTAATGGCAACTTTTTTGTATGCTTGCTAAGTGATTCAAACCTTAGAGAAACTCCAGGTGAGATATTTCCACCAATAAATTGATTCTTGCTATTTATTAAGTCAAAAGTTATAGCGGTACCAAAATCAATTACAAGAACGTTGGTGTTTGGGAAAATATTGTTTGCACCTACTGCTGTTGCTATTCTGTCGTTGCCTAAATATTGTTTGTTTTTGTATCTTAACTCAATAGGAGTTTGTGTTTCTGAATTAAGTTCAATAAAATTATTAAAATTATTTTTTAGGTAATTTTTTATTTCATCTTTATAATAAACAACAGATGATAAAATTACATTATTAATAGAAGAGAAATATTCTAATTTTTTTATATCATTAATATTAAGTTCTTTAAATGTTTCAGCCTCGACTAATATGTTGCCTTTATAAACAGCAATTTTTGTGTTAGTATTTCCAAAGTCGAATAAAAGATTCATTTATATAATGCCTTTTTAGTAGAGATAAAATTTAATATTTTTTCCTGAATGAAAAGGAGCTAATCGGAATTTTATTATTTTCTGTCATGTCAAGTGATATGAATAACTATTTTAATTTAAAAAAAAGTTATAGCTTGTTCGTTTGTTTTAGCAAGTTTGTGAAAAATAAGATACTTAACATTAATTGTTTTTGAGGACTTATAGTTAATGTTATAGAGTATACATCAATGCCATCACCTAATGTCCAAACTCTACAAAATATATTTTCGATGTAATCTATTTCATCTTCTTGAGACCATTCTCTTTTATTATTATCATCTTTTCCATAAATTTCATGCAATTTGTTAACAACATTTTTTACTTCAAGATTTGTGAGAATAATACCATCATTTAATAAAGTGGCATTAATATGATTACTTCCTATTATATTTTGTTTGTCATTAAAAACGCGAAAACGTAATTTGTCGAAAATGTTTAATTCAGTCCAAGGTAAAGTCTTTTCATACTCAATCATAAAAAGACCTTGAATCTCTTCACAAGATATTTGCTCGTAATCCTCATCAATAAAAAATTTTGACAAATCATATATAAATAGATCTAAAATATTTTTATTATTATGTAATTCCATAATAAATATTTTTGATAAATATTATTAATTAGTAATTCTTTACAAAAATAGCAAAAATGTTTTATGATATTAATTTTTTTTCAAATTAGTTGTTTATTAGCTATACAATTTTTTGTAATGTTGATATTGCATGAGAAATATTTTGAATGTTTACAGAGGTAAGAGAAAGTTTGTTGTTTTTTTCTTGCATCTTACAATTTTTTTGTTGTGTTTTTACAAAATTAAGAATCGACATGAACATATCTGATTGATAGAAAGGTGAATTTTGGTTTGAGATAAAATAAACTATCATTTTATTATTCTTAAGTATAATTTTTTCAATTCCAAGTTTAGTGGCAATCCAACGTAAGCGTACAACATTTAATAATTCTTTGCTTTGAGTTGGTATTTTCCCAAAACGATCTTTTAACTTATTTTCAAATTCTAATAAATTTTCTTCGCTATCAATGTTGTCTAATTCCCTATATAGTTTTATTCGTTCGCTTATATTTGAAATATAGTTGTCTGGGAATAACAATTCTAAGTCAGTATCTATATGACAATCTTTTACAAAGACAAAATTGTCTAATTCGGATTTTTTGAATTCAGATTGTGTTTTTATAATTTGCTCATGGCTGTTTTCATTTGTAAATTGATTTTTAAATTCCGTTTCTTTAAGTTCCTGTATAGCTTCGTTAAGAATTTTATTATATGTTTCAAAGCCTATATCGGCAATAAATCCGCTTTGTTCTCCACCAAGCATATTGCCTGCTCCTCTAATGTCAAGATCTTGTAGTGCAATATTAAGACCGCTACCTAATTCAGAATAATTTTCAATTGCAGATAATCGTCTTCGAGCATCGTTTGACAATACAGAAAGAGGTGGTGCGAGTAAATAGCAGAAAGCTTTTTTGTTTGAGCGTCCCACTCTTCCACGTAGTTGATGGAGGTCGCTTAAACCATAGTTTTGTGCGTTGTTAATAATTATTGTATTCGCATTTGGGATGTCGATGCCAGATTCAATAATTGTTGTGGCAATTAACACATCATATTTCCCATATATAAAGTCAAACATTTTAGATTCAAGTTCTGTTCCTTTCATTTGTCCATGAGCTACCATGGTTCTTACATTTGGGCATATTCTGTTAATGAGAATTTTTATTTCTTCAATATTTTTTATGTTATTATTTATAAAAAAGACTTGTCCGTTTCTGTCAACTTCATAAGTTATTGCTTCTTTAATGAGGTCTTCGCTAAAAGTGTACAATTCTGTTAATATTGGGTGACGATTGGGAGGAGGAGTGTTAATTATTGACAAATCTCTAGCACCCATAAGTGAGAATTGTAATGTTCGTGGTATTGGAGTTGCCGTTAAAGTTAATGTGTCAACATTAATTTTGAATTGTTTTAATCTTTCTTTAGCCGAAACCCCAAATTTCTGTTCCTCGTCGATAATAAATAATCCTAGGTCTTTGAATTTAATATCTTTACTAAGCAGTCTGTGTGTGCCAATTATTATATCAACTTTCCCTTCTTCAAGTTTTTTGATAGTGTCCTTTTGAACCTTAGCTGTTTTTAAGCGATTTAAGTAATCAATTGTGCAAGGGAATTTTTTTAATCTCTCTGAGAAAGTTGAGAAATGTTGAAGAGCTAAAATTGTTGTTGGAACTAAAATTGCAACCTGTTTATTGTCGGAAACAGCCTTAAAAGCAGCACGTATAGCAATTTCAGTTTTTCCAAAACCAACATCTCCGCAAATCAATCTGTCCATTGGAATGTTAGATTCCATGTCTTCTCTAACCTTTTGTGTGGCTTTATTTTGATCTGGAGTGTCTTCGTAGATAAAAGATGCTTCAAGCTCTCTATTCATATATGAATCTGGCGAAAATTGAAAACCTACTTGTTGTTTGCGTTTTGCATATAATGAAATTAAGTCTTTCGCAATATCTTTTACTTTTTTCTTGGTGCTTAATTTTATTTTTTGCCAAGCTCCTGAACCTAGTTTGTATATTTTGGGGGGACTGCTTTCTTTTCCTTTGTATTTTGAAATGCGGTGTAATGAATGAATACTTACATATAATATGTCATTGTCTTTATAAATAAGTTTTATTGTTTCTTGAGTTTTTCCGTTTGTTTCAATTTTTTCTAAACCACCAAACCTACCAATCCCATGGTCTATATGAACAACGTAATCGCCTGGTTGTAAATCCGTTATCGTGTTAATTGAGACCGATTGTTTTTTTATAAAATTGCTTCTTAAAGTAAATTTGTGATATCTGTTAAATATTTGGTGGTCTGTATAATAACAAGCTTTTAAGTCATTGTCGATAAATCCTTCGTGTAAATTAATATTTAAAGGAGTGAAGATAATGTCTGAATTAATTTCTTTGAATATTGAGTTTAACCTAAGAATTTGTTTTTCATTTTCTGATATAATAAATATTTTATATCCTTTTAATATGTTTTCGTAAATATTGTCGCTTAATAATTCTAAATTTTTGTTAAAATTAGGCTGAATAGATGAGTTGAAATCAATTTTTAGATTAGGTTCAAAATAATTTTTTTTGTTAAATTCAATAATTGAAAAAGATTGTAATTTTTTTATTAATGATTGTCCATCAATAATTTGCTGTTTTATTTTTGGAGAATTGTCAATGTCAGCAAGCGTTTTGTTATAGATAGAATCTAAACGGTCTGCAATAAATTGAACATTATTAGTGAAAATTACAGACTTTTTTGAAATAAAGTCAAAAAGCGATTCCCATTTATCTGAAACATCTTCTGTCTGGATATTTGGAATAATTCGAATTTTTTTTAAACTCTCCTTAGATAATTGGTTTTCAACATCAAAACTCCTTATAGTTTCAACTTCATCGCCAAAAAAATCAATTCGAAAAGGGTTTTCGTCTGAAAAGGAAAAAACATCAATAATGCTTCCTCTTATTGAGAATTGTCCTGGTTTGTAAACAAAGTCTGTTCTTTCAAAGTTATATTCGTTTAATACATCATTAATAAAATCAATTGAAACTTTTTCGCCAACATTTAACTGTAAGGTGTTTTTTTTAAGATTGCTTTTGGTAATAACTTTTTCGACAATTGCTTCGGGATAAGTTACAATAATAACATTTTTGCTAGAAGAAATTTTGTTTAAAACTTCAGTTTTAATTACAATGTTTGAGGTCTCAAGTTGTTTATATTGTATTGAGCGTTTATAAGAAGATGGGAAAAAAAGAACATTTTTATCATTAATAAGTTGTGTGAGGTCGTTATAAAAATAAGCAGCTTCTTCTTTATCTGACAGAATAACTAGGTAGGTGTTTTTGTAATTGAGAAAGGTTTGGGCACAAATAATTGATTGTAAAGAGCCTTTTAGTCCTATTAAGTGAATGTTAGATGATGTTTGGTCTTCTAACTGCTTAGTAATTGACCCTATAAAAGGATGCTGTGAAAATAATTTAAAAATTTTAGAGCTTTGCAATTTTTGAGAGTTAATCTTCGTCTTTAATTCCAATAAGTTTAATAGGTACTTTCTTTAACATTGCATAAATTTCTCCTTCAGATTGAATGTCGTCATCATCAAAAAAATAATACCAATTAATAAGAATTTTGTTGTTTTGTTTATAAAATTCTTCAAATTTAGATAATATAAGAGAAACCATTTTTGCAGAAGCAGAATTGAGATAGTCCATCCTGAAATTAATCTCAATTGGAGTTGGAACCTCATTAATGTTTGCATCAATCCATTTTAGAATAGGTTCGTATGTTCTTACAACATTTTCAGGTAGTGAACGACCAGAAAATTCATAAAAATTATTATCAGGGTCAAAAACTACTTTTGGCGTTTTTGAAGTTGCTTCAATAACTAATGGCTCAATATTCATATTATATATTATTTAACTTTATTTTTTCATTTTCATTTTCTAAAGTATTAATAAAAAACGTTATTAAGAAATTTTATATCAATTATTTTTTTCTTCTTTTCAGGTTTCTTATTGTTGTATAATTAATTGCTGTAATTATTATTGTTGCCAAACATGAGAAAGCACCAATTAGTTTTAAAAGATTGAAGTTTTCTTCATTAAGTCCGTATCCGGAAAAATGATGTAGAATATAGTTTGAGAAATAAAAATTGTTTGTGATTGTGAATGCAATAAAAAAAATAACACTTAAGGTGAAAAAATATTTAGATAAAGTTTTTAAATAAATGAGATTTGATATGATTAATAAAATTATAAAAAGAAGCAAGTTGCAATAAATAAACAATTTATTGTAATGTAAAAAAATATTAACAATAGTAGGTGTTGTTTGATTAATATTGATTGTTAATGTATACCAAGATATTATTGAAAGTGCAACAATTCCAATTACTAAAATAAGAAAATATAGCTTTTTATAATTCATATTTCTTTTTTTTTGTAAAGGTAAAAATAATTATTTTAATATTTGAATTTATGAAAAAAATGTAATTTTTTTTGCTAAAAGTATATTAAGCAAAAACTAAGCTTTGATTTTACATGTTAAAGGATGAAGTCAAAATATATTTTAATAATCTGAGCTTTTTAATTGCAAAAGCCTCAAGCCTCTTTATATTAATGAATGTGTGTATTAAGTTTTTCGTTATGAATGACTTTGCATAATGACATTTTTGTGATAAAGTAGTTTAAACTTCGTAATTTTTTTATTTTTGTACAGATTAAATATAAAATAAATAATAAATTAATTATAGGAGGCAAAATCATGAGTGCTGTAGACATGAAAAAAACACATAAATTGTTAAAGGAATATTCTTATAATATAACACCTCTTGATAAGGGTTATACTAGTAAAATCCTTTACATCAATGTTTCTGATAATTTAGTAAAAGAAAAACCTGTTACTGAGTTGATGAAAGATAAATTTATTGGAGGAAAAGGTTTCGGGATGAAATTATTGTGGGATGCGACAACTCCTAATACAAAATGGAATGATCCTGAAAACGAAATAATTATTTCTTCAGGTCCTATTGGGGGAATAACTCAATATGCTGGAGCAGGAAAATCGATTGTTGTTACAATATCGCCTACCGATTTTGTTATGGATAGCAATGTAGGTGGTTTTTTCGGACCATTTTTAAAATTTTCAGGCTATGATGCTCTTGAAATTCAGGGGAAATCAGATAAGGAACTTATTATTTATATTGATGGAGTAAATGGAAGTGTTGAAATTTATGAAGCTCCTGACGACGTTGTTGATAGTCACATTTTAGCTGAGCAATTAACAGATATGTTTGCCGATAATGAAAAAGAAAAAATGAATATTGGTATTGTTTCTACAGGAGCTGCTGCAGAAAATTCTTTTATTGGGATGTTAAATTTCAGCTTTTACGACAAACGAAGAAAAGGCGTTAGATTTAAACAAGCTGGTAGAGGAGGAACAGGTACTGTTTTAAGAGACAAGCATATTAAGGCTATTGTTGCAAAAGTACCCGGAATAAAAGGGAATGCAAATAATGTTGTTGACCTTGATACTATAAAAGAAAGAGGACGCAGGTTTACTAAAGAAATGATTGAGCTTGACGATGAGCAGTGCAAAATGAGAAAAATAGGAACAGCTCACTTAGTTGAAATAATGGATGACTATGACCTTTTACCAACTTGTAATTATCAGTATGGAAGCCATAAAGACACACCTAAAATAGATTCTCATGTGTGGGAAAGTAAATTCACACAAGGTATACCTGATGGTTGCTGGCTTGGATGTACAATGGCTTGTTCAAAAGGTGTTGATGGTTTTGAATTAAAAACCGGTCCTTATAAAGGGCAACAAGTTATTGTTGATGGACCAGAATATGAGAATGCTGCTGGTTTAGGTTCAAATTGTGGTATTTTTGACCCTGATTATATTATTGAAGCAAATTTTTATTGTGATACTTATGGAATTTGTACTATCTCTTGGGGTACTTTGCTTGCTTTTATTATGGAATGTTATGAAGCTGGCATCTTAAATAAAGAAATAACAGGTGGCTTAGAATTAAATTTCGGAAATGCTGAGGCTGCATTAGAATTAATCCATCAACTTGCTCGAGGCGAAGGTTTTGGTAAAATTGCTGGACAAGGTATTCGTCGAATGAAAAAAACATTTGCTGAAAAATACGGTGCAGATCCAAGCTTTTTACAAGATATTGGTATGGAAAGTAAAGGGCTTGAATATTCTGAATATGTTTCAAAAGAATCTTTGGCTCAACAAGGTGGGTTTGCTATGACAAATAAAGGACCTCAACACGATGAAGCTTGGTTGATTTTTATGGATATGGTAAATAACCAAATTCCTACTTTTAAAGATAAAGCTGAAGCTTTACATTATTTCCCAATGTTTAGAACCTGGTTTGGTTTAATGGGATTATGTAAATTGCCATGGAATGATGTTGAACCTACAAATAATGCAGAAACAGATGAGCCAGCTAAAGTACCTGAGCACGTTGATAATTATTTGAAAATTTTTACTGCTGTTACCGGAAAACCTATAGATACTGATGAAATGATTCTTCAATCTGAAAGAGTTTATAATTTCCAAAGAATTTTTAATTTGCGTAGGGGTAAATTAGTAAGAGAAAATGATGCTCAGCCATACCGTGCTTGCGGCCCTGTTACAGTTACCGAATATGAATCTCGTGCAGATAGATACGATACTCAAATGAAAGAGAAAATTGGTATTGACCCTGTTGGAAAAACTACTGAAGAAAAAATTGCAATTACTCGTAAATTTAGAGAAGAGCAGTACGAAAAATTATTAGATGCTGTTTATTTTCGTAGAGGTTGGACTAAAGAAGGTATTCCTACTGTTGAACACCTAAAAAATATTGGTATGGACTTACCCGAAGTTATTGAAGTCGTTAAACCTTATTTGAAATAATTAATATCTGTAATAAAATATCTAAAAAGATAAGTGTTTGATAAAAAAATGTTAAGAACAAGGCTTTCGAAGTCTTGAAAATTAGAGGTTTACTAAAGTAAATGACTGAGTTTTAAGAAGAGTATAACGCAGTTATTAGCGTTTTTTACAAATACTAATTTATTCTGTTTTAAGACTGTCTGTTTCAGGCAGTCTTTTTTTTGTTGCAAAAAATCGTATCCAAATCATCCATAATACAAATATGCAGACATACATAATAATTCGTGTAAAGTAATAATGAACAAATTGAAAATATTCGGGATAGTATAACTGAGTTATGCAAATAATGCTTGCTCTAAATGAATTTATAAAGATTAGAATTATAAAACCCACTATAATGTACCAGATTTTATTTAATAATTTACCATAATATGATATGATAAATCCTGCAAAAAATGTCATGTGTCTAATTCCTATGCAGCTATAAACAAATCTAATGCCGTTAGTTCCTCTAATTTGTAAGAAATTATTATGGGCGTAAGTATCAAATCCAAATAAGTTTAATAAAAAATTGCTAGTGTAAACTAAACTTTTTGTTAATATGTCAGGTATTGAAGTTGTTTTAAGATAACTTTTAAATGGGTCTATTTCGGTAATTAATACAGATAAAATTAATCCAAAAATTAAAGCAAATATAAATCGAAAGATATTATTGAATAATTTGCGATTTTTTTTATATAAAATTTTATATTTTTCAAATTGAATTTTATATTTCTGAAAAAATAGCATAATTTAATTAGTGAATAATAGAATGGGCGTCTATTTTTTTATTTCTTTTTTTATTTTACGTGTTACATAAATTCCGCTTAAAATCAATAAAATGTTTAATCCGTTTGCAATTGGAACAGGGTATCCACCATCGCCACCACTAGGATCAGGAGGCATTAATGGTAATGCTTTGCTTTCTCTTGTGCCAAATTTTTCATCTTTATGAAAGTTCCCTTTTTTTCGAGAAACATTTTTTTTGTTTTTAAATATATCATCGCCATTTGCCATAGAATTTGATGGAAATGCGGTTAATATAAATAAAAAAGATATTATGTATAAAAAATTTTTCTTCATAAGAAAATAAAATTGGCAACAAAATTACAATAAAAGAAGTTTGATTCAAAATCGAATTTTTAATTAACTCGAAATAAACATTTTTTATTTTAAAAAAACTTTTTCAGAAAAAATTTTATTATTTGTTAATACTCGTACAATATAATTTCCAGAAATTTTATTAATCATAATTTTGTTTAATGTCGTGTTATTTAATTGCTTTCTAATTATTTCTTTCCCCAAAATATTGTAAACCACGACTTCCCCTTTAGAGATATTTTGAGAATTATTTTTTATGTAAATGCTATTCCTAAAAGAATAAATACTTACCGAATTATCTTTTTCAATATTTTTCATTATAAATGATGGTTCCATAACAATATGTAATAAAAATCTGTCGGAGTTATAAACAGAGTTGGAATAGAAAGAGTAGTCAGATATTTTCAAATCAATAACTTCCTTTTTTTCTAAGTCTTCTAATAAAACAGAGGTGTTAGCATCAAATGTGTTTTCAACGGCAGTAATAGTATAATCTCCACTTTGCTCTGTTTTGAAACCTAATGGGATTGTTTCATTATTTGATATGTTAGGCAACGTGTTAATTGCAAGTTGCTCTCCTAATTGCGTCGAAGTGTAGAGCTCAGGAATGTCTTCATTATAGCTGAACATTTTGTAAGCATCAAATTCACCATCAAATATTTGTGTGGCATTTTGGTAGAATAATACAACAGCTTCATCATTAAACTCCCCTTTTTCAACACGTAATTTTAATAAATTATTTGGCAATTCATCAGCTTTTTTAAAATACGCCCTTGTTTTATCAACTCGCACGCTGTTTGTTACGCCAAGCGTTCCATTTCCAGAAGCCCGAACAAAAAATCCTTGCATTGATGAAAGGTATCTGCTACCACCATTTATCATGGCAGATGTCGTGCCGTTATATGCTGAATATTGTGAATTTCCAAGATAAACATAAACCGTATTATCAACATTCGATTTAGTCCAACCGATGGCTTTCCAGTCAATCGTTGAAGGATATGGATTTCCTACTAAGTTCCATCCATAGCTATCGTCAGTTGGTGTTGAGTTATTTGTTGAGATGCTTTTACTGCCTGTGTTTAGTGTTCCGTTAAATGTAACAGTTGCATTTCCAGATGAATTTTTTACAGAATAGCCTTGCATAACATTTAAAGCATCGCCAGCGATTAAGTGTGTCCAACTTGGGACTGATTCATTGTAACTATTTACATAATAATCTGTAAGAAAATCAACAGTGGTGCTTGTTATTGGTGAAGATAAGTAATGCCAATCTGTGGTGCCTGAAATATAATTTTGAATTTTTGATGATCCTGTAACAGATACAGAACCGTCACCAAATTCTATTAAAGACCCCAAATATGAAGAAGAGGCTTCTATTGTTAGGTCTCCAGAAACACTGAGAGTATATCCCGAATTAATTGTTAAGAATGCTCCAGGCTCAATTGTAATATTATTGCAAAGAGAATTAGAACTAATTACCGGTTTGTTTGTAGCCAATTTAATTACAACATCAGTACCCGATGTTGGAACTGATGAAGATGACCAGTTTTCTGTTGCCTCCCAACTTGTAGATGTTGTCCCTGTCCATTGTGTATATCCCGAAGTGGCTAAGGTTTGTGGGTTTCCCGTAGCAGTTACGTTGTGGTATTTAGCATAAGATGTTCCCGAATTGTTAAATTCAAATACTCCGAATTCATAAGTTTCATTTTGTGTTAAGCCTGTAACATCAACCGTGTTTCCCGATCCATTATAAACCACATAACATCCTGCTCCCGTAACATCTCCACTACCAAAAATAGTATTTGCTGAATATGAAGTGTTATTTGTTGGAGTTGAAATATCGGTTCCGTTTTTTGCAACTAAAATGCGATTCTCACCATTCCCGTTTTCCCAGTTAATAGTAACTGATGATGATGCTAGGTTAGCAAATGTAATATTTGTTGCTTGAGTTGTAGGTGCATTTTTTAGTGTCAGAATACTGTCAGGGTTATCAGTAGCTGTACTTACGTTATACATTGTACTTGTTCCGCTGTTATTATATTCATATGCTCTGAACCAGTAGGTGGTGCTAGCATCTAAATTTGTAATATTTACAGTGCTTCCGGTACTGTTATAAACAACTTGTTCACCCAAACCATATGCATTATCAGCACTTGGGTCTGTCCCGTCAGTTGGGTCTGTAAATGAGTTGCTGGTGTTCATTTTTACAATTCTATTTTGTCCGTTGCCGGATGTCCAATTAATAGTTAATTTTGTTGCATCAACATTTGAAAATGTAATACCTGAAGCTTGAGTTGTTGGAGCAGCATTAGCGGTTGAGTGGCTATTTGGATTCCCTGTCTCTGTTGATGATGTATTGTATTTCGTATTGCCATCTGAATTATTAAATTCGCAAACTTTAAAATAATAGGTTCTGTTTGCTTCTAAATTAGTAAGGTTAACAGTGCTGCTAGATCCTTCATAAACGACATATGATGCTGATGTTCCAATCTGGTCACCACTACCAAATGAAGCACTTGCATTATAATCTTCGCCATTTACAGGATTTGAGGCCGCATCACCTTCTTTTGCAATTAAAACACAGTTGTCACCTCCATTAGACGCAGGTCTTACCCAGTTTACAGTCATTGTTGTTGCATTAATATTATCGAAAGTAATATTGTAATCTTGTGCTACAGGTGTAGGCTTTAATGTTGTATCGCTATTTGGATTATTTGTTGCTGGGTCGGTGTTGTATCTAGAATTAGTATCATCATTATAATCAAAAATTTGGAAATAATATTTTGTATAGTTTTTTAAACCTGTTACAGTAACATTATCATCACTACCTTGGTAAACAACATAGTTGTTATCACCTAAGTCAAAACCTGAACCAAAAATTGAATTTCCATAGTAATGTGTATTGTCAGTTGGAATTTGACTTACTGCGGATGCTTCATGTGCAACAACGATTCTGTATGCACCGTTACCATTAGTCCAACTCGCAGTTATTGATGTGGTATCAATATTTGAAAAAATAATATCGTGAGATTGAATAGTTGGGGCAGCTGTTGTAGTTGTCTCTGTATTGGGGTTGTCGGTTTCATCGGAAAGATTATATTTAGTATATGATGTTTCGTTATTATTATATTCATAAACCTTAAAGTGATAAGTTTGTGTTGATGATAAATTTGTAATATCAACAGAAGGAGAAGCATCATTTCCATTATATAAAACATAACTTCCAGTAGCTGTTTCAGCTCCACTTGCAAATACAGTATTGGGTGTATAAGAAGAACCATTAGTCGGGTTGCTAACAGCACTGCTTTGTTTAGCAACAAGAATGCAATGATCTCCACCACCAGCAGGTCTCGTCCAACTAACTGTCATTGATGTTGCTACAACATTTGTAAAAGCAATATTGCTGGATTGATTAACAGGTGTGTTTTTTAATGTTAATTGATTATTTGGGTTGTTAGACGCTGTTGTTTTATTATATTTACAATTCGGAACATCGTTGTTGCATTCAAAAATTTCAAAGTAATAATCTGTATTTTGAGTTAAATTTGCAACATCAACAGTTGTTCCCGTACCATTATAAATTACATAGCTTCCTGCTTCTGTTGTGTTACCACTTCCAAAAGTTGAGTTTGCTGTATAATCATAATTGTCTGTAGGGGGTGCAATTCCGTCACCTTGTTTGGCGACAACAATGCAATGTTCTCCATTACCTCTTGTCCAGTTCAAAGTTAGATTTTCTGAATCAACATTCGAAAAGGTTATATTTGATGCTTGAGTAGATGGTGCGTTTTTTAAAGTTGAACGGCTATTTGGATTAAAAGAACCACCTCCGTCAATTAAGTATTTTATGTTAGTGTCAGAGTTATTGTATTCGAAAATTTCGTAATAGTAAGTTGTCTCTGCATTTAAATTTGTTATAGCTATAGAATTTCCACTTCCATTATATATTACATAATTTCCAGTTCCAATTTCGTCACCTGTTCCAAATGCAGAATTTGGTGAGTATTCATTTGCATTAACAGGGTCTGCATCAACAGGTGCAGAAGCATGTGCAAGAACCACACAATTATCACCATTTCCTCGTGTCCACGATACAGTCATTGATGTATAATCAATTGAACTAAATGTGATTGTATTAGCTTGTGCTGTAGGAGTTCCTTTAACAGTTGTTTCTGTAATTGTTTGTAAAGAACCATCAGTTTTGTAATTATAGGTTGAATCGTTTAAGTTCCTACTATAAGGAATTAGGGTAAAGCTATATGTTACGTGTGAAACTAAATTTGTTACATTTCCGGTTAATTCACCAACAATTTCAGTTGTCACAATTGTTCCTATTGGTAAATTAAAATCACCTTTTTCAAGTCCATCTATTACACCATCGCTAGAAGGGGGTGTGCTTCCTTCTTTTTGTAAAATAATATATCCATCTGCACCTGTTGATGCGTCCCAACTAAAGTCCATAGAAGTTTCGGTAATATTAGTAGTGGCGAAATTTGAAGGATGTGTTGTTGGTTCTGTATCAAGAGTCCAGAAAGATTTATTTTCGCCATATCCTGTTCCTGATAAGTTTGTTGCATAAGCACGAACGTAATATTTTGTCGCTGCTGTTAGGCTTATAATTGAGCTAGAATATATTCCTGTATCTTCTCCATCATGAGAATGGGCTTCGGAGTATAATGGGTCTATTGTTGTATTCCAACAAACTCCTTTTTCATCTACAGATAAACCACCATCAGAAGTAACATTACCTCCCGAAGAAGCAGTTGATGGAGTAATAGAAGAAATGTCAGCTGTTGTTACTGTTGGTGCAACCGCCCCGATTCCTTGAATTGAGAAGTTATATGGGTTCTCGTCTGCATCATTATTAGCAATATTAATTTCAGCAGTTCTTAAGCCTGCACCTTCAGGGTCAAATTTTATTAGAAAATTTGATGAGTTTGTTGAGCTTATTGAAGATGAAGGTGAAGATGTAACAGTAAATTCGGAAGCATTAGTTCCTGTGATTGATACTATTGGATCACCGGATAATATTAAATCGCCGTTTTTGTCATCAATGTTAAGATTGTATATTGTAAAAGTCCGAGTGACAGAATTGGTTCCAGAAAAGTCTGCACCGCCAAAATCAGTATGGTCTGTTAGAGATGGGGTGTCGTCTCCATCAGCAATTGACGTGCCATTTCCATGTATATCCATTTCAGGTTGGGTTATTTCAAAAGTGTTGGAAGTAACATCCCAGTCGCCTTCGGTATTTCGTTCTGCATTTAGAGTTGCTGAAGCACTTCCTGAACTAAAAGAAATTGTGCTGAAAGTGGCAAGACCTGAACTTGCAGCAGAGGTCAAAGGTGATGTTGTTAATGTAGCACCAGTCGCAGTAATGTCAATGTTTGATGTAAAATCTAAGTCCCTAATATTATTTGCATCTGTGGTTTCAACAGTAACATCAGGTGTCATTGTATCGTCAATATTTACTTCAGTAGGTTGTTGCACAAATAATAGTTTTGTGGCAGTAACTTCAATACGATTAGCATCGCTTGTAGTGGAGCTTGTTGCAGCTGTGAATGTAGTAAAAGTAGAGCTGGAAGTATTAGCTGTTACGTTTGAGTTTTGTATTTGAAATTGAAATTGTTGATTGTCTGTAATGTTTGTTGTTTCAAAAGTTAGGTAAAGGTCAAGAGTTTTAGTGCCATTGTCCGCAGCTGTAACATTTTCACCTGATAATTCTGTGAAAGAAATTGTTTCGCCAGTAACACTTACTTCGGCAATTTCGGTTGAGCCATCGTATAAGGCAGCTTGCCTAATTGTGTTTGACCAATTAGAAACAGAATTGTTTGTTCCTTTATCAATAGTTATGCTTGTTAATTCTGTTCCGAAAGTGTCATCATCGCTTGAACCGCTACCATCTCTAATTGTAAACGACCATACTTTTATTGCATCTGTAGTTGAACTAATAGAAGAGGCTGTTTTTGAAGCATAATCAATATTTGATGTTTCGTAGGCAGAAGAAACTATGTCAGAATTGCTATTTGGGGGTGTTAAAGTAGTAAAAGAATTATCAGAACCGTAATACCAACCACTATAATAAGCTTTTAGTCTAACATGGTATTTTGTGCCTGCACTTAAACCTGAAATTGATGCACTGACATCCATATCGTCAATTTCCTGACCTGAATTGTTATATGGTGATGCATTTACTGATGTAGCTCCATCCCAGCCAATTATCAGATAATCGGCATCAGAAATATATTCAAATTTTATATAAATCATTGAGTTTCCGCTACCGTTAACAGTCCCATTTAATGTGGCAGAATTTTGTGTAACATTTGTAGCTGCATTGGTTGTTACTGTTTGAGAAAAGCTTATTGCAGATAAACTGATTATAGCTACAATCAGTAATAAAAATTTTTTCATAGGTCTATATTTTAACAAGACAAAATTAAATTTGTAAATTTCGTTTTTTTTATGAACATTCTTAACATACAAATATAATTATTTTATTTTATTTTATATTAAATATTTGACTAATTATGAGAAAGGTTTTATAAAAGATATTTTTATTGATATTAAAATTGATATATTAAAAAGTTAAGTAAAATCAAAACTTGTTTAATCTTCACATATATTTTTTTAGCTAAAATTATGTCGAATTTTATAATGTTCAAAAAATTGCTGTTGCGATTTTTGTGAGAGTATATAATATGCTATATTGTAATTGAATAAATGAGTTTATGAAAATAATTTTATGAGGTACTAATTTAAGAATTATTAAAATGTGTAATTATACAGGGTATTATTTACTGAAATTAATATTTGTTTTTGTTTTTTTATATATTTGTATGTTTTTAGCTCATAATAAGTAAATATGTTATGATTAAAAAAAATATAATTCAAAACTCATAATTATTGTCATGTCAAAATTTAAAAATATATTATTCTTTTTTTTATTGTTATTTGTTGTTTCTTCTTGTACTCAATATAAAAAAATTATTTATCTGCAACATAAAGAAACTAAAAGTAAGCATGATTCTATAAAAGAAAATAAATTTTTCATAAAACAAAATGTTGACTATAAAATTCAAAAAAACGACATTTTGTATATTAAAATATTAAACCCAGATAAAAATAATTTTGTTTTGTTTAATACAGAAAGTCCTAATTCAAATAGGGTTCATAATGAGGTTAGTTTATTTTTAGAAGGAAATAAGGTTGATAATTATGGATATATTTCTATGCCGGTAATTGGGAAGGTTAAGGTTATAGAAATGACTATAGAAGAAATTAAAGAAAAAATTCATAAGTTAGTTGATGGGTATTTGAATAATTCGACGGTTATTGTAAAATTAATTAGTTTTAAAATTACATTAATTGGTGAAGTCTCAAGGCCTGGAGTTTATAATATTTATGAAGATAACATTTCAGTTTTACAAGCTATTGGTAAAGCAGGTGACATGACAGATTATGGAGACAGAAAAAATATTATTGTTGTAAGAGCAAACGATACAGGAACGAAAACTTATAAAATTGATTTAACAAATATTAATTTGTTGTCTTCAGAAGCTTATTATTTAATGCCAGGAGATATTGTCTATGTTCAGCCAATAAAAGCAAAAACGTTTAGGACAAACATACCTACATATTCTTTGTTCTTGTCAATTCTTACAACATTTGTACTGTTGTTAAATTATATTAAATACTAGAGATGAATAATAATCAAGAAAATTTTTATCAAGAAGAAAATATTGATATAAAAAAATATATATTCAAAATTTTGTCAAATTGGTATTGGTTTGCTATTTCTGTTTTTATAGCATTGTCAGTAGCATATCTTGTAAACAGATATACGGATCCTGTTTATAGTGTAAGTACAACCATACTCCTTAACGACAATTCGAATAATTCATATTATAATAATAATGATTTAATATCTGGGCTTGATTTATTTAGACAAGGAAATAATATTCAAAATGAAATAGGAATTTTGCATTCTTACGACATTGCTCAAAAAACTTTAAAAAAATTAAGCTTTAATGTTTCATATTTTGGGGTAGGAACAATAAGAGAGCCAGAATTATATAGAACAAGTTTAATTTTTAATTTTGATTCAACTAAATATCAACATTCAAACATTCCTGTTTATGTAACAATTATATCTAAAGATAAGTACAGATTAGAGATAGATGGAGATATGGATATTGACAAAACAATGAATTTTGGTGATCAATTTAGTAATGATTATTTCGATTTTAATGTTACACTTCGTGACAAGGATAATTTTGATATAAGTAGGGGATACCAAAAATATTATTTTGTAGTTAAAAATTCCGTGCAACTTACTAACGAATATAGGAGTAAGCTAGGTATAGAATTGTTGGATGAAGAGGGGACAATATTGAATCTTTCTATTCAAGGTAAGGTTCCACAGAAAGAAGTTGACTATTTGAACAAATTAACAGAAGTTTATGTTTGTTCAGGATTGGATGAAAAAAACAAAACAGCTGATAACACAATTGATTTTATAGATAGACAAATTAATAGTATTGTAGATTCGTTGGGTATAGCAGAGAGTAATCTTCAAAATTTTAGGTTAAATAATAAAATTATTAATATTGATAAAGAAGGAAGTACATTATTTACAAAATTAGAAAAATTACAAACCGAAAAATCATTTATCAAATTTCATTTAAAATATTATGAATATTTAGATGAGTATGTAAATGATAAAAACAATTTTACAGATGTTATTGCACCTTCTGTTGTTGATATTAGCGATCCTTTATTAAAAACTATTATTCTGCAATTGAATCAATTATATATTGAGAAATCTACTTTGGTTTATAGCACAAAAAAATCGAATCCTGCTTTAGATATTGTAAATATTAAGATTAGAGATGCACAAAATTCATTAATAGAAAATATTAAGAATCTTATTAAAACAACAAAATTATCTTTAGATGATATTAATAGTAGGTTAGATGAAGTTGATAGGAAGATTGATAAATTGCCTGCAAATGAAAGAAAGTTGTTAAATATTCAGCGTAAATTTAACTTGAACGATAATATTTACACTTATTTGTTGGAAAAAAGAGCGGAAACAGGAATAATGAAAGCTTCGAATATTTCTGATGTTCAAATTGTTGATAAAGCACGAAGAGAAAATGCCTATTTAGTATCTCCAAAACGTTCTTTTAATTATACTTTGGGTTTAATTCTTGGTTTAATATTACCTTTTTTTTTAATTCTATTATTTGATTACTTTAATGATAAAATTTTAGATAAAAAAGATATTGAAGAGAATACTCAAGTCCCAATTCTTGGTTTTGTGGGGCATAATAATAAAGCTACAGATCTTGTTGTTTTTGATAATCCAAAATCTGGTATCTCAGAATCATTCAGGACAATTAAAACCAATTTGCAGTATTTATTAGTAGATGCTAAGTCAAAAGTTGTTTCTGTTACATCAACAATTAGTGGTGAAGGTAAAACTTTTTGTGCTATCAATTTAGCATCAATAATTGCAATGACCAATAAGAAAACTTTATTGGTTGGGCTGGATCTTAGGAAACCTAAACTTCATAAAGTTTTTAATATTAGTAATAATATTGGTATTAGCACTTACTTAATTAAGAAAAATACAATTGATGAAATTATTTTAAAAACAGATAATGAAAATCTTTTTGTTGTTCTTGCTGGACCTGTGCCCCCTAATCCCGCACAATTATTAGAAACAGATAGATTGAAAGAGTTTCTTGCCAAAGTGAAAAAAGAGTTTGATTATGTAATTATAGATACACCTCCTGTAGCTTTAGTTTCTGATGCTTTAATTTTTACAGAATATACCGACGCAAATATTTTTGTAGTTAGACAAAATTATTCTAGCAAGAAAGTTCTTGAAGTAATTAGTGGAATTAATAAAACAAAAAATATTTCTCAGTTTAATATTTTAGTAAATGATGTTAAGCTTGAAGGGTATTACGGTAAAAGATATGGCTATGGATATGGCTATGGTTACGGATATGGCTATGGAACTGGAAATGGATATTATGATGAAGACGAACTTGAAATAAATTGGATTGATAAATTTTTGAGATTTTTAAGAATCAAAAAATAAGTATTTAATGCAAGAAATTGAAAATTTGAGGATGTTAAATGCCTAAATTGTTACAGGGCTATTTTTAAAATTTTTATCTTTTATCTTATTATAGTTTGAAAATGCGAATAATAAAATTAACACAAGATGCTTGTAAAAACCTATGGAAGTGCCGTACAAGGAATTAATGCAACAACAATCACTATTGAAGTAAATGTAACACAAGGGATAAATTTTTATCTCGTAGGACTGCCTGATAGTGCCGTAAAAGAAAGCCAACAAAGAATTGATTCTGCTTTACGTACAAACGAATATAAAATGCCACATAATAAAGTGGTAATAAATATGGCTCCTGCAGATATTCGTAAAGAGGGATCGGCTTATGATTTGCCACTTGCAATTGGAATATTAGCCGCTTCAGAGCAAATATCAAATAATAATATAAGCGATTATATAATTATGGGAGAATTGTCGTTAGATGGTAGTTTGAGACCAATAAAAGGTGTTTTGCCAATTGCTATACAAGCTCGTGAAGAAGGATTTAAAGGGTTTATTTTACCAAAACAAAATGCACGTGAGGCCGCTGTAGTTAACGATGTTGATGTGTATGGAGTTGATAATATTAACCAAGTTGTTGATTTTTTTAATGGTAAAGAAAATTTAAAACCAACAATTGTTGACACTCGGAAAGAATTTTTGTTAAATGTGAATAAATCGGATTTTGATTTTTCAGATGTAAAAGGGCAGGAAAATGTTAAAAGAGCTCTCGAAATATCAGCAGCCGGAGGTCATAATATTATTATGATAGGACCTCCCGGATCAGGAAAAACAATGTTAGCAAAGCGTCTTCCAACCATACTTCCTCCTCTAACTTTGCAAGAAGCTTTAGAAACCACAAAAATACATTCAGTAGCAGGTAAAATATCAAAAAATACATCCTTAACAACCAAACGACCTTTTAGAGCTCCTCATCATACTATTTCTGATGTTGCTCTTGTCGGTGGTGGCCAGTTCCCTCAGCCCGGAGAAATTTCATTGGCTCACAATGGTGTTCTTTTCCTTGATGAATTACCTGAGTTTAAGCGAACAGTATTAGAAGTTCTGCGTCAACCTCTCGAAGATAGATTTATTTCAATATCTCGTGCCAAATTTACGGTTGAATATCCTGCAAGTTTTATGCTTGTTGCTTCAATGAATCCTTGTCCGTGTGGTAATTATAACAATCCCGACAAAGCATGTGTGTGTTCTCCGTCAGTTCGTCAAAAATATCTTAATAAAATATCCGGCCCATTGCTCGACAGAATTGACATTCACATTGAAGTTATTCCTGTGCATTTTGAAAAATTAGCCTCAAAACAAAAAGTTGAAAGTAGTGAAATGATTAGAAGTCGAGTTATTAATGCTAGAAAAATACAATCAGATAGATTTACAGATTTTAATACTGTGCATTCTAACGCACAAATGACCTCAAGACTGATAAGTAAATATTGTGAACTTGATGAAGCCGGACAACATTTATTAAAAGCCGCAATGGAAAAATTAGGTTTGTCTGCTAGAGCTTATGATAGGATTATTAAAGTGTCGCGTACAATTGCTGACTTGGAAAAAAGTGATGATATTAAGTCTGAACATATTGCAGAAGCAATACAATACAGGAGTTTAGACAGAGATGGTTGGGGAGCTTAATAAGGCATCCGTAGTTTATTAGGTGGGTAAAAGAATAAAGGCTAAAGGCTAAAGTAGAAAAGGCTAAAAAATTTTAAAGTATAAAGTAAAAAAAAAGAAAAAAACAGTTTTGAAATACTTTTAATTTAGCACAATGATTAATCCCGAGTACTCGGGACTGATAATCTGAACAGTAGAAATCCACTGGCTGGTGGACAACTTCTCGGGAAGTATTAACACTTATAAATATTTTTGTCATGAAGAAATTTGTTGGTTATTTTTTACAAGGTATTTTATTTATTGTTCCTATTGCTGTAACAGTTTATCTTCTTTATCTGACGTTTGAATTTATTGACGGTATTTTGCCACCTGAAATTATTGGCGTGAGAATACCTGGTTTAAGTGCTTTAATTATTGTTTTTTCAATAACTATTATTGGGTTTCTTGGGAAGATACTTGTATCACAGCCAATTTTTCAATTCGTAAATAAATTAATAAATAAGCTACCGCTTATAAAAGTGATTTATTGTTCAATTAAAGATTTATTATCAGCATTCGTAGGGAAAGAAAAAAAATTTACTCACCCGGTATTAATTAAATTAAATAAAAATTTAGAGATTGAGCGTCTTGGGTTTATTACTCAGAATGATTTGAAATTTTTAGGCATTGAGAATAAAAAAATAGCAGTATATCTTCCCAGTTCTTATGGTATTTTGGGTGATTTGTATATAGTACCTGTCGAAAATGTTACTCAGATTAATGCTAATTCAATTGATGTAATGAAATTTATTGTCTCAGGAGGCGTTTCGAAATTTTAATTTTTTTATTAAAATTTATAAGCAATACCAACACTTAATAATTCTTTGAATTGAAATTTTTTAGTTGTTCCCGTTTTGGTATCAATACCATTAATTTTTTTATAAACAGGTATCCTAACATCATCATCATAAATTAAATGGATGCGAATTGTTGTGTTGATAAAATCATTAATTTTCATATTAATATTAGCTTCATAATTTATATCAATATTTTGTGGGTTATTGTTATAATTAGAAAATAAATTTAGTTTGTTGTCAATATTAATATCATCGGTAATTTTAAATTTGTATTGAATTTTAAAGTAAGCACCAAATTCTTTTTTTACAATTTCGTCATTGCTAAGTCCATATTTTGTTTGATCAATTTTTGTTGTGTCAAGAACAATTGTGAATTTTGATGTTACTGGAGAAATAAGCATTGAGAATTTTGAATTGACTTTGTAATCTAGACCAAATGCAAGAATAATGTATGCTGGATTCATAAAATTTGAAATTTCAACCGAATCGTTAGGATACTCATAGCCTTTGGAAAACTGAGTTTTTAAGTTGCCAAATATACTATAATACCAATTATTAAAAGCGTTTTGTCCAAATTTTGATGATAATTCAATTTTGTCTTCGTTTTTACGAAGATTTTCATCTTCGGTTTTTAATATGCCATATTTTAAATCAATAGTGTTGTTCCATTTTGTGTCATCTTTTGAATAATCGGCATGCAATTTAAATGACGATAGTAAAGAGATTGAGCTTGCTCCACCTTCAGCCCAATTTGATAAGTATCCTTGTGAAACGTTTATGCTTGTTGTTCCAAAAAATTTCCATAAGTCAGGTGTGATTTTTGGAACCTTCTTTTTTATTAGCATCAAAGAGTTTAGGTTTTTTTGTTGAGATTTTAATATGTTTTTCTGAATTCTTCGACTTATCGATTTTGTGAAAATATCATCATCTATTAATATTCTAAAAGAATGTTTGTTTAAGTTGTTTAGCCATATTCCAATTGAGTCATTCATTGTGTTTTTTAACCAAAATCTAGAATATTTATTGTTGTCATTTTTTAAGTAAATATTTAAAGAATCGTTCTTAATATTTTTCAAGCAAATATTTAAAGAATCTTTTTTTATTTCATTTAGCCATTTTGTAACACTATCTTGTGATATATAATCTAATAAGTAATTAATTGTATTTTTGAGACTATCATTTCTCAATAATTTTTTATTCAAAGAATCAATATTTGTTGTTTCGGTTTTTAAATAATTTGAATAATAATCAAGAGAATCTGTTTGTCTAAAGTTTTTTAGATAGAAATAGATATTTTTAATAGTGTCGTTTTCCAAATAATTAATAATATAGTTTAAGGGTTGTTTTATTATGCTATTTGTACTGCTAACTGAAGCAAACTGAGTTTTTAATAAATCAACTTTTAATTGTAGAGAATCTGTTTTTATTTCATTTATTTTAGTAGAATCATTCTCGTAAGAATAATTCTCAGAAGAACCGAGACATTGAAAAAAAAACATTAAAAACAAAACTGTTGTTGAAATAAAGTGTTTCATTGTATCTTTTTTTATCTTTTCATGTATTGAAGAGATTATTTACAATTTAATCTGCAAAAATACATTATAAATTTTAATAAAAAATTTCACTTCAATGATAAATTTTTTAATTTTGTAAAAATATTCCACAACGTGATAAATTATTATTACATATTAAAATTCGTACAAAAAATCTATCTTAATATTAAGAAAAGAGATGGGTTTGTTTATTACTATCAGTAATTACCAAATTAAAAGCTTTGTTAAAGCACTCTTATCAAATTTAGTAAAGAATTTTAAAAATAATAATCATGGCAAATTTTAAAGATTTTGTTGATTCTCCAATCAACAGCAAATTTATTTTACAAGGAAATCAAGCATTTGCACTTGGAGTTGTTCATTCAGGTTATCATTGTGTAGATGGATATCCTGGTACACCAAGTACCGAAGTTATTGATAAATCACTCGCCTACGTTCAAGACAAAATTAAGGTGGGATGGGATGTAAACGAAGCAGTTGCCGTAGCTGTAGGTGTAGGGCATGCTATCGCCGGATTCGATTCTGTTGTTACAATGAAAACTCCTGGAGCTTTTCAGGCAGGTGATGCCATTACTACATCGGCTTTTTATCACGCACCAGCCGGAGCTTTTGTATTGTTTGTAGCAACCGATTATGTTCCTTCAAGCACACAACATGTTATTGATTTGCGTCATCTCTTTGCATCCGCACGAATTCCTGTTTTAGAACCTCGAAATCATCAAGAAATGTATGAAATGCCTTGGCATGCAGCAGATATCAGTCGACAGTTTAATACTCCTGTAGTTATTTTGGCTTCAGGTATTTTATGCCATTCCGAAGGACTAATAAGCACAAAGCAAGCAAGAACAATTACTCCTCGTGAATTACCAAAAGACCTTAAAAGTTGGATGGGAATGCCAAATCTTGCAAGAAAAGCTTATAATTTTACCACTCAGCAAAGAATTCCTCAAGTTAGAGAATGGGCTGAAAAATCTGAATTAACAAAAGAATTTATTGGCAGTGATGATTGGGGACTTATTGTTACTGGGGAAAGCAATATTATTGTTAATGAGGTGCTTGGTTCATTGGGTTTAAATCCTTCAATTCTTTCAATTGCAAATGTTTATCCTCTTCCTGAAAAGAGAATTAAGGCTTTTGCTGAAAAAATATCAGGCAATTTATTTGTTATTGAAGATGGTGATAAATTTGTTGAGGATAAAATTAAATTGCTCGGCATCAATATTATTGGTAAAGACGAAGATAGTGTTATTACCGAATGGACACCTGAATTAGTAATAGAATTTTTGTCAAAACATATTAATATTGATTTTCATCTTGAAAAAACAAAATTAGATATAACACCTGTAATGCGTCCACCGGCTATTTGCCCAGGATGTCCTTATAGAGCCTTTGGCTTAACAGTGCAAAAATTAAGAAAACAAAATAAGATATATACAGGTTTTGGAGATATTGGATGTTCAACTTTACTTTCATTTTTAAATGCTATTGATACATGTTTATGCATGGGTGCTTCCGATTCAATGCGACAGGGCTTTGTGCTTTCACGACCAGAATATGCACACCGAACAATTTCTGTTCTTGGAGATTCTTGCGAATGCCACTCAGGCTTAGATTCTACAAGAAACGCTGTCTTTAGAAACACACCCGGAGTAAAAGTTATTCTTGACAATAGCATTACTGCAATGACAGGAGGTCAACCAGCACCTACCACAAAAAATAATTTAGCCGGCATTGAAAATAAATTTGATTTGGTTAAAGCGGAACAAGCAGAAGCAGCAAGGGTAGTTACTGTCGATTCTTATAATATGAAAGATGTTGAGGCAAAATTAATCGAAGCCCTTGATTTATCTGAAAAAGGAGAATTTACTACTTTGATATTGCAAGGACCATGTGTTAATCAAGTCGAAAGTAAAAAGAAACAAAGAACATTAACAATCAATTATGATAAATGTAAAAAATGTGGCAAGTGTAATATTTGTCCGGGAATAGAATTGGATGAAAACAAAACCCCTCATTTTACTAATTTTTGTACCAATTGTGGAGGTAACACTCCCGTTTGTATGCAAAGATGTCCGTTCGATGCATTTGAACTTATTCAAGAAGAGAAAAAAGAAAAGCGTGATTTGAAAATCGAAAAGTATGTTCCTTCAACAAATATAGATATTGATAAAGAGAAATTACCAAAATCTATTCGATTGGCAATTAGAGGAATTGGCGGACAGGGAAATCTGTTTTTTGGTAAAGTCCTTGCCGAAGTTGCTATGAATACTCCTTATGCCGACACTCACATTGTGAAAGGCGATACTCACGGTATGGCTCAATTGGGAGGACCGGTTATTTCAACTTTTTCATGTGGTGATGTTTACTCGTCAACTTTAGTACCGGCCTCTGCAGATGTTTTGGTTGTTATGGAAATGAGCGAAATATTAAGACCTGATTTCCTTGATTTATTAAAACCTCAGGGAACAATATTGCTTAATAAATTTAGAGCTTTACCTCCTAATACAAAAATGTCTGATTATCCCGATTATGTAGAGATAAAAAAATCATTAAGTAATTATAATGTTATTGAGATAGATGGCAATGAAATTTGTTCAGAAATTGGAGATAAACAAGGTAAGTCGGCAAATATAATTGTGCTTGGACTTCTCTCAACTATTAAACCATTTAACTGTATTCCTAAAGAAGTTTGGCTAAATGCTTTAATGAAATTATCACCAAACGATGTAATTAAGACAATGAATAAATTGGCATTTGAGAAAGGAATAAATTATGAGATATCTAAATAAGAGAGAATAATGAGGAAAGGCTAAAGGCTAAAGTAAAAAAAAGAAGAAAGGCTAAAGGAGAAGAAAGGCTAAAGGCTAAAGTAAAAAAAAGAAGAAAGGCTAAATATTTAAAGTATAAAGTAAAAAAAATATAATGAATGATTTGTCAAATAGATTATTGATTTTTGCAATAAATGTTATAAAATTTTTACGTAAATTACTAAATACTCCTGAATATAAGGTTGTTAAATATCAATTAATAAAATCTTCAACATCTTCTGGTGCTAACTACGAAGAGGCACAAGGAGCATCTTCAAAGGCAGATTTTACAAATAAAGTTAGAATATCGTTGAAAGAAATGCGAGAAACGAATTTTTGGCTTAGAATAATAAAAGGTATTAATACTAATGAAAAACTAAATGATGAAATAGATAATTTAGTTAAAGAATCTCAAGAACTAAAAAATATTTTAGGTTCAATATGTGTTAAAACGACAAGAAAAAAATGATTCTATAATACTTTAAACTTTAGCCTTTGAACTTTAGCCTTTAAATTTTAGCCTTTAGCTTTTAAACTTTAAACTTTAAACTTTAAACTTTAGCCTTTAAATTTTAGCCTTTAGCTTTTGAACTTTAGCCTTTATACTTTAGCCTTTAAAGAAATGATAAATCTAATTATACAATAAAAAAAATAATCTCTATGATAAATAAAGAATTAATTAACCCTAAATCTATTGTCATTGTTGGTGGTTCAAATTCTATTTTTAAGCCCGGAGGAAAGGCTTTAAAAAATATTATTGATAATAATTATAAAGGTAAATTATTTGTTATAAATCCTAAAGAAGATTTTGTTCAGGGAATAAAATCTTTTAAAAACGCAGAGGAATTGCCTCAAACAGATGTCGCCATTATTGGTGTACCGGCAAGATTTGTGAAAGATAATGTTGAGGTGTTGGCAACTAAATGTGGAGTGAAAGCATTTATAATTCTCTCGGCAGGATTTAGCGAGACTAACGAACAAGGCAAACAATTAGAAAAAGAGATAGTTGATATATGCAATAAAAATAATGTGTGTTTAATTGGTCCAAATTGCACTGGAGTATTAACTCATAATTATAGCGGGATTTTTGCAGGTCCTATTCCAAAATTAAATCCAAAAGGATGTGATTTTGTGAGTGGGTCAGGTGCAACTGCCGCCTTCATTATTGAAGAAGGAATGTCTGTAGGATTAACTTTTGCAAGTATGTATGCTGTTGGCAACTCTGCACAAAATGGCGTTGAGGAAGTGATTGAATATTGGGATAATAATTTTGATGCAGAAAAGAGCTCACATATAAAAATTATTTATATGGAGAATATTAAGAAACCAAAAAAGTTTCTTAAACACACTTCTTCATTAATAAAAAAAGGTTGTAGAATTGCTGCTGTTAAATCAGGCAATTCTTCGGCAGGAAGTCGAGCAGCATCATCTCACACAGGAGCATTGGCAACACCCGATGTGGCAGTTCAGGCATTATTCGACAAGGCTGGAATTGTACGTTGTCAAGGGAGAGAAGATTTGGTAACAACAGCTGCTGTATTTACACAACCCGAATTGAAAGGTAAAAATATTGCGATTGTCACTCAAGCGGGAGGTCCTGGAGTTATGTTAACCGATGTTTTGTCTAACGGTGGATTAGAAGTACCTCATATTTCAGGAGACAATGCCGATAAATTGCTTTCTGAATTATTTAACGGCTCTGCAGTTGGTAATCCAATAGATTTTTTAGCTACCGGAACAGCCGAACAGCTCGCTTTATGTATTGATTCTGTTGAAAATAAATTCGATGATATTGATGGAATGGCTGTAATTTTTGGAGATCCTGCATTGGTCGATGTTCGTCCGGCTTACAAAATTATTCATGAAAAAATGAAAGTTTGCAAGAAGCCTATTTATCCAATCTTGCCATCAATTACCACAGGTGCCGAAAGAATAGATTATTTTAAAGATTTAGGTCGTGCATTTTTCCCTGATGAGTTATCGCTCGGAAGAGCTGTTGTGAATATTTACAATACAAGTAAGCCTTCGGCAGATGCTATTTTGCCAGATATTGACAAAAGTAAAGTTAGAAAAATTATTGATAATTCAGACAATGGCTATTTGTCACCAGAAAAAATTCAGAATTTACTAGACTTGGCAAAAATTGATCGAGCTAAAGAGTTTGTTGTTGATAAAAAGGAAGATGCTGTAGAGAAATCAAAATCTTTGGGTTTCCCTATTGTTATGAAAGTAGTAGGACCTGTTCATAAAACTGATGTTGGCGGAGTCTCGCTTAATGTTAATGATGTTGAAAGTGTTGAAAAAGAATTCAACAGAATGATAAACATTAAAGATACAACAGGAATTCTTCTTCAGCCAATGTTGTCGGGAGTTGAATTGTTTATTGGAGCAAAATACGAAGAGGGCTTTGGTCACATGATATTGTGTGGTTTGGGTGGAATTTTTATTGAAGTCTTTAAAGATACTTCTGCTGCTTTGTCACCTGTGAATAAAACCGAAGCTTTAAAAATGATTAAATCATTAAAAAGCTATAAAATTATTCAGGGAGTGCGTGGAAATGAGGGAGTTAATGAAGATAAATTTGCAGATGCAATTGTTAAACTTTCTGCCTTGCTCGAAATAGCTCCAGAGATAAAAGAACTTGACTTAAATCCTTGTCTTGGTACAAAAAATAATGTTATTGCAGTTGATGCGAGGATAAGAATTGAGAATTAGAGCGTAATGACTTAATGACAATAAATGACGGCGAAGCCAAATGATTAATAATGAAAGAGACTTAACAGGTTTAATTTATAAGAGTAGCTGTGCTTTTTTAATCTTCGGTCAAGTAATTTGAGAAATCTGTTAGGTCTTGACGAGCTGAAAGATTGCCGTTCAATGAAAACAGCTGATGATAAATTACTAAGTTTATTATAAAGAAAATATTTAATTATAAACTAATTACAAAAAATACACCAATGAAAAATACACCAATTGATTATAATACTGTTTCCAAAGCAATAAAAGAAAGTGGACATGAATGTGTTGGCAAAGCCTCAATTCGTGAAATTAAATTTTTGATTGATACAATAGAAAAAAAATCAGGCGATAAATTTGTCCGTATGGAAATGGGAATTCCCGGTTTTCCGGCTTCTAAAATTGCAACTGATGCTGAGAAACAAGCCCTTGACAATGGAGTAGCAAGTTTATATCCTAATATTGACGGAGTACCTGAACTTAAAACAGAGATTTCTCGATTTGTAAAAAATTATATTAATATTGACGTATCACCAAAAGCATGTATTCCAACTGTTGGTTCAATAAATGGGAATTATGGAACATTTATGGTTGCAGGTAGAATGGATGAAAAAAAGGATACCGTGTTATTTATTGACCCTGGTTTTCCTGTACATAAACAATTAGTTAAAATGTTGGGCTTGAAACAAGAAAGTTTTGATGTTTATAACTTTAGAGGAGCAAAGCTTAAAGAAAAATTAGAGTCATACCTTAAAAAAGGAAATATCTCGGTTATTTTATATTCAAACCCAAACAATCCTACATGGATTTGTTTTAACGACGAGGAACTCAGAATTATTGGTGAGTTGGCAACTAAATATGATGTTGTTGTAGAAGAGGATTTAGCTTATTTTGCTATGGATTTCCGCAAAGACATGTCAAAACCGGGAGAACCACCATATCAACCATCAGTAGCAAATTATACCGACAATTATGTTCTTATGATATCGAGCTCAAAAGCATTTAGTTATGCAGGGCAGCGTGTTGGTATGATGTGTATTTCTGATAAGCTTTTTAATAGAGATTTTAAAAGATTACTAAATTATTATTCTACTTCAAATTTTGGCCATGCAGTTGCTTACGGAACACTTTATGCAACAACTTCTGGTGTTACTCATTCGGCTCAATACGGGCTGCTTGCACTACTTAAAGCAACAAACAACGGAGAATATAATCCTTGGGAAGTAGTTAGAAAATATGGTGAAAGAGCAAGAAAAGCAAAAAAATTATTTACAGATAATGGTTTCAATATTGTATATGATACAGATATTGACCAACCTATTGCCGATGGCTTTTATTTTACAATTTCATATCCTGGATTTACAGGCGAACAACTTCTTGAAGAACTTATGTATTATGGAGTAAGTGCAATATCATTATCAACAACAGGAAGCGAACGTGAAGGTTTACGTGCATGTGTTTCATTTATTGCAGATAATCAGTTCCCTCAGTTAGAAGAACGATTGAAAAAATTTAAAGAGAATCATTAATCATATTTTTAATTTGTTTTATTAAAAAAGACATTTTCCTTAAAAGAAAATGTCTTTTTTTTTTAATAAAATTTGTTACCCTGCTGTTCGGGATTTGTAATCCAGAAATAACAAATTGTATATTAATACTTTCGGATTGCAAATTTGAAAGAGTATCGTAATAAAAAATAGTATAATTAAATCACTGACAATCTGAAAAACAGAAAACATATCAGGTTCCTATACGCCAGTTGACTAATAGCCTGTAAGGCTATAACAACATAACTTGGGGCAACGTCCCAAGTATGTAAATAATTAAGTCTCGGTCACCCTGAATGGGTGAGAGAAATTATACCAATGGTAATTATAGATAATCCAAAATGATTGTCCCATAAATATAAGTTTGTCTCAGCCTTTCAGTCTTTTTTTATTAAATATTTAGTTTTGCCAAAATTATTTTTCAATAGAAACCCCTAATTGTTAGTTTGTTGTGTTTGTTTGGAAACTATTTGCCCTTAAAAAGTTTTTTAGTTTAAAATGTTTTTATATTTTTGCAAAATGGAAAAAGAATTGGCAGAAATATTAAAAGTTGTTAATTCATTATATCTTAAATACGGTATAAAAAGAGTTACAATGCACGATATTGCCATTGAGTTGGGAATGTCGAAAAAAACTTTGTATCAATATTTTGAAAATAAAGAAGCTTTGGTGTATAAAGTTCTTTTTAATGAGATGAAAAGCATTTTTGATTCTATCGGTGAATTGAAAAATCAAAATTTAAATGTTATTGATGAGGCTTTTGAGCGTAATAAAATAATAAGTAATGCTATAAGAAAAAGTAGTCCTGCATTAAACTATGATCTTAAAAGGTATTTTCCTAAAATATATAAAAAACTCAGCGAATACAAGACAGAAAAGACTTATTCTTCTATTGTTGCAAACATTAACAAAGGAGTAGAACAGGGTCTGTTCCGTGATGATTTGAATGTGGATATTATTGCAAAAATTCATATCTGTCGTATTGAAAATCTTGCAGATAACGATTCTGTTGATTTTTCAGAGTATTCACCAAATCAAGTTTTTAACGAAGTCTTTATTTACCATAATAGGGGTATTTGTAGTGGGAAAGGTCTGAAATTATTAGAAAAAAAATTACAAGAAATTAAAAAAGAACAAAAAAATGATTAAAAATAAATTGAAATTAATTATTGCGTGTGTAATTTTTTTGGCAGTGACTAAAAGTTATTCTCAAGATAGTATTAAAGCATTTAATTTTAGCCTTGAACAAGCACAAAAATACGCACTTGAAAATAATGTGCTTATTAAAAATGCACAACTCGATATTGAGATTGCAAAGAAAAAGGTTTGGGAAACAACAGCAATCGGATTACCACAAGTTTCCGGTAAGGTAGAGTATCAGGATATGCTTGATATTCCAACATCATTAATGCCTGATTTTCTTACGCCTGCTATAGTAGGTATAAATCAGGGACTCTTTGGTTTAACTCCAACAGCTCCAATTCCGGAAAGTAAATATATGCCTGTGAAATTTGGGACACAACACAATGCCAATTGGGGAATTACGGCAACTGAATTGTTGTTTAGCGGAGAATATATTGTTGGCTTACAAGCTTCACGAGCTTATTTAGCAATGTCGAAAATAAGTAAAGAAAAGAGCGAAGCTTCAGTAAAAAAAGCCCTTACAGAATCATATTATTTTGTGTTAATAGCAAATAAGAGTTGTGAAATTACAGATTCTACTTATCTTAATATGGTAAGAAACCTTGCTGAGATGCAAAAAATGTTAGAAGCTGGTTTTGTGCAAAAAACAGATGTTGAACAATTGAGACTTACTGTAAATAGTGTGAAAAACACATTGTTGTCTTTGGAAAATCAGAAATCATTGGCAGATAAAATGTTGAAATTTCAACTTGGCATTCCTCTTGATAATACTGTCGTTTTAACAGATGATTTAAACAGAATTATTAGTCAGTCAAAAACCGAGGCTTTGCTTATTGAGGAGTTTATTTTTAATAAAAATATTGATTATAAACTACTTGAAAATCAAGAAGCTTTGCAACACTTGAGTTTGAAACGCGAAGAGAGTAAATATTTGCCAACAGTATCGGCTTTTGCTACTTATTCGAAAAATGCAATGCGTGATGAATTTAATTTTTTTGATTCGGGCTTTGATTGGTTCCCAACAAGTATAGTTGGTTTGCAGATTAGTGTTCCAATTTTTAGTAGTGGACAACGCTGGGCAAAAGTAAAACAAGAAAAATTGAAATTGTTAAAACTCGGAAATCTGAAGAATGACACAAAAAAATCTTTGGATTTAAAGTATACTCAGACACGTGATAACTTAGTTAGCAGCATAAATAAATTTGAAAATACAAAAGAAAATTTTAAACTTTCAAAAAGTATATATGACAATACTTTGCAGAAATACAAACAAGGAGTGTCGTCGAGCATGGATTTAACACAGGCTCAAAATCAATATCTAAGGGCACAAGCCGATTATTTTACAGCAATGGCTCAAATGTTAAACAACAAATCAGAATTAGAAGAAATATTAAACAAATAATAAAAAGAAATAAAATGAAAAGAATAGTTTTTGTAATAAGCGTGATAGCGATATCTTTTTTATTCTCTTGCTCAAATAATAATACAGACGAAGATGTGAAAGGCAAAATTTTTGATTATAAGTCACAAATAAGTCAAATTAAGAGCAAAATTAATGATTTGGAAAAGCAACTAAAAGATGAGGTGGATTCATCAAAATCATTATTAAAAGTAAAAACCTATACTATAAAACATGAAAAATTTGTTCATCATTTTACTGCAAGTGGCTCTGTTGAAGCTGTAAAATTTGCAAATATAAATCCTCAGGCTAACGGACAAATAATTAAAATTTATGTAACAGAAGGTCAGAGAGTAAAAAAAGGCGATTTGCTTATAAAATTAGATAGCCGAATAATTGAAAGCAATTTACAAGGCGTGAAAAGTGGTTTCGAACTTGCAAAATTAACTTACGACAAGCAAAAAGTATTGTGGGGAAAACAGATAGGAACAGAAATTCAATATTTGCAATCGAAAAATCGTGTAGAAACTATTGCAGCCCAAATAAAGACTTTAGAAACGCAACTTGACATGTCGAAAATAATAGCACCTTTTGATGGAATTGTTGATGTGATTTTTCAAAAAGAAGGGGAGCTTGCAAGTCCTGCACGTCAAATTATTCAATTTGTGAATTTGTCAGATTTGTATGTTAATTGTGATGTTTCAGAAGATTATATTTCAAGAATAAAAAAAGACGACAAGGCACTAGTTACATTTTTAGCTTTGCCGGATATTAAAATTTCTACAAAAATTTACAAAACAGGAAATGTTATTAATCCAGAGAACAGAACATTTAATGTGAAATTTAAAATTAAGAATATTGAAGAGCAAATTAAACCAAATATAGTTGCTGTAGCAAGTATGAGCGATTATAAAAACGACAAAGATATACTTGTTCCTTCAAAAGTTGTGCAAAATGATTTTGATGGAATGTATTTGTATGTTGCAGCAAAGGAAAACGGAAAATTTGTTGTTAAGAAAAAATATGTGACGGTTGGTTTGTCTGATAATCACAAAACAGAAATTAAAGAAGGACTAATTATTGGAGAGCAGGTTATAACTGAAGGATATAATAATGTGAGACGCGGACAAGAAATTTTTATTTCTAAATAATTTGCAAGAATATTAATATAAAAACACTATGGAAAAAAATAAAAAAAGAGAATTTAAATTAGCAACATTTTCTTTAAATAATAAGAATACAGTCTTTTTATTTACTTTTATTATTGCAATATTTGGAATTATTTCCTATTCAACCTTACCCAAAGAATTATTTCCGGAAGTTAATTTTCCCACGGTATTTGTGCAAACAATTTACCCTGGAAATTCGCCTTCAGATATTGAAGATTTGATAACAAGGCCAATAGAAAAACAAATTAAATCGGTAAAAGGAGTAAAGCATATCAAGTCAACTTCTGTGCAGGATTTCTCAATAATTGTTGTTGAATTTAATTATGGGAATGATATTAAAGATGTTCTTAATGATGTGAAAGATGCTGTTGATAAATCTAAACAGGATTTACCTGACGATTTAATTTTAGAACCTACTGTTAGTGATATTGATTTTTCTGAATTTCCTGTTATTAATATTAATTTGTCGGGAGACTATAATGCAGATGAATTAAAAGAGTATGCTGAAAATTTGCAAGATAAGATTGAAACAATTGATGAAATTTCAAAAGTCAATATTACCGGTTTAGACGACAGAGAGATTCAAATAAATATTAACCCCAACAAGCTCGATGCTTTAGAAATTAGTTTTAGAGACATTGAGAATGCAATAGTTTATGAAAACATGACTATTTCGGGAGGGGATTTGAAATTAGGCGATACACGACGGTCTGTAAGAATAGTGGGGCAATATTCTGATTTGGATCAAATAAAAAATACAATTATTAAACATCAGGATGGCCATATTGTTTATTTAAAAGATGTTGCCGAAGTTGTTGACGGATATGCCGAATCAAAGAATTTTGCTCGTTTGAATGGGAAAAATGTAGTCTCATTACAAGTGATAAAAAAAAGTGGAGAAAATCTATTAAATGCAGTCGATAATGTTTTTGCAAAAATAAAAACAGCAAAAGAAAAAAATTATCTGCCTGAAGAACTAACAGTTACATATACAAACGACCAATCAAAAACTATTAGAAGTCAGCTAAATAATTTGCTAAACAGCATGATTCTCGGTTTCTTTTTTGTTGTTTTAGTATTATACCTTTTCTTGGGATTCCGAAACTCTCTTCTTGTTGGTTTAACCATTCCTATGTCAATGCTGCTTTCGTTTGTTGTTATTGGTATTCTTGGTTACACAATAAACATGATTATTCTGTTTTCATTAATTCTGGCTTTAGGTATGTTAGTTGACAATGCAATTGTTGTTGTTGAAAATATTTATAGGTATATAAGTCAGGGATATAGTGTTCGTGATGCCGCCAAATTTGCAACCGGTGAAATTGCAGTACCTATTATTACTTCAACAATTACAACCTTAGCTGCATTTTTCCCGCTAATTTTTTGGGATAGCATGGTTGGGGAATTTATGAAACTGCTTCCAATTACTCTAATTATTGTATTAATATCATCACTATTTGTTGCTTTAGTTCTAACTCCACTTTTTGCAAGCGTTTTTATTAAAAAAGATATTGTTGATGAAAAGATTAATAAGAAAAAGAATTATCGTGCTTTGTTAATTCTTTCAATTATTGCTTCTATTGGGTATATATTTAAATTATATTTTGTTGCAAACCTTATAATGGTATTTGTGTTTTTTGGATTTATTAACACTTTGTTTTTATTCAGACTAGCTAAATGGTTTAAAGATGTTTTTTTAACAAAATTAGAAAATTGGTATTTAAGACTTGTTAAATTTAGCTTGCGTGGACGAAACCCAATATATTTTTTAAGTGGAGTTGTTTTTCTGTTGATTCTGTCAATAGCCTTTTATTTTGTTAGACGACCAAAAATTGAATTTTTTCCAATAAACGAGCCAAGTTATATAAATATTGCTGCTACTTTAGCTGAAGGAACTGATGTTACAGCCACAGATTCTGTTACCAAAATAATACAAAAAAAAGTAAAACAATTAATAATTCCTTACGAACAGTATGTCGAATCTGTTCAAACAACAGTTGGAAAAGGAGCACACTCAGAGCAAGAAATGGCAATTGGCGATACTCCAAATAAGGGATTAATTACAATAAAATTTATTGACAAAGAATATCGAAACGAAATAAATACTTCTAGCATTAGCAAGCAGCTTAGTGACAGCTTGTTAAATAAATACCCTGGAGTTGAAGTTCTTATCCAAAAAAATAAGATGGGACCTCCAACCGGAGAGCCAATTAACATGGAGATTACAGGCGACGACTTAGATAAACTTGTTTCTATAAGCGATTCTATTCAAAATATTATTGACAAAAGTTGTATTGGTGGTATTCAAGATTTGAAGTTAGATATTACTCTTGGAAAGCCAGAATTATTAGTTAGTATTGATCGTAACAGAGCATTGAGATATGGACTCTCAACAGCACAAATAGCAAGCACTATTCGTACTTCTTTGTTTGGTAAAGAAATTTCAAAATATAAAGAGGGTGAAGATCAGTATCCAATTCAATTACGATTTGGAGAAAAATATCGTTATAATCTGGCTTCATTAATGGATCAAAAAATTACTTTTAGAAACAACCGAGGAAGAATTATTCAAGTCCCAATATCGTCGGTGGCTAAAGTAGTTTTTAATTCTAGCTACGGGTCAATAAAACGTAACGATTTGAAAAGAACTATTACTCTTCACTCTGATGTTGTTGAAGGATATAATGCTAATCAGGTTAACGCATTAATTAAGAATGCTATGCAAAGCTATAATCTCCCGGATAATTACGAAATAAGTTATACAGGTGAACAACAAGAGCAGGCAGAAAGTTCTTCTTTCTTGGCAAGAGCAATGTTAATTGCTTTGTCGTTAATATTAATAATATTGGTTACTCAATTTAATTCTATTGTTAAACCTTTTATTATTATGACAAGTGTTATTTTGAGTACCATTGGTGTTTTTAGTGGATTAGCAACTTTTAATATGGATTTTGTTGTTATTATGACTGGTATTGGACTTATCTCTCTTGCAGGAGTTGTGGTTAATAATGCTATTGTGCTGATTGACTATATTGATGTGCTTAAGTTAGAGCGTAAAAGAAAGATAGGTATTGACGATGAAGCAGATTTGCCATTAGAAGATATTAAAGAATGTATTGTTATGGCAGGAAAAACCCGTTTGCGTCCTGTTCTATTAACAGCAATAACAACAATATTAGGTCTTCTGCCAATGGCTGTTGGAATGAATATTAATTTCTTAACAATGTTAAGTGAATTTGACGCACATCTTTATTTTGGTGGAGATAATGCCGGATTTTGGGGACCAATGGCATGGACGGTTATTTTTGGATTAACCTTTGCTACATTTTTAACTTTAGTTATTGTACCAACTCTTTATCTGATTGGTAATAAATTGAAATTGAAACTTGTGAATGCTAAATTAAAGAAAAAAGTGTTTTAAATAATTTTTATAATTTGTTATTATTAAAAAAAGTGAAGCAATATGTATATAAAATATTGCTTCACTTTTTTTTGCAACTAGCGCAAGCGTCCTCGCTTGTGCTTTTATAAAATGAATAAGAGAACAAAGGTACAAGCGAAGACGCTTGCCCCGCTACCTTTAGATTTACAAAATTATATTTTAAAGAATAAAAGAACTTAAAGAATCATTAAATTAATGATTCTGGAATT
>JADFUR010000102.1 GCA_015222055.1 Bacteroidota bacterium | reverse complement strand
TTCCTAAAAATTTATTTGTATTTTAAAAATTTTATTCAAACTTACAGTCTGTGCTCTGCTGCTCATGCAGGGCACACACAAAAAATATAGTGCATTTGGCAGTTAGTGCTAATATTGAAGATGATAGCAATAAACAAATATAGTAGTAACTTGAAAAATTGGAACGTTAAAATGCCAAACGCCCCATATTCAAACCGTTGTGCTTAATGCAAGAAAAGTCTGTGAGTTAAATAAGCTAAATTTAAAAATAGTATCTTTGCTAAATGGAATATTGGGAAGAAATAAATAACAAACTAAAACCTTGGATTGATACTGACTTAAACAAGACTGTTGTTGATTTATTTGCGGGGTGCGGAGGTCTTTCCCTTGGTTTTGAGGCTAATGGATTTAAGACTATTGGTTATGAAATGGATGAAAATGCAACAAAAACATACAATAAAAATCTTATAGGAAATTGTTATAATGAAAAGCTAAGTACTGAAACCATTTATCCAAAAGCAGATATCGTAATTGGAGGACCACCTTGTCAACCATTTAGCGTTGGAGGTAAGCAACTCGGACTAAAGGATTCAAGGGATGGGTTTCCTATTTTTTTAGCTGCAATTCGACAATTAGAGCCTGAATTTTTACTATTTGAAAATGTTAGAGGAATGCTCTACAAAAACAAATGGTATTTGCAAGAAGTGATTATAGAACTTGAAAATTTAGGATATAAATTGGATTATGCTCTTCTGAATGCTAAAAATTATGAAGTTCCTCAAAATAGGGAACGAGTTATAGTAATTGGTTCAAGAAATAAAATCCGTCTACCTAATATAATAAACCGCAAATTGACAGCAGGGGATGCTTTAGGAGAATTAGCATATGAATTTGATGAGAATTCAAAATTTTTCACAGAATCTATGGACAGGTACGTCGCAAATTATGAAAAAGCTTCAAGTTGTGTTAATCCAAGAGATTTATATTTAGATAGACCAGCGAGAACTTTGACTTGCAGAAACTTAGCAGGTGCAACTGGAGACATGCATAGAGTCCGATTAAAAGATGGAAGAAGAAGAAGAATTACCGTGAGAGAAGCTGCAAGGTTACAAAGTTTTCCTGATTGGTTTGAGTTTGCAGGAACAGAAACCAATCAGTATAATCAAATTGGAAATGCAGTTGCTCCAAATTTTGCCTTTCATTTAGCAAAAAACATAAAGAACTACATTATGAATGTTCCTATAAATGAATATCATATTTCGAGAAACGAACAATTAACATTATTTGAGAATGAAACAATATATCAATCCCGAGAAATCAAAAACGTTTAACAAGAAAACTAAAGCCATTCAGGAATTAATAAACACGACACTTTATATTCTTGAGAATTTTGGTATACCTGTAGATTCAACACCAAGAAGATTAGAAAGAATGGCAATTTCTTTTTTAGCTTGCGGAGATATAAAGTCTCTTAAAGACTTCAAAATAATAAAAGATTTAAACAGCAATTATTCTTTAAAGACCAGAGATGTAATTAACTACGTTAATAAATACTTTCACGAAAACATAAGCTCTGGTTCTTATGATGATATAAGAAGAAAAGATTTGAAATTGCTGACTGTTGCAGAGATTGTTTTGCGTTCAAGTCCAAATTCGGCAACAAATGATTCAACTCGTGGATATTGTGTTAATCCAATGTATGCAGAACTTATTAAAGATTTTGGTTCTAAAGACTGGACAAAAACAGTTGCAAAAAAATTGAAAAGTGTTGAACCATTGAGTCAAAAATTGAAAAGGCAAAGAGAAATACAAAAAGTTTCTGTAACCCTTCCTTCTGGTGGAAAACTTGAATTTTCAGTAGGGGAACATAATGATTTGCAAAAATCAATTATTGAAGATTTCTTATCAAGATACGGCTTTGGTGCAGAGGTATTGTATGTTGGTGATACAGCAGATAAATATCTTTATTTAGAAAAAGAAAAGCTTGAAGCATTAAACTTTTTTGAAATATCTCATGAAGAGTTACCTGATGTAATTGCATATTCAAAAACAAAAAATTGGCTTTATCTTATTGAAGCAGTACATTCTTCGGGTCCTATTAGTGAAATTAGGCTTTTACAACTTCAGAAGCTTACTGAAAAATGTAATGCTGAAATTGTTTATGTAACTGCTTTCTTGACAAGACCTAAATTTCGCCAATTTATGGTTGATATTGCCTGGGAAACTGAAGTCTGGATAGCAGACAATCCTGACCATATAGTTCATTTTAACGGGGATAAATTTTTAGGACCATACAAAGGAGAATAAAGCACTAAAGCACAACAAAATGTATAGTTCGCGGTATGGTGGTAAATTCAAGCAGTATATCTATTTTGTGGCTCCGCCAAATCTGCCGATTTGACTATTTTAATTGTGGCAAATTTGGCTCATTGCTTAATTTGAACTTTATCGCTTTGAAGTCCTCTACGAAACCATACATCAGTCGTTAAAAACCCAATTTCAAAACAAAAAAAATGCCCTTTAAAAATAAAGGGCATCCTTATTTAAAAATCTATTAATTCATAAACATTTCAATATCTTCTTCAACATCCCCAATACCGGCAATACCAAAATTTTCAATTAAAACTTTTGCAACATTTGGTGATAAGAAAGCCGGCAATGTTGGTCCTAGGTGAATATCTTTAACACCTAAATAAAGCAATGCCAATAATACAATTACTGCTTTTTGTTCATACCATGCAATATTGTAAGCAATCGGCAGGTCGTTAATATTTTCTAAACCAAACACCTCTTTTAATTTAAGAGCAATAACAACCAATGAGTAAGAGTCGTTACACTGACCTGCATCCAATACTCTTGGAATACCGCCAATATCACCTAAGTGCAATTTATTATAACGGAATTTTGCACAACCGGCAGTAAGAATTATCGTATCTTTAGGTAATTTTTCAGCAAATTCGGTATAATAATTTCTTGATTTATGACGGCCATCACAACCTGCCATTACAAAAAATTTCTTTATTGCACCTGATTTAACAGCATCAACAATTTTATCGGCTAATTGAATAACCTGATGATGAGCAAAACCACCAACAATTTCGCCTTTTTCAATCTCAACAGGTGATTTGCAAGTTTTTGCTAATTCAATAATTTCTGAAAAATCTTTACGTCCTCCTTCTTTTCTTTCGGGAATATGCTTTGAGCCGGGGTATCCTGAAGATCCTGTAGTAAAAATTTTATCGGCATAAGTCGCATCTTTTTTGGGAGGGACAATACAGTTTGTAGTAAAAAGAATTGGTCCGTTAAAAGTCTCAAATTCTTCTTTTTGCAGCCACCATGAATTTCCGTAATTACCAATAAAATTTGAGTATTTTTTAAATGCTGGATAATAATTTGCCGGTAACATCTCACCATGAGTATATACGTCAATACCTGTACCCTCAGTCTGTATAAGTAAATCTTCCATATCTCTAAGGTCGTGTCCGCTTATTAAGATTCCGGGTTTATTGCTAACACCAATATTTACTTTCGTAATTTCCGGATTTCCATAAGTTGTTGTGTTTGCCTTATCAAGCAAAGCCATTACTTCAACACCATATTTACCTGTTTCGAGAACTAAAGCTACTAAATCGTCAACACTCAAATCATCATTTGTTGTATCGGCTAAAGCTTTTTGCATAAATGCGTAAACTGAATTGTCTTCAAACTTTAAATTAAAAGCATGCTCAGCATAAGCTGCTATACCTTTTACTCCAATTATTACTAATTCTCTCAGGCTTCTTACATCTTCATTTTCTGTTGCTAACACACCTATCGAAGTGTTTTTTTCTTCAAACTCCTCAACAGTATTACCTTTCCATGTTGCCGATTCGTGAATATTCTTAGAAATTAATCCCCCAGCCTTAATAAGAGAGACTTTAATCTCTTCACGAATTTTTAATGCTTCTCTAATGATTTCAATAAATCTGTCTTTATCAAAATTTGCATTTGTAATAGTCATAAACAGACCCTCAAAGACAAGTTTATTTACTTTTTCGTTTTCAATTCCCAGCTCACGTGCTTTTGTGGCATAAATTGAGACTCCTTTTAAAACAAAAATCAAAAGATCCTGCATATTAGCCAAATCTTCTTTTTTTCCGCAAGCACCGGCAATTGTACATCCGGTTCCTTTTGCTGTTTCCTGACATTGATAACAAAACATACTCATAGCTAATTGGTTTAAAGATTAATAAAAATTAAACATTAGATCCGGCCTCTTTATTTTTTCTCCGAATTTTTCGGTAACAGCAGTCATAATATCTTTTCTGCTTTCACCTTTTTTTCTAAATTTTCAATAAGAAAATATGCTTTAAAAAATGGTGATTATGCTATTTCAGATGAGAAATGTCCAATTACTTGATTCTAGATAAACAAAAAAAACAATTCACCAAACAAATACTCTTTAAGCTACAAAAACTTAATTATTAATATCTTACAAACTTAGAGCTATAAAATTCAATAAAATGTAACTTTGGTTACATTTTGGGATATTTGTTTTATCTTTGAAATAAAAAATGTTTGATAATATATCAAAAACACCCGTCTTTAAAGGATTAAAAACATCTGAGATAATGCAAGTTTTAAATGAAATACATTATCAAATACGTTCATATAAACCAGAAGATATTATTGCCTTTAGCGGTGTGGAGTGTGATAATTTATTTCTTTTATTGGAAGGTAGCATAAGAGGTGAATTGTTTAACTATAATGGAAGAAATATTGTTGTTAGTGAAATTGACGCTCCCGACACTTTCGCCGAAGCTTTTCTTTTTGCAGACAAAAACACACTTCGAATAAATATTGTCGCAAAAACAGATGCTAAACTCCTAATAATTTACAAAAATGATTTGCTTAAGCTTTTGAATAAAAACAAAAGAATTTTAGATAATTATTTAAATATCACTTCTAACAGATTTGTGGTTTTAGTCGAAAAAATTAAATTTTTAATGATTAAATCAGTAAAAGCAAAACTTGCAAGCTACCTTCTCGATTTAGAAAAAAAGAATGAAGACAAAGCAAGTTTTTCGTTAGGAAGAACACATAAAGAACTGTCTGCTTTGTTTGGCATTACACGACCTGTAATAACAAGAAATATACTAGAATTAAAAAAAGATTGTATTATTGAAATAAAAAATAAGCAAATTAAAATAATTGATAGAGAAAAACTTTTATTGTATCTTGATTTAGTGGAGACAAATAAACAAAAAATATGTAAGAAAGAATAAATCACATAAAAACACATCGCTAACAAACCCCCGTTTGAAATAGTCTCTGACTACGACTTTTTATTTCTTTTAAAACAACAAAATCTGTAGTAATGAGTTCATATTATTTGTGTGTATATTTTTCAATTTGTTTTTTTATATGTCCTAATAATAAATTTGCAATTTTATTATATTTATTAGAATATTAACTTGATGGGGTTTTAGTCTTTACTGAAATAGGGTTAAATCCCAAACATACTGGTAAAAAAAAATCGTTATAAATAAGCCGCTGAAAAATCTAATAATTCTACTCTTTTTGTAATTGTTAAATTTTTTATCTCATTCTTACATCTTTTGAATTTCAGAAAGCTAAGTTTCCTTTCTGACAAAGAAAGCAGAATTTATTTATGCTAATTAATTACGAACTAAACAAAAACAACTCTTGAGACGAAGTCGAAAAATTCATCGAAAAAAATTTGGTAAATCTGATAAAAAATTGTTTTAGTTTTTCCAACGCACTTTTAATTCAAAAAAAAAGCATTATATTTATTGCTTTAAAGGTATAAAAATGTTTTCAAAACTTAAACTTGCCATAGATAAAGATATTAAAATAAGTCCAAAATTTTGGGAGCAACTGCAGGAATTTGCAAAAATCCGGCATCTAAAAAAAAATGAATATTTATTAGAAGCAGGTCAGGTGTGTCAACATGGATATTTTATAATTAGCGGTAGTCTAGTAAAAACATTCCTTAATCAAAATGGAAAAGAAATAGTTCAGGGTTTTTACATCGATGAAGCTTATGCTTTTCTTTCCGAGGTTATGAGCTATTTTTCTGACAATGAATCGGATTTTCAAATAAAGGCTCTTGAAAATTGCGAATTAATTGAATTTTCTAAATTGCAGATGGATTATTTAGCTGACAATTTTCAAGAATTCGCCATTTTTTTTCATAGAATTATGGCTAAAAGTTACCAAAACTTATATATGTTCAGTGCCATGCGTCTTTCATTAAGTGCTGAAGAATTTTTAATATTCTTATACAATCACCATCCAATATATATGCAAAGAATACCCGATAAATATATTGCCGAATTTATTGGAATAAGTAAAGAATGGCTTAGTAAACTTAAAAAGAAAATCCTCAAGACCAATTCACATAACCTCTAAAAAATAATTCTATTTTTTTTTATTTACGCAGTGCGAAGTTGAACTAATTCAACTTTTTGTATTTCCTGAACATATAAATTTACGGCATTATTAAAAGCGTAAATATTATGTTTAAAAATAAATTTACTATTACAGCAATTCTAATCTATCAATTTTTTAGCCCGGTAATTAGACAAAAGGAAACATCCTCATATGCAAATCTTTGTAAGATGTGTAAAGAACTTTTAAATCCTCTTTTAAATATATGGAGAGTTCAAACACAAAACAATTTTGTGTTTTTAAGTGGAGATTACATTACAGGAAACCTCAAAGCAAATTTCACAATTTTTAAATCTATCATAACAATACCTATAAACAAAAAATGGCATCTGTTGAACAGTCAATTAATTCTCATAAGAATAATATAAATAATATAAATAATATACATCATGAATAAAAAATATGTAAACATGTTTGAACCTATTAAATTAGGTGAATGTGAAATTAAAAACCGTTTCTTTATGGCACCCATGGCAACCTTAATGGAAGTCGATAATGATGGGGCATATACAGCAAGAACTGTAGAATATTATGAACAACGTGCTAAAGGTGGAATGGGATTAATAATTACTGGTGCAAACTGGGTAGAAAATCAAATTGAACAGCATGCTGATAACTTTTTTGCTTGTCCAACTACAAAGCCTACATCTTACGTAAAAGCAGCAATGGAATTAACAGACAAAATTCACGCTTATGGCACAAAAATATTTTGTCAATTAACAGCCGGCTTAGGCATATGCGTCAACTTAAGGCTTAACCTAAATAAGTGCTAGTCCTGATTTATTTTCACTTCTTTTGTTTTTTTTTCTTTACA
>JADFUR010000101.1 GCA_015222055.1 Bacteroidota bacterium | reverse complement strand
TTTTTTCCCTTCGGTAAAATATCCATTTACAAACAAAAGGACAATTTTATTTTTGCTTAGCAAAGTAATTGGATTTTAATTTAAATAAATTTGATCTGCGGCTATCTGTATAATCTGTGTCATCTGTGTTCTATTTTCGTTTTGTAAGAAACCTCATGGTTTGCTTCAAATTATTTCCGCTTAGCTTCTTTTCTATTAATAAAAAAAAACTTGCGGGTTTAATCCTAATTAATCCGACGCTGGAAGGTCAAAAATTTAATTTTATGGGATTACTTCGGTCTTCGCCCTCGCAATGACGAGTAAGCTAATAAATCAGAACGGAAATCCAATAGCAATATTAAAAGTCCAGTCGTCGTATTTTATTTTTCGATGGCCAAGTATCCAACCATTATTGAGTGGCTCGATAGGGTCGCGGGCTTTAATACCAAGGTCGAAACGTAAAAGGAAAAATGAGAAATCAAATCGCAGCCCCAGACCTGTTCCAATGGCTATGTCTTTATAAAATTTGTTGAATTTAAACAAAGCTCCTTCACGATTATCATTTTGGTTTACAGACCAAATGTTCCCTGCATCGACAAAAAAAGCACCTTGTAATATCCAAAATAAGTCGAAACGATATTCAAAATTTGCTTCTAGCTTAAAATCAGCCGACTGATTTGGATACGCCCCAATTGTATCGCCACCAATAACAAGAGGCGGCACTTCATAACTACCCGGACCGAGCGAACGCACCTGCCATGCTCTAATACCGTTTGCTCCACCCGAATAAAACTGTTTAATAAAAGGTAATACTTCAGAGTTACCATAAGGCAAACCTAATCCGGCATAAGCACGATAAACAAAGGTGTTATTTTTATTTAAAACATTATAATATCGAAAATCAAAATCGGCTCTAACAAATTGAGAAAATCGCAAGCCTAATAGTTCATAACTACCTTCAATATTTTTGGGTTCTGAAAATAAATCATAGATGCCATAAAGAAAATTTCCTGATGATTCAAGATTTGCTCTAAAGAATACAAAATCACGATGTTTTTTCAAACTTTGTGTATTGTAAATAAAACTATAGTTTGCTTCAGTTATAAAAAAATTTTTGTAACTATTTTCGAGATAAGTGCCAGTTATTAACCTATCGAACTCAGTTGTGATATATGGAATTTTTACAAAATTAATTTCTATTGGTTTTACAACCTGCTTTATAAATTTTGATGATTTCCAATAATATCCAAATCCAAAATTTGCAATTGTACGAGTGTAGTCAGGTCTTTTTTGATAATTATATGATAAAGAGAGTAATGTTTTTGGATAATATTTCATGTAAAATTTTTCTGATTTAAAAGGAAGTAAAAATTTGGGGATATCAATTTTTGCTTCGGTACCGAACTCAACTGTGTTAAACATTAATTGGTTTGTTTGGCTTTCAACAACAGATTGTTGAAACTGCAAAGCTCCTTTAAATTTTAAATCAAAAATCTCAGCACCTTTCATTAAATTATTATGTTTATAATTTATATTACCTGCAGCACCAACATTACCCGAAGTATTTGTGCCTTCGAGCTCAACTGAATACGACTGAGTTGTATGTGGTGTTAACTGGATATAACAATTTAATAATTGTTGATTATTTTCATCGGCTCCAATCTCTTTATAAGAAATATTAATTATTCGAAATATATTTAATGAAAATAAATATTTATAAGTTTTTTCAACATCAGTTAAATTATAATAATCGTCTTTATGAATTAAGTTTGACTGTATAATTACACTTGGTTTTATTTTCAATTTTTTATGATAAATAAAATAAACCCCATTATAATAAGTAGTATCTAAACTTTTGTAATAAACATCGCCTTCTTTAAGAGCTCTCCCCGGATCAAAGTCGGAAAAAATATATATGTTGTTAATTTTATACTTATTATGACTTTCTTTAACGACAAATTTTTCTGATATTTTTCTAATATTCTTACTAACTTCTACCTCAACATTTAGTTTATTGTGGTTTGATGAACTATCAACAATATAATTAATATAATCTTTTGAGAAAGTAAAAAACCCTTCATCGTTTAACTTGTGAGTGATTCTTTTTCTTTCATTTTGAAGTATATCAACGTCAAATAATACATCTTTTTTTAATAATGAGTTTGCCGTATCGCTTAATATTATTGAATCTAGTGCAAAATCCTTAATACTATAATTCAACTTGTTTATAATAAAAGGCTGATTTGTTTTAATATCATAATGCACAACGGCTTTTTTCTTTTTATATGATATTGAATCTTTAATTATTGCATTATAATAAGCCTTATTTTTGAGATATTGGTTGAACTGATTTTTTGTTTTGCCCACTAAATAATCGTCTAAAATAACAGGTTCTTCTCCTACTACCTTTTTAAGCCATTTTTTTAATTTCGTTTCTTTTCCGGTATTTGAAAGATTATAAACAGCAAGATGAAAATTAAATAATCCTATTAATTTTCTATTTGGTTCTTGTTTTAAGTAATCACGTAGTTCTTCTTTATTAATATCTTTATTATCACATTTAATTTTAACTTTCTTTAGCAAATATTGCTTTTCGGGAACATACTTTGTGGAGCGACAGGAAAACAAGGCGGGAATTAATAAAAATAGGGAAATTATTACTATTCGTAGATATATACTTTGTGTAATTATATTGTGCTTATTATGATTTGTCATTTGCTTCTCGTCATTTGTTTCTCGTCATTTGGCTTCGCCGTCATTTAGTTATTAATTGCAAATCAAAGTCTATCAAAAAATATTAATAATGAAAAACAATAATTTAAGAAGCTATACTTTTTGAAAACTTCTCTAAATTCCGCAGGGGAATAAAATTTACATTCTAATTAACAGACTGCTCCCTGCGGTTATGTTCATTATCAATACCCACGATTAAAATCGTGGGCTAATCATATTTTTTCCTTTCAGGAAATTGTTAATTAAAAAATACATAATCAACCTATTTTTAGTCGATTAATAATCGAACTCAGGTTAACATATTATGTTAAATTATAATCTTTAATAATATAACTTTATAATATTGTTTAACATTGTATTATGTGAATTTTATTTTCCACAAATATACTTAACAGATTTTAATATTTTTTACTTTACAAAAATAAAAAATTGTACTTTTGTTGATATTTTAGAATTTTTAATAAAAAAATATGTTAAGTAAAAATACTATAAAATTTATAAACTCTCTACAAAAAAAGAAAAATCGCAATATTAATAAATTATTTATTGTAGAAGGAGATAAAATAGTTAAAGAGATTATAAAGTCTGAATTAGAGATTGATAAAATTTTTTTTACTAAACATTGGGAAGAGAATATTATCAAAAATAATTTATCAACGGAAATAGTTAATGAGAATGAACTTAAAAAAATTAGTTCGTTAAAAACTCCCAACAATGCACTTGCAATTGTAAAGATGCCTAACTATAAAATTGACAAGAACGAAATTGAAAACGAACTATCAATTGTACTTGATGATTTACAAGACCCTGGAAATCTGGGAACAATAATAAGAACAGCCGACTGGTTTGGAATAAAAAATATTATTTGTTCGCAAAACAGTGCCGATGTATATAATCCAAAAGTTGTGCAAGCAACCATGGGTGCAATTGCAAGGGTTAAAGTTCATTATGTTGACATTGAAAAATATCTGTCAAACTCAAATTTTGCCGACGATTTTAAAATTTATGGTACTTTCCTAAATGGAAAAAACATGAATGAAACAAAATTAAGCGATAAGGGATTAATAATAATGGGTAATGAATCTCAGGGAATATCAAAAAATATTGAGCGTTTTGTTAATGAAAAATTATTTATACCTAACTATCCTTCTAATAGCAAAACATCAGAATCGTTAAATGTATCGACAGCTACGGCAATTGTTTGTTATGAGTTTAGACGGGGGAAAGTTTGGAGTTTAAAGTTTAAGGTTTAAAGTTTGTCTTCGCTTGTACCTTTGTTTACTTAATCACAACTAGCACAAGCGAGGACACTTGTGCTAGTTGTGATTAATAATCAAAATCAGCTTACTAATAATTCTAAAAAACTCAGCTTAAAACACAAGTGCTATTTTTTCGGCACAGTTTTCTCCATCAACAGCAGACGAAACAATACCACCTGCATATCCTGCACCTTCACCGCAAGGATACAATCCTTTGATTTGTGGATGTTGCAATGTTTCTTTATCTCGAGGAATACGAACCGGAGATGATGTTCTTGATTCAACTCCAATGATAACAGCTTCGTTGGTTAAAAAATTTCTCATACGCTTACCAAATTGCTTAAATCCTTGTTGCAAATTTTTGCTAATATTTTCGGGCAACCAAAAATGTAATGGTGACGATACAATACCAGGGATATATGATGTTTCGGGTAATGAAGCAGAAACTTTTTTATTAACAAAATCATCCATACGCTGAGCCGGAGCAATCAACTTATGACCACCATTAAGAAAAGCTAAATTTTCAACATGTTGTTGGAATTTTAAACCTGCAAGTTCTCCATATTCTTGATATTCTTTTAAATCATCGAGGCGAATTTCGACAACCATAGCAGAATTGGCAAACTTTGAATTACGTGCTGAGGGCGACATTCCATTAACAACCATCTCGTTGGGAGATGTAGAAGCCGGAACGACAAAACCCCCAGGACACATACAAAATGAATAAACTCCACGATTGTTAATCTGCCTAACTAAATTATATGTGGCAGCAGGCAAATATTCACTTCTCTTTTTGCTGTGATATTGAATTGAATCAATCAAACTTTGAGGATGTTCAATTCTAACTCCCATTGCAAAAGGTTTTGCCTGAAGTAGAATATCTTTTTTGTGCAGTAACTCATAAATATCTCGTGCAGAATGTCCTGTAGCAAGTATTACCGCTTTTGCTGTAATTTTTAAGTCTGTATTAATCTCTACTCCTTTAATTTGATCATCTTCAATAATGAAATCAGTTACTCTTGAGTTAAAATGCACTTCTCCTCCGGCATTAATAATAGTTTCCCTAATGTTTTCAATAATATCAGGAAGTTTATCTGTACCAACATGCGGATGAGAATCGATTAAAATATTTTCGTTAGCACCATGAAACTTTAAAACCTCTAAAATTTTTTGCGAGTTACCTCTTTTTTTTGAACGAGTAAAAAGTTTTCCGTCAGAGAATGTTCCAGCTCCACCCTCTCCAAAGCAATAATTCGAATCGGGATTAACATCCTGTTCTTTATAAAGTAATGCAATATCTTTTTTTCGCTCGGCTACTTGCTTCCCTCTTTCAATTATAATCGGTTTATATCCAAGTTCAATTAAACGCAAAGCAGCAAACAAACCTGCAGGTCCGGCACCAATAATTATAATCTCGGTTTTATTGCTTACATCTTGATATTTAAAAACAATCTCTTCTTCTTTTGGAGCAGGCTCGTTAATAACAACAAACAATCTTAAATTAATTTTAACATCTCGCGAGCGTGCATCTATTGAACGATTAATCACTCTGATTAAAGTAATTTCGCTTGGTTCAATTTCTAATTTTTCAGCGACAAAGGGCTTGTAAAATTCCTCTTTAGAGGCTTGTTCCAAGCTTAATATTATGTTTATTGTCTTTTGCATTTTAATAATTAATAAGGTTTGTAAAGTTGAAAGTTTATTGAGCTGAGTTCGATTAATACAAATTATTATTCTACAAAGCGGAGCTAGCTAAAAATCAAATTATTATAAATATATTTAATCGTCAAAATTAATAAAAAAACATTAATTAAGAAGCTATACTTTTCAAAAACTTCTCTTAATTCCGCAAACGGTGCAAGCGTCTTCGCTTATACCTTTGTTTACTTATTCATTTTATAAAAACACAAGCGAGGACGCTTGCACTAGTTGTGTAATCAAAATTGAAAAATTATTCAAAATAAAAAATCAGAGAAATAATTTTAGAGTTAATCTTGTCAATAGATTTTGTATAACCTGATTTATCGTGCTTTAATACATCATTCACACCCATTGAAAATTTAATTTCTGAAGATAATTTAAAAAAAGTAAGATAATAATCTATACCAAAACCCATTTCGAGATAAAAATCACTATGATTTAAAGCTATTTTTTGGTCATCATCATTATCACTTTTAATTTTAATAGCCAAATCATAACTATAATTCATTCCTCCAATAATATAAGGTCTATAGTTATTAATACGTTTCGCTCTATATTTTAAATAAACAGGGAATTGCAAAAAAGTCGATTCTAAACTCATCATATGGTGATAAGTATATGTTTCATTAGGCAAAGCAACTGTATCTATACGGATAACTAAATAATCTAAATCTCTTTGTCCGAAACAAAGTCCGGGAGTAAATCTCAAATCCCAATCTTCATTAATTCTAAGATTAGTAACAACATTAATATTAAATCCGGGGCGTCTAATATTTTCTATTGAATGTATTGAATATTTTTGATTATCAGGATACTCTAAATTTTTATCAATATATGATTTTGCATTAGCGTTCAAAAAATTTCCTGCTTTGTGAATTGTAAAATCCATGGTATTAAAACCTATTGCAAAGCCAAAATGATACAAATAATTATCATATTTAGGTTTATTAAGCACCTTATTTTTTTGTGCTACAACATTAATCGTCAGTAAACAAAAAATTATTATTATTAATCTTTTCAAATTACTATAGTTTATTTTATTATAACTTTATTTTTCTTAAATTATTATAATTAATCTATCATCAAATATAATAAAATTATTTATTTCTTAAAACCCCAATATATTGTAGCAATTCCAAATGTTAATTTTTTATATTTTGTATTAACAAAACCAAGTGCATTTAATTCATTAATAAAATCATTAGCTTCAGGGAAATTTAGAACAGAATTAGGTAAATAGTTATAAGCAAATTTATCCTTTGAGAACATATTTCCAAAAAACGGCAAAATTTTTAAGAAATAAAAATTATAAATATTTTTTATTAAAAACAATTTAGGTTTTGAAAATTCAAGAATAATCACACATCCATTTGGTTTTAACACCCTATACATATTGCTTAATCCCTTAGAGAGATTTTCAAAATTACGAACACCAAAGGCAACTATTATAGCATCAAAAAAATTATTTTCAAATGTTAAATTTTCAGCATCGCCTTTTTTTAATTCAATTAAATTACTTAGTCCTTTTTGCTTAATCTTTTCTTGTCCAATCTCAAGCATTTTTGTTGATATGTCGACACCTATAATCTTTTTAGGATTTATTTTTGATGCCTCAATTGCTAAATCGCCGGTACCGGTAGCAATATCTAAAATAACGGAATCGTTACTATTTTTTATACTTTGTTTGAGAATTTTTATTGTTTTTCTTCGCCAATACTTATCAATATTTAAGGACAAAAAATGATTTAAAAAATCATAGCTTTTGGCAATATTATTGAACATTAAGGCTACTTGTTCCTTTTTTGACGTTGATAAATTTTTATATGGCTTAATCACTTTGTAAATTTTACATAAGAATACAAAAATAACATTTACATTAAATTTTTACATACTTAAACAAATAATTTAATCAATTTCTTATCTTTGATTTCTAAAATCAAAAAATGGGGATAATTCTAACTATATTATATACGGCAATTTTTGTTTTATTAATTTATAAAATTAATTTTTTTAATATTGATGGCATCTCAAAAAAAACTTTGTCTGCTATCTTTATTTTAAAAATTCTCGCAGGAATTTTTTTAATATTAATCTACAAATACTATTATCACACACGTTCGAATGCTGATATTTTCAAATATTTTGACGATGGAAACATAATTTTTAGTGCTATTTACAATAATCCTATCGATTATTTAAGAATGATAAGCGGTATTGATGCAAATTCGCCTCATTTAATGAAATATTACGATTCTGCCTGTTTCTGGATTAAAAATTTCAACTACGATTTATATAACGATAACAGAACCGTAATTAGGTTCAACGCAATAGTCAGACTTTTCTCGTTTGGCTACATAAGCGTTCATACGGTTTTTATGTGTTTCTTTTCGTTTACCGGATTAACTGCAATTTTCAAATTATTTTATCAGTTTTTCAAAAACAAAAAAATTGGATTCATCATTGCTATTTATTTTGTGCCATCAGTAATATTATGGTCATCGGGCATACTAAAAGAAGGATTGTTAATATTTGCGTTTGGCTTAATGCTTTATTCATTCATGAAATTGCTTGATAAAAAATTAAAAATAAAATACTTTATAGTTTTTATTGGCTCAATATTTTTATTACTGATATCGAAATTTTATGTTCTTATAGCTGCAATACCCGGATTGATTTTCTTGCTTTGGGTAAAAACAACGAATAATAAAAATCTATTTGCCAAATTTATTATTGTACATTTTGCTTTTTTATTGCTTGCGTTTAACACTCAATTAGTTAGCAAATATGATTTTACTCAAATATTGAGCAAAAAACAGCACGATTTTATAAGCATGGTTGACAGCTCTCACAATGTAGGGAGTAAAATACAAATTCCAATTTTAGAGCCAAATATTTTTAGTATTACTAAAAATACGCCAAACGCTTTGTTTAACACATTTTTCCGTCCGAGTATTTTCGAAATTCATTCACCAATTGTTTTATTAGCTGCCTTTGAAAATCTCATAATTTTTTTATTAATGATTCTTAGCATTGCATTTTTTAATAAAAAAGAACTTAAAAATAAACTGTTATTTTTCTGCATATCATACGTATTAATATTATTCACATTAACAGGACTGACAACTCCAGTTTTGGGAGCTTTGGTAAGATATAAAACGCCGGCCTTACCTTTTCTGTTTATTATATTTTTGTTTATTATTGATGTAGAAAAAATGAGATTGTTTTGGAAGAGGATTTTGAGGAGGCGGGAGGCAGTAGACAGTAGACAGTAGACAGTAGGCAGTAGACAGGAGACAGGAGACTTTACAAACTTTTAACTATCATATTATGAATAAAATAGCATTAATAACCGGAGCAACAGCGGGAATAGGCAAAGCAACAGCCTTAAAACTGGCTAAAAATAATTATGATGTAATTATTACCGGACGAAGAAAAAATTTACTTAATGATTTAAAAAATCTAATTAAAGAAAGGACAAAGGCTAATGTTATATCACTAAATTTTGATATCAGAAATAAAGATGAAGTAGAAAAGAACATTGACAGTTTGCCTGAAAACTGGAAAAAAATTGATATTTTAATTAATAATGCAGGCTTAGCTCTTGGATTAAATCCTATTTACTCGGGTGATGTTGACGATTGGGAAACAATGATTGACACCAATGTTAAAGGATTATTATACATATCAAGAAAAATTATGCCAATTATGATTGCTCAAGGCTACGGTCATATTGTAAATCTTTGTTCAATTGCAGGGAAAGAAGTTTACCCAAATGGAAATATCTATTGTGCCACAAAACATGCTGTTGATGCAATAACAAAAGCCATGAGAATAGACTTAAACGATTTTGGCATAAAAGTAACATCAATATCACCGGGAATGGTAGAAACAGAATTCTCAAAAGTGCGTTTTAAAGGAAATAATGAAAAATCTGATGCTGCTTACCAAAATTTTATACCTTTGCAGGCAGAAGATATTGCAGAAAGTATTTTATTTGCAGTTAAATGTCCAAAACACATGAATATTGCCGATATGTTAATACTTCCAACGGCTCAGGCAAATTCAAGTATTATTAATAAGAAATAAATGAAAAACATTTACCTATTTCTTGTAATAAATAAAAAAAAGATTAATTTTGCATTCCGAAATTAACTAAAATTTCAATGAGAATATAAGATTTTCATTGGTATATATTTTTTTGACTATTAAAAATAATTCTAATAAAGATGAAAAGAACATTCCAACCATCAAAAAGAAAAAGAACTAATAAACACGGCTTTTTTGAAAGAATGGCTAGTGTAGCAGGTCGTAGAGTAATAGCAGCAAGAAGAGCAAAAGGTAGAAAAAAACTTTCTGTCTCTGACGAAAAAAGACACAAAATTTAATTTGTTTATACTTTAAAAAAGTAAGGTAAAGGAGTTATTTCTTTACCTTTTTTTTGTTAACACAGCACAAGCGATGACGTTTGCAACAGTCTGTGGATTCCCGAAATTAAATTATTGATTGTTTTTTTGCTTGCTTTTGGATTACAAATACGAAATTTAATTAGGAATTGAAAATTACGAAATAGGAATTATTCCTATTTGAACTTTTTTCGATTTTAATAATACTTCCTAATTCCAAATTTTTAATTTATCATATCGTTTATTGATTGCTAATTTTTTCATAATTAGTGTTTTATACTCATTTTTTATATTGAGTATTAGCCACTAAGCTTTTTAAAGTCTAGGAAACATATTAAAACTAGCACCTATATTTATATAAAATCCACTCCAATCTCTATACAAAACGCCTAAATTAGATTTTGAATATTCATATCCAACATCTAAGTGATACTTAAATTCTTTTGTAATTTGTCTCATATATCCAGCAGAGAATAAAAATCCAATAACATCAGAATCAAAGTCTGTTGATGATTCACTTAAAAAATTATATGAAATTCCATATTTAATTTGCACGAAATCATTTGAAGATATTTTAAATGGGTTCACAAGCCCAACCGACAGCTGTTTTCTTTTTGCCTTTAACGGAATAGTAGTGTTATACCCTGTTAAACTGTCTATATTTAATTGATATTGAGAATACTTAATCCATTGTAATACTTTCATTGTTGAGCTACCAATTGTTATCCCAAGAGACCAATTAAAATTCGATTTTGATTTATATTTATCAACAAATGCTTTATTTTGATTAAAAAAGATTCCACTTTCTATTTCAAGGTCTAAAACTGGATATTTGACAGAATCTATCTGAGAAAAGCCAAAAGTTCTTATTGAAAACATAATAATTAAAATGAGTCCAAATATTTTGATTTGTTTTTGTTTCATAGATAATTTTTAATATTTATGGTTAATGATTGTGATTGACGTTGGGTTATAAATACTGGCTGGTATTACGTAGCCATAAACCTATCCAACCGTTACAAACTTAAATATAACTGTTTGCTTTCAAAAAGCAACTTACCCCAGCTTGAATTTGTTACGTGTTAAGCATTGGTATTGTTTATTCCAAAATTAAATATCCTAAACAAAATCCAAATGTATTATTTCGTTCTCCACCACCTAATCCTTCTGGAACCATATCAACAACACCAATTTGGTAATTCAATCCAAGAGAAATCCTTTTCACCTGATAAGAAACACTTCCTGCAAATCCAAAGTCAAGCCTTTTATAATTAGGTGTTCCATCATAATCTCCTCCATTATTGCCCCATTTGATGTTATATGTATCAATTTGGCCCATGAATTCAGTTGATATCTTACCCCAAAGTCCACAACCAATATATGGCCCCAATCCAATCAATAATTTTTGGTTACCGATAGTAATCAAATAGTTATATTTAATGGGTAAATCCAGATAAAAAAGTCTTACTTTAAAATCCATTGTCTCTGTGTAAATATCAATTTCTGTTCCGCTACCTTTTTCGTCTAGGAATAATCCTGATGATAAAAACATCTGTTTGTTTAGATATTTATTATATGACAATCCAATTGAGTATCCCATTAAAAAACGATTACCCTCACTTGGTGGCTTATAAATATTATTCAGTTTAAGTCCAGCAATTATTTGCAACTGATTTTCTTGAGCTTTAATAATAGCTATTCCTAAAAAACAAAAAACGATTAAAAAAGTAATTCTTTTCATGTCCTAAAAACGTTAATTAATACTCTCGATTACTTGTGTTCAACGTTTGCAATATGGCATGAAGCGGATTGCAAACGACTTTCTATCAAACTAAAATGAATTTTGAACGAGCTAATTCGCCTCAAATTAGTGCTTTACCGCTTTTTGCTATATTGCTTGTTGTGTGGCGTAAAGTGCTAAAATACGCTATAAATCAAACTAATTCTAAAATTATTGGCAAGACTATTTCTTTTTATGTAATCAACATATCCATTTGTATTAGACGTATAATTATATAACATACAACTACTCCCGACAGTATTATCATAGTTAATTGTCATTTCTGAATCTTGCCAGATATAATAAAAAGAAGAAGTAATATTTAATCTAAATTTTGGTGATATATAATAATTAATTAATAAATCTGTCTCAGCTTTTGCACCTTTGCCACCTGCACCAATAATTTCATTTTGCACATCAGCCTTGTCAAAAAGCTGTACATATTGAAATGAGTATCTAAAGCTTATATCTGTTCGGGTATTTGGGTAAAATCCTATAGATTGATTGAAACCTAATTGGATATTAGGAATTCTAATATCTTTCTCAATTGAATTTGTTTTATTATTTAAGTTACCTTCAATTAATCCTGCATAAGCATTTAAATTAATTGAATTTTGCCAATATAAATTAAGAGGTTTTTCGTGTTTGATTTCTATACCACCATCAAATAATAAAGCATTTATATTATATTTGTAAGAACTAGAATATATTTTATCTTCCAAATTATTGTTATAGATATAATACCCTGGTAAAATTGCAAATGAGAATCTTGTACCACTATTTCTCATTGGACTATTTCCATAGTCCCAAAAATCTTCAATTGTTGTAAAATACCTTGCATCGGATTTCTTTAAATAATTTTTTGCAACAAGAAAAGAATCTATTGCTTCTATTTCAGCTATTTTTTTCAATCGAGAATCAAAGAATCTTTTGTTTTTTAGTTTAGAAATAAACTCAGCAAACTCAATAATTTTTTCGTCAGACTTGACTGATGAAATTCTATTTGCTTTATATAGTTCATCTAATATATAGATTGCTTGTCTTGCATCTTGAACTGGTTCTACTCGGCCAAGACCAATTTTCAATGGTATATAAGCCAACATTCTATGCGTTTGTAAGTTTTCTTTATTCTCGGAACCATCGCTGTATTTTGAATATGTATAATTTCTACCATACTGGTAATTTAAAAATACATCTGTCTCAAAGAAATAATTTGTGTTGAAATATTTTCGATTATTTCTTTGTAAATAAATTTGGGGATTTATGTTACTGCTTTTACTAACCAATTCTTTGTCCTCTTTTCTATTATAAAAGTTAGATGAAAAATTTAAACCAAGATTTGTCTCTTGTTGCAATTTGGCACTATTTAGGTAATGCTTATAGTTAATATAAATATTACCATAGTAACTATTTTCCCCAGTCTTGTCTTGTCCATAAGGATTTATTTTATAGTAATCATTTTGTCCCGACAAATTAAAGTTCGTTTCTAAAGATCTTCTTTCCAAATCAGGTAATTTGTAATCTGATAAATTAAAATTATTTAATTGAGCGTAACTATTAAAAAAAATAGTTGCCATAATCAAGATTAATCCGATTTTTATTTTTTTCATTTTTTCTATTTTTTTAATTTATTATTTTGCAGGGTATTAGATTTATGACACACAACACCTCAATAAGACACACTAGTGAATCTTATATCCTCTATATGTGTTAGTTTAAGTTAATTAAAAAGTAAATTTATAAAAAAATAAACAGTTGTGCTATTTTTAGAAAGTGTTAAAGAACATAGTTTTATCAAAATATGGATATAATAGCCGTTTCTCGGTTCGGTTAATTTAATATGGAACACATGAAAAAACTGATAGCTGAAATTAGACATATCCGTTCCACGGCTTAAAGGCACAAGCGATGACGCTTGCGCTAGTTGCGAATTAACGACGAGTAATGTTTATTACTGTTTAAAAAAGCAGGACTTGGTTTCTTGGTAATTTTATATACTATTTTGAAATAGATTCTTCAAAAAAGTTTAGTTCAAACATAGTTGCCTGAGCAAAAGCTTTCTGCATTTGGTTCTTTTCGTTTTCATTGGCTGTAGTAGCTATACGCTCCACTATTTGAATAAAAAATTTTGTATAATCTTCATATTCACCACCTTTATATGTGTCAATCCATTTTTGATATGCATTATTCTCTACAGCATTAGCAATAATATATTTTCCTAAGCTATTATAAACCCAAAAACAGGGTAGTAAAGCAGCGGCTGCAATACGGTAGGTTGATTTTTCAGAATGCTCAATCAAAAAACGACTATATTCTTCAATGGCTGGAGATTTTATTGTTGCTTCTAACACATTAAAGCTTTTCAAAAAATAATTATGGAGATTTTGTTCAATAGCAATCGCATCAATAGCCATAGACATAAAAAATTCTTGTTCTACAGGCTCGGTTGCTTTTTTAGATAAATTTTCAAATGCCTTTGAGTCATCACTAATATACAAAATATCTTGCGACAAGTAATGAGCAAAATGCTTCTGCGGAAGCGTTCCTTTTGCCAATTGATTTACAAAAGGATGCTTTATTAAATCGCTATAAATAGTTTGTATGGATTCCCATAAATAGCTTGTAAATTCTCCTTGAGGTTTCATTCGTTCCAATATTTATAAAAATGATTCACCGGGCCATGTCCTTTGCCAACATAATAATCTACCCCGGCAATAATAGCATTGTTTATATAATTTTTAGCCTTTTGCACCGCATCGTTAAGATCGAACCCTTGAGCTAAAAATGCAGCCAATGCTGACGAAAGTGTACAACCTGTTCCGTGCGTATTTTTAGTTATTATGCGTTTAGATTTCAGTTCAAGTGTTTCATTTGTTTCAAGGTTAAAAAATACGTCAATCAAATCATTATCGACTAAATGTCCTGCTTTTAATAATACCGATACTTTGTATTTACTTGCCAAATTTCGGGCATATTCTGGTAAATCCTTCTGACTTATAATTTTTTCTCCCAGTAAAATCTCGGCTTCAGGAATATTGGGAGTTATTACCCTCGCATATGGTATTAATTCATCTTTAAGAGTATTAATAGCATCGGTTTGTAATAAATTATTACCTGAGGTAGAAACCATAACCGGATCGAGAACAATATTTGTGATTTTGAACTTCTTAAGCATATCCCTAACAGCTATAATCGTTTCTGAATTATGCAACATACCAATTTTCACACTGTCTGTTCCAATATCTTCGAGTACAGCTTCAATCTGTTTTTTTAAGTTACTAATCGGAATAGGATGAATATCGGTTACTCCAACAGTATTTTGTGCAGTAATGGCAGTAATAGCCGATGTGGCAAAACAACCACAAGCCGAAATCGTTTTTATGTCTGCCTGAATACCTGCTCCACCGCCGGAATCGCTACCTGCGATTGTCATCACTCTGTTATACTTTTTCATTTTTAACTCTTTGCAAAATGATTAAAACCATTTTTATTAATTATTATATTTTTTCCATTATTAAACCAGCTTATTTCTGCCTGGCCTTGTTTTATTTCGCCAATAATAAAGATCTCTTCTGAAAAATGAGTTTTATACTCTTTTTGTAAGCTGTCGAAATTTTTAGCATCAACGGTAAAAAGCAATTCATAATCCTCACCACCTGCAGAAGCCAATTCTACGGGATCCCAATTATTTTTTATAGCAGCATTACGCAAGGAATTACTTATTGGCAATTTCTCGGTATGCACATGAGCAGATTTAGCTGACGCATCTAAAATATGCATCAAATCAGATGAAATACCGTCAGAAATATCCATCATTGCATGTACTGATTTTTGTTTTGCCAACCACATACCTTCATTTATTCTTGGCTCAGGAACATGATGTTTTTGTACCAAATACTTATTTTCAGGACTTAGTTCTAAATCATTAAGAATTACATTCAGTCCAGCTGCAGAATCTCCAAGAAAACCAGTAACACATATTAAATCACCTTCTTTGGCCATGGACCGCAAATGCATTTCTGTCTTTTTACACTGACCTATAACTGCTACATTAATAGTCAGTTTATCAGCCGATTTTGTGGTGTCGCCTCCCATTAATGGCACTTTATATTTTTCCGATAGAGCATAAAAGCCTGTCATAAAAGCGTCTAAATACTCCACAGAAACATGACTAGGAATGCCAATAGATAGAAATGAAAATTTAGGTTCTGCACCCATAGCTGCTATATCGCTTAAGTTAACGGCTAAAGACTTATGTCCTAATTCTTCGGGAGAAATTTTATCTTTTATAAAATGAATATCTTCATTTAACAAATCGGTTGTTACAACAAAGTTATCTGTTTCATTTATAGGCATTACCGCACAGTCATCGCCAATTCCTAATTCTTCTTCTTTAATAAAACTATCGAACTTATTTGCAAAGCGTTTTATAAATCCGAACTCACCAATATCTTTTAAATCCATAATAATTATCTTGCTTTATCAATAATTGTTTTAAGATTAAATGCTGCTTCTTGTGGATTTTCTTGTGATACAATAGCTGAAATAACTGCAATTCCATCAGCTCCACTAGCAATAGCACTTTCTGCATTTAAACTATTAATACCTCCAATAGCAACAGTTTTATGTTTTGTAAAGCTAGCAATTTCTTTAATCCCTGACAATTCAAGAGGTGTATTTATATCAAGTTTTGTGTTTGTTGAAAACACGGGAGATAAACCAATGTAATCTACATCCAGATTATTCGCCTCACGTGCCTGCTCAATTGTTTCTACCGACAGACCAATTATTTTATCTTTACCCAATAATTTTCGAGCAATTGAATAAGGCAAATCACTTTGCCCTATATGTAAACCATCTGCATTAACAGCAAGGGCAATGTCTAATCTATCGTTTATAATCAACGGTATATTCAAAGGTTTTAGAAGCGACATAAGTGATTTTGCCAATTCGTAAAACTCACGCGAAGAAGTATTTTTCTCCCTCAATTGAACAATGGTAACACCGCCTTTTACAGCTTCCTCTACAATATACTCATGCGACCGACCTTTAGAAAGACCTTGATCAGTTACAGGATATAAGCTTAAATCGAATTTATTCATATTTTATTTTTAATCTTTGTTCTATATCAATATTTGAAATTTTATAAAGCTGGTCGATAAAATTCATTTGCATAGATCCTGGTCCTTTAGACACTTCACTAGCCATTTCGCCAGCAATGCCCATTATTGCCATTGCACTTACTGCTGCAATAAATAAATCTTTCTCTGCTCCGGCAAAGGCTCCTGTAATGGCAGTAGCTGTACATCCCATTCCGGTAACTTTCGCCATTATAGTATTTCCGTTATTAATGCTAGTTACTCGTTTCCCATCAGTTATGTAATCGGTTTCGCCACTAACTACCACAATAGCATTTGTTGATTTTGCCAATAATTTAGCAGAATTAAGAGCTGCATTGGACGATAATGTGCTGTCAACACCTTTTGTTTTTAAATTAGAATTACACAGTGCCATTATTTCAGATGCATTTCCTCGTATTACAGTAGGTTTGCATTTTTCGATTATTTGTTGTGCTACTTGAGTTCGATATGGCGTTGCACCAACACCAACAGGATCAAAGATTACAGGGATAGCTTTTTCTGTAGCTTTTTTTCCTGCCAAAATCATAGCTTCAACCCATTTCTCGCTTAAAGTTCCCATATTTATTACCAGCGATGATGCTATACCTACCATGTCTTCTACTTCGTTGGTTGCATGTGCCATTACTGGCGAAGCACCTATTGAAAGAAGAGCATTGGCAGTATTATTCATTGCTACATAATTAGTTATATTATGAACTAAAGGTGATTTCTCGCGCACCTTTTGTAATGCTTCAGTTATTTGATTTGTTTCTATCACTTTATTTAATTTTTAATGGCACAAATTGCTACATAATCACCACTATCGTAACCTTTAATAGGTTGTTCTATCATATCATTTGAATATTTTGGATGTTTTGTTAACGTTTGAGCAAATTCAAAATCTTTAAATCCCACTTTTTCTAAGAGTTTAATTTTTTCATCTGTTGTTCGCCAATTCGCTACTCTTACAAATTCTATTGGATAAGGATCTCTTGGATGCACTCCTTCTAATAAAGGATGTTCCCAAGTATCTAAAGCCTTTGCTAAATTATACATTGTTGCATAAGAGCTTTCTTTAGGCACATCAATCATAACAATTTTTCCACCTTTTTTTATTGATGCATAAGCCTTTTGAACCACACTTTCTAAATCTGTAATATAACTAGGAGTACCATTAAAAAGAACAGTATCATGTACATCAATTCCAAAATCTGCATTTTCAGCAGTAGTTACGTCAACAGTCATTCCTCTCTTACGGGCAATTTCTGCCATACCATCCGAGGGTTCAAGTCCTGTTTTAATCTCAATATTAAAATCTCTTTCTAATATTGATTCAAACAAACCACTACCACAACCAACAGAAAATACTTTTCCGGCATCCTTTAAAAAATGTGCTACTAAATTTACTTCCGATGTCAATAAATTAGTGTTATCGAAAAACCACGAATCATATTTACCCGCATACTTATCAAAACTATTTTTTTTACTCATTAAATTTAAATTAAAAAAAGCCACCTCGTATAAAACGAAATGGCTTATATGAAAATAATAATATTTTAATATCAAAACCATTTCCCTACGATGTAATTAAACATTTCAGGTTCAAGGGTGTTATCTCAGCCTATAAAACTTTAAGGCACCCCTAATAGTTATCTCTGCAAAAGTAAATAAAAATATGGTTGAAATATAGTTAATAATAAAATTTTATCGAAAAGTAAATTTTTAATATTTTCAAAAGATTTAAAAACAATAGGCAAAAAAGTTGTTTAATAGCCGTTGCACAGTTCTGCTAATTTGATACATAACACATAAAAAAACAGATAGCTAATAATTTAATTAGTAATTATTACTAATTGAACTTTTTTCGGTTTTAATAATACTTTCAAATTTTAAATTTATTTATTATAGCATTCAACCAATTCTTGGCATCTCTGTATTTTGATTTAAAAATAAAAGATCAAATATCAAAATCAATAAAATGAAAAATGTAAAAATAATAAACAATATAATATCAATATAATAATACCAATTCAAATAGATATCCAATAGAATATTATTTTCATCTAAATAAAAATCTTTATACTTTTCAATTCTTTCTTTTAATAAGATTGTGTCAATATTTTTATGATTAATAATTTCATTATATTCTTTTTGAGCGGCATATTTACTATACAATTGCGAACTGAAACGATTTTTTTCTTTAGCCCTATAAAACACAAATCCGGTAAAAACATCTTTGTATTTTAGGTTCATATTTCTCGCTTTCGTTGGGTAAAAGTCGAAAGAATCTTCTCCAAAAGGACTTTCATCAAAATTAAAACCCACAGGTCTCGAAGAACTTTTAAATGCTGTTCTCCATTTTCCATTTTGAATAGGTATTGCTAAATTTAAAAAATTATTTGCATCACCATAAATCATAACATTAGATGTTTTATCAGGAAAATTATTATAAATATATTGTGCTTCATTTTCGAAAAAAAACTCTTGCCAAATAGAGCAATTCGAAAAAAACCGTTTTCGCTCTATAGCTTTTTTATTAACAGCAAAAGCATGCCTATAATTAGTAATGATTAAACACTTCTTTTTTGTTTTTTTATACCAGTCAACTACAACAGAAGCCATCAAGCTATCCCTTATTAATAATTGTTCAATTGGAGGCTTATCATATATCAAGTAACTCCATGGCATAATATCTGTAAAAAATAAATTAATTTTCAAACTATCAGATAAAGAAGTATTCAGTTTGTTGAGTTTAGTAATAAACCTGTAAAAATTACCGCCATGATAATTCATTAAGGTAGCTGCACTTTTTTGAAGCATTGTATCGTTTTGGTAATTAGTTCTCAAAAAAGTAGTAACTTTTGATTGATTTTTGGTATTACCATACTCTGTAAAAACATTGCCAATTTTATTAATGAAAAGAGAATCCCTTACAACACTATATATCAGATCCCACTGAGTATCCTCAAGATGGTTGGATTCACATAAAATAACGATATCATTTTTTTCAAATAAACTCAAAATATAATTTTTTGGATTTTGCAATTTATTAATTGATAAAAAATCAATATAAGTTTTCACATTTGTATTATTCGGATATCCATTTTTTTTAAAAGGAAAATTGAACCCTAAAAAATTTTGTGTCGTATTATTTTCATAATTGTTGTTTACAAGTATATTCACATATACAAATCCCAAGAAAAACAATAAAACAGCATACTTTATTAGCACATTTTTTTTTGATAAATTTTTACGAGTGTATTTTGTATTTGCAAATTTATTCCACCATAATTCTTTTTTGCATGAGTAATAAACAATTGCAATTATAATGTTAAAAATAGTGATAAAAATCATTAACATATTTACATCGTTCCAACCAAGAGCAATCATTAACAACAAAGGAATTAAGAAACTAAGACCAAACTTAAAAAGCAATTCTCTTTTTAAAACTGCTTCTAATGGCATTGTTTTTTTACTCTTTAAACTAATTGATATCCCAAAAAAGAATTTCCCAAACGTTTTATTTGCAATAATATACGAAGCTAAATAGTATAAACAGGAAACTATTAAAAAAATAAAAATATATTTTATAAATATCCACTGAAATAAAAAAAATTCTACTAATAATGTTATTGAAAAGACTATTGTTAAATCAATTATCCATGATAAAAACAAAACAAATGTTATTTTATTTTTATCATGGAAATTAGTTTTTTTTCTTATTTTAGTATTTGAAAATAACTCTACAATATTTATTCTAAAAATTAACCACGATAAAGTGTTTATCACTAAAAATATTACTAATAATATTAAAATATTGATAGGAATAAAATATTGAAATACACTCATTGGTAAAATGAAAAATATTCCCCATTGATAAAAAAAATCATGAGTAAATATTTTGATTTTTGAGTATTCTATGTTTTTATTAGCTATTTGGATTTGCATAAATTCTCGACCAACTGATTTTCCTTTATTAGTAGCCGAAAATATTGAATAAAGTAAGCAAACACATAAATATATCAAAACTTCGTTATTAAATCCAAGAGATGATGTAATTAGTTTTAATGCTCTTACAAATAAATAAATAATTGAAAAATCTATTAAAAAGCTACAAATCGAAATAAGATGGGTTTTAAATGTCATTATTTTATATTAAAAAAGGGGAATAGCACTGTGTCTTATTTCCTTTATATGTGTTTGTTTAAAATAATTAAAAAGTAAATTTAATAAAAAAATAAACAGTTGTGCAATTTTTCATAAATGTTAAAAGCAGAAATTGAATATTATATGGTACTTACCTGCCTTTACTTATAAAAAATGCTGGAGGTTGTTTTCGTTTTTAAGATATAGCAACCATTAGGTAAATTGGATAGGTCAATAATTAGAGCTTTGCGCTCTTTAGTAATTATTTTAATAAAGTCTGTAACATTTTGCCCAAGAGAATTAAAAATAAGAATATGCTCTAATTCTTCTTCGCTAGCACTAATGGTTACTCTATTTTTAGAAGGGTTTGGGAATATTTTAATTTGTTCGTTTGTTGATTTATCAAAAAAAACCGTTTTTATTTTTGATAAAGAATATTGACTATCAAAATCTGTTTGTTTTAATCGGTAATATGATAATCCTTGATAAGGGTTATCGTCAAATGCTGTGTAAGTTAAAATCATATTCGATTTGCCAGCACCCTGTTTTTTTTGTATTTCTTCCCACTCTATTCCATTTACTGAGCGTTCTACAGTAAAAAAATCATTATTATTTTCACTAGCTGTTTGCCAAATTAAATAAACCCCAGATTCTTCTGTTCCAACTTCGAAAGTTAACAACTCTATGGGTAGAGGACCACTATTTATGTTCAATCCAAATCCTGTTAATGAAATATCATTTGTTGTTATTGTGCTTGTTCCGTCAGAAGCATGCCTCAAACTCACAGCATAAGTAGTTCCTGAGGATACACCTTGTGCTAAACCTACTGATGCACCAGATCCAATATCTGAAGAACTGCTAATGTATCGTTGCTGATCAGAGCCATTAAAAATAGAATTATCGACAAACAAATCATAAATAGAGGAATTGATTTCAGCACTCCCTCTCATTCCGTACTGAGCATGAATAAAAACATCGGTGTTAATATCCGGAGTAATTGAAGCCGTTGTTGCATCTACCAATGTTCCGCTTGTTGTTGTAACTCCAGTAGCTTTTTTCGAAAACACAGGGTATTTACCTTCACTTGTAGCAAGAGCTACGGCTACAATATTTGCCTGAGTTGTTTGTATAGTACTGGTTGCGGATGTCCTCATATGAGAAATTCGAAAATAATAATCGCCAGTAGTTGTTGCATCTGGTAAAAAACCAACAAGACTTATCAATCCCTTGTCCACTGTATTAAACATACTTCTCCCTACTGTGTTAGAAAGGTCTGTCCATGTACCTCCCACCCCTTTTTTATATTGCAATTTCCACTCAGCCACTGAAGCAGTTTTGAAACTTGTAGTTAGACTTTCAATAGATGCAGCTACATAAAACCCTCCAACAGCAGTTGTTGTAATTACATCGGTTTCCATTCCTGTAATACCAGCCCATGTGTCTGTCATTGTTACAGGAGAAACTAACTGCTTCACAGAGTTATATAAATCAGTAGTCCCGTCAGTTAAAGAAACTGCCACTATAGTGCCACTTGTTGATAATGTTCTTGCGGAAGTACTAAAAGAGTGTTCTAAATTATATGTTCTGTTACCTGAAAATGCCGACACATCGAAAATATAGACAATTGATCCAATACCAAAATCAGTACTTTTAGATGCAGATAAACCCCTGACAAATACTCCACTATTTATATTATCGGGATCTGCATTATCAGCTATCCTTATACTTGCTTGCCGATTGTCATTACCAGCAGACGTCATTTCTAATTCAAATGTTGAAACCAAGAGAAGATAATTTATAGACGTAACATCAACATTAACAGAAGCTCCTGTTACAGTTGAAAATGTAATGCTTGTTGTTGAGGCACTTCCCGTTGAAGAAGTTGCGGAAAGTGGTTGAGCATTTCCTTTATAAATTATCCAAGTCTGAATAAATAATAAAACAATTAATAATCGCACTTTATACATATCTCAGATTCTAATTAGACCTTCATTTTATATATAATAATTCTTTTTATAGACTTTTTTTAGTACGGTATTATTACGAATCTCTCAATAAGACCCACCACTGTGTCTTATATCCTATATATGTATTTGTTTAACTTATATCACAAGCTAATTCGTAAGTAAATTTATGAAAAAAAAAACAGAAGTGCAATTTTTATTATAAGTGAAATAATATATAATATGTTAAATATCAACAAACTCATTAAATACCTTTCATTAATAAATTAAAACCAGATATATTTTTTGTGTGATAAGCCCAAACTGTGGGTTTAAAAAAATTATGGAAATTGAACGGTTTTTGGGTATGAAACTGTGCGGGATTTTGCCGTGTTTAAGTATCCCCCGTTACCGAATGTTAAAGATAACAAAAAATGTTAGAAAACCGCTATAACCCGCATGTTTTATGACCCAATGTTAGGCTTTGTTGCTTATTGGGTAACTACTTGAAAGGTTTCTGGATATTGTACTTGTATCTCTATGGCTTCTAATGGTATCTCTGGAATAAACCCTGATTCTATCAATGGAATTGTTGCCTTTAGTGTATATTCTCTATTTCTGTCTGTCGAATACAACATGAATTGTTCGTTAATTTTATCAGCTTTTGCCGACTGAATATCTAACATTTTCACATCAGCGTTTGAATTAAAAATAAAATTTCTAAAATCCAGAGAGACTATTTCACAATGCTGATTATTTTTGAAATAAATTTTCATATTTGTTATATCAAAAACAATACTCCATTGAGTGTGATTTTTTATTGTAACGGATTCTAATACTCCAAAAGCTTTATCAATAAGCGTGATTGAATCATTTTTCTTAATCATATTTTTTGCAGCAGTTGCAAAAAGTTTATTTGTATTAAGTGTATTATTATCAGTCCATTCAAAATCGTTTATATTGGTCCATTTAATTGTTTCTTTGCCACCAAAACCATCAAATTGCTTTAAATAATCAAACGATTCATCATAAGTGTTATTGGATAATAATGGAATTGGAAGATTATTATCAAAGCGATAAACCATTTTTCCATTGATAAATTCAATAGTTACTGATTTTCCAGATTTATCGCTAACGAGAAAATGAATTCCTACAGGAATTTCATTCGAAATTCGAATTGTAGAATCACTCTTTAGAACATCATTAACTGTTGCTGAAACATCTAACTGATATTGTATCCACTGTAAACACGATATTGCTTTTCTGTTATCCATATTAGGATATCTTGTTCGGGAAAGATACATTTGAGCTATCACAAGACCTTTTTCATTCATTCCACCATATGGAAATTCCATTCCAACCTGATTAAACGTTATACTTCCATACCTTGATGTCCATTGTAAAATATTTTCTTCTGTTGATAATAGAGCATATTTCATCAAGTTTTTTCTGTTGTTGACTATAAAACCGCTACTTATTTCAAAGTCAAAATTACGACCATAAACAACTTGATTGTTGTCTGCCAAGCAAAATGTTGTACATGAATACGTTTTCAATGAACTAATTAAAAGTACAAATACAAAGTATCCAATAAATATGATTCTTGTTTTCATTTTTAAATGTTTTAAGTTAAAAGCTATTGCAAGAATATAAATGAATTATTTGTTGTACAAACAAATGGGTTGAATGGAAAGGAAATGGTATAAATGGAAAAAAATCTATGACGTTAATGTCTTAATAGAGCTATTTAATTCACGAGATACTGGAATGTATTCTTTATAATTGCTGAGTTTAATTTTATACCCTGCAGTATTACCACTTATTGACTCAATTTTTCTTTTATTTACAATATAACTTTTATGACACCTGAATATCTCAGGTAAATCTGAATACTTATTACAAATTTTAGTTAAGGAATTTCTTATAAGTTTATGGTTCAAAGTTTGATTTTCCATATAGTAAATATCAACATAGTTATCTGCTGAAGTAATATATAACAGATTGTCTAAAAAAAGTTCAAGATAGTCTTTCCTGGTTTCTGATTCTAAAACAATTATTTTGTTTTCAAATTTTTCTATTGCTTTTTCTTTAATCTGCTTATTTATATGATTAGAGACTGTTAATCTTTTTCTTAAAAGATAATTATAGTGAATTAAAACTGTCAATGAAATTAAGATTATTCCTATTGATAAAATTATTCCTTGAAATAAAAAAAAATGACCAAAGTAGAAAACTCCACTATTAAAAAGATAAGCATTTATAATAAATCCAGAAAAGCCTAAAATAAAAAATGATAATGCAATCCATATAATTGTTATAGCAACAGTATATTTTTTTATTATCAAAGGTTGCAATAAGAAGAATTGCGTAATTAATAAAAACAATCCACAACCAATATGTAAACTTATTGTAATAATTTTCAAATGAGAACCAAGATTATATAGTCCAAAAGGTTCAAAAACCCAAAGGAACAATAATGCAAAACTGATACCACCAAAAACATATATGTATCTGAATTTGATATTTTCTAATAGGTCGTATGGTTTATTTAATAGGTTTTTCACTTTTATAGTTATTGAATTCTCCGTGGTCTCCAGCAATTAAGCCTAACACCTAAATAAGACACACCAGTGTGTCTTATTTTCCTTATATGTGCTTTTGTAATTTTAAACAACTATTAATAAAAAAGTAAACTTATAAAAAAAATAACAGTTATGCGATTCTTATTAAATGTTAAAAAACACAAATTGAAGGCACTACTAAAAATGTGAGTGTGTTATTGTCAAAAAGGAACAATTTAGAGTGACAGGATATTAAATATATGGATTGCTTCTCCCGATGCTTCAGGACTTGCAATGACGCGGGTTTTGACTTTTCGGATAGGTCTAAAAAATTAAATATTTCATATCAATAAATTGAAACCTAATATTGCCATTTTTCCAATAATTCTGCCCTGTAAATTTCTTGCTTCACTTAAAAAGCCCAAAAAATCATTACTGTTCCAAGTAAATTCAGGTCAATTGTCTTTTTGATGTATAAAAGCTTTCATTTTATATATATTTAGCAAAAAAAATAAACTTTAAAATCAAAATTAATCGCTGCATGTTTTGCGTTAAATAAGCCTGTTATTCGTTGTACCATCGTGCATTTTTAGTCCATATAAATAATTGCTCTTCTTTGATTTTCAATAAAATTTTATTATTTCTTTAGTTTCAACCTAAAAACCGTATTTATTTCATCGGGCAATGGATATGCACACTGAGCACAAGGCTTTACATTAATGAAAAAATTGTTCTTATCACTATTACCCCACCATGAAGTAAATGTGGGTGCTACTGATCCATCAAATAACATAATCACTTGTTCCGTTTTTTCTGCATATCCCTTTATGTTTATTCCTCCAACTTTAGGATACATCCAATGGGCATACAACATATTATCGTTTTGCGTATAAAGTCCAAAATCTGCTTTGGGCAATTCTGCAATTCCGCAATCATAAATACTTTCTCCATTTTTACACATCCATTTGCCAACTTCTTTCAAAATTTTGACCGAAGGTTCAGGAATAAGTCCTTTGGCGTTAGGACCAACATTAAGAAGGAGATTGCCACCTTTACTCACACAATTCACCAAAGAATGAACAACAAGCTCTGCACTTTTCCAATCGTTATCGTTGGCATTATAGCCCCATGAATTGTTAAGGGTCAGGCAGGTTTCCCAAGGAATAAGATTACCGTATTCGTCTTTTAAAGGTGCTTCGGGTAGTTGTTGTTCAGGTGTATTGAAATCGCCAAGTGGGTATTCTGCATCAAAAATACTACTACCTCCATCTCCTGCGAGCCTGTTATTCAATATAATATCAGGCTGATTTTTACGAACCATTTCAATTAATTCGCGAGCTTTCCATTTTTCCCCTTTATATTCTCCAAATGAATAATCGAACCACATGATGTCTATTTTGCCATAGTTTGTGACAAGTTCTTCAATCTGGCCGTGCATGTATTTCAAATAATTATCCCAATCGAATTTTAATTTTTTATATTCCTCATCTTCTCTTTGAGGGTGGTTACCAACATTCGGATAATCCTCATGATGCCAGTCGATAACTGAGTAATACAAGCCAACTTTTAAACCTTCAGCACGAAAAGCATCAACATACTCTCTAACCAAGTCACGCCCGGGCATATTGGTCGTAATTTTATAATCGGTTAATTTACTATCGAACAGGCAATAACCGTCATGGTGCTTGGCGGTGAGCACAGCGTATTTCATACCTGCTTCCTTGGCTAATTTTGCCCACTCTTTTGCATCATATAAATAAGGGTTAAAAGCATCTACATATTTCTGATATTCCTCTGTAGTCATTTTTTTATTTGACTTATACCACTCGCCACTTGCGGGCACTGCATATGCTCCAAAATGTATGAACATCCCGAAACGTGCTTGCTGCCACCATTCGGTGCGTTCCATAATGTTTTCATAATTGGTTTGATATGTTTTGTTTGGAAAGTTCTGAGCATTAGAACTACAAATAACAAAACAAGTTATACAAAGCAAAAAATATTTTTTCATTTCTTTAAATTAATAATGTTGAACAATCAAATTAGTAAAAATTGTCTATCTTTATAAATAACCCCTGTATCTACTTGCATTCGGCACAACAATTAAATAAAAAACACTAGTGTGTCTTATTTTACTATATGGGCTTTTGAAATTTTAAATAACTATTAATAAAAAAGTAAATTTATAAAAAAATAACCATTGTACGTTTTTTTATAAATGTTAAAAAACAGGAATTGAATATTATAATGTAATAAAAATATTCAATATTTCATGTCAACAAATAGTGATTACAATAATTTAAAAAAAGTTTACAGTCGTTTAAAAAGCTGTAGGAAAAATTATTTTTTACATTCTGTTTTTTTTATAAAAAAAGTCGTAGTCTGAGACTACGACTAGCTGAGAAAAATAATTGTGTAACTAATTTTTTCAAAAATTTCCGTTGTATTTTCGCCCCATACCCCAAATAATCAAATTATCTTAATCCCTTACGCAACGGACAGAAAGACCTCTCTTATTATCGTAGCCGTATCTGGTTGTATTGATACGAATATAGTCCACACTCAACATCCAAGCATTACCAGATGAGCTCTCAGTAGCACTCCACAAGGTACCTAAGTAGCCAATACTTTTGAATTGCCCAAAAGAAAATTCTCGGAAGCCACCCGGAAGAGCTGTAAATCCGATTTCGTTGGTTGCACCTTCATTTGGTGTATTCCAATGTGCTGTGCCAATTTCTTTAATTTTGCCTCCTGCTACACTTTCTCCGCCTAAAAAATCTATTAAAATAGACCACTCGACATCGGTAGGCACGTGCCAATCAGTCGGACATAAATTGCCTGTTTCTACCGTATACCAATTATACAATACTCCGTAAGGATTTTTAAATGATGCTTCATCATTATTGTACCAGCAATAAGCAGGAGATGTTAAATTACTCCATTCTGCACCATCCTCTACCAAAGGTATATCTGTGCCATCATTATATTTAGTGGTTTTCAGATTTTCGGCCATCCACACTTGATCGGCAATTTTTACAACATCATATGCATTGCCTTCTATATCTTTTAACACATACATTCCCGCATCAATAAGATTATCTTCCAATATTCTTATTTGCAGATGTAAGGCATCAACATAAGCTTTTGTTGCAGCATCATGGTCGGCTGTTGGGTTAGCAAGATTGATTATTTTAGTGTTCTCCATATCTTTAGTTGCATAAGGCGCTAAATCTTCGTCACCTGTGTTGATGCCTGAAACCAAATTAAGAGCTACTCTATTAGCATGGTAAATGCCTGTGGTGTCTTTGCCCGTATTGGCAATTATAGCATCCGACTGTTCAATTGTTATACCTGTTTTGGCTGTATTTAATGCTATAGCTACATCTTGTGCTGTTTGTTGAGTATGAATTGTTGAGATTGAGCTTGCATTGGTTGCTATACCTAAAATATCCTGATCACCTGTATTAGTGCCTGATAAATTACCTAAATTGGTAATGTCGCTTGCTATAATATTTACCGCTTGACTTGCTGTATAAACAGGGTCAGTTTCGCTAATTATACCTGTAACACTTTCTGCTGTTTTTGCATGCAAAGCATAAGGTACACTCAATAACTGGCTGGTTCCGGTTATTGTGTAATTTGTTCCGCCGGCAGGGTCGGTTTCTGTTTTAATAAAATAAGATCCGTTTGCCCAGTCAATTGTAGAAAAATCATCTGTTGTTGTTCCTGTTCCAATTTCAATTGTTATCAGTCCGTTGACATTTGTTGTTGGGGTTTGAGTTTCTACATAAACAGCTGTACCTATTGCAGAAGCTTGCAAAATGCTTATTTGCATAGCTACTTGCGTGTTGGTAACTAAGGCATCGCTACTGTTGCGGATTACTGCTTGATAACTCATTTTTTCGGGACTTTGTGCCAAAAGTGTTGTTGTTAATAAGAGTGCTATTAAAATTGTGTATAATTTTCTCATAGTATTTAGTTCTTAATGACTTTAAATGTTTTTAATTCTTTGTTATTATCCAAAACTTTCAAAAAATAAATGGAAGCAACCCGATTCTCCATTGTAATAGTAGTTTTGTTGCTTGTCAGTATTTTGCTTTCTAAAAATTTTCCGTTTATGTCAAACAACTGATACGACATTGATTGGATGCTTCGGCTACGCTCAGCATCCACATTCAAAGTAAGAAAATTGGTAGTCGGATTTGGATAAGTCGAGCATATTAAATTGATATCTTGGGCTTGTTCAATACCTGAAACCACCGAAATCTCGTAAGCCTGTTGCACTCCTTGTGACACAGAACCAGAAGTTCCTGTGTTGGTGGTGTAAACCACCTGGCCAACTGTATAGCTAACCTTACCTCCATTGCCCGAAGCATTACCACCTGAGGCAGATATTACTTCTTGTGCTTGTAATCCTAAAAAACCAAGGGCTAACACAAATACGGCACATAACTTTTTACACTTCATTTGTACTCCTTTTTTACTGGTTAATACTCATATTAATTTATTGCTTTTATTCTGTTTTATCAGTATTGGTTGGTATTGCTATCAATAAATTAATTAAAAAATAAAATTATAAAAAAAAAAACAGTTATGCGATTTTTCGAAAGTGTTAAAAAACAGAAATTGAATATTATAAAGTAATAAATTATAAAGCCATATTTCTTTCGGATTACAAAATGAAAAGAACAGATTAATAAACAATCCGCTAAGTTTGCTTTTGCTGAAGGTCGAATATAAAAGCTGTAGCAGAACTTGCTCTACAGGTCTTTTATATTCTTAGGTATTAGCGGTAATTTTTTATTTAATCAAGTCTATTAGAAGACCAATCCCTATAGCTACAAGGAAAAAAGTAATCGATCCTAAAAAATAGGAAATAGGAGCTTTAAGATAATTCAGCATTTTTCTTTTGCCAAAAAATTGAGCGGTTGCCCAGAAAGCATAAATTAAAACAATGTAAGTTCCAAAACTTAAAACTGGTATTTTTGTTAAACTCTCCAGTACACCTAAGAATGAGAACATTAGCATTTCCATTCCGCTAACGAAAAGCAACAGAATAAGAATCTCATAAAAGTTATAGTCATATTTTCGGTAGAATATTTTAATCCATATAGCCACAAAAACTGACATTAAAATATTTGAATAACCATAATTTTGATTTATCCATTGAAATATAAAATTCATTACTGAATCTGAATCATTAAACTCAACGTGGAAATCAATATACTCATCCTTAAATTCAAAAATCTGCTCAAATATTGTATAGGTCAATGAGCAAATTAATATAAACATGATTGGCTTTACAAGTCGACTTCTGTCCTCAGAAATAAATTGTCTAATATTTTGTCCTGGCCTTATAAGTAATTCCTTTATCGTGTGGAAAATCCCTTTTTGAAAATTTAATACACTTCCTATTTCAGAAATAATATAACGACCATTAATCCTTTCAATTTTTTGTGGATGTCCGCAATAGGGGCAATAATCGCTTTGTATTTCATTTTTGCATTTTTTGCAGATATTCATTTGTTTAATTCTTTAGTCGTTTTTTATATACTAATACTACTCTTGCTTGGTCTTTCTTTAAATTAACGCTAACAGCAGTCTGTCTAAAAACCAATTCTTTTTACACGTTTAATACAACCGCCTAATTTATAAATTCCTGTATCTTAGCGTTTTGTAATTTTTAAATATTAACAAAACTACTAACCTAAAGTAGTTTTTAGACATTCTGACGATAAAAATATGAAATTTTGGGCTTTTTTAAACTCCAATCTTTGAATTTATTTATTATTAATTAGCTCATAGTCAACATTTTCTGTCCAATTTTTTATATTACGTGTTGGTGGCAGTTATTCCATGAATGCTTGTGTAAATTCATTTAATGGAAAGGTCTTATTTTCCTTCCACAAGTATTTTTGAACATTAATTAAACATGTTTTGGGTGACCATGCACTTCTCTTATTAGAAAATCTTTCATCTATATCGGAATAATAATAGAATTCATTACCCAACCATTTAAGTTGATTTGTGTCTGAAATGGTCGTATAATAGAACGTTTCTTTTAGCAACTCGTTGCTTGAGTTATAAACAGCTATATCTCGCACACTACCAGAAGAGCCTCCTTCAAACAAATGATACAAGCCATTTGCAGAGTATCCTAAATAGAATTGATAGCGTTTATTTTCAACAATTATTTTTTTTTGATTTAAGGCTACTAGTATAGCCTTATAAGGTAAGACATCACCTGCATACATACTTACATATATATAGTTATCATGAATTGATTCCTCTATACTAAGAATGTTTATATCAATTTTAATTCCTTTTTTATTCTGAATATGATTTGGCAAATAGTACTGCAATATAGTTACACCTTTCTTATTGGTTACGTATAGTGTATCGCAAGTTAAATAAAAATAATCCCCACGTATTGTTGTATTTTTAATTAACGTATCAATACCATTTTCATTTTTCAACGCCTGTTTTTTTAAAGAACTTCTTATTACCAAATTACTATCAGTATTTTGGTAATTATTGCATGATAATAGTAAGAATAACATTACACATATGTTGCTTATTTTTTTATTCATAATTTAAAAACTAATTAACTTTTAAAATTCGTTTTATTTGCACAAAAGCACTGCTACCGCACGATTGCATCGTGTGGTTCTTAATTTATTTTTTATTTTTGACAATAATGTCAATTGTTAATTATTATGTCTTTATACTCTTTTCTTATAAATACATCTATCCATTCTACTACTGCAAAACTTATAAAATAAGTTCCTTAGAATTATAAAATTTGTAATCACTGCTCATTTATCAAATGTAATAAATTTTCTACAAATCATGGTGTCTTGTTACTTGCTTTTATACCACACGATGCAATCGTGCGGTATTCTATGACAATACCAAATAAATTTAATTCAAGTTATTAATATTTTAAGC
>JADFUR010000100.1 GCA_015222055.1 Bacteroidota bacterium | reverse complement strand
TTTTACAGGTGGTTCTCGTAATCAAGGATTAATTGCAATGAGAGGAGTTAAAATTAGACCTAAAAAAAATGCTCTCTATGGCAATTTAGTTGTTTTCACTTCTAGTTCAGGGAACGAATCTTCTGCTTCTCTTAAAGATAAACAACACGGTTTGTTTACCTATTATTTGTTAAAAAAATTACAAGAATCAAAAGGAAATCTTTCTTATAAAGAATTATCCGATTTTTTGAACAAAAAAATTAAATTAGAATCTGTTCTAATAAACAATAAAGAACAAACACCTCAAACAAATGTAAGCCCTGAGGTTAAAGAATCTTGGCGAAATTGGAAATTTAATTAGTAATTGTTAATTCATGCGATTGAGAGTGAATGACATTCAGGAATCCTCTACGAAAAGACTTTATAGCCGTCATTGCGAGGGCAAAGCCCGAAGCAATTTGTGAATAATCAATATATAAGAATTTATTCTCCGCCAGTTGACCTAGAAGCAATGACTAAAATGTACTTTTCGTAGTAGATTCATTCATGAAATGAAAAGCTTATTTGTAGAATCTGAACATCAATAAAGGTCTATATAAAAATTAAAATTCAAATAACATCAACTTTTGAGATAGTGTAAAAATGTAAAATAATTGAAAAGATCAAATTAGCACCATCTGTTAGCTAACAGATGGTGCTTTAAATTCAGTTATAGGAAAATTATCAGTCCGCTTCAGTAGACTTTTATTAGGAAAATTGTATTTTTAAACAATCTTTTTGAAAAATGTTGATAATCAATTAAATAATTGTAAGAGTTACGCGTTTGGATTGTAATACATTAATTTTTAATTGATTTCGTTTTACTGAATATCCCTAATTAACAATTAATGTTTGAACTTATAACTTTTCTAAGCAACCAATTTTTTCCCAGCTTTTATCGGGAGTTAAAGTTACTGCAATAAAAATATCATTATTTTTTTGTAAGCACCCAATACCTTCTTCATAATTATTATCCTTAGATAACACAGCATTAATTTGAGTAGGAGTTAGCTTGTACATTGCTCCATCTGCAGCATCAATAATTATTCCAATAATTCCACCAATAAAGATATTTCCTATAAACCAAGCATTAAATTCTCTAGTTATATTTACTTCATAAGGTTTGAAACCATCTAATTCAATTTTCACCAATTGTGTTTTAAATTTTCTTGATAATCTCGTAGTTATTGGAGTAATACCTATATTGTTGTTATCAATTTTAACAACTGCTCCCGAAGGTGAACTCTTTATTATTATATCTTGCTTTGAACCAGTCATTATTGTTGCACAACTCGTCATGATTATTATTAATGACAAGAAAGAAGTGCGAAAGAAAAATTTTGTATATTTCATAATTATTAAAAATTTTATGTTTTTCCAAACTTAATAAAAATCACATTAATTAAAGACAATACAATTTAAATTATTTTATATTTTTGTATGTTCAAATAAAAAAATACATGACAATTAAACGAGATAGTATTATTAATGTTAATCATCTTGATGTTGGTTATAGTTTTTCAAAAAAGAAAAATAAAACTATTCATGCTGATATTAGTTTATCTTCGTTTAAAGGAGAGTTAACAGTTTTAATTGGGAAAAATGGCGTTGGTAAAAGCACTCTGCTTCGAACAATTTGTAATCTGCAAAAAGCACTAAAAGGAAATATTGAAATTTTTAATAAAGATTTAAAAAAATATTCAAATAATAATCTCGCAAAAAAAATAAGCTTTGTCTCAACGGAATCGATAAACGTTGGGTATATGAAAGTTTTCGATTTTGTCGCTCTGGGTAGGTTCCCATATACTAATTGGCTGGGTAAATTAACAAATAAAGATGTGGCGTATGTGAAAGAGGCTATTAAACTAGTTAAGATGGAGGCTTTTTCGCAAAAGTATATAAATGAGATAAGTGACGGTGAACGACAACGAGTTATGATTGCACGCACATTGGCTCAAGATACTGATATTATTATTCTTGATGAGCCTACTGCTTTTCTTGATATGCCTAATAAATATGAGATAGTTCATTTGCTTAATCATTTAACCAAAACGAAAAATAAAACCATTATTTTTTCATCGCACGATATTGATATAGCAATGAGTGAATGTGATAAAATGTGGTTGATGTTTGATAATGATATTACCGAAGGAGCTCCCGAAGATTTGATATTAAATAATACCTTTTCTGAAATTTTTAAAGATACGAATCTTAATTTTAATGTTAAAACAGGTGAGTTTAAAACTATAAAGAACACAAATAATTATATTGGACTAATAGGAGAGGGGGATAATTTTTTTTGGACACAAAAAGCCCTTGAACGACTTGGGTTTATTGTTGATTATGACAACCGTTGTAACAAGAAAATTATTATTGAAACAAATAATCACCACACCAAGTGGATATTATGCAACAACGAACATGAATTTGAGTTTGATTCAATTTATGAGTTATCACAAAATATTGTTAGCTAATGATTTGAAAAAAAATAATTTTTTAGCAGATAGAACGTCAATTAAGTTTCTTAAATTCAGTTACTTTAGAAAATATTTCATTATCTATCAATAGCTTAAATTCTTTTTCTGTTGGATTTATTATATATTTTTCTATTTCACCTTTTTCGTTTTTCATTTCTTTTGTAGCTGTGATATTTTTTAAATTGTTGATTATTTCGTCCTTATTTTTCTCTCCAAGATTAATATAGTAAACAAGTATATTCTTATTATATTTTCTAAACATAATAACATTCCATATACTACTAGTATCTCTTAAATTCAAAACAAAATAATTATTATACTTTTTTAAGATTATTTTATTAGGAGTAAGGGTTTCTGCCATGTGAAAAACGGTTGACTTTTTATTACCATATTTAAATGATTTCTTTAAAATAGTAAGAGTATCATTATTATCATCTAGGTATATTCCCAATGCATTTTTTGGGAACTCAGATAATTCAACAGAATTTTTTGGTTGTGGAGTTTCAAATTCAACTGTTGTGCAAGATGTTATTATTGTTAAAATCACTACTATTAGTAAAAATAATTTTTTCATAATAATCAGGTATTAATTTTTATTGTTTAATATCAATTTTATCAGAAAGTATTTTTTCAACTGTGTCAATGTCAATGCGTTTGGCAATAATTTTTTTGTCTTTATCAAGAACATAAACCAGAGGAGTGCTTACTACATTGTATTTATTTCTAAAGTCACTAAAATTATATGGGTCGTAAACATTTAACCAGTCTGTGAGACCTTTATCTACAAGGAATTTTTTCCATTCTTTAAAATCAACCTGAGTATAAACAGAAAACACCTCTACTCCTTTTTCCCAATATTTTTGGTATAACTCGTGCAGTTTAGGTAAATCTTTTTTACAATGACCACAATCAGGATCCCAAAATATTAAGACTGTATATTCAGCCTTTACTTGATGTAACGATACAAATTTTTCATCATAAGTTGTCATTTTTAGCTCAGGAGCTAAGTTCCCAATCAAATTCGGAGTTAATTCATTTACCCTGTCTCTAATTTTTTCAACAAAGGAGGAATCTACCCATGTTGCTTGACCAGATAAATAATATTCTTCAGCCAAAAAGACAAATGTTTTATCCATTCCCATAATATTTGATGAGTTGGCATAATTAAAAATAAATTGCAACACATATTGAAAAACGTCTTTGTCTGCTTTTGATTTTTCAATAATTTTTTCAGCTTCAATATTTACAGAATCAGGTATCTGGATAATTACTTTTTTGAAAAATTGGTTCAATTTATAAAAAAATATAGGAGACCTTAATAATCCATCATCAGTAAAATCTACATTGTCGAAAAAATGATTTTTATAATAATGGTATGCAAATAATGAATCGATTTTATTTCCATTTTCATCAAGAGGAGCATCAGGGACAATCACCTCATTTAACGAATTTATTATTTTACTCAATAAAGCTTCCGGATTATTTTTTATAATTTCTCCCCATTTATTTTTAACATCTTTATCTGTATCTTTTATTTTTTGTTTGTAAATCTCAAGAGAATCTTTATTCTCCTTATTTAATTGCATTTTTTTTCTAAGAAACCCAATCTTTTCAGATTGAACTATCATAAATTTTTGATAATCGTTAAATTCTAGATTTTCTTTAGATCCTTTTATTTTTAATTTTTTTACGAAATTTTCAGCCTTTGATGATGTGTCTGTTTCGACAGAAAAATCTTGATCTTTATCAATAATTAATTCAAAAAAAGACTTCTCAGGTAAAATAATTAAATAAATACCTCTTTCCAGATTTTTTTTTCCTGTAAAAACACCTTCTCCTTTATTGTTAACATTTGTTGTATCTAAAACAAAATTTTTATCCCCAAAATGATATCCTAAATAAATTGTTGTGTCTTTCAATCCATTTATCTTTACTTTAATTTTGTATCCATCTGCCAATGATTGATAAGTCGATACAAATATTACAGATAATATTAATACTAGTTTTATTAAGTTCTTCATTAGTCGCTTTATTTTTTTTTGAGTAAATATATTATATTAATATTTTTAACGTTTTACAAATGTATAAATTGTTAACGTGCTTCAAAAATTATATTTAACAATATTGTGAAATTTTTATATATGAAGACATCATAATTTATTTTTTGTTGTTAGCTTTAAATAATTAAAAACTATTATCTTTGTATGTTAAATTATTAAAAATGCTTTTTATAGCAAAATAATGTAAAACAAAAATTATTATTAATACAATATTAGATGAGTAGTATCTACAGTGTAATTACAGGTACAGGTAGTTATGTACCAACAAGACGCATCAAAAATGAGGATTTCCTTAATCAAGAATTTTATGATGCATCAGGGAAAAAACTAGATAAAAATAATCAAGAGATTATTGATAAGTTTTTAGAAATAACAACTATTAAAGAAAGGCGATATGTTACTGATGATTTAGTCAACTCTGACATGGCTTATTTTGCGGCTATTGAGGCTATTAAATCCGCAAATATTGACAAAGAAGATTTAGATTATATAATTGTTGCTCATAATTTTGGTGATGTTAAGCCTGACGATAGAGGTGTAGATATTGTTCCCAGTTTAGCTGCAAGAGTAAAACATAAGTTGGAAATTGAAAGTCCAAACTGTATTGCTTATGATATTCCATTTGGATGTCCGGGTTGGTTACAAGGCATTATTCAAGCTGATTATTATATAAAATCAGGTGATGCAAAAAAAATTCTTGTTATTGGAGCAGATACATTGTCAAGAATTTCTGATCCTCACGACAGAGATAGCATGCTATACGCTGATGGTGCAGGAGCAACTGTTGTTGAAGCAAAAGAAAGCGATACTCCCATTGGAATATTAGCACACAAAACACGTTCTGATACACTTTTGTATTCTAATATGTTATACATGGGAAAATCATATAATCCCGATATAAAAGTTAAGTATAACACTTTCCTAAAGATGAATGGTAGAAAGCTTTATCAATATGCTCTTGAAAATGTACCTCAAGCAATAAAAGACTGTCTTGATAAGTGCAATACTGATATTTCTGAGGTTAACAAAGTGTTAATTCATCAAGCTAATGGCAAAATGGATGATGCAATAATAAATCGACTTTTTAAACTTTATGGAATTAGAGAAGTGCCTAAAGATATAATGCCAATGACAATTTCATGGTTGGGTAATACATCTGTTGCAACACTTCCTACTTTATTAGATCTTGTATTAAATAATAAGGTGGAAAATCAAAAAATTTGTAAAAACGATACATTAGCTTTTGCATCTGTTGGTGCAGGAATGAATATTAACACATTTATTTATAAAATGTAGATAATATTGTTTTTTTTAATTGAATTTTTTAATAAAAATCAAATAATATGAAAATTTTAGAAGGAAAAACAGCAATTGTTACTGGTGCTTCACGTGGTATTGGTAAAGAAATAGCATTATACTTTGCTAAAGAAGGTGCAAATGTTGCTTTTACAGATTTATTTTATGACGATAATGCTAAGAGTCTTGAAAAAGAATTAAATAATATAGGAGTTAAAGCTAAAGCTTATGCTTCAGATGCTAGTAGTTTTGATAATTCACAAAAGATTATAAATGAAATAGTAAATGATTTTGGTAGAGTTGATATTCTTGTAAATAATGCAGGTATTACAAAAGATAACTTATTAATGCGAATGACAGAAGACCAATGGGATGCTGTTATTAACGTTAATTTAAAGTCGGTTTTTAATCTTACAAAAGCTATTCAAAGAACAATGTTAAAACAAAGGTCAGGATCTATTGTTAATATTAGTTCTGTTGTTGGTGTTGCCGGTAATGCTGGACAAGCAAATTATTCAGCTTCAAAAGCAGGTATTATTGGTTTTACAAAATCTGTTGCTAAAGAGTTAGGTTCTCGCAATATTAGATGTAATGCAATTGCACCGGGTTTCATCGAAACTGAAATGACAGCTAAACTACCTAAAGAAGTAATTGAAAGTTGGTATGAAACAATTCCTTTTAAACGTGGAGGTACTCCTGAAGAAGTTGCTAAGGTTGCTACATTTCTAGCCTCAGATTTATCTTCTTATGTAAGTGGACAGGTTATTAACGTTTGTGGTGCTATGCAAACTTGATTGTTCTCTAACCTAAAAAAATATTTGTCATTGCGAGTAGGATTGAGTTTTCTACTCGCAATGATTTTTTATATAAAGATTCTATTTATTATTCAAATAAATAAATCTGCTTGAAACAATAATTTTGATTTAATTTTACACTTTCCATTATCAATAAAAAATAATATATTGTGAATTAATTCAAAAAATAAATTTTAATTAATGTGAGATTTAATATAGTTACAGAATATTCTGCTTGGTTTGTTATTATCTGTCTTATAATAGCATTTGTATATTCCTTTTTACTTTACAAAAAAGATAAGTCATTCATTGACACACCTTTAAAAAAATTAAAATTATTATCATTATTTAGATTTCTCTCAGTCTTTATAATATCTTTCTTTTTATTGTCGCCTTTCATAAAGTCGATAAAGAAGAATATTGAAAAACCTATCATCATTTTTGCTCAAGATAATTCTGAATCGATAATTTTAAATAAAGATTCTTTATTTTATCAGAATCAATACAAAATTAATGTTAATAAATTTTTACAAAATATTTCAAAAAATTATGATGTAAAAACATATTCTTTTGGCGAAGGAATTGAAAATGGATTAAGTTTTGACTTTCTTCAAAAAGAAACTGACTTTTCTAATCTTATAAAAGAAATTAACAACAATTATAGTAACAGAAATGTTGGTGCTTTAATAGTTGCGAGTGATGGTGTTTACAATAAAGGAGATAATCCAAATTTTGTAGCTAACAACATTAAATTTCCAATTTATACTATTGCTTTAGGAGATACAAATACTCAAAAAGACATAATATTATCACAAGTCGATTATAATAGGATAGTTTTTTTAGGTGATAAATTTCCAATTCAACTCACAATTAATGCTAATCAACAAAAAAAATCGGTAACATATTTAAATATTTACAATAATAACAAACAAGTATATTCTCAAAAAATATTAATTAACAATAATAATTTTTCATCTACTCTCAACATTTTGTTAAAAGCAAAAAATAGTGGATTACAAAAGTATAAAATCGAACTGCTTTCTGAGAGTAAAGAAATTAGTAAAATAAACAATTCTAAAATTATTGCAGTTGACGTTATAAAAAACAAACAAAACATACTTATTCTGTCTTATTCTCCGCATCCTGACATCGGTGCACTCAGAGAAGTGTTAGAAAGAAATGAGAATTTTAAGCTTGAATATTATACTGTTGATAAATTTAATAAACAGATTAATGATTATAATCTTGTGATTCTTGACCAAATACCGAACAATAATTATTCTGCTTCAAATTTGTTAAGCAAAATTTTTATTAATAAAATACCAGTTTTGTTTATTATAGGTACTCAAAGCAACTTGGTCGCAATTAATAATTTGCAAGCAGGAATTAATATTAAACAAAACAGGAAATCATTTGAGGAAACACAAGCTTCTTTTAACAAGAAATTTATTCTTTTTGATTTAAGTAAAGAAGCACAAACTTTTATTTCTGAATTACCACCTTTAATATCACCCTTTGGAACATATAGTGCAGATGATGCTAGTAGTGTTTTATTCTCTCAATCAATTAAAGATATTTCAACAAATAAACCTTTAATATATTTTAATAATAATTTTAATCATAAAATTGGCTTTATTATGGGTGAAGGATTATGGCGTTGGAGACTATACGATTTTAATAAACATTATAACATAAATATTTTTACAGAAATAGTAAATAAAACGGTTCAATATTTATCATTAAAAGTAAATAAGAGTCAATTTATAATTAAAACTGATAAGATTTTTTCAGAAAATCAAACTGTTATTTTCGAATCGCAATTATATAATAAGTCTTTTCAATTGATTAATTCGCCAGATGTATTTTTAGATGTTTTTGATAAAGAAGGAAAAAAATTTCAGTTTGTTTTTAATAGAACCGATAAATCATATATTATTGATGCAGGTGCTTTTCAAGTTGGTGATTATAATTACGATGCCCATTGCACATTAGGGAGTAAAAGGTATAGTAGAAAAGGTAGCTTTGCAGTTTTACCATTAAAAATTGAGAATGAAAACACTGTTGCAGATTTTAATTTGCTTTATAAATTGTCGAATAAAACAAAAGGAGAAATGTTTTATCCAAATCAATTTGAACAATTATTTTCTAGTTTGAAAAATAAATCAAGTATACATTCAGTTGTTTACTATACTAAAAACTTATTTGATGTAATAAATTTAAAATGGATTTTTTTTTTAATACTGACTTTATTGTCCGGGGAGTGGTTTCTAAGAAAATTTTTTGGAAATTATTAGAATTTTTACTGCCAAAATTTTATTGATTTATTTAATATAGAGTATTGATTTTAAATAGGATTGGCATCATTCTTGAAGTTTAGTGATTATTTATTATTTTCATAAAAATACTAAATGAATTAATAATGTCTGAGAGTTATAAGAAAAAAATAATAATATGAAAAAAATATATATTTATTCTTTACTAATATTTTTAATATCAACATCTTGTAGAACAGTTTCTTTTGTCCAGTTTCAAGTGTTGGAATCGGCAGAAGTTAATCTTCCTGAGCAAGTAAAAAGTTTTTCAGTTGTTAACAATCATTCTTTTCAAAATAAATACTGTAAAATAATTCATAAAAAGAAGAAAAATATTGATTACAAATTACTAAATATCGATACAGCAAAAATACAGAGTTTAACAACAAACCAAATTGTTAAAAATTTAACAGATATGTTAAACGATTCTCCTTTATATAATAATGCTGTGCTTGTAAATTCTAATTCAAAAACTAATAATCTAACTTGGGATGAAGTAGCATCAATATGTGAAAAAAATAAAACTGATGCGTTAATATCTCTAGAGGCTTTTATTCATGACGATTCTGCTAGTTTTGTTTCCTATTATTCGGATTACGGTTATGTTTATTATACTTTTTTAAATTTTAAAGTAACAACCATTTGGCGAATTTACTACCCTAAAGAACGAAAAATTATTGATCGAGATATTAATTTTGCTGATGTTCCTTTTGATGCTTATGCTTATTCATTTAAAGGTTCAATTAAAGAAATGGCAAGCGATACGGTTATTTCCGATGAGATTGCTAATTATGCTGCAAATAATTTTTTTAGAAGAATTTCACCAGCTTGGTCAGATTGTTCGCGTATGTATTTCACAGGAAGTAGCAATATGATAAAGGCAATTAATTATGTAGAGAAAAATGATTGGACAAAAGCTTCTGACTTATGGAAATTTGATTTAGATAACAGAAACAAGAGAATAGCAGGTGATGCTACCTATAATATCGCATTGGCTTATGAAATGGATGGCGATATTGAAGAGGCATTAATTTGGGCAAAAAAATCGTTTCAAAAGTATAACAATAAATGGGCTCTTGATTACATTAAAAAACTTGAAAAAAGATTAAAAGAACAAGTTAAACTAAACAAGCAATTTGCAGGAGAACAGGTAAAAAGATAAAAATTTTAATAGAACATTGATTTAATTATAAAAAAATATTTTAAAATGGCACAAACAATATTTTACATTATTATTACAATTCTAATTGTAGATTATTTTTTTGAAAGAATATTAGAATATCTAAATTTTAGACGAAGATATTCAAACGTACCTAAAGAATTTGAAGGTATTTACGATGCCGAAAAATATAAAAAACAACAAGAATATAAAAAAGTAAATTTTAAATTTTCTTTAGTTACAAGTACTTTTAGTTTTATAATAATTCTATTAATGCTGTTTTATAATGGTTTTGCTTTTGTTGATAAGTTTGCTCATAATTTTACATCAAATCCAATTTTTCTTGCACTAATATTTTTTGGCTTGCTGTTTTTTATCTTTGATATTATAAACACACCATTCTCTTTATATGATACTTTTGTTATTGAGAAAAAATTTGGTTTTAACAAAACATCTATAAAAACATTCATCCTAGATAAACTTAAATCGTGGCTTTTGGCAATAATTATTGGAGGAGGCTTAATTTCATTAATAATTTGGTTTTATCTCAAAACAACCAATATGTTTTGGATTTATGCATGGATTTTAGTGAGTGTTTTTTCAGTCTTTTTTACTATGTTTTACTCATCAATAATAGTACCTTTATTTAATAAGCAAACACCCTTAGAAGAAGGCAGTTTGAGAACTGAGATAAGTTTGTTTAGTGAGAAAGTGGGATTTAAATTGATGAACATTTTTTCTATTGATGGTTCCAAAAGAAGCACAAAAGCCAATGCATATTTTAGTGGATTGGGTGCCAAAAAACGAATTGTTTTGTTCGACACATTAATTAAAGATTTAAAAGTTACCGAAATTGTGGCTGTTTTGGCACATGAAATAGGTCATTATAAGAAGAAACATACTTTAATTAATATTATAATATCCGTTTTTCAAACAGGATTAACTTTTTTTATTCTTTCATTATTTATAGGAAATCCAGCTTTATCGCAGGCACTTGGTGTGGAAAATGCTAGCTTCCATATTGCATTAATTTCTTTTGCCATTCTTTATAGTCCAATTTCAACTATTTTAGGCCTAGCATTGAATGTCATTTCACGAAAAAATGAATTTGAGGCTGATAAGTTTGCCGGGGAAAATTATTCGTCAATAGAACTTTCTTCTGCTCTTAAAAAATTATCAATAAACAGTTTGAGTAACCTAACACCACATCCGTTTTATGTTTTTGTTTATTATTCACATCCTCCTTTACTAGATAGGTTAAAACAATTATCTAATATAGAATTAGAAAAACTATAATTGTTAATTCTTTTATTAATTATTTAATAATAATCGAATTTTTTTGTATTATTGTATTAGTGTTTTGCTCAATAAGTAGAAATTATTTTTATTTGTGAATACAGAAATTATGGAAAAAAAAGTTATTGAAGGATCTGATGATACCCCTGAAGTTGTTCTTGATAAAGTTAATAATATATTTAAATTTTCAGGAAAGTCTTTGCCCGAGGACGTAAGAGAGTTTTATGCACCTATTATGGAATGGATAGATGATTACGCCTCTAATCCAAATGATATAACTAAAGTGGTTTTTAAAATGGATTATTTTAATTCGGCTTCTTCTAAAAGAATTGTCGATATTTTAACCCAATTTGAAGAAATGAAAAACAAAGGATTTAATATATTAATTGATTGGTATTATCAAGATGATGATGAAGACATGCAAGATGCAGGTGAGGCTTTTGCAAGTATTGTTGATCTTCCTTTTAATATGATTAGTTATTAATTTATTTTTTCACTTCTAATTTTATAGCTTGAAAATATTCTTTAAAAAAATATATAATTGTAAAACAATATTAAGAATAGCTATTTTTTTAATCTTAATATTTTTTTTTAACCAACAAGCAAAAACTCAAGTCTATCACTATCTAACCGGAAAATTAATACCTGATGCACAAGCCGGAGATTTAATTCTCAAACCGGGTACTTTCATGAACTACAATGCTGATTTTGGTACATTAGTAGTTCCTGAGAACAGAAAAAATAAAAATTCTAGATTAATTAATTTACCGGTTGTTATTGTTAAATCACTCAACAAAAATCCTAAAGAACCGATATTCCTTTTAAATGGAGGACCCGGACAGAGCAATTTGTGGAAATGGTGGTTCCCCGATTCATTACTTAATGAACATGATATTGTAATGGTTGGTTACCGGGGTGTTGATGGTTCTGTATCACTAGATTTTCCAAATTTTTTTGAGTATTTTAAAGAGAAAGATACTTTATTCTCAGAAAATAATTTTCAGCAAATTAACAAATTACTTACATCGTACCTTGATAGTTTAGAATCAAAAAAAATTGATTACAATGGTTATAATATTTATGAAGTTGCTAATGACATTGATATAGCTAGAAAAGCACTTTTTTATAATAAAATTAATCTTTTCAGCTTCAGTTTTGGAACAATGATAGCTAATGTATATTCTCTAAAGTATGCCGATAATGTTAATTATTCAATAATGAATTGTGCTCACCCAATTAGTTATCTGCAACAAAGCAAAAACATAATTAATAATAAAATTGACAAGCTTTGTAATTTATGGACAGACGATAGTACCTGTTGTGCTAAGTCACAAAATATTTCAAAAACGATTAATTATGTAGTAAATAATATTCCTAATGAATATAATAATTTAAAAATACCTTCGGATAAATTACAATTGATGATTTTTAATAGTTTATACTCATCACAAGGTATTGCGATGCTGTTTAATACTTTTGTAAATGCTGAGATGGGAGATTATTCAGGGTTTGAATATCTGTCTAAAAATTTTGATGAACATTTTTTATATAAAATAAAATTAGGCGATTGTTTTTTGAAAATTAATAGCCTGAATAACGGACATTACTTGAAATCAAAAGTGAATAATGATAGTACTCTTGGCCGTTACTTATCTTCCGCCGAAAATAATTTTTGGAAATTACTAAATAGCGATAATTCTAAAATAAATAAAGTTGAAAAATTTGAACAAGAAAATTTCACAAAAGTAAATACATTGTTTATTTCCGGAGATATAGATGCTGTAACTCCCGCAGAAAATGTTAAAGAATATTTATTACCATATTTTATTAATGGAAAAATGATTGTTTTAAAGAATTTTACCCACGATGATATTTTTGTCTTACAACAAAAAGCATATCAAAATTTAATTGGGAAGTATTATCTTCACGGTATAGTCGATACAACAATGTATAAAAACACACCATTTAATTTTAAGCTTAACAAAAGTTACGAAAATATGGGAAAAATGATGTTTAAATAAGTTAAAAAAAGGTTGAAAAGTATTACTGTCGTTTTTTGTCTCAGACTTTCAGTCTGATAATATATTTCATATCTTATTTCTTGGGGCGATGCCCCAAGTTGTTATTCTTTTAGCCTTTCAGGCTATTATATTCATGCCAAAAATAAAGATTAAGTTAACAGTTTTTTACTGTTCCTCTTTCGGATTTGCAATTTTCAAAAGGTGTAAGCGTATTCGCTTGTACCTTTGTTTACTTATTCCTTGTTTAAAAAGCAATTAAGCCCAAAGGGCTTTGACAAAATAACTTGGGGCAACGCCCCAAGTATAGATATGATTAATCTACAATCACCCTGAAAGGGTGAGAGAAATTATTTCCAAAAATAATTCTCATCATATTCTATCATATCATACTGTTTAAGAAACTTTTCAACTTCTTCTTTAAAAGTTTTAATTTTATGATGTTCTTTTTGTCCTTCAATATATTTTTTTACAGTATTAATTTTTGAGCTGCTAACTGAAAATGCAGCGTAACCAATTTGCCATGCAAAATCAGGACTACTTTTATCAATTTCCTTTATCCATTTTGATGATTGCTTCTTGATTTCTTCCACAAGTTTTGATAGTGCAATATTTTTTGAAAGCACTAAAAGAATATGTATATGGTCAGACACTCCATTGATTATTATAGCTTTACTGTTATATTTTTTTAAAGTGCCTCCCAAGTATGCATAAAGTCTATCTTCAAAGTTTTTTTTGATTATTGGGAATCGTTTTTTTGTACCGAAAATTAAATGCACATATATTTTTGATAATGATTGTCCCATAAATACAGGTTTTTGTCTCAGACTTTCAGTCTGATAATATATTTCATGTCTTATTTCTTGGGGCGATGCCCCAAGTTGTTATTGTTTTAGCCTTTCAGGCTATTATATTCATGCCAAAAATAAAGATTAAGCTAACATTTTTTTACTGTTCCTCTTTCGGATTTGCAATTCTCAAATGGTTCAAGCGACGCCTCTTGTACCTTTGTTTACTTATTCATTTTATAAAAGTTCAAGAGAGGATGTTTGTGATAGTTGTGAAATCAGTTTCGAGAAAATAACTAACAATTAATATTTACTTACTGGTTACAACAACTTCAACGCGTCTGTTTTGACGTCTTCCATCTTCGGTGTCGTTTGTAGCAATTGGTTTAGAGTTTTTAAATCCCTTATAGGCAACATTACTAAATCCTTGTTCAATTAAATACTGAACAACAACTTTTGCTCTTTCATTTGAAATATCAGGATTGTCTAATGTTTCAAGGTCGTCAGAAAAACCATCTACTTCAAGTCTAATTGTCGGATTGTCTTTAAGAAGATCTAATAATCGGTCTAATTCAGCAAACGATTCAGGTTTTAAATCAGCTTTACCCGCTTCGAAGTTAAGATTTTTAAGTCCAATTTTTGAATCAACAGCAATATTTTGTAATAAAATATCTCTTGTAATATTCTGGAACGTAGTTAACTGATTAGTAAAAAGATTTTCTGTATGAAACCAATAATCATCTGCATTAACAATTAAATCGTAATTATCTCCGGCAACAAATGAAACGAAATAATCTCCTGTTTTTCCACTTGATACTGTAGATATCACAACATTATTATTAGTACGGTCAACTATTTTAATTCTTGCTTTTACAGGAACAAGAGTAGTAGCGTCTTTAATTGTACCTTTTAGACTTGTTCTTCTAACAATTTTAACCCCTGGCATGTCTAGTGTTTGGTTAAAATCAAATGTAGTGTTAAAGTGAATTTTCCTTGATTTTTCGTTAAATACAAATGATAACTCAAATTGTTTATAACCATTGAGTTGTACAATGAAATTATTTTGCTGCAATTCAAAATGTTCATAGAATATATTGCTTATTTTAACATTATATCTATCAACATTAGGAACGAATGTTACAAAATTACCTTTTTTGTCTGTTAACGATGAATATACTATTCCATGACTATCAGTAGCAGTAATTCTTATGTTTGAAACATCAATATCTCCAAGATTAGATAATTTACTACGGTTTAAAACTATTTTACCAAATATCTTATTACTTTCTAAAAACGGTAGATAAATATTCATGTCTTTTTCAACAGTATATTTGTAAGTATTCTTATCTAAATTGAAATTCCCTTGGTTTTTCCCCATTGGTCTACATACAATTGTGTAATTACCTATTGGTAAGTTTTGATATGATATTCTGCCAAAATTATCCGACAATAAATCAACAGCTGTAAAGTCAACATTAACATTTTGATCACCTATTTGTTGTTCATCTCTTCTGATTTCAACTAAAACGTTTTTTACTCCCGGTTCATTTTCATCTCTTCTTCTGTTCCCATTAAAATCTTTATATAATACCATATTAAAATCATAATATTTCACTCGTGGTTGATTAAAGTTAAATTCTTTTTTAACACTAAATTCATAATAGGTTGTTGAATAATTAAATGAAGTCCCTGTTTCTTTATCTGTTCTGTTTTGTATAGAGTAAGTATTTAATAATCTAAGTGTCCAATCATTTTGAAGATGACATAATATCTGGGTATTAAGATTTAATCTTGTTGTATTGGTTACAATATCGTTTGCATAGCCTGCACGAGTAGTTAATTTCACTATTCGTTTATATATAAATTTATCAAAATAAGGCATTATACGCAAAGTTTTTGGGAATTGACGACTGTAAAAATAAGTAAATTCTTCATTCAGAGTACGTGGACCGTAATAATACATTAGTAAAAATCCCCAGAATTTACGCCTGAAATTTATTTTATATTCTTGTGAAACAATAGTCGAAATGTTTTTTATTTCAGGGTTATTAATGCCGTAAAAATTAGAACTGAAATTTGTAACATCAGTAAAACCAAAATTAATTGACGGGCTTATAGAATTATATGAGTTCTCTCCTCTAATTCTGATACCAAGCCTAAAACCAATTTTATTTGTAGAGAAATAATCAGCATCTCTAAAAGGAATAAAACGGTTTGAACTTTGTATTTTAAAAGTAGGTTCGCTATAAAAAAAAGTTTTAGGATTCATGAAAAAGCCGTATTGAAGCCTGTATTCCTGATAATTTGTATATTTTTCTGGCAATAATGAATCCAAAATATAAAGAGAAGGGTTGTTGCGGTAATTATTATATTGAAGATTGATTAAATTTTTGTCATTAATTGAATATTTAGCAGTGCCCCTTAAATCAAGTCTGCCTTTATAAACACCTGAGTAAAAACGTGTTCCGTATTTGCTGTTAACATTAATTGATATTTTTTTAATAAGCCCTGAATAATTAAGCCCGAAACCATACCCCTGTTTGTTGTAGCTTTTGGAGTATTGATGAAAGGCATCGCTAAAAGCAAACATAGTTCCAATACGATGATTATTAGGGAGTGTGAAATTTGTGCCAATAAAACCAAGTTTTGATTCAATTTTATTGTAATTCTGTTTTTTATAAGCGAAGCCTGTATTTAAGCCTAAAGATTTATTGACCGAGAAATCATATTTAAGTCCAGAATTGTAAACAGGGGAAAAAATATTTTTTGTATGTATTAATTTTATTTTATGTTTTTTTAATTTATAGGATGCTTCAAAGCCTCTGCCATACATGCTTTGTTCAATATTTGAAGTAATGTCTCCAATACGTATATTAAAATGTAAATCAGAGTAACCAAGGTACATCCTGTTTTTTTTAAATAATTGTTCTTTTGTTTTTGATCCTTGATTTCTATAGTAATAATAAACATTTCTGTTTTTTTTTAAAAGGAGGGTTCCAAAAATATTAGTAGAGTATATTGGTTCATATTCACTAAAAATATTTTGAGCAAAAAGTTCAACTACAAGAGCTTTATTTTCTTCATTTATTTTATTTTTAAAATCGTATTGCAAATTTTTAAACCAAACAGTATAATTCAAGGCAGTATCAATTGTACTTGCTCTAATATTTATTTTGTGCATTAAAATATCGCGATTGTCAGCTGATTTATCAAGAATTGCTTCAAATGTAGTAGTCGTATCTGTGTGAGGAGGAAGGCTTATGTCTGTTGAATAAATTTCTCCTGCTGAATTTGGCATTGATAAAGTTCTGTCTGTGGTGAAAAGAAGAGAAATAAGTTCGTCTTTATTTCCTTTATTTATGAATTTTATTGAAAATGGAGCTTTTCCTGTTTTTTGGTCAAAATATTCTACACGGCTGATTGCTTGTATTCGTAAATCAGATTCGGAAGGTATTTTTATAAAGCTATATGCGTTTTTTAATAAGTTACCTTTTTTATCAGATACTGATGCAATTATTGAATATCCTATGTCTCCTTTTACATCTTTCGACACTGCTACCCGAATAGGTATCTGTAAAGAATCTTTTGGGTTTATTGTTAATAATTGTTTTTTATCACAAAATAATTGCCAGTTTTGAGGAATACTAAGGTTTAATTGTATGTGTACTTTATTTTCAGATTTGTTTTTAATATTTATAACATTAAAAAAAGATGTATTGGCTTTTGCTTCAATATGCTCTTTTAAGAATTCTAATTTAAAATCTGACGACGACAAATTAGAATAAAAAAATTGAGAATAGCTTTTGAAAGATAAAACTAAAAAGAATAAGATTAATATATATATATGTTTTATTTTAATATTCATTATTTTGCTATAGCCATTAATTAATTTAAGGAGTACTAATTACTGTGAAAATAATATCAACAATAAAATAATCTGATTTTTTATTTAATACTTTATAAGTTGCATTTGTACCACAATCGTAAGTAATATTAATCAAATTATCATTATAATCTCCTTCAGGTCCAGCATTTACTAAAGTTACATCAACTGCAGATAATCCTTTTTTACCTAAATAAGTTGCAGGTAAAGTCCCTCCTCCATCAGTGGCTGTAAGTTCAAGTGTACGTAAATCTAAATTGCTTGAAGATCCTTCAATATTTGCCGAGTTAGCTTTAAAATCAAGTTTCCAATGTGTTAATGCAGTATGATTGCCTGCATTGTTAGTATCAATATAATAAACAGCGAGTTTTGTATAGTCAGTATATACAATTCCCTGGTCAAATTTTTTATAAGAATTGAAAATAAAATCAACATTACCCCCTGTTCGTACAGATAAGCGAATTGTTTGGTTTTGACAAATACTTATATTTGAAATTGATATAAGTATGAAAAGAATGTTAATTTTAAGTGTGTTTTTTATCATTATTTATAAGCAAAATTTATTAGGGCTTTCTGTTTAAAAATTAAATTGAAAAGTTATAAATATTTATTAAATAATACAAAAAACATTTTAAAAAGTTTTTATAAAAATTCTTTTTAATAAAAGAATATGAGTTTAATATCATTTGTTATTTAAAATCCAAAAAATCTGGGACGACATTCGGTATTTCAGAAAAAAAGTCAGACATTAAAGTGCCTGACTTTTTAAAGAAAAATTCATATTAAATTTTATTTAGCAACTAAATCTATAAATACATTTGTAACATATCTGTCTGCTTCAATACTTTGAGTTAAAAGGTTCGCAGCATTCATTCCGCCTCCGCCATTTGTGCCAAGCTCCCATTGAACATCAAAATTATTTTTAACAACATCTCCTGCAGAAGCACCAACAACACCTGAAATAATTGGAGCAGCAGTATTTGTTAAGGAAGTAATTGCTTGTAAGGCCCAGTTTGCAGGGTCGTTACCTCCAGCAGCAGCATTAGCAACTGTAATATAACCTATATTGTTTAATAACATTGTGTGTGCTGAATTATCTGAACCAAAAAGTGTTGCATCTTCTGCCATTAAAGTTACGTCAAAATCAGTAGATGAAGCTACTGTGAAGTTGGTAGTGTATTGTGAAGAGTTCGCAATACCATTTGTGTATTGGGCAATAGTGTTAACCACAAACTCAATATTACCACCTGTAACAACATTTAATCGTAAAATTGAATTAAGTGTAACTGAAACAGGAATAATAGCATGCTCAGATACTGCTTGTGCAAAACTCATTTGCCCAGCAAAGAATAATGCAATAATTGATAAAGTAATTTTTTTCATAATTGATTGTTTTTATTAATTTTTTTGTAAAATTTTCACATTTATAAAAATAAAAGTATATTAAAAGATTTAAAAAACCAAATTTATTTGTTAACTTATGTATATTTTTACATTAATAGATATATTTTTGATATTAATGGAATCTTTTTAATAAATGTTTTTGTTCGTTTTGCTTTTAATTAATAATTAATAATTTGTTTTATTTTTTTAATAGGGAAAATAAAAATTGATTGTTTATACTTGCTTCTTTCACAAGTAACATATAATGTGTCAGTATCTGAGTTTTTAAATGCAATACTTTCTGTTTGAGCATCATATAATGAATTTAAGTCTAATCTGACTTTGTTACCTGAGAAAAAATTATCTCCTTTAAAATTATTAAAAATCCACATAAAAGGGTAGAAGTTTTTGTAACCAATTAATGCGACAATTTTATTATTTTTACTAATTTCTGCATCGGTAATTAATCCATCGCATTTAAAATCGTAAAGTTTTTTTGCTTTATAATTTCCGGGTGTTTTGGGTAATTTATATAATCTGGTATTACGTGTTTTCCAATCTTTTGAAAATAGATATAATTTATTTTCAAAACACATAAAAGCTTCACAATCGTAAGCGGTTTGTAGATGACCTCTGGTAAAGTCTGTTTGGTCTTCGTAAGTAAAATTAATTACTTCGGGAATAACAGAACCGCTTCTGTGATTATTAATTGAGCTTTTGGCAATTTTATATATCGTATAAAGTTTTCTGGTACCTGAATTATTTCCAAAATCGCCAATATAAATATATAATGAATCTTGAGTAATACTTTCCCAGTCGAAATTTATTGAAAGAGAAATTTTCACCTTTTTCATAATTTTTCCTGTTTCACCATTAAAAGCATAGATTATTGGTTTTCCTCCACTATCATTAATTGTCCAGAAAAGATTATTGTAAAAAATTAATCCTGAGGTTTCTTTAATTGAAGGAGCTAATTTTGTTGCTTTGGTTGGTTCATATACTAGTGTAGTATCAATGAAATTAAATTGTGCAAATAAATTGCTTATGATTAATAATGATAGTAATAATGTAGAAGTTTTTTTCATTTCTTTAGATAAATTTGACCTTAAAAAAAAATAATCAACAAATTTAGTGCTTAAATATTTTCTTTCCAAAATTTTTATTTTGTAGTTATTATTAATGTTTTACAGTAAACCCGATATGGAATTTATCGATATTTTTGGGGCATATTATGGGGTCAATTTAAAATTTGGGTGGTTTATAATAAAATAATAAAAGGACAAGTTTTAAAATTGTGGATTCGTTTTCTTGGCTCTTTAAAAAAATGATGTTTGTTTAATTTTTTATATACATAGTCAGAAGTACTAAGACAACAATAATACCAAATTTCAAACAATAAAATCAATTTACTTTGCGTAATCATAAATTACGATTGTTTGTTTTTTGTATTACAAGAAAGCACATATTTATTTAAATAATTTTTTTTTTGAAATAGTCCGAAGGACTAAGACTTTTTAACTTGGGAAATCGTTCCAAGAAAAATAACAGTAAATATTTCATCAGTCTGAAAGACTGAGACAAAGGTTAATAAAATATGACAAGAATTATTTTTGTAGTAATTTTTCTCACTTCTTCAGGGTGATTTAAAATAATTATTTCTATACTTGGGGCGTTGCCCCAAGTTAGTTTGTTATAGCCTTTCAGACTATTAGTATTTAGATTGAAAAATAAGTGATGTGAAAAATTTAGATGTTGATAAATTCCGAAATTATTAGCGATTCCGTATTTTATTGTCAAAGACTTTTAGTCTTTTTTTAAAAAAAAACACAGAACCTAAAATTTTTAAATTGTGATATATATATTATTTAGACTTACTAAAATTAATGACTAATCCACCCGAATTTTAAAGTGACCCTAGTTTTACCCGTAAACCCTTTGTGATTAGAATTGTGTTTTCGTAATCTATCAATAATATTGTTAGTATAACCGATATAGAATTTATTGATAATTTTGGAGAATATTATGTAAACAAAATATTTCATAATAAAAAAAGCCTTACATTCCTGTAAGGCTTTTTGTGGGCGGTACTGGATTCGAACCAGTGACCCTCCCGAAATGTCGGGATGCTCTTTTCCTTATTCGTTAT
>JADFUR010000099.1 GCA_015222055.1 Bacteroidota bacterium | reverse complement strand
TTAAATGAATCAAGATAACTTCTACATAAAATATTCAAAACACAGCAAATATAAAATTTAATAAATTTATTTCCACAACTTTTTAAAAGGAGCCAATAAACACCTTATATGGATTAAGTTTGTAACTTAATCTGGTTAACAAAATAGAATGTGGTTTAATCCCGAAGCATCGGGATTAAACCATTGTTGGCCCTCCCTATAAAAGAGGGAGGGAGAAGCAGACAAATTGTTAACACACTTAATTATTCACAAATAAAAATTATCTCATTTTCAGTTTTCATTTTCAACTTTCCCGTCCAAGAAACATTTTCCCCTTCAATATCAACAACAATCTTATTATTTTTTATTAAAACACTTCCTTTGGGGGTAAAAAGTATAAGCTTTTTAACAAACCATATTTTTTTATCAATAATCGTAACTGCATTTTTATTAGTGATAAACAAATTGTCGTTTTTGCCACCTGATAATTTTAAAAAAGTTTTATGCAATATTGTGCTGTCATTTATTGATTCGGCATGCATGGGGTCGAAACCATTGAATTGTGGGGTTTTATTAAATTTGAGTGTTATCTTTATTCCCTGTTGAGTATTGAATTTGCTAAAAGAAACCTGATGTCCCAAAACTTCCTGATGAGTATGAAACTTACTTATGTCATAATATAGCGAATCCATTTCTAGCTCTTTGTATTGTGGTATGAACTTGGATATAAAAAAATCGTAGAGCGATAAATTTTTAGAATAATATTCACTTTGCCAATTATCAAAATGTTTATTAAGAATAAAGCACATTGCCATTCCTGACGCAAGATGCCTATGTCTTAAACTTTTCCGACCATAAAAAGGAGTTGTTAAAATTCCAAAAAAGTGCTTCTGATTGTAATTGTTTTTTAATGCTTCATTAAAGGATGCAAATTGATTATAAAACTTATATTCACAATAAAATGCCGGACCCTCCATGTTTTCAACCGTTTCTTCATACCTTAAAAAATCCCCAATAGTCTGTTCCCTTTTTAATCTGCAACTATAAAACTGATTCAGTAAATTTTTGAAACTATTGCTATCTTGTTCAAAGCACATTTTGTAAAGTGTTTTTTGTTCAAATAGTTTTATGCCATCGTTTATGTAATTTTCGGGATATGTCAATAGAATAGCAGGATTGTCAAAACCAATCTGCGTAATAAAATTGCGTTGATAAACATGATGCAGCTCGTGAAAAAGTTCAGCATAAACCTCTTCAATACAAAAATAATGACTAAGTCCATAATCAACAATAGCTGTTAATGTTCCATTAATTTCTATTTGGGTTGCTCCAAATAGTTGCAAATCTTTTTGCTCTCCAAGATACAATTTGTCTGTTACTCTTATAAAACTTTCGGGAGGGTTCGGGTGATTATATAACAGTGCAGGTCCATTAACTCTAAACAGACAAACAGGTGCAAGTTCCATCCCAGTCCAAATTTCACTTTTGGCATCTGTGGCATTTTTATAAAAATTTTCAATTGAAGCCAAATATAAGCTGTCAATTGCCTTTGTTTGTTCTTGCCCATTTATTATGGATGTGCAAAACAAAAACATGCAGATAAATATTACATGTTTGAATTTCATTATTTTCATTTTTTTGGTGTTAGATTGAAATAATTTTGTCTTCTGCCTGTGTTTTTGTCGTTTTACTCATGCTTATATTTATTTACAACAAATCTAATTTATTCTTTCCAATATTTAAAATTCTAATTTTCTTTATTGCTTTGTGGGCTCATAATTCCGCAGGAGAATAATTTTATGTTCCAATAAAAAAGACTGCTTCCTGCGGTGGCTTTGCTATTATCTAAACCCCCGATTAAAATCGGGGGCTAATTATGGTTTTTGGGGTTGGAAAAATTATTATAACATTTTACAAATTTTAAAAATTAACTAAGCCTCGCTTTACGTATAAACCTTTGTTGGCGTTTCTTTATTTTCTGTTAATCATTGAGTTATCTCACATTCTTTTTTTATTTCTTCCCATTTTTTTGATAATAATGGGTTTAATTCATTATATATTTTTTCACTTAAAAGAACATTGCCCCAAGTAAGTGCAGTTTCATATTCAATAAGATTGCTTATCATAGCTGGGATTTTACACTCTATTACATTTCCAATTTTCAGGTCATTGAACAAACTGCAGTATTTATGATAAACATTATCCAAGTTGTTAATTAATAAAACCAATTTTATTATCTGTTGCAACATAATAGCAGGAAGTGTCAGTTGAATTATCAAGACTACTAAATTGTCTAAACCATAGATTGCTGATGACAAAAAAATAAACAAAATTACAATATTTATAATAAGTGTTCTAACGACCATTTTCCTACTAATATTTAAAGAAAAAAACACATTTTCAAAACCATTTACAGCCATTTTATATATACCTGATTGTATATTTTCATTGCTAAAATATCCTTTTGAATGTTCGGTGGTCATAAATGCCCCAAAAGCATTATCAATAAAATCAAGCCTCTTTTTCTTTCCCGCATTGAAAAGAAGACAATCCTTAATCAAGTTCATAATTAAAAATGCTATTATTAAAATGCTATTTGCCTTTAATACATATTCAATGATATCTTTAAAACTATCTGTAAAATTACTCAGTATAAATGTTGCCAAAACAATAATTGCAGAAATATATAAAATAATATCTGAATATTTATTAATGCTTTTTATTAAATCATAATTGTCTTTAAAAGGAACTGTTTTATTCATCTTTTTCAATTTTTTTTTTCCTGTTACTATGAGCTACTGCTGGTCCATACCATTCATTTGTTTGCAACCAACATTCATAAAAATATAGCCAAGCAATAGTCCATGACATTATTTCTTTTGCTATAAGCTTATTAGCATTCCATTTAAAATTGTCTGTATGATACAAACACAAAGTCTTTGTGTTTTGATAAAAATGAGGTGGTTTTTCGACTAATTTAGGCTCAAGAACCTTTACCTTTGGTGATAAATTACCACGGTATTCTGCTGATATCTTGTATGTTGGCAATTCTGACTTAATAAAAACCGCCCCTGTAAACAACACTGAATTTAGTCCTGTTTTTTTAAATTTCATTTGAGGAAATTTAGATTTCATTGCACCTATTTGAGCAAATATATTACCTTTCTTTTTATTAAAGTATCTCACCATAAAAACCCTTTGATGATGAAATTGAAGAACCAACAGTCGTTGATAAACCAGCAGTTGCAGAATATTTTAATGAACCCTCTGATAATGATTTTGAGAATCCTTTAGCTTCTTCCGTATCTATTGATGGGAATTCTTTGTTAAATATTTTTTTCCAAATTTTTATTGCCTCTGCTTCCTTATTATCATTAAGAAATTCCTTTGCTTCAATCAACTTATCCCTAACTTTATTTATTTTATTCTTCACTTTGTCATACTCATCATATGATCTAAAGCGATTATTGTCCAACTGACCTTCTGCATTTTCAAACCAAATCCTAATACCTTCTTCAAAATTTGTAAAGTCGTAATTGTTGAAAACATTAATTGCAACTTCTTCAACGTGAAAAGATGGAATATTAACATTGTTATCTCTTTTCCAATATTTAATAGCCTTTACAATAGATTTTACTTTATATTTTCTTCTTGCATGAATGTCATTTAGCTGATTAGTGTGAGTTTCTGGGGCAGTAAATATCCAACCTGACAAATCTTCATTTGGAATATAATGAGCACCTGCCTCATTTAAACAAGGAAGCACGTCAAAATTTTTATCACTTAAAAATACAGTAACACAAGGTCTGTCTTGCTTTACTTTCCCTTTATAGTCATGTACGCCATCTAAATAATTCCTGAATTTTGTTAAGACACTTTGTGGGTTAGGTCTATTACCCCATTCATCTTGATAATCTGCAACTTCAATAACAGCGAATAAATCTACATCATCCAATGGTCGAATAATTGTATCTCTCTCATAAGAACCATTTAAGAATACTCTTTTAACAGATAAATTACTATCTTCTTTTAATAAGTTACATTCTAAATTTCCAAATGAATTTTCAATATTCTCTTCTTGTCTGTCAGTAACAGATATGTTTTCAACTAATTTTTCTATTGCTTGTAATAGTGTCATAATATTATATTTTTTTTAATTTCTCTAATGAATGCCAACAATTATATAAACTTGATTTCATTTATCCCTTCTTAAATAAAAAATCCTTTCCAACAAAACCCACCATTTTCCCCACCACACAACCGCATACCACAAGCCGACCGACAAAGAAGCAATCTGTAAATCAACAGATTGCCTTCTCGCAGCAAAGGGATTTCTCCCTTGCTATGATAAGATTTTGAGTTTTTTTAAGTCTCTTTATAAATTAAATCAACCGCATTTTGAAGAGCCACAACTTTGGCAAATCAAACATCCTTCTTGATAAATTAAGGAATCTGAACCACAATTAGGGCAAACTTGTCCTTTTGCTTTTGTTCCATTAGGGATATATTTTTTCAGGGCTCTTTCAACACCTGTTTTCCATGTGTTAATTGTTTCGCTGTCTAATTGCAATGACGAAACAAGGTTAACTACATTTGGTATAGGCATTCGGTAACGAAGTACGCTTGAAATAAGTTTTGCATAATTCCAAAACTCTTTGTTGAATTTATGAGACAATCCTTCAAGAGTGGTTTTGTAGCCATACTTATTTATATATTGAAAATCGTAACGGGTATTTCCTTCTTCGTCTTTATTTTTAATAATGTTTCCACTATTAATTGATTTCGGAATTGGTAAAACATCATCGTCAACTAAACCGGTAAATATTTCATAGGGTCTGCCTTCTAACAAACCAATAAATGCAATCCATTTTTCACTGTTATTATGAAATCTCACAATGTCTGCCTCAAGTTCTTTTGGTCGTTTAAGCACATTTGTAACAACATCTTTTTCGTCTTTTTTCGATACTAAAACTCCAGATCGTGAGCCATCGCGATAAACAGTAACACCTTTACAGCCTGATTTCCATGCCGCGAAATAAAGTTGACCTACTAAATCTTCCGAAGCATCGTTAGGTAAATTAATTGTTACACTAATTGAGTGATCTACCCATTTTTGTATGCTTCCCTGCATCTTAACTTTATTCAACCAATCAACATCGTTTGCTGTTGCTTTATAATATGGTGATTTTTCTACTAATTTATTTAATGTTTCTGCATCATAATTTTTTACTTCATCAACATTATATTTATTAGCTTTTAGCCAAGTAATAAATTTATGATGAAAAACAGTATATTCTTCCCATGTGTCACCTAACTCATCGGTAAAAGCAACTGTTGAATCGGAATCGTTAGGGTTTACTTTACGACGACGAGTATAAACCGGCATAAAAACTGGTTCAATACCTGATGTTGTTTGAGTCATCAAGCTTGTTGTTCCTGTTGGAGCAATTGTAAGAAGAGCAATATTTCTTCTGCCGTATTCACACATGTCATTATATAATTGCTCGTCTTCATTTTTCAATCTCAACACAAAAGGATTATTGATTTCACGTTGAGCATCATAAATATCAAAAGCACCTCTTTCTTTAGCCATGCAAACTGATGAACGGTATGCTTCAATAGCTAATGTTTTATGAACTTCTGTTGAAAAATCAACTGCATTTTCGCTACCATATGTTAAGCCTAAAGAGGCAAGCATATCACCTTCAGCAGTAATACCCACACCTGTTCGTCTTCCTTCGGCTGCTTTATTTTTAATATTCTGCCATAATACTCTTTCAGCTCTTTTTACTTCTTCTGTCTCAGGGTCGTTAATAATTTTCTCTAAAATACCATCAATTTTTTCTAATTCGAGATCAATAATATCATCCATTATTCGTTGAGCAAAAGCAACATGCTCTTTGAACAGCTTGAAATTAAATTTTGCATTTTTTGTAAATGGTTCTTCAACATAGCTGTAAAGATTTATAGCAAGCAATCGGCAACTATCGTGAGGGCAAAGAGGAATTTCTCCACAAGGGTTTGTCGATACTGTTTTGTATCCTAAATCGGAATAACAATCGGGCACAGATTCTCTAATAATGGTGTCCCAAAATAAAATACCGGGCTCTGCAGATTTCCATGCATTATGAATTATTTTATTCCAAAGTTTTCTTGCATCAATATCTTTGGTGAAAGTTGGGTTTTCTGAATCTATCGGATATTTTTGGGTATATGGTTTATTCTCATGCACAGAGTTCATAAAATCATCATCAATCTTTACAGAGATATTAGCACCAGTAATTTTACCCTGTTCTAATTTTGCATTAATAAAATCAGCGGCATCGGGATGTTTAATTGAAACGCTTAACATTAAAGCTCCTCTCCTTCCATCTTGAGCAACTTCTCTGGTTGAATTTGAATATCGCTCCATAAAAGGAACAATCCCCGTTGATGTTAATGCACTGTTTTTAACCGGGCTTCCTTTTGGGCGAATATGTGACAAATCGTGACCTACTCCGCCTCGTCTTTTCATTAACTGAACTTGTTCTTGGTCAGTTTTTAATATTCCTCCATACGAATCGGCAGGTCTATCCTCTCCTATTACAAAACAATTTGATAAAGAAACAACCTGATTTTTGTTTCCAATTCCAGACATTGGTCCTCCTTGTGGTACAATATATTTAAATTCTTTTAAAAGATTAAAAATTTTCTCTTCATCTATTGAATTTGGATAATTTTTTTCTACTCTTGCAATTTCTTTTGCAATTCGTCGATGCATATCATTCGGATTCAATTCGTAAATGCTTCCGAAAGAATCTTTTAAAGCGTATTTATTAACCCATACCCTTGCGGCTAATTCATCCCCTTTAAAATATTCAAGAGAAGATTTAAACGCTTGGTCGAAAGAATAAATTTTGTCTTCTTTTGTCTTTTCTGCTTTTTTTTCTGTTATTTCTTTAGTCACCATTCTTGTCCTTTTTGTATCCGTTTGATTTGATAATATATAGTCTGATTTTTTGCTTGAAAATTGATAATACGAATTTAAGTACATATTTAAATAAATAAAAAAGCACTTATTAACAATTATTGTTTATACTGGGATAATTGTCTAAAAATGAGCGTTTTGTATTGTGGATTTGTTTTTTTTAAGGAGTTTTTGCGTATTGATTTTGGGATAAATTTTTCTCACACTTTGTTACTATTTTGCCTGTTGCTCCTAGGTTTGAGACAACATGTTTTTTCGATTTTTCGCCGGTGCTTTCTAGTAATTTTTTATTGGCAAGCAAGTTTTTAAAATTGATTTCTAAATCGGAAAAATTATTAACAACAAAAGCTGCTTTTAAATTAACAAGCTGTACCGCCTCGTTAAATTGATGATAATTTGTGCCAAAAAATAATGGCAGTCCAAAAGTTGCCGCTTCTAAAACATTATGAATACCTTTTCCAAAACCTCCACCAATATATGCAATATCACCATATTTATATAAAGAAGAAAGCATCCCAATATTGTCAATAATAATTACCTGAGCTTCTAAAACATTTCTTTCGTCGGCTTTTGAAAACCTTAGAGTTTTTTTCTTTATTGCTTTTTCTATTCGTTCAATATTTTCGACAAATATTTCGTGAGGTGCAATAATATATTTTAATTCATTATTATTTTGCGAATTAATGAATTTAACAAGAAGTTCCTCATCGGGTTTCCATGTGCTACCTGCAATAATTGTGGTTTTTCCTTGTTTAAAGGCATCAATAATGGGAATATTCTTTGCTTGTGAAGCAATTGAGTATACTCTATCGAAACGAGTGTCTCCTGCTATTTCTACATTTTTTATATTAATAGAATTTAATAGCTCTTTCGATTCGGTATTTTGCACAAAAAGGAAATCAAATTTTTGCAACATGTTTCGATAAAATCCTCCGTACCATTTAAAAAACAATTGGTTTTTTCTAAAAATGGCAGAAAAAATATAAACAGGAATCTTATTTTTTTGCAAGACATTCAGATAATGATACCAAAATTCATACTTAACAAAAAAAACCAATTTGGGATTTACTGTCTTAATAAATTTTATGGCATTTCTTCTTGTGTCAATCGGTAAATAAAAAATATAATCGGCTCCGGCATAATTTTTTCTTACCTCATAACCTGAAGGAGAAAAAAAAGTAAGCAAAATTTTATATTGCGGGTATTTTTGTTTTAGTGTTTCAATAACCGGTCTTCCTTGCTCAAACTCACCAAGCGAAGCACAATGAAACCATATTATTTGTTGCGATTTATCTATGCTTTGATTAATCTTTTTAAAAATATTTTTGCGTCCTTTTACAAAAAATCGTGCTTTGGGATTAAAAACAGATGCAAGGCGAACGGAAAAAGAATATAGTCTTATTAGAATATTATAAATTATGATCATGAAATTTTCAAATTACTTTAACTCGATACTATTAATAATAATAAAATTTATTAGTCATTTTTTTATGTAGAGTTATAACCCAACCAAACTTAAAAGCATATAAATAATCGTGCTTCAATTGGTCATCTTTTTCCATTGTATCAAAATTCCATGAGCGACGATTTTTTGTCCATGCCTGAGTTAATTCAAAACCTGCATAAAAATTCACTCTCCCATTATTACTAAAATACATATAACCAATAAATTCGCTTATTGCCAACCCATTTGTTAGTCGGTCATATCCTTTTGCATAATCGTTTAAAATACTTGGCGTATTATTTCCGTCGTTTTCAATTCTTATTTTATGCTGTAACAGACCAACATCTGCTGTTAGAAGTATTCCGGAATTCTCATTTGGGCCAAAAACAGGGAAAATTTTCCCAGCTTCAGCAGCAACATGAAATCCTCTTTCAAAAAATTTTATTCCTGAATATTCTCCATAAATATTAATAAGCTGGCCGTTTGATGTGCTTATGTTATCTAAAACTCCATCCTCCTTAACATTTTGTCCAAAAATATAACTGGCATTAACTCCATAAAGAAAATTGGTTTTGGTTTTTACCATAAACGAAGTGCCAAAAGCTGAATTCATTCCAAAACGTTTAGCCATATCTCCTCCGGGAACTTGTGTTGAATATGATAAAGAAATCATTGGCACAACGAGTTTTGTATCCTCAATTGTTTGTGAGAAAATAATTTGAGGAAAAACAAAAAGACTTATTAATACGAGTATTTTTTTCATTGTTTTTTTAAAGAGAAATTTTGGCTAAATTATATATTTATAAATAATTATAACAGAAAAGAATAATAAAATATTCTATTTTTATAAAAATTTAATTATTCGCAATATTTAAGGTAATTTTAAATCTCTTTAAACGTTTAATTAGCAGTCTCCCTAAAATATTGAAAAAAATTATTCTATACATATCATTTTTTTTTGTTGCAAGTAATGTTATCTGCCAAGAGTATAACAACCTGCGAATTTCTTATCTACAAATAAATTCTGACACAATATTAATCGACAGCTTAAGTATTATTCCAAAGACTTTGTTTGTTTTTGATAATGATAACTTAATAATACCCGACAGCTTATATAATATTGACTTTGCAAAATCATTATTTATTCCAGACAAACAATGGTTTAACACCCACAAAATTGATAACGCTAAAATAACATATAAAGTGTTTCCTTATAGTTTTTCGAAATCTTTTTTTAATAAAAATTTTAACAAATATACTAAAATTCAGGGTGTTGATAATGAAATTTCATATACTTATAGACCTAATAACTATGATGAATTTTTTAAAAAGGATAATTTACTAACACAGGGAAGCATCTCAAGGGGAATAACTTTTGGAAATAATCAAGACGTGGTGATTAACTCAAGTTTAAATTTACAACTATCGGGGAAACTAAATAATAATTTCAACATTCTTGCAGCCATCTCTGACAACAACATACCTATTCAGCCTGAAGGAAACACCCAACAAATTCATGATTTTGACAAGGTTTTTATTCAGCTATATAACGATAGAACAAAAATTATAGCCGGCGATTTCGAAATAAGAAAACCTATTGGATATTTTATGAATATAAATAAAAAAGCACAAGGAGGTTTTGTCTCGTCAAACATAAAACTAAAAAACCAAAATCGTATTAAGACAACAGTCAGCGGTGCTGTGTCGAAAGGGAAATACAACAGAATGACTTTTACCGGAACTGAAGGCAAACAAGGTCCTTATAAACTTGAAGGGGCAAACAATGAGTCGTATATAATAATATTATCAGGCTCTGAGAATATTTATATTGATGGTAAACTTTTAAAACGAGGTCTCGAAAACGACTATATTATAAACTACAACTCTGCCGAAATTACATTTACTGCAAATCGATTAATTACTAAAGACAAGAGAATTGTTATTGAGTTTGAATATTCGGATAAAAATTATGCTCGTTTCTTATTGTTTAACAGCAATGAATTTCACACAAAAAAATCAAAGTTTTATCTTAATGTGTTTTCCGAACAAGACAGCAAAAGCCAACCCATTGACCAAGATTTAACAAATCCGCAAAAACAACTTCTGGCAAATATTGGCGACAGCTTAAATCTGGCTGTTGTGCCTAATGTTAAAATTGATACAAATTTTAACGGCAATTATGTTTTTTACAAAATGATTGACACTATTTTTAATAACATTGTGTATGACAGTGTTTTTGTATACTCAACAAATGCTGATAGTGCTATCTACCGACTGGGTTTTTCTTTTGTGGGTGAAAACAAAGGAAATTATGTGCAAGGAAAATCTCTAGCCAATGGGAAAGTTTTTCAATGGATTGCTCCCATAAACGGACAAGCACAGGGAAATTACGAGCCTGTTATTTTATTAATTACTCCTAAAAAAACCCAGATGCTTTCTTTTGGTGGCGAGACTTTTTTGACAAAAAACTCTGCTGCAAGGTATGAGCTGTCTTTATCAAATAATGATATTAATTCTTTTTCGACAAAAGATTCGGATGACGATCTGGGCTACGCATTAAAAATCAATTTAAAACAAAATATCCCTTTAACAAAAGATAAGTTAACAACATCGTTAAATTATCAACACATTAATAAATATTTTAAGCCTATTGAGCGATTTAAAACCGCAGAGTTTGAAAGAGACTGGAACTTAAGTAATCTGTCGAGCAAAAAATTTAATGAGAATTTGTTTAATATGAACGTTGATTACTTAAACAAAAAATTTGGTTCAGCACAATATAATTTTGATTATCTCAACAAAGGGAAATTTTTTAATGCTAACAAAAACGCTGTTAAAACTAATATAAAAAGAAACAAGTTTGATTTTAATTTTACGGGCAGTTGGCTAAACAGCAAGTATGATAAAAACAAAACAAATTTCTTAAGATACAATGCTTCACTATCAAAACAGATTTCTTTTTTTTCTATTGGTGTTAAAAATGATTTTGAACAAAATATCTGGAAAAATATTGATGCAGATACTTTAATTGGTAATAGTTACAAATTCGACAGAAAAGAATTTTTTATTAGTAATTCTGATAGTACAGAAAATACTTTTTTTGCGAAATTTGTAAGACGTAAAGATTATCTACCATCAAACAACAAGTTAAAATACAGCACATTGGGTGAGGATTACAACTTTGGTTTAAACCTGCACAAAAACCCAAAAAACACATTAAAAATAATTGCTTCGTATAGAAAACTAACAATAGAAGACAGCACTCTGAGCAGTGAAATGGCCGACAATTCTTTGCTAACGCGACTCGAACATAGTTTAAAATTGTTTAAGGGTGTAATATCTTCATCTAGCTTTTTTGAGATCTCTAAAATTTTTGAGCTCAAAAAAGAATTCTCTTATCTTGAAGTGTCGCAAGGTCAGGGATTATATGCATGGACAGATTATAACAGTAATGATATTAAAGAATTAAATGAATTTGAAACAGCAAATTTTAAAGACCAAGCAAATTACATTAGAATTTTTACTCCAACAAATCAATTTGTAAAAACATATAAAAATCAATTTAATCAAATTCTTTATCTTAAACCACGACGGGTTTGGCATAACGAAAAAGGTTTGAAAAAATTTATTTCCCGCTTTTCAAATCAGTTTGCTTATAGAATAAGTAAAAAAACAACAAACGATGATTTTCTCGATATTGCAAATCCAATTATTAATTTCGACGATTTGTTACTAGTCAATGTAAATTATTCGGCCAGAAACATCTTGTCGTTTAACAAAACAAACACAAAATTTGGGCTTGATTATATTTTTCAGAATAATAAAAACAAATTGCTTCTTGTTAATGGTTTTGATAATAGAAGTAATAATTCTAACGGCATTAAATTCTGGTGGAATATAAATAAAACACTGTCGATACTAAATGATTTTACCACGGGAGAGAAAACTTATAATTCAGAGTCGTTCAGCTCAAAAAATTATGATATTAACTATGACAAAAACAAAGCAACCTTTTCTTACCAACCAAACTTATCTTTAAAAATTAGTATTATATATAAATACATGCAAAAAAATAATTTTTTAAACACCGAAAAATCAAAAAACCATGATGCTGGAATTGAATTAAAATACAACAAACATAATAAAGGAACAATAAGCTTAAAAGCTAATTACATAAATTTGGATTATAACGCCAACACAAACACACCAATAGCTTACGAAATGCTCGAAGGATTTTTCCCTGGCGATAATTTAACGTGGGATTTAATTTTTCAAAAAAGTGTTTCTAAAAAAGTACAGATAAACATTAATTACTCAGGAAGAGGTTCTGAGGATACAAAAATTGTTCACATAGGAACAATGCAGATAAGAGCTATTTTTTAAAAATCCGTTTAGCGTAATACCGTTTTTTTGTTTTTATCCCAACAAAATAGCTTCCTGTTTTTAAGGCCGTCAAATCTATTTGAAAAGAATCTGAATAAGAAAAATTACTAAAAGTCTTTAGTTCTCTTCCACTAATACTATATATTGAAACTTGTTTTAACAAGATTGTGGAATTTGATTTTATTGTTAAAAAATCGACAACGGGATTTGGAGAGATAAAAATATCTTTATTCAAATTGCTTGAATTAATATTAACAATATTTGTGTGTGTTGTAATAATGTTTTTTTCTGGGTCGAAAACAATGTTTTTTACTTTAAAAGGCAGTTGAAAAAGATAGTTCTGTGAAGCTTGTGAATTATGAAATATTAATAATGTGTCATTATTAGTATCTGAAAAAAAAATTGGCAAATCCAATTCGAAAAAACTTACTGAAGGATCCGATTGTGTTTGCTTTATGTTCAGTGAAACAATATTTTCGTCATTTTGCAACCAGTTAATGTTATAAATTGGATAGCCCTCTTTATAAATCCAGTTATTGAAAAATTGTGATAGGTTTGTGTCTGCTGTTGCTTCAAAATGCCTTTTTACATCGTCGGTTTTTGCAAAATTGTTTATTAAAGTGCTATCGGTCAAATAATTTTTTATTGATTGAAAAAAAATTGAATCTCCCAACTCCCACCGAAGCATATGTAAAACCATTGCAGCTTTGTCGTAAGTTAATCGAGTATTAAAAATCTGGTAAATAGTAGTTGTGTCATAAACAAAAACAGAGCCGTTGCTTTCACTTGTAATATTTGTTATTTTGTTTGTTTTCCAAGATAACCAATTATCATTAAAACGCTCACGAACTAAGCCCTCACAATATCTTGCAAACCCTTCGTTTACCCATATTTCCTGCCAGCTACCACATGTAATATAATCACCAAACCATTGGTGTGCCAATTCGTGAGCCATTAAATACAAACTGAAATTAGAAACGAAACTCATTGTTTGATGCTCCATTCCTCCGGCCCAACTAAATTGTGCATGACCATATTTTTCGTCTTTAAAAGGATACGTAATAAACAATTCGTTATAAAGTTCAATAACAGGAATAATGTCAGGCGTTTGCTCTTTTGCCGTTTCTAAATTTTCGGGATACACATAATTTAAAATTTCTATTGAATCGTTTTCACTCAAAATAACATAATCAGAATAACACACATAATCTGTAACTGCAATTGCAACAAGATATGCTGCAATGGGATGACGATGTTTCCAGTGCGTAATTTTTTTGTTTCCCAATAATTTTTCTGAGATTAATTTCCCGTTGCTGGCAACCTTATATTCTTTTGGTGTAGTAACAAATACATCAATAGAATCTGCTTTGTCGGTTAAACTTTGCTTACATGGCCACCAATCTCTTGCACCATAAGGTTCTGAGAGTGTCCAAATTATTGGCACAAGGTTGTGATAGGTTTGCGTGAAAGCCCCAAAGCCATCATTCTCAGAAGGTTCTCCCTGATAAAATATTGAAACAGAATCTTTTTGATTGACAAAAAACAGATTTGAAAAATTTAGTGTTAATATATTATTTGAATGTGAAAAATTAATCTTTTTGTTATGATATAAAATTGAATCAACAACAAGCTCGTTTGCTAAATCGAAACGAATGGAATCTGTTTGCTGCTTAATCTTAAAAAAAGTTGTAACACAGCCTTTTATGTAATATTTACCCGGATCAATTTCCCATTCAAGGCGATGATAAATAATATCATAACACTCACCAACACAAATTTGTGGCATATAACTTCGCCTAAAATGATAATCCCGTTTTTGTTTAGATTCTGAAAAGGCTGAATAATATAATAATATTGTTAATGTGACTATTAATAATTTTTTCATTTGTAAGCTTTATTATTTTTTACAGTATAATTTGACGGTAATCTTAATTATAGATTATACTTCGTCCGGTTCATTATAGCAAACATATTTTTTATATTCAAATATATAACAATTAGTTGAAAAAGAGAAGTTCGTTTTGTTTCTTTGCGATATAAAATAAAACTTATTATGCCTGTATTAGATAAAAAAATTGTTGCTTTTATTAAAAAACATCATGTTTTAACTCTTGCTACTTCAATTAGCAATAATCCCTATTGTGCTAATTGTTTTTATTCTTTTATTGAAGAAGAAAAAATGTTAGTCTTTACCTCAGATAATGACACAAAGCATGTAAAAAATGTACTGTTGAATGATTCTGTTGCCGGATCAATTGTATTAGAAACAAGTATTGTGGGAAAAATTCAAGGCATTCAATTTATCGGAAAAATATTTGAACCAAAGGATGATATCTTAAAAAAATCTAAAATAAATTACTTAAAGCGTTTTCCTTTTGCTGCATTGATGAACACAAATTTATGGGTTGTTAAACTCTCATTTGTAAAATTAACAGATAACAGATTAGGCTTTGGTAAAAAATTAATTTGGGAAGAATAAGGATTGATTGTGTTATTGATTTTGCACGGTTTTATTAAATAAATATGGGAAACCTGAAAGCGTTTATTTTATTTAAATGATTAGCGGATTGGTGATAAAAGACAATTCGGTTTTAACATACATAGCACAATTTTTTAATAAGCATTTTCCTGTAAGGAAAAAATATGATTAGCCCCGATTTTAATCGGGGGTGTTGATAACAAACAAAAAAACCGCAGGGAGCAGTCAATATAAAAAAAATAATAAAAATTATTCCCCTGCGGAACAAACGATAATTTTTATAATCACCACCCTACGAGGGTTTCAAACCCCTCGTAGGGTTTTTTCATTTTATAGACCTTAAGGTCTTTTCAAAAAACAAATTCGTAGTGAGGAACGAGCGAGGAATCCTTCCTTTCATAACTGAGAGATTTCTCCTTACGTCGAAATGACAAAGGTATATTGCACTGTCATCTTAAATCAATAATCAACTTCGTCGTTATACAAATCGGTTTTTAAACCAATAAAAACAATTGTTCTATTTTTGTCAGCAGTTGATGTGCTATAATTCCTCGTGTTAACTCCTGCAACAAGTCTCAAATGAATTTTCGGATTAATTAAATAAGACGCTTGTATTTCCGAAAAAATAAAATTTGTTTTCAAACCTTGTGTTGTTTCATGTCCATATTCAAAAGGTTTGTAAGTGTATGGTTTATAAATATTCTGTCCGTAACTGATGTTTTGCGTAGAATCTGCCCCATAAACAGCATAAATAAATTTTGCCTTTATTGAAAACCGTTTATAATTGTATCTTAAAATTGATACAGATTCTTTAAAATTTGCACCAAGAGGGTGAGCCATCGATTGGTAATAAGTACCATAATTTTGCAACGATGTTAGATGAGAATAAGTATATGGCCGCACATAATTGAACTCTGTTAAAAAATAAAAGTTGCTAATAGACAGGAAATTATACGACTTTAGTCCGATTTGAAAACCTTGTTTGTTTGCCCACCAGCCATTAAATTTCTTTATTTCTTGTAAATTAAATTCATCAATAATTACCTGACCGTATAAATGATTTGATTTTCCAATTTTATATTTAAATCCACAGCCCATCAAAACATTGTCGGGCGAAGGATCGCCTAACTGATATTCTGCCGGACGAAAAAATATTACAGGGTTTAAATAATTAACATCAAACTTACGATAATTCAATGTGTCTTCAGCTTTCCAAACAACGGTTTCAAAAAGATTAATGTTTAATCGTTTATTTATGTTCCAGCTTAAATAATGAGAGGTAGAATATTTTTTATGAAAATTCTGTTCGTCAGGATAATCAATATCTTTTAAAAATGAATAGAGAACAACATACTTTATTTTCCAGATATTAAACGATATTTTGAAAAACGGATAGGCATTTGAATTATCTGACAACAAAAGAGAACGATAACCATCACCCCAAAAATTTTTGTCGTTGCCGATTTGAAAATTAAAATGTTTATTTGGCGAGTATGAAATGTAACCGGTAGTATAATTAAAATAATATGAGTCTAAATTTTGCTTGTCGATTTTTCCCCAATGTGGAATAATATTAATAGAATCGATGTTACTTAACAAATCGTCGTAATATTGGTTTTTATTATAAACAACGTTTAACCGAACAGCTAATTTCTTTCTTATATTTGAATTTATTGAAAACCCAAAGGATTGTTTATACCTATTTTCATTGTTTTGTAAATCGGTAGCAAGCAAAGTTGTTAAAACCGGATTAAGCTCAATATTAAAACCATGCTTTGATTTGAAAGTAAAATTTGTATTCAATAAAAAATTTGTAGTCCTATCATCTTTATCAATAATAAAATTAGAATTAATTGAATCGTATTTTGATATCTCACTAATAAGATATGGTTTTACAGAGGTGTGAAAATTTGTAGTTTTGTTGTAAATAAAATCTTCGTAGTTAAAAGAACTCTCATTGTTTAACAAAGTATAATTCTGTTGACAAAACGAATAGTTGGCAAATAAAAACAGAATTAATAATATAGCAAAGGCTTTGTTTATCACGTTCTTTAAATTTATTTAATTGTAAAGATACAAAAATGCAAAACAATATTAACTTTGTTATACTATAAACGGTTATTATTTTAGCATAATAATTATAGTCATTAAATTGTCATTAGTAGTTATTGATAGTTATTTAAATAATCAGTAAATAATAACAAATATCGGCAAAGCCAAATGACATGAAACAAATGACCGCGAAGCGTAATGACAAAAAACATTTAAATAATGATATTAGTAACAGGAGGCACAGGTTTATTAGGTTCTCATTTAATTTTTGACTTGTTAAAAACCGAAAAGCAAGTTGTTGTGTTAAAACATTCGGAAAGTAGCATTTCAAAAATTAAACACACATTTAGTTATTATACTGATAAACCGGAAGAATTTATTAATCGTATTAAATGGGTAGATGGTGATGTGTTAAATTATTATTCGTTGCTTGATGCTATGCAAGGTGTTACAAAAATATATCATTGTGCCGCTCTTGTATCGTTTCTCCCTTCCGACAAGTATAATTTACATAATATTAATGTTAATGGCACAGCAAATGTTGTAAATGCAGCATTAGAAAAAAATATTAATAAATTGCTTTTTGTCAGTTCTATTGGTGCCTTAGGAGCAGCCCGAAATGAAAATCCTATTGATGAAAATTCAGAGATGACTGACTCAACAAGTAAATCTGATTATTCAATGAGTAAATATTTTGCCGAGTTAGAAGTGTGGCGTGGCATTAATGAAGGATTAAAAGCAGTTATTGTTAACCCATCGGTAATATTGGGGGCAAACAACTGGGCCGAAAATGTAAAAGATTTCTTTTCTACAATTTGGAACGGATTAAGTTATTATACCCTTGGAAAAACTGGCTTTGTTGATGTTCGTGATGTTAGCAAAGCAATAATTTTGTTGATGAACAGTGAAATTAAAAACGAACGATTTATTCTTAATTCAGAAAACCTGTCATATAAAAAGCTTTTTAATTTGGTTGCAGATGGTTTAAATAAAAAGCATCCCAAATTTTATGCATCTCCCTTTTTAACAAATATTGCTTGGCGATATGAGTACTTAAAAAAAAGGATTACCGGTAAAAAAGAATTAATTACAAAATTCACTGCACGAAACGCTCATTGTAAGGATGAATATTCAAACAAAAAATTTGTAGACGAGGTTAATTATAAATTTATTCCTGTGAAAGATACGGTTAGTTATATTGCTGATATTTTTTTGAAGCAGGTTTGAATTTTTTACAATAAGTTATTATCATAAACTTGTTGAATTTTAAAAAGGAGACCTAACCGGTTTTGAAAACCTTTTAGGTCTATGTAAATTGAAACAAATCCCATTAAATATTTCATAATTTATCTGTCAAACTCAACCGTTGTTTGTAAATTATCAATCTTAAGATTTATTTCTCTACCCATTATCAAAGCAAAATTTTGTTTAATATGTCCGGCCGAAAAATTATAACATACCGGATAGTCATACTCTGCAACAACATCATTAATAATCTCATAGGCTGTTTTGCCAAACGGTATAGTATTGTCGTTCATGTCACACATTCCACCAACAATAAGTCCTTTCAAATTTTTTAATTTATTGCCTAATTTTAAATTCTGCATCATTCGGTCGATGTGATAAAGATATTCATCTAAATCTTCAATAAATAAAATTTTATTATCTGTGTCAATATCTACACTGGTTCCTCTTAAACTATATAAAATGGAAAGATTACCGCCAACAATTGGAGCATTAACAGTTCCCACTTTGTTAAACTTATGTGCTTTAAATTCATATTTAATTTGCTCACCAAACAATGCTTTTTTTAAGCTTACAACACTCTCGTTATCTTCGCTTGATTCTGAAAAATTTATAGGCATTGTTGCATGAATGCTTTCAATATTCAGCTTATTAATTTTTGAGTGTAAAACGGTAATGTCGCTATATCCAACAATCCATTTTGGATTTTCTATAAATTTATCGAAATTAAGTTTGTCAATAATTCGTACTGTTCCATATCCACCTCGTGAACAAATAATTGCTTTTATTGATTTGTCGTCAAGCATTTGCTGCAAATCAGATAAACGCTCTTGGTCGGTTCCCGCAAACTGATTGCACGATTTAAAAATATTTTCACCCAAGACAACAATTAAACCCCATTCTTTAAAAACTTTTACTGCCTGAGCAATTTCTTTTTTAGAAATTTTTCTTGCTGTTGAAACTATAGCAACCTTATCTCCCTGTTTTAAATATTTTGGTTCCATCATTTTTTGATTTTTCAATAAACTTAATTATAAACATAATTTCTTATCTTTGCCAAGATAAAAAAAAAGAAGAAAAAACTGATTAAATAATATATTAAAATGAATAAATTTAAAAGATATTTAGTAACAACAGCTCTCCCCTATGCCAATGGACCTGTGCACATTGGCCATTTAGCCGGTGTTTATATTCCCGCCGATATTTATGTTAGATACCTTCGCTCAAAAGGAGAAGATGTTATATTAATTGGTGGTTCTGACGAGCATGGAGTGCCAATTACTATAAAAGCAAAAAAAGAAGGAATTACACCTCAAGATGTTGTTGATAAATATCACACTATTATAAAAAAATCTTTTCAGGAATTCGGTATTACTTTCGACGTTTATTCGCGCACTACATCAAAAACTCACTATGATACTGCTTCTGAATTTTTCAAAAATCTTTATGATAAAGGCGAATTTATTGAAAAAACAACCAAACAATTTTACGACCAAAAAGAAAATCAATTTCTTGCCGACAGATACATAACAGGAACTTGTCCTCATTGCGGATATGAAGAAGCTTATGGCGACCAGTGTGAAAAATGCGGAACATCTTTAAATGCTACTGATTTAATTAACCCAAAATCTGCATTATCAGGAAATGTACCCGTTTTAAAAGACACAAAACATTGGTTTTTACCTTTAGATAAATATCAGCCATTTCTCGAAAAATGGATTTTGAACGAACACAAAGAATGGAAACCAAATGTATATGGACAATGCAAATCATGGTTTGACATTGGATTACAGCCTCGTGCCGTTAGTCGTGATTTAAATTGGGGCGTGCCAGTACCAGTTGAAGGTGCCGACGGAAAAGTTCTTTATGTGTGGTTCGATGCTCCAATTGGATATATATCAGCAACTAAAGAGCTGACCAAAGATTGGGAAAAATATTGGAAACAAGACGATACTAAATTAGTTCACTTTATTGGAAAAGATAATATTGTTTTTCATTGTATTATGTTTCCTGCAATGTTAAAAGCAGAAGGCAGTTTTATTTTACCCGAGAATGTCCCTGCAAATGAGTTTCTAAACCTTGAAGGTAATAAAATTTCTACTTCAAAAAACTGGGCTGTATGGTTACATGAGTATTTACAAGATTTCCCTGACAAACAAGACGTATTGAGATATGTTCTTACTGCTAATGCTCCGGAGACAAAAGATAATGATTTTACATGGAAAGATTTTCAAACAAGAAACAACAATGAGTTAGTTGCTATTCTTGGTAACTTTGTGAATCGCTCTGTTGTTTTAACTCACAAATATTTTAACGGCAGTGTGCCTGAAATAACCCAATTAAATGATTATGATAAAGAAGTGTTGGGTCAATTTTCTATAATAAAAAAGTCTGTTGAAAAGAGCATTGAAAGTTTCAGATTACGCGAAGCATTAAAAGAAGCTATGAGTTTAGCTCGTCTGGGTAATAAATATTTAGCAGATACAGAGCCCTGGAAAATTATTAAAACTGACGAAGATAGAGTAAAAACAATTTTGAATATTTCTTTACAGATTTCAGCAAATTTATCAATATTAATTGAGCCATTTTTACCTTTCACAGCAAAAAAACTTTGTGCTTTGTTAAATATTGAGCAATTGAAATGGGATGGTTTTTCTCAAGAAATATTAAAATCCGGACACGAAATTAATAAGCCAATATTGCTTTTTGATAAAATTCAAGACGAAGATGTTGAAAATCAACTAAATAAATTAGCTGCAACAAAAAAAGCTAATGAAGAAAATAAAAATTTAAACCCATTAAAAGAAGATATTTCATTTGACGATTTTTCAAAATTAGATATAAGACTTGGGACAATTATTGAAGCAGAAAAAGTTCCAAAAACAAAAAAACTTTTAAAACTTACTGTTGACACAGGAATTGACAAGAGAACAGTTGTGTCAGGAATATCGGAATTTTATGACCCTAAAAAAATTATTGGTAAGCAAGTGACAATTTTGCTTAACTTGATTCCCAGAAAAATTAAAGGAATTGAGTCTCAAGGAATGATTTTAATGGCTGAAAATACAGACGGAGAACTAAGTTTTGTTTCTCCTGAAAAAAAATTTAAAAATGGTTCGCAAATAAGCTAGTTTACAAATCTTTTTTTTCAAAAATTTTTGATTTAAAAAAAATGCGTTTGCTTAGCAACAAACTTTATCTTAACACGTATTATCATTTTAAGGGGTATGCTTCCCTTAAATAATTTTAATTTAAACACATTATTAATATGAAAAAAACTATACTAATTGCCTTATTAGCATGTTTGCCAATTCTTTTTTATGGTCAAACGAATACAATAAATACTCGTAAAAATGAGACAATGAATTTTTACGAAATTCAAAAAAATTTTAATAAGTATTGGGCTCCTTTAAACGTAAAAAACGGAAAATATGTAAACAAAGCCGGAGAAAAAGTAAAAGCTCCCGGTTGGAAACCATTCAAACGGTGGGAATGGTTTTGGGAAAGTCGTATTAATAAAAAAACAGGAGAGTTCCCAACAACTGCAGCATGGAAAGAATTTGAAAATTACAAATCAGCATTAACAAACAAAAAAAGCAGTCCAAAGTCTAATACTGCAAATTGGACAAACCTTGGTACGAGCAACACTTCTGGTGGTTATGCCGGTCTTGGCCGATTAAATTGTGTTGCTTTCCATCCTTCTGATAATAATACTTTTTGGACAGGTAGTCCTTCGGGAGGTTTGTGGAAAACAACAAATGGCGGTTCTTCCTGGACGGTATTAACAGACAACAATGCAGTTTTAGGTGTTAGCGATATTGTTATACCAACAGATTATGCTACATCAAACACCATTTATATTGCAACGGGCGACCGCGATGGTGGAAGCATGTGGAGTATTGGTGGTAGTTCAAACGACAATAATACTGTTGGAGTATTAAAATCTACCGATGGTGGTAACACATGGACAACAACCAATTTAATTTTTTCAGTTGACGATAATGACTTGGTTACTCGCCTTCTTTTAGACCCTGATGATAATCAAACAATTACTGCTGCAACATCCAATGGTGTTTATAAAACAACCGACGGTGGTTCAAGCTGGACAAAACTATCTACATATAGTTTTATTGATATGGAATTTAAACCTGGAAATAAACAAATAATTTATGGTTCGACAAAAGAATATTCATATACTAAAATTTATCGCTCAACCGATGGTGGTGATAATTGGACACAAATACAATCATTATCTGGAAAAAGAACAGAACTTGCAGTAAGCCCTGATGAACCAAGCTGGGTATATGCAATTGTTGCCAATTCAGGCAGAGGATTAAAAGGAATATATAAATCAACAGACAGCGGAGCTTCTTTTTCAAATATTTATGATGGTAGCGATACAAACCAAAATATGTTAGGATATTTTAGCGATGGTTCAGGAGGAACAACTGGACAGGGAGCATACGATTTATGTATTGCGTCAAATCCATCTAATGCAAATGAAGTTTATATTGGCGGAGTAAATAGTTGGAAATCAACAAATGGAGGCACATCTTGGACCTGCATAAATATGTGGACAGGCTCTTCATATTACAACAAAAACAGAGCAGCTGTAGTTCATGCCGACAAACATTTTATGGCATATCAAAACAGTTCAACATTGTTTGAGTGTAACGATGGTGGCATATACAAAACTACTAATGAAGGAGTTTATTGGACAGATTTAACAAATGGTACCGTAATTAGCCAAATATATAGGCTTGGAGTATCACAACAAAATTCAAACGATGTAATTTGTGGTTTACAAGATAATGGCACAAAATTATATTCATCAGCATCTTGGGATGACGTAAAAGGTGGCGATGGAATGGAATGTATAATTGATTATACAGACAATAATGTTCAGTATGGTACTTATGTACGTGGTGAAATTGAAAGAACAACAAATCACTGGGGGTATGGAACAATTATTTCTAACAATATAGATGATGAAGACGGTGGTGCATGGGTTACTCCATATATTATTGATCCTAATGAAAATAAAACACTTTATGTTGGTTATGCCGATGTATGGAAAACAACCGACAGAGGAGACAGTTTTACAAAAATTTCAACCATGAATTCAAGTGAAAAGTTACGTTCAATGGCAATAGCTCCTTCAAACAGTCAGGTATTATACGTAGCCAACCAAAGCACTATTTGGAAAACAACCAACGGAGGAACAAGTTGGACAACAATTTCGAGCTCTTTACCTTCTAGCAATAGCATTACCTATCTTGCCGTAAAACATGACGACCCCAATACAGTTTGGGTAACATTTGGTGGTTATGATTCAAATCGTATTTATAAAACAACAGATGGAGGAAGCTCATGGAGTAATATCTCTTCGGGCTTGCCAAACCTTCCTGTTATGTCAGTTGTTCAAAACAGACAAAATACAGAAGAAGAATTGTTTGTTGGTGCTGATATTGGCGTTTACAAAAAAATAGGAACAAACGATTGGGAATTATTCAGCAACAAATTACCCAATGTTGTTGTAACTGAGGTAGAAATATATTATGATGATGATACTCCTGAAAACAGCAAATTAAGAGCTGCAACTTTTGGAAGAGGATTATGGGAAACAATTATTCCTAATGCCAAAATTCCAGAAAGTGAATTTTCTGCAAACACAACTACTGTAGGATTCGGCGGTCATGTTAGCTTTACCGACAATTCAATAAACAAACCGGTTTCTTGGCTATGGACTTTTGAAGGAGCAACACCCTCAAGTTCAGCAGAACAAAACCCACAAAATATAATTTATAATACAGAAGGAACTTTTGATGTTACTCTTGTTGCAACAAATTCAGCAGGTGCTGATAAAATAATTAAACCAGATTATATTACTGTTTCTGAATTTGTTCCGCCTTCAAATTTAACGGCAGAGCTGGATTACAATGTGACAACTTTAAATTGGGACAAACCTCAGCTTGAATACAATCCTTATAGTATTGATTTTGAAGGACAATGGGCTCCTGAAGGTTGGCAAATAAAACACAATACTTCTCTTGATGGCAGTAATCTTCAAGACCCTACCGGAATAACATGGGATTTATGCTCTGAAAATTCTTTTGAAGGACAAGGAAGCAAATATATTCACTCAGGTAATTTTTCTACTACAATTGGCTACACAGCTCCTGATTTAAATTGGTTAATTTCTCCTGAAATAACAATTGGTGATAACGAATTATTACATTTTTGGATTTATTATTTATCCAATAATGATGATGTTACCAAATTTCATGTAATGGTATATGATAATGCATCTTGGAAAAGTATTTTAGATTACAGAGACGGAACTCCTGCTAACGATTACGAAACAGCTGTTGATATTGACTTAAGCACTTATGCCGGCAAAAAAATTAAATTTGCTTTTGTATATGAATATAACGATGGTTTTGAAATGGCTATTGATGATATTATGGTTGGAACAAGTGATAACTTTGAAAAATTCGAAACTAAAAAACACACAAAGCAAAGTGTTGAGCGTTTAGCCTATGATAATGTTAAAAGCACCGCTCTCTTTACAAAAGTTGAGAATTCTCTTCGCACAAACACATTTGATAAATATTATATTTATCGAAATTCTATAAAAATAGATTCAATAAGCGATGTCAACACATCAACTTATTCCGATATTATTTCTTCTGCAGGAGAATATGTTTATTCTGTTTCATCTTATTATTCATCACCTGTTGGCGAATCTCCTGAGACAAATACACAAACAATAACTATTTTACCTTTATCGTGTGCTTTTACAGCTGATGAAATAAACGCTTGTATTAATAATACTGTTGTTTTTACCGACACCTCTTATGGAGCTATTAAAACTTACAGTTGGAACTTTGGCGAAGGAGCTTCGCCTGCTACAGCAAACACTGTCGGTTCACATTCTGTCACTTATTCAACTCTTGGACAAAAAACCGTGTCGTTAACAATTACTGGTGTTGGCGGATCTGATAGCGAAATAAAAAATGAATATATTTCTGTTTCTGGTCAGGCCGTTGCAGGTATAGTTACTGCTGATGCAGACACAATATGTGAAAATTCTATTGTGACTCTTAACTTATCCGGATACTCTGGAAATATTCAGTGGCAAGAATCTGAAAACAACAAAGATTGGAATAATATTACCAATGCCAATTCAGATACTTATATATCAGGGGAACTGGAAACAACAAATTATTATAGAGCAAAGGTAGCAACTGGTTGTAGTGAGATATATTCAGAAACACGTAAAGTTGTTGTAAACAAATATGCAGTAGGAGGAACAAGTTATTCTTCAAGCGATTTTATTTGTGAAGGACGTATAACTTCGATTATTTTATCAGGTTCAACTGGCGACAAACAATGGCAATCATCGCCAGACGGATCGTCTTGGACAAATATTGTGGGAGAAACCCATGCAATTTATAACACTCCTAGACTTAACGCAAACACCTATTACAGGGCTTTCGTTTCAGTTGCTTATTGTGGACAAGAATACTCTAACGTTACTGTTGTTAATGTAAGCGAAAATCCTGTTGGAGGAACAGCTTCTGCTGTTGAAAATTCTGTTTGTGCTGGCAATTCTGTTTTGCTTAATGTGTCAGACTATATGGGAACAATACAATGGCAGCAATCAAACGATAGCATTAAGTGGTCAGATATAAATAATGCAACTACAGAAGAAATTACAAGTCCTCCAATAACTGAAAGCACATTTTATCGTGCTGAAATTTTTACAAAAGGATGTAATGAGGCTTATTCAAGTGTTGTAAAAGTAAATGCAAAACCTTTACCAGTTTCTGATTTCGATTATAATGCAGTAAGGGGTCTTATAAATTTTGTTGATAATTCACAAAACGCCGAAACATATTTCTGGGACTTTGGCGACGGAGCAACATCTACAGAAAAAGAGCCAACTCATAATTATCTTTCTAATAATAATTATGACGTATTACAAAAAGTTAATAATGAATGCGGTAGAGACTCAATTATTAAACATCTTTCAATTTCAGGTGTTGGAATTAATGAGATAGACCCAAATGAAATTATTACAATTTATCCGAATCCTAATAATGGAACGTTCTCTATAAAATACTCATCGAAAGAAATTGGTTCTATTATAATTGAACTATATAATATTGAAGGTAAACTAATGTTCTCGAAAAATTACGAGAAACAAACAAAAGAGCTTAAAGCTGACTTTAATCTTCAAACACTTTCAAAAGGAATTTATCAATTTAGAGTTATTGGATTAAAGAAGGTTACAAATAAACAAATATTAATTAGATAATTAAATTTAATAATTATTCAATAAAAAAAACCTTGCGAAAATTCGCAAGGTTTTTTTTATTGAAATTTTTTATAAAAAAAATTTTAAACCATTTTTGCTAACAAATCAGCATAAGGAATAAATAAATATTTTTTGTCTTCTAATTCAACTTCTGTTCCTGAATATTTTTTATAATACACAGTATCACCAACTACAATTTTACAATCTTCAATATTACCAATTGCTACAACTTTTGCAGAACTAGGTTTTTCTTTTGCACTGTCAGGGATGATAATTCCAGAGGCTGTTTTTTGTTCTTTTTTATCTTCGGTAATGTCTAAAAGAACATTTTCGTTTAATGGTTGTAATTCATTCATTTTATTAATTTTTAAAATAAATTTATATCTACTTAATTTTTTTATCTCTATTTAAATACAAAAATTCTTAGAGGAAAAAAATCCTCTAAGAATTTTTTAGAAATATTACATCATTCCCGGCATTCCACCACCCATTGGAGGCATTGCTGGAGCTGAATTTTCTTCTTTTTCATCTACAATAACACATTCGGTAGTTAAAAACATACCTGCAATTGAAGCTGCATTTTGAAGGGCTACACGAGCAACTTTTGCTGGGTCAATAACTCCTGTTTTAAGAAGATTTTGATATTCATTTGTTAAAGCATTATAACCAAAATCTGCTTTTCCTTCTTTTACTTTCTGTACAATTACAGCACCTTCTTCACCTGAATTGTTAACAATTTGACGCAAAGGTTCTTCAATAGCTCTTCTTATAATAGCGATACCTGTAGTTTCATCTTCGTTATCTCCGGTGAAATCTTGTAAAGCCTCAATTGCTCTAATATAAGCAACACCACCACCAGGAACAATACCTTCTTCAACAGCAGCACGTGTAGCATTTAAAGCATCATCAACTCTGTCTTTTTTCTCTTTCATTTCAACTTCTGAAGCAGCACCAATATAAAGAACAGCAACACCGCCAGCTAATTTAGCTAAACGTTCTTGTAATTTTTCTTTATCATAATCTGAAGTAGATGCTTCTATCTGAGCTTTAATTTGATGAACTCGTTTTCCAATACTCTCTGCATCTCCCGATCCATTAACTATTGTTGTGTTTTCTTTATCAATAGTAACTTTTTCTGCTTGACCAAGCATTTCTATTGTTGTATTTTCTAATTTTAAGCCTGTTTCTTCACTAATTAGTGTTCCTCCAGTCAAAATAGCAATGTCTTCTAGCATTTCTTTTCTTCTGTCGCCAAAACCAGGAGCTTTAACAGCAGCAACTTTTAACGAACCTCTTAAACGGTTAACAACTAATGTTGCTAATGCTTCGCCATCAACATCTTCAGCAATAATTAATAAACCACGTCCTGTTTGAGCAGTAGCTTCAAGAACAGGAAGTAAATCTTTCATTACAGATATTTTCTTATCAAAAATTAAGATATAAGGATTTTCAAATTTTGTTTCCATTTTCTCAGTATCAGTAACAAAATATGGAGAGATGAAACCTCTATCAAACTGCATACCTTCAACTACTTTTACATAAGTCTCAATACCTTTTGCTTCCTCAACGGTAATAACACCTTCTTTATGAACTTTCCCCATTGCTTCGGCAATTAGCTTACCAATAAAAGCATCGTTATTTGCAGATATTTTAGCAACTTGTTCAATTTTTTCGCCTTGGTCGCTAATTACTTGTGATTGGTCTTTTAAATTTTCAATAACTTTAGCTACCGCTTTGTCAATACCTCTTTTAAGTCCCATTGGGTTTGCTCCGGCAGTAACATTTTTCAAGCCAACATTAATAATTGATTGTGCAATAACTGTGGCAGTTGTTGTTCCATCACCAGCATCGTCTCCGGTTTTCGAAGCAACCTCTTTTAACATTTGAGCACCAACATTTTCATATTGATCCGGTAATTCAATTTCTTTAGCTACTGTTACTCCGTCTTTTGTGACTTGTGGAGCACCAAATTTTTTTTCTATAACTACATTACGTCCTTTTGGGCCTAAAGTAACTTTTACAGCATCAGCCAATTTGTCCATGCCTTGTTTTAAAAGGTCACGAGCTTCTACATTAAATTTTAATTCTTTTGCCATTTTTATTGGGTTTTTTAATTTACAAAATGATTCTTAATTATTTTAAAATTACGAGAATATCCAGTTCCTTTATTATTAGGTAGCTATCCTCATCAACACTTAGTTCTGTTCCTTAATATTTTCCATACAACACATTATCGTTAATTGAAACATTTATTTTTTTATTTTCGATGCCATTGCCAAAAGCAAGAACTTTTCCTTTTTGTGATTTTTCTTTTGCAGAATCTAGAATAATAATTCCGCTTGCAGTAATGTTTTCAGATGCTTTTGCTTCAATAAAAACGTAGTCGTGTAATGGTTTAATTTTTATATTTGACATCTTTTTTTAAAACTTTATTTTCCTTTCGATATCATCTATATCATATTTTGTGCCAAACAATTTTTTGACAAATTAGCAATAGTTAGATAACTTTTTGCATAAAAAAAGTGTCAGAATGATGACATACTGACACTTTAGAAAATATTTTAAATTTTAGCTATTTTTCTTCTTTGCTTGTTGGTTGTTGTTCTTTTTGCTGAGGAACTGTTGTTGGAAATTGATTTGCTGTAGTTGGGTCGGCAGCATTCTCAACTTGTTCTTCAATTGCCGATTTATTTGGATCAACTTCATGTCTTGGAATTGTAGCTGCAGCCAATATACACAAAACAAATATTGCACCTGCTAATGTCCAAGTCGATTTTTCGAGAAAATCTGTCGTTTTTCTAACTCCCATAATCTGATTTGAAGATGAGAAATTTGCTGCTAATCCGCCTCCTTTTGAATTTTGAACCAAAACAATTAATACCAAAAGAATTGATGCGATAAGTATTAAAATTGAAATTACTGTATACATTTTTTATCTATTATTTGTTATTTATTATTTGTTTAATTTTTTTAATTTGATTTGCAAAGTAAATACTTTTTTCCGGATATTTCAAACTTAATTTCTCATAAGCCATAATTGCTTTAAAATAATAACCTTGTTTAATATAAATTCCTACTAATGTTTCGGTAATAAGATCATTGTCTTCTTCAACGCTATTTTTTGAAATGTCTTCGTTTTCTTCAAATGTGTCTTTTGGAATAATTTTTTTATTGTTTTGAAGAAAATTCTCAATAAGAAAATCCTGCGTTTTTAATTTTTTTGTTTTTTTATATTCTTTTTTTCTGTTGTTTTCTGTTGATTCGTCAATTGGCGAAATTTCACTAATAGAATCTAATAAGCCGGCATAAGAACTACCAATTTCCATATCTAATAATTGTTTTCCCACCGATTCTTCATTAACGCCAAATTCAAAGTTTAATAACTCATTGTTTAAAATTGAGCCCTGCTTATTGTTATTTATTTCTTCGTTTTGAGCAGTTGTTTTTTTGTCATCAATTTTAGATTGTTCTTTATTTATGAAATCATCATTAATAAGATGAAAAAGTTTCGCCCTATCGTTTGCGTAAGTTGCTGATAATTTAAGTTGTTTGCTATACTTAATGCTGTTTAATGATAAGAAATTTTTTACCAGAAGCAAATGTGCCGTTTGAAAAAAAGGAAAGTCTTCAATTATCTCCTTCAACTCATCAACGGTAGAAGAATTAAGTAAATTAGGATTTTCTAAAAAAGAAAAAAATTGATTCCTGTTCATTTTTTAATTTTTTACCAGTTTGCAACCGATTTATTAAATATGTCATCAATTAGCTGGCTTGTGATTTCTTCAGCAAGGCCATCCTGAACATTGTTTAAATTGTCGGTACTCGGGAAATCTGCATATCGGGAAAATGATGATTCGAAATCCTGTTTTGGATCTTTTATATTTGAAAATTTTATTTTTATTGTAATCGTCAATCTGTTTAAAGACGCAACAGAATTTTCTCCCCCTTTTATTGCAATTGGCTTAACATTGTAGCCTGTAATTTGACCTTCAAAGTTTAAATCAGCCGAGTAATTAATTAATTGAAGATTTGTTTGTGAAACGAACTTGTCTTTAAGAGCTTCGGTAATATCTATGCTTAATGTAGGTTTAATCAATGGTGCTAAATTTTTAAAATCTTTAATAGATACAGTTTTTACATCTGGAGATATTGAGGCACCTGTAAATGAATAATTAACAGTAAAACATGATTGTGAAATCAATAATAAAACTAACGATATATATAATTTCGTTGTGCTAAGTATTTGTATTTTTCTTGCTTCCATTTTAACAATTATTAAATATCGTATTCTTTTATTTTTCTATATAATGTGCGCTCTGAAATACCTAACTCGTCGGCAGCATTTTTTCGCTTCCCTTTGTGTTTATCTAAGGCTTTTTTTATTAATTCCATTTCTTTATCAACCAAAGACAATGATTCTTCAACAAATTCTTCTGTATCTTCAATGTTATTATTTTTTATTTCTATTGTATGTGGCACATTAGTTTTCGTTTCAAAATTGCTTTTTTTCAGCAATTTGTTGGCAGCATGTTCTGTGTCAATATTATCAACTCCTTTTTCAATTATTTCATGAACAAGCCCTTTTAAATCGTTCATATCCCGTTTCATATCAAATAGCAATTTATAAAGAATTTCGCGTTCAGAAGCAAATGTTTTTTCATCAACCTGTTTATAAAGTGCCGGGAGTTTTTCTCCATTATAGATTGGTAAATATTTTCGTATTGTTTCTGCTGATATTTGTTTATTCTTCTCAATAACCGATATTTGTTCGGTTATATTTTTTAATTGTCTAATATTACCCGGCCAAGAATAATTTTTCAAAATTCGAACAGCCTCATCATCTAATTGAAGAGTTGGCATATGATATCTTTCGGCGTAATCATAAGCAAATTTACGAAAAAGCAAATGAATGTCTTCCTGTCTTTTTTTCAAGGGTGGTACTAATATTGGTACCGTATTTAATCTGTAATATAAATCTTCGCGGAATTTGCCTCCATTAACAGCATCAGTTATATCAATATTCGTTGCAGCAACGACTCTTACATTTGTTTTCATAACCTTTGAAGAACCTACTTTGATAAATTCTCCCGATTCTAAAACTCTTAATAAGCGAACTTGTGATGATATAGGCAATTCTCCTATTTCATCTAAAAAAATTGTTCCGTTATCAGCAAATTCAAAATACCCTTTTCTGCTTTCGTGTGCACCTGTAAAAGCTCCCTTTTCATGACCAAAAAGTTCAGAATCAATTGTTCCTTCGGGTATAGCTCCGCAGTTTACTGCAATATACTGTCCGTGTTTTCGTGAACTCAAATGATGAATTATTTTAGGGAAAGTTTCTTTTCCCGTTCCACTTTCTCCCGAAATAAGAACAGACATATCGGTGGGTGCTACTTGGATTGCTATTTCAAGGGCTCTGTTTAATTTACTTGAGTTGCCAATTATTCCAAAACGTTGCTTTATTTGTTGAACATCCATATTCAAAATTTAATTTGTATTGAATTTCTATTTGAAATAAAATATATGACAAAATTACATATTTTTCGGAAATTTTGACAATTTTTGTTCGTTTTTTAATAATTTGCTCACCTTTGTAAGGTGCTAAATATCTTTCGTATAAAATAATAAAACTCTGGTTTATGAACAAAAAAATATTATACCTATATTGCAAGTGTTTAACAAACAGATTAATGTATAAAAATAAATAATAATGAGCGTCGAAACAATTGACATTTCACAAATCTTTAAAAACAGCAATTCAAAATTCTTAAAAAACCTTCCAAATTATGCTGTTAGAATAATTGCTAAAATAATCAAGCAAGAAGAAATAAATCAATTTATAAAAAAATATCCTGACGTATACGGGGTAGACCTTTTACCAAAAATTGTTGAAGAATTTAATCTAAAATTTACAATTGAAGGTGAAGAAAATTTACCGGATAAGGGTAAATGTTTTTTTGTTGCTAATCATCCTTTTGGTATGATAGATGGATTAATTTTAACCTCTATTGTTGGAAAAAAATATGGTGATTTAAAAGCAATTGGCAATGATGCCTGGTTATTTGTGCCTAATTTGAGACCAATAATTGCAAGTGTAAATGTATTTGGTAAAAACTCAAGAAAAGAAATAATGGAGTTAGAAAAAATATATGCTTCAGATATTCCAATTACTCACTTCCCTTATGGTTTAGTCTCTCGCATTTATAAATTTAAAATTCAGGATAAATTCTGGACAAAAAGTTTTATAAAAAAAGCAATTTTAAATAAAAGAGATATTGTCCCAATAAGGTTTTATGGAAAAAATTCAAACCTGTTTTATGCAATATATTTATTCAGACAAATTTTTAGAATAAAAGCAAATATTGAACTTGCTCTCTTGCCCCGAGAGTTTTTCAGAAAAAGAGGAAAGACTATTAAAGTTAAAATCTCAAAACCTGTTCAACATAAAGAATTAAGCAACTCTTTGTCTCATTGGGATTGGGCACAAAAAATTCGTGCAATTGTTTATAATTAATCTTGTTTTTTATAATGAACCAAACTAAACCAATTGTTTTTATCTGTGTAAATTTTTTCTACTTTTAATCTACCATAGTCTGCAATTTTTTTTATGTCAGCATTAATAAATTTGTAAGAATTCTCGGTATGAATTGTCTCGCCTTTTTTAATTCGTATTTTTTTTAATTCC
>JADFUR010000098.1 GCA_015222055.1 Bacteroidota bacterium | reverse complement strand
TTACTTATAAATTAAATCTAATAATTGAAAAATTTAATTTAGAACAAGTATTAAAAATAAATAAAATTTAAATAAAAGCTGTTCCGACTTAATATTATATATATAGTATATGAATTTGAAGTTAAAGTGCCATTTTAGTTTAAAATTACTATAATTTTTTGTAAAGAACTATTTTATTTTATGTATTTTTGTAAAATTACAATAAAATAATAAGTAATGTTTCAAAAATTAACAATTGATAATATTGATAAAAAAATTTTGTCATATTTAATGAGCGATGCAAGAATTTCTTTTTTAAGTATTGCTAAAGAATGCAATATTTCGAGTGCTGCAATTCAGCAGAGAGTAAAAAAGATGAGTGAAGCAGGCATTATTAAAGGATCAAAATTTACGATTAATCCTAAAGTTTTAGGTTATGATATATGTGCATTTATTGGTGTTTTTTTAGATCAAGCACATGCTTATAAAAGTGTTGTTAACGAACTGAAAACAATTAAAGAAGTCGTTGAATGTCATTACACTACCGGGAATTATGCTATATTTTTAAAATTATTTTGTAAAAATAATGAGCATTTAATGAAGGTGTTAATTGATACGATTCAAAATATTGAAGGAGTTTCGAGAACCGAAACTTTTATTTCCTTAGAGCAAACAATTGAACGACAAATAGAAGTTTAAAGCTCATAAAGTTGAATTTTGAGAATTTTATAAACTTAGAAAAGCCGCTAAGCGGTTAATTTTACAAAAAGTCTGAAAGTTATGAATTGACAACTTTCGTTTTCGGAGTAGTCTCAATTTTAGAGAATTTGATATACTTAGATATAATAATTATTAAATTATAAATACTTAATTAATAAAAAGGAGAAAATAATATGATAGAAGTTAGATGGCATGGTAGAGGCGGACAAGGAGGCTTTACTGTTTCTCGACTATTAGGAATGTCGGCTGCATTATTCGAAAATAAATATGCAATGGCTTTTCCTTCATTTGGTCCTGAGCGAAGAGGTGCACCTGTTTTGGCTTTTACAAGAATTGATAACAACAAAATAACCGATAGAAGTGAGGTTAAGGAATGCGATTATGTTGTTGTTATGGATGAAACACTTATTAATGAGAAAATTATTGACGGATTAAAAAATGACGGAACGATTTTAATTAACACTAAAAATCCTCAAAAATATTCTGATATTTTAAAATCTTGTAAAGTTGTATCAATTGATGCTACTTCAATAGCTTTAGATATTCTTAAAAGGCCAATAACTAACACAGCGATGTTTGGTGCTTTGGTTGCTGTATCTAATGTTGTTAGTTTAGATTCTGCTTTAAAAAGTATTGAAACAGAAATGAAGCCCTCGTTGGTGCAAAAGAATATTGAGCTTGTAAAAAAATCATATGAAATTATAAGAGGAGGTTGTAATGAATAGACCAAAAGTACAAAAATATGTTAGGCCAAAACATATAGATGATTATCCTGTTGGACCACAATTTACTGCAGGTCATCTATCAGAAACTAATGCAGCTTGGAGAACTTTTCGACCAATTATTGATAAAGATTTGTGTATTAACTGTTTGCGTTGTTATATAGTTTGCCCGGACGGAGTAATTTTCAAATCTGAAAATAAAGTAGATGTCGATTATGATTATTGTAAAGGATGTGGTGTTTGTGCATATGAATGTCCTGTAGATGCAATTAAAATGGTTAAGGAGGAATTGTTATGAGCAATAAAAAATTATTTATTTCGGGTGATGAGGCTGTCGCAATTGGTACAAAATTATCGAGACCAAATGTTATATCGGCTTATCCAATTACACCGCAGACAGTTACTGTTGAGAGATTATCAGAAATGGTTGAAAGTGGTGAGTTAAAAGCAGAATATATGCATGTAGAATCGGAACACTCGGCTATGTCTGCTGCAATGGGTGTTAGTGCTGTTGGAGCTCGTGCTTTTACTGCAACTTCATCGCAAGGATTGTTATATATGGCTGAAGGTCTGCATTATGCTAGTGGTGGACGTTATCCAATTGTTATGATGAATGCTAACCGTTCATTAGCTTTACCTTGGAGTATTTATGGCGACCAACGCGATTCTTTATCTCTTCTTGATAGTGGCTGGATTCAGGTTTATGTTGAAGATGCACAAGAAGCACTCGACATGATTATTCAAGCATATAAGATTGCAGAAAACAAAGATGTTTTAACGCCATTTATGATTAATCTTGACGGATTTGTATTAACACATACTTATGAGTTAGTAGAAATTCCTGAACAAGAAAAAGTTGATGAATTTTTACCTCCATTTCAAACTCCAAACAAGATGTCGTTTGAAGAGCCTAAAAACTTGGCATTTAGCACAACTCCGGCAGATAATTTAGAATATAAATATCAGCAAAATAGAGCTATGTTTAATTCAATTAATGTTATTAATGATGTTGATAAAGAATTTGGCGATAAGTTTGAAAGATATTATGGCGGTATGGTTCAAGAATATAGATGTGACGATGCAGAAGTTGTTATGCTTACTCTTGGAAGCATTACCGGAACTGTAAGAATGATTGTTGATAAACTGCGCGATGAAGGAAAAAAAGTTGGTCTTTTGAAAATTAGGTATATGCGTCCATTTCCTGAAAAAGAAATAATTAAACTTGCCAAAAATGTAAAAGCTATAGGTGTTGTTGAAAAGGATATTTCTTTTGGTTATGAAGGAACAGTTTTTACAAATGTGAATTCAGCATTATCAAAAATTGATAACGCTCCATTATCGCTTAATTTTTTATGTGGAATGGGAGGAAGAGACGTTTCAAAATCAGATATATATAATATGTTTATTAGTCTCTTTAATGCTGTTAAAGGAGAAAAACAAAAACGTGTTCAATTTATAAATATGGGGGTCGAAACAGATGAATAATACTGATATAAAAAGAATTACACCAAAAAATATTACTGACAAAGAATTTTTTTATGGTCATAAAGCATGTGCAGGTTGCGGTGGCAGTATAGCTGTACGATTAGCACTTAAAGTACTAGGGGAAAGAACATTTGCTGTTTTGCCAGCAGGCTGTATGTCAGCAGTAGGTTTTATTTTTCCTCAAATGGCTTTTGTTAATAATGCAATAATTTCAACATTCCCAGGGTCTGCATCAATGGCTTCAGGTGTTTCTGTTGGGGCTAGAGCATTGGGACTAAAAGATTATAAAACAGTTGTGTTTGCAGGTGACGGCGGTACAGCAGATATTGGACTTCAGGCTCTTTCAGGTGCTATTGACAGAAACGAAGATATTATTTATGTATGCTACGACAATGAAGCATATATGAATACAGGTATTCAGAAAAGTGGATTAACACCTTTTGGAACAAAAACTACAACAACTCCGGCAGGAAAGAATATTCATGGAGCACAAAGTTTTAAAAAGAACATGTTTGAAATTATGGCTGCTCATGAGATTGCTTATGCTGCTACTGCAAGCATTGGTTATCCTCAAGATTATATTGATAAAATTAATAGAGCAAAGCATACAAAAGGGACATCTTTTATTCATGTTTATGCTTCTTGTCCAACAGGATGGGGTATTCCTACTGAGACAACTGTTCAGATTGCAAAAGAAGCTGTTGACAGTGGATTGTTTTATCTTGCAGAATATCAAAATAGAAAATTTAAACTTAATAAAAATCCAAAATCATTCTTCTCGGCTAAAGATTATTTGTTGAAACAAGCTAGATTTAAGCATTTAACAGACGATGATATTAATATTATTGAGCAACAGAGAGATGAAAAGTGGGAGTATATGAGAGAACATTGGAAATAATTTATAAGAATATTTTTAACTGTCGAAATTTTTAAATCAGTGAGACTATGATTTTGATTACAAAATCATAGTCTCACTGATCCCGAGCGGTAGTCGAGGAATCTCAAGGGTTATATTCCCCGCACCTTGGTGCGTATGTAAAATAAAATATTCCATTGAGATCCCTCGTCAGCTTGTTGCGAGGAGTTCCATTTTCGACAGTTTTTTTTTCCTTTTTATTAAAGAATAAACCAATAAAAATTATAAGTCTGCATTTAAATATTGTGTATAGATAAAATTAAAAAAGGCATTTGTGAATTTTTATTTTTTTATTTTACTTTTTATTTGTAATTTAATAAACTTAAAAAAGTAATTAAATATCGGAGGATACAAATGTCAAATATTCTTATAAAATACATGGAAGATAGGTTTCATAAAGACAAAAAACATAATGAAGAGCCTGCTAAAAAATGGGGACCTGTTATTACAATTTCGAGAGAGGCAGGATGTCCTGCAGAAGAAATATCAAATAAAATTATTGAATTAATTTCTCAATATAGTAAAGAGAAGTGGACATGTATTAGTAAAGAAATATTAGAAAAATCGTCAACAGAGTTAAATTTGCACCCTGATAAAATAAGTTATGTTTTTAAAGCTGAAAAGAAATCAATGTTTGACGAAGCTCTTTCTGCCTTCTCAAATAAATACTATAAAAGTGATAAAAAGATTAGGACAACTATAACTAAAGTTATTAGCAATTATGCAGAGGAAGGCAAAGTTGTGATTATTGGTAGGGGAGGTGTTGCTATTGCAAAGAATGTTGATGATTCTTTTCACATTAGGTTGCAGGCTCCATTAAATTGGAAAGTAGATATTATTAGTAAAAATCAAAATATATCAATTTCTGAAGCCAAAGAATATGCTAAAGATTTAGATAATAAAAGGAAGGCTTTAATAGAATCTTTTTGTGGACAAAAATTTGAAGATTTGCTTTTTGACGCCACTTTTAATTGTGCTAAAATGACTACAGATGAGATTGCCGAATTTGCATTCGATTTGCTGAAAATGAGGAATCTTTACACAAAGGGTTCTAAATAAATACACTTAGTTTTATAAGTCAATAAATTAGGAATAAAATTTACATTTCCGGAAAAATCAAAATATTAAAAATCAAAATATGACCATTGTATTTATTGGGGCAGGCAATCTTGCTACAAATTTATCTATAGCTTTTAAAAAAGCAGGTTATTCAATATTGCAAGTATATAGCAGAACCGAAAAATCTGCAAGAGAACTATCCAAAAAAATTAATTGTGATTATACAATTGATATCAATAAATTAAAAAAAGCCGATATCTATTTTTTTGCGGTTGGCGATAAAGTAATTAAGAAATTACTTGAGAGTAATAATTTTGAAAATAAATTTATTGTTCATACCGCAGGAAGCGTGAGTATTGATGTTTTTAAAGATAAGTCGAATAATTACGGTGTTTTTTATCCGATTCAAACGTTCTCAAAAGAAAGGATAGTTGATTTTAAAAATATTCCAATATGCATTGAAGCTAACAACAGAGATAGTCAGAAATTATTGGAAAATATTGTCAATTCAATCTCTGACGATTTGCGTATAATAAATTCCGAACAGCGAAAACTTATTCATCTAACAGCTGTTTTTGCTTGTAATTTTGTTAATCATTTATATTCAATATCATCAGATATACTGAAAAAAGGAAATATTTCTTTCGATATTTTAAAGCCTTTAATTATTGAAACAGCAAATAAAATTATTGACAATGACCCTAAATGTGCTCAAACTGGCCCGGCTGTTAGAAATGACAATCAAACAATTGAGAAACATTTAAAAATGCTTAATGACGATAACTTGAAAAATATTTACAAGCTGTTTAGTGATGATATTTTTAGGAAGATGAATGGATAGAATTTATTTATCTTAATTCTGTTGGAAGTCTATTTAAATGAACAGAATTAACTTCGCCAATTTTTTCAGAAATTGAAGAAATTAATCGTAATATTTTATTTTTATTTCGTAAGGTTGTTTCATAAAATTTCATTTTTGATACTATCAAATGATACTATCAAAGAGAATTCATTAATTTGAAATGACAAAATAAATAAAATAGAGTTTTACGAAATACACTATGAATACTAGTAATATATAAAAAAGAAATGACATATCTGGAAGATATGTCATTTCTTTAAAAAAGAATTTTTTTAAATTTATCCAATATTCAATTTTTGGTTTATATTGTTAGAGTGTCCTATAATTGCTATTTATACAAATTTTCTCTTAATGCATTAATTTTTTCATTTCCAATATATTCGTCGTAATTCATCAATTTATCAATAATACCATTAGGGGTAAGTTCAATAATTCTGTTACAAACCGAACGAATAAACTCATGGTCATGAGACGACATAAATACATTTCCGGGATATTTAATTAGATTATTGTTAAAGGCCTGAATAGATTCCAAATCCAGATGATTTGTTGGCGTATCAAGTATTAGTGCATTGGCATTTTCAAGCATCATTTTAGAAATCATGCAACGCATTTTTTCACCACCAGATAAAACGTCGACATGTTTATAAATTTCTTCACCTGAAAACAACATTTTACCTAAGCTACCACGGATAAAAAATTCTGTAGTGTCCTTAGAAAATTGACAAATCCAGTCTGACAGTTTCATCTTGCTTTTAAAATAGCTTGAGTTGTCTATAGGTAAATAAGCAGTTGTAATGGTTTGTCCCCATTGATATGTTCCTTTGTCAGCTTTTTTGTTACCGGTAATTATTTCAAAAAAAGCAGTAGTTGCTCTTGGGTCTTTTGATAAGAAGATAATTTTATCGTCTCTGTCTGCAGTAAATTCCACATTGTTAAATAAAATTTCACCATCAGTGCTTGCACTTAATCCGCTCACATCAAAAATTCGGTCTCCAGCTTTGCGTTCGGGTGTGAAAATTATGCCCGGGTATTTTCTGGTTGAAGGCTTAATATCTTCAATATTAAGTTTCTCAATCATTTTTTTTCGACTAGTTGTTTGTTTCGATTTAGCAACATTTGCACTAAAACGTGCAATAAATTCTTGAAGTTCTTTGCGTTTTTCAAGAGCTTTTTTGTTTTGCGTTTGTTGTTGCCTTAGTGCCAGTTGACTGCTTTGATACCAAAAGCTGTAGTTTCCGGCAAACATTTGTACCTTTCCAAAATCAATATCAACCGAATGTGTGCTTATAGCATCAAGAAAATGCCTGTCGTGAGAAACTACCAAAACAGTATGTTCAAAATTTGACAAATAATTTTCTAACCAAACAACTGTGTCGAGGTCGAGGTCATTAGTTGGCTCATCAAGCAACAAATTGTCAGGGTTTCCAAAAAGAGCCTGAGCAAGCAACACCCTAACTTTTTCCCTACCGCTCAAATCTTTCATTAATGTACTATGATATTTTTCTTTAACCCCCAATTCACTTAACAGATTTGCTGCGTCACTTTCTGCATTCCATCCATTTATATCTGCAAATTCTTCTTCTAATTCAGCTGCTTTTATTCCATCTTTATCAGAAAAATCGGGTTTAGCATATAAAACATCTTTTTCTTGCATTATATTCCACAGTTGCGAGTGACCTTTAATAACAGTGTTGAGTACTGTATAATCATCAAAGGCAAAGTGGTCTTGACTTAAGACAGAAAGTCTTTCGCCAGGATCCATTTTAATAGTCCCCGACGTTGTTTCAATTTCGCCTGAAATTGCTTTCAAAAGCGTTGATTTTCCTGCACCGTTTGCTCCAATTATTCCATAGCAGTTGCCTGCTGTAAATTTCATATTTACGTCCTGAAACAATACTCTCTTTCCAAATTGAATTTTTACGTCTGAAACTGTAATCATTTATTTTATTATTTATGTTTTGATTGATTATAAAAAAAGATTGCAAAGGTAAATATAATATCGCAGATATTTCATAAACATTTAGCAAAGAAAGGTTTTTTGATATATGCTTGCATAAGATTTCTTTTTTGTGCTTATAAGTGTCTTGTTTTTTAAAATTGTCAATAATAAAATTTGAATATTATTTATTTTGATAAGCTTCTTTTAATAAATCATCTTATAGCTATGGATATAAATTTTTAAATACAACTCCAAAAGGATTTTCCACATACACCATTTTATATGGTTTTTCGTATAATATTTTTTCTTAAAATGAATTTTTATATCTAATTACTGTTTTTTTAATTTTTTTGTTATGATCAATTGCATCCATTGTTTTTAAAGTATAAAATATTTTTTTTGAAGTTACATTAAATGGTTTGTTATGAATAGTTTCGCCTTCAGCACAATCTAATTTTGCTATTAGGGAAGTAAATATAAATAGGGTCAAAAAGATTGTAATGCAGATGTTACTTTCAATGCTTTGCATAAGAATATTAATTCGCACTTAAACGGGGTAATAAATAAGACACCACAATAGATAACTAATTGAAATCTACAGTGGTGTCTTTAAAAAAAAACTAAAGAGTATTCTATGTCTTAACAAGAATTTTAATATTGTTTTCTTTAGTTATATTTATTCTAATTTGAAGCTTATATATTACGAGCCACTTCATAAGCATCCCAAACTGCACCTTTAATGTTTCTAACATTTTGAGAATCTCCAATATTGTATACTTCTGGATATTCATTTCTTATAGCATTATATATTTTGTTATTTGAACGGTATCCTATAGCTAATACTACTTGTGTACATTTCATTTCTTCAGTACCAGAATTTGAAATTATTTCTATACTGTTTTCTTTTATTTTTGAAAGTTTTCTTCCTGCATTAATAGATACTTTATTAAATATTAAAAGTTCTCTTAACATAGTTTCATTCATAGGAGGTAATGGTTTTCCAGAACTTAAAATATCATTTAGTCCTTCAATAATAGTTGTTTTATTTCCATCAGCTGCAAAATGTAAAGCAAGTTCACAACCAACTAAACCACCACCAATAATTACAGCATTATCTTTCATTGCAACCTTGCCAGAAAGAATATCTTCAGCAGTTACCGCTTTTTTTATTCCTTCAATTTTGGGAACAATTGCAGTTGAACCTTCTGCAACAAATACTACATCTGGATTTTCAGCATCTATATCTTTTTTTGAAGCTTTTTTATTTAATAAAACATTTACATTAAGTAATTGCATTTGATGCTCATACCATTTGATTAATCTTTTATCATCAACTTTAAATTTCGGAACACTGCCTAACTTAAGAGCTCCACCTAATTTATCCGTAGCTTCAAACAATGTAACTTTATGTCCTCTAATAGAGGCAACCCTAGCTGCTTCCATTCCTGCAGGACCTCCACCGATAATAACAACTTTTTTAATATCATTTGATTTTCTTATTCCTGTTATTATTTCACGACCACATTCAGGGTTAACAGCACAACTTCCGCTGCCACCTTCAAGACAACGACCAAAGCAACCATCATGGCAACCTAAACAAGGTCTAATAGTTTCAATTTTGTTGTTTCTTATTTTATTAATATATTCTGGGTCAGCTAAAATAGGTCTTCCTAAGCCAATCATGTCTATAGTACCTTCAGCTAATGCATTAGATGTCATATCTGGATCATCCATTCTTCCTGCAACCATAACCGGCACAGTTGAAACTGCTTGTAGTTTTTTAGCAAGATCTAGATACATTCCTTTTTCAAAATACATAGGAGGGTGTGCCCAATACCAAGAATCATAACTTCCAGCATCTGCATCAAATCCTTGATAACCTGCTTCTTGAAAAATTTTAGCAGCCTCAAGTGCCTCATCTACGTCTCGTCCAAGTTCTTCAAATTTTTCTTCTGGAACAGCACCTCTTCTAAGCTCTTTAATATAGCTTTTGATTGAAAATCTTAATATTACAGGAAAGTCTTTACCACATGTTTTTTTTATCTCCTCTAATATTTCTAATGCGAATGTTAATCTTCCTTTAAGATCTCCACCATATTTATCTGTTCTTTTATTAAACAAACTCATGGTAAAGCAATCTAATAAGTAACCTTCGTGTACAGCATGAACTTCTATACCATCAAAACCACCTTTTTTTGCTATAGCAGCAGAAACTCCAAATTGTTTTACAATATGTTCTACTTCTGCGGTTGTTAATTCACGATGTTTTAAGCTTGGATCCCAACGGTTTGTTGTATCGCTAGGTGCTATCAATTCTGCATCTGGTTGAAGAAAACTTGGAACTGCACTACGTCCTAAGCCGCATATGCGTCAACTTACTGTAATTACTTACAGTTCATCTAATAGCAAAACACATGACGACTATTTTTTTGACATACCAATC
>JADFUR010000097.1 GCA_015222055.1 Bacteroidota bacterium | reverse complement strand
CGTTTGAAAACTACAAAATTTCTTTGAGGTCGGAGGTGAATTATATTTTCTTTGTAAATATTTTATTATAAACAAATACGCTCCAATTTGGACATAAAAACAAACCACGTAGTGGCGATATGTTTATAGCAAAGAGTTTATAAAATATTTTAAAATGCCGTAGGTACGTCCTGTTTTAATATCTAAACAGTTTTAAAATTTATCGTACAATAATAATTCTTTTATTATTGTCCACCCGAATTTTAATGTGATCCATTTTAGGTATTATTTATTATAACAAATAATACCTAAAATTTCCTAATTTTATAGTAAGCAAAAAAAACACAAAAACAATCATCTAAACTTCTTTCTCTCAAAATAATATCTAATAATGTATAGGTAAAGTAAAGTCGCATATAAGTATTAGTATAGGTGTTTTATTCTGCTTTTTTAATAAAAAACTATAACTATACAACATAATTTAAATTTACTAATCTAAACTTATTATGAAGAAAATTTTTATAGGTTTATTAATTCTTTTAATAAACATTAATGTCTTTAGTCAGCATCTCGAACTTGACTATACAAAAGACAAAAACAAAATGGAAAAAGGCAAGCTTGAACAAAAACAAGTAAAAGGTTTGCGGAAACTAACAGAAAAAGAGAAGCAAGAACAGTTATCTCTTCCTAGATTAAAAATCAAAAAACGATCTAAAGGATTACCAAATGCCGTAAATAATGCAGAGCAATCGGCATTTCGACCTATTTTTAATCAATCAGGTAATTGCTGCGGGCAAGCAAGTGGTGTGACTTATAATTACACTTATGAAATGAATTTATTGTGGGGAACATCTGCAGATGCAGCTGAGAGCCAATTTCCCTCACATTACACATGGAATTTTCTTAATGGAGGCATCGACTGGGGATCATGGTATTTCGATGGTTGGGATTTAATTTTAGATAATGGTTGTCCAACCATTGAAACCTTTGGCTCAATTAATGCTGGTGACAACAACTCATTCTGGATGTCAGGATACAATAAATACCTGAAATCTATGAAAAATACGATGCTTGAATACAAGACTATTCGTTTAAATACCGTACAGGGAATAAATGACCTAAAACAGTGGATGTATGACCACGGTCGTGGTGATGCCATTGGTGGTTTAGCAAACTTTTCTGCGTTAAGTACAGGTTATGTTTCAAAAGAATTACCTGCAGGAACTCCTGAAGCAGGAAAAAAAGCAATTACAAGCTGGGGAACTGACGGAGCTCATGCCATGACTCTTGTTGGTTACAATGACGATATTTGTTGGGACTACAATCATGATGGAAAATATACAAACGACATTGATATTTCGGGTGATGGTATTGTAGATGCTAAAGACTGGGAAAAAGGAGCTTTTATAATAGCTAATTCCTGGGGCGATAGTTGGGGAAACGATGGCTATGCCTATTTAATGTATCGCGTGTGTGCATATAACGATAAAGAAGGGGGACTGCAAAATAGTCAATTAGTACACATTATCAATATCAAAGAAAAAAATAAGATTGATTTAGCATTAAAAATAAAAATGCGTCACTCATATAGAGGTAAAATTTCTTTTAAAGTAGGAATTAATCCTGACATTACAGCAACCAGACCTAGCGAAAGCAGAAAGCTTAAACTATTTAACGAAATGGGTGGTGCACATGGCATGAATGGAAATTCTGTTCCAGGAAACACTCCTTTCGAATTTGGTATAGATATATCAGACTTTGCAGATCAAATTGTTGATGACAAAGCACGAATATTCCTTGAGATATATTCAAAAGATGGTGAAGGTGAGATAATCTCAGCTAGTGTAATGGATTATCGAACTGACGAAAAAGAGCATACATCTTTATTTAATGGTAAAAGTATTAAGGACGGAAACAATAAGATATCAATAGACATTCTACCTACTGGTACAGCAAAATTAATTTTATCTAGCACTTCATTTTTAGAAAGCATCGAAAATGACGGTAGTTTATCAGAAGACACCATTAGTTTAAAAAATGCTTCATTTTCAAAAACCACAGGCGACTTAGTTGAAGGTACTGACTACACAATAACAAATGTACCAGCAGGTTTATCTGCAAAAATAAAAATTTTGAATGCTAATGAAGCAACACTTAGCCTGATAGGAAATGCAACAAATCACGAAAAAGTTAACAATACAGATCTTTCAATTGTATTTTCTGATGCCGCTTTTAATGGAAACACAGCAGAAGAAATTGTAGGCTCATCTCAAAATTTAGAAATTACTTTCAGAGACGAATACATTACCGTTTATCAAGATATTGATGATATTATTATTTCAAACGACAACATTTGGAAATATTTTTATTTAGGAGTAGGAGATGCAGAATATGGTGCCTGGAGATTTAACGACCCAAAAAATCCAGAATATATACTAAAATTAGAAACCTACAGCAAAGGTGTTATTTGTTATGATGGAACAAATAATCTTATTCCATTAGCATATGGCGACGAAATTGCTACTACATCTCCTTGGTATGTATCCGACAGATATCCCAATCAGCCAGATCTTTATTCCACCGATTTTACTGAATGGGCAGGAAAAACTGCTTATATTGGTATTAGAATTAAAACTTACGAAGGAATTTATCATGGATGGATAACTACTTCGGTAGCTACCGATGGACTGAGCTATACGATAAAAGATGCTGCTTATTACAATAAACCAGGCGGAACAATCATGGCAGGTAAAGCACACGAAACAATGCTACAATTTAAAACCGATACTATTTATGAAGATGTAGTAAATAATAATGGTGGGCTTGAAGATTCTTTAACAGCAAGACTATTTAATTGCTCATATACTGTACCTGCTAACACTGTTTTACAAGCAGGAACTTATTATAATATTACAGGTGTCCCAGATGGATTAGAAGAAGAAATTACAATTAATAAAAATAATTTCTTATCAATTAAACTAAAAGGCCATGCAGAATCTCATAACAAAGCTGATTTAGCAAAAATAAACATCAAATTTCTCGACGCATTATTTGATGGAATTTCTGCATCAGAAATTAAAAATGCCAATAGCTTTAATATTAATATAAAATTTGTTGACGAATATAAAATCGTTTATAAAGATATTGAAGATTTTACTGTTTCTTCATCTAACATTTGGCTTCCTTTTAATTTTGATAATAAAGATTACAATTTTGGAGCTTGGTTTAACGACGGTTACTTGCGTTTGGAAACGAACGAGCGAATAGCAATAGGATACAAAGGGACATTACATGCTAAGCCATTAGCTAAAGGAACTCCAATCAATTTAGATTCCGAGACTTGGGTTCAGACAGGACCTTTTCCTAGCGAAATATATATCACTGATAATAATTTCACTGAATGGCATGGAAAAGAAGCCTATGTTGGTGTTTCAATAAATAGCAATGGACATCCTTGCTATGGATGGATTAATATAGAAGTTAATACCGAAGGTACAGCTTATACTGTAAAAGAATGGGCATACAACGAACAACCTTACGGACAAATTAATGCAGGTGAAACTAAATTTATAAATAATCCAAGCATAAGTGTTGGGGATGGTACTTTTGTAGAACCTTACACAAACGATGGTTCTTTAACAGGAACTGCCAGCATTCAAATTCTTAACGATGAATTTGCTTTAGAAACGGGAACAATATTAACACAAGGATCACATTTTACAATCGCCAATTTACCAGAAGGATTACGTTGTAAATTAGAAGTAATAAATAAAAATAAAATAGCTCTTAGCCTAACAAAAAATGCTACGGCTCATAAAAAAGAAAACAATTGCGAAATTTCAATTACACTAAAAGATGTTGTTTTCCTTACAAATACAGCTGCAAATGTAGAAAACAGTACGTTTACATGTAAAACTAGCTTTAAAGAACCCTGGGATATAATCTATAAAGATATTGCTGATATTACAGCAAATTCCGAAAACAAATTCACCTGTTTTAACATGGAAATGGGTACACACGGATTCGCTGCATGGTGGTATAACAAAAATGGACAAATGAAATTCGAGTCCTACGAAAATTATGTTATATGCAATCCGGGTACTATCAATTTAATACCTTTAGATAAAGGAACCGTAATTAGTGATAACTCAATAGAATGGTATCAAGGCAAAGATTTCCCTGATGAACCTGATTTAGACAATGATAATTTCCACGAATGGTTAGGCAAAGAAGCATACGTTGGTGTTGCTCTTAAAAATGGAGAATTCTGGCATTTTGGATGGATTAGAATTTCTGTTGCTGCTGATGGTAAATCATATACTGTTCTTGATCATGCATACAACGATCAGCCTGGTGCTCCAATTCTTGCAGGACAAAAAATTGCTTCAGATAAAGCTATTTTAGATGCAAGCACTAATATTTTTCAAGAAACATACGACAATGATGGCGAGTTAATGGGTGAAAATTATGTGATGATTGCTAATGGTAAATTTAATACCAGTCTTTCATCTCTAGAACAAGGAACACATTACTCTGTAGAAAATTTAGCAGAAGGTTTAGATACAAAAATTTCTATCCTTAATAAAGATTCTCTCTTTATTACCATTACAGGAAAAGCAACAAATCACGAAAGCATAAATAATCAGGAGATTACAATTACTTTCAAAGAATCTGTTTTCCAAGATTTAAAATTAGAAAACATCTTAACTAACGAATGCAAATTCAATATTAAATTTAGAAACGATTATAAAATAGTTTATGTAGATAATCCTGATATTATTTGTAATGCAGATAATACGTGGACATTGCTTGAAATTATTCCTGGTTTAGATAATGTAGGAATTTGGTTATATAAATGGGAAAACTTTAAATTAGAAACCTACGAAAATAAAGCAATTTGCTGTCCAAATACAAACGACATTAAACTGCTTGATGCCGATGTAATATTAGACAAAAACACTATTGGATGGACTGCATACGATGAATTTCCTAACGAATTAAATATAGCGAATCGTTCTTATACAGATTTAAACGGAAAAGAAGGATACATAGGGCTTCAATTAGAAGATGAAGGATATTTATTTCATGCTTGGATAAGAATATCTGTTGCTGCTGATGGTAAATCTTACTCAGTTTTAGACTTTGCTTATAACGAAGCTCCAAATAAATCAATCTACACGGGATCGCATACTTATATTCCTGTTAAACCACAAGTTGACTTCACTTCAAATAAAACACAGATATTTAAGGATGGAATAATTGAATTTGCCGATTTCTCAACATATAATCCAACAGAATGGTCTTGGACATTTAATGGCGGACAGCCGGCAAATAGCGTTGAGCAAAATCCTTCAATAGCTTATAATCAAACAGGTGTTTATGATGTTAGCTTAACTGCAACCAACGAAGATGGCTCAAATAGCCAAACTAAAACTTCCATGATTACAGTTCACGAAGAAGGTCCTGCTATGGCTGATTTCACAGCGGATATAACAATTATTAAGCCAGGCGAAACTGTTAATTTTAACGATGCTTCTGTTGGGATTCCTACTACTTGGGAATGGAAATTCGAAGGTGCTATACCAGCAGTTTCTAGTGAACAAAATCCTTCTGTTGTTTATCCAGAATCAGGAACCTACAAAGTTGAGTTAATTGCTACCAATGAGTTCGGGTCAACACAAAAAGTTAGAGAAAACTATATTACCGTTCAGGATATAAACGGCTACTGCACTCCAAGCCACGCAGGATGTGGCTACTGGTATAATATTAATACAGTACAGTTAAATAACTTAAAAAATACAAGTGACACTCAAACTTCTAGCCCAACTTATGTTGACTACTCTGATTTACAGGCAAATGTAGTTCAAGGAGAAACAACAAACTTAACAGTTAAAACTGCTAATTCTAAAAATTTATATTTAAGTCTATATATTGATTGGAATGGAGATAAAGATTTCGACGATGCTAATGAAACTTATACTCCAATAATAATGGAAACAGGAACTACAAATATAACAATTAATGTACCTGTTGACGCTCAATTAGGTTTTGTCAGAATGCGTCTACGAACTGCCTCTTACGATGCCGTAACATCTGCTTGTAGTATAGAGGCTGCGGGAGGAGAAACTGAAGATTATAGTATTTACATCTCTGCTCCTGAAATTCCTGTTGCTGATTTTGAAGCAAATAAAACCATAATTACTGTTGGCGATAATGTTTTACTCACAGATAAATCATCAAATAATCCAACATCATGGGCTTGGGAATTAGAAGGTGCCAATGAAACAACTAGCAGTAAAGCCAACTTGTTTGCTACTTACAGTACTGCAGGAACTTATCCGGTGAAATTAACAGCAAGCAATGATCAGGGAAACGATTCTGAAACAAAAGTAGATTATATAACTGTTACTTCTAATAAAGAAACTCCTAATCCAGAATTTTCTCCTGATAAAACTGCTGTTATGGGCGGAGAAACTGTAAGATTCATCAATGAAACTGAATATAGACCAGATGCAACTTATGCTTGGACTTTTGAAGGAGGAGAACCTAAAACAAGTCCAGAACGTGATCCTGAAGTTGAATACTACTTCCAAGGATTGTATTCAGTTACTTTAGAAGTTTCCACTCCTGAAGGAACTAAGAATATCTCAAAAGATGATTTAATTAAAGTTAGCGAAGCACACAAGCCTGTAGCAAAATTTAAATCAGATAAAAAAGTCATTTTAACGGATGGTAAAATTCAATTTGCAGATCTATCATCTAACGAACCTACAAGTTGGGCTTGGGTTTTTGAAGGAGGTACTCCTAATACTAGCACAGAGCAAAACCCAATAGTTACTTATGATATTAAAGGAACTTATAAAGTAAGCCTAATTGCCACAAATGATTATGGTGCTTCTGAAGCAATAGAAAAGGTAGATTATATAACTGTAAATGAATTTTCGGCTAACGGATATTGTGAAGCCAAAAATGTTTATGAAGGAAACTGGTTAGAAATAAAAAATGTTAACCTAGGAGAAATTGATAACACCAGTGGCTTATCTGAATATTCAGATTTTACAAACTTTTGCACTGATTTAAATATCAACGGTGCGTATGAAATGAGTGTCTCTTATGGAAATAGTTGGGATTCTAACGGCTTATTTGTATGGATAGATTGGAATAATGATAAGACCTTTAGTGAAAGCGAAAGGGTTTTCTTTGGCAATAACGATGATAACGATGGTTTAGAAAATTTCCAAATTACAGTTCCTGCTGATGCAGTTGAGGGCTATACGGTAATGCGTTTACGCACGGCTTATTCAACCACCAGCAATCCTTGTGGCACAATCAATTATGCAGGAGAAGTTGAAGATTATGCAATCCATGTAACCAATTATTCTGTAGGACCAAAAGCTTATTTTGCTGTAACTAATCAGGAACTTGAAGAAGGAAAATCAGTAATTTTTTCGCATACTTCTGAAGGTAATCCAACATCCATTCAGTGGACATTTGAAGGAGGAACTCCTGAAACTAGCACAGAAGAAAACCCTGTTGTTACTTATGCAACCGTTGGCAACTACGATGTTAGCTTATTAGTAACTAATGCCGATGGTAGCGATACCGAAACAAAAGTTGACTATATGACAGTAAACGTAGTTGCAACTAATCATGCTCCATTGAATATTACATTATCTAAAAATAGTATTGATGAAAATGTTGCTTTAAATACAGCAATCGGCAATTTCGAAGCTATTGATGAAGATGATAGCGACAAACATACCTTCACATTTGCAACTGTTGATGGAACCAATGATGCAGATAATTCTTCATTTACTATTGATGGAGCTACATTAAAAGTAAATACATCATTAGACTTTGAAACAAAATCAGAATATGAAATTTATGTTCAGGCAGAAGATGCTACCGGAGAAACTTGTAAAAAGGATTTTACAATTAATGTGAATGACATAGTAGAGAATATGCCTGCAACAGAAATTATACTATCAAAAACAGATATTGATGAAAACTTGCCAGAAAAAACAGTTGTTGCTGAATTAACAGCTACAGATCCTGATGATGGCGATACTCACACTTTTTCATTACAAATTGCCGATGATATAATAGATGCAGACAATAATTCTTTTAGTATTTCTGGAAATCAACTATTATCAGAAGCAAGTTTTGATTTTGAAACCCAATCAGAACTAAAAATAAATCTTAGAGTTACAGACAACAACAAAAATAATTTCGATCAAGCATTTACAATTACTGTAAATGATATATTCGAGAATCATAATCCAACAGCTATTTCTTTATCTAATTTATCGATAAGTGAAAATGCAACTTCTGGTATTTTCTTTACTGATTTATCTGCAACTGATGTTGACCCTGATGAGAGTTTTACTTTTGAACTAGTTGATGAAGACGGATTCAACTCAGAAGATAATGATTCTTTTGAAATTAAAGGAGATGAACTTTTTACAGCAGCTTCATTTGATTATGAATCAACTCCTGAATTACACATTTGTGTTAAAGTTACAGACAATCATTCTGGAACTTATATAAAAGAATTTACTATTCTGGTTGAAGATGTTAATGAAAACAACAAACCAACTGATATTCAACTCAGTAAACATCTTGTTGAAAAAAGTGCTAAAATAGGTTCTCTTGTTGCTACACTTTCAGCAGTAGATAACGATCTTAGTGATACGCACACATTTAGACTTTATCCTTCAAATGGAATTTCGGATGCCGACAATAATAAATTTGTAGTGGATGGAGCTAATCTTAACTTAAATGCTGATATCAATTCTTTAACGGGTTATTTAAAAATAAACGTAAAAGTTACAGATAATGCAGGTGCTTCAATGTGTAAAGCTGTTGAAATTAAAATCGTAGATGAAATAATTAACTCTGCTCCTACTGATATTTCTTTAAGCAACAACTCTATTTACGAAAATGCTACAATTGGAACAGTTATTGGTGAACTTACAGCTACTGATGCTGATGCTGATGACACTCATACTTTCTCTTTTGTTGATGGTGGCTCAGATAACTCATCATTCATCATTAATGGAGCTAATCTGAAACTAAATACTGTTTTAGATTATGAAACTAAATCTTTATACACTATTAAAGTTAAAGTTACGGATGCTGCTGGTGATAGTTTCGAAAAAGAATTGAGCATAAATGTAAACGAAAACGCTACTCCTACAGATATTGCTTTAAGCAACAACTCTATTGACGAAGATGCTGCTATTGGAACAATTATTGGTGAGCTTTCTGCTACCGATGCTGATGCTGATGATACTCACACTTTCTCTTTTGCTGATGGTGGCTCAGATAATTCATCTTTCACTATTGATGGTGCTAATCTGAAACTTAACACTGCTTTAGATTATGAAACTAAATTTTTATACTCTATTAAAATAAAAGTTACTGATGTTGCCGGTGATAATTTCGAAAAAGAATTTAGCATAAATGTAAACGATGTAGACGAAAACTCTGCTCCTACTGATATTTCTTTAAGCAACAACTCTATTGACGAAGATGCTGCTATTGGAACAATTATTGGAGAACTTACAGCTACTGATGCTGATGCTGATGACATTCACACTTTCTCTTTTGTTGATGGTGGTACAGATAATTCATCATTCACTATTGATGGTGCTAATCTAAAACTTAACACTGCTTTAGATTATGAAACTAAATCGTTATACACTATTAAAGTTAAAGTTACTGATGTTGCCGGTGCTAATTTCCAAAAAGAATTTACAATTAAAGTTCTTGATGTTACTTCAATAAATAATATTTCTGATATTGAATGTAAAATTTATCCAAATCCTGTAATAAATAAATTAAATATTAATTGCAATAAGGTAGATCGTATTGAAATTTATAATTCATTAGGAAATAGAAAAATTATACATCAAAACAAACTTTCAAATTTTAGAATTAGTGTAGATGTTCTTAATTTGAATAGCGGTATTTATTTTGTTAAAATTATTTTATCAAATAAAACTGAAATAATAAGAAAAATAATTATTAAATAAAAGTTGATAATTATTGTAAAAAGGATTGGTTATTAAAAGACCACTAAAAAAAATCCTTTAAATGTTAAAAGCAGTAAAAAGTTGATTAGTTCTTCTTTTTACTGCTTTTTTTATATGTTTTTTTTCTGTTTGCAAACAAAAAAAAGCACCTTGTTTTTCAATCAATTTATTATTTGCGGATTAATAAAAACACAAAAGTGAACAAATATTAAATGTTTGTAGATTCATTTAATAAAAATAAAAATTATATCCAGACAGAAATAAAATTAAGGAAATTGCACGAAAATTAAAAATAAGAAAAAAATTTTTAAACAAAAAAATACTTTTGAACAAAAAAAAGGATATTTTGTAATTTTAAAAATCTTTGTTATCCTTGAAGTATTATAAAAATGGTATAAGCTTCTTGTAAAATACAATACTTACTTTGTTGGTAATGTTCAATTTAAAGTTATATATAAATATATTTATCTTCGTTTTTGTGTGTGTGTTTCCTTTGAAATTAATATCTCAGGTATCATTTAATACCGATTCTACAATAATTTCAATTTTTGAAGAAAAAAATGAAGCAAAGCGATTAGATTTATTAATAAAATCTGCTCATGAAATAAAATCTGAAAATTTATATCAGTCAATCCATTTATTTAAATATGCATATGAAATAGCCAAAAAACTTAATTTAAAAAAAGAAGAACTTTATTGTACGTATCATATTGCCGAGAGTAGTTGTCGATTATCAAATTTTCATAATGCACTAAAATATTATAAAGAATACGGAACTTTATCAAAAGAACTTAATGACACACAACAAGTTGCAAATTCTTATTTTTTAATGGGTTATACCTATTATAATTTAAAAAACTATATTAAATGCGAAGAATCATATATTAAAGCATTAAAATATTATTCTTTAATAAAAAACAAAAACAATATTAGTTATTGTTATAATAATTTGGGTCTTATTTATGCAGAGGAAGATTATGATAAAGCTCTATTTTATTATAAAAAAGCTTATAATGTTAACAAACAAGCTGGAAACATATATAATTGCAGTATAAATATGAATAATATTGCTTGTATGTATTTATATAAAGGGGAAATAGAAAAAGTCAAGCCAATTTTGGATTCTGCACTGACAATTGCTGATGACCTTGGTTATAAGCAAGCACTTTACTTAATATATAGTAGTTATGGAGAGTATTATCAAGCCATAAAAAATTATAAAACTACCGAAATATATTATTTAAAGGCAATTAAAATTCTTGATAATAATGAAGAGATACTTGAGAAACAAGATATTCTTGACTTACTTATTAAATTTTATGAAAAAATTGGAGACTCGGTTTCTGCATATCATTACTATAAAAGGTATATTACAAATAAAGATAGTCTACAAAAAATTAGTAATGAAAAATTATTTTTAAAACAAGAGCATCAAGAAGAAGTGAAAAAAATTGAATTAAAAAACAGTAAGCAATTGCATATTCAGAAAAAAAAGGAATATAAATATCAATATATAATTTTTTTTGTTTCTGTTTTGTTAATATTTGTATTAGGTGCTTTTTATATGACCAGGAGAGGTAATCGAAGGAAGAAAAAACTTCTATTGGAAAATCAAAAATTAAAAAACAAGTTCTTTTTAGAAAAAATTGAAAACAAAAACAAAGAATTAATATCGAAAACTATACTTTTAAGTGAACGCAATGATCTTATTAAAGATGTTACTTGTAAACTTATATCTTGTCGCCCAAATTTAAAAAAGGCTAATGTTGAAATAATTCAAGGCGTAATTGAGAATTTAAATTCAAATTTGAATGAAAAACAATGGGAAGATTTTCAAAATAATTTTAAAAATCTCCATCCTGATTTTTATTCTAACCTACTTAAAAAATTTCCTAATTTAAGCCCACATGATCTTAGATTGTGTTCTTTCCTAAAATTAAATATGAGTTCGAAAGAAATTGCAAAAATTACTTATGTCGAAACAAATAGCGTAGACGTTGCAAGATCACGAATACGAAAAAAATTTAAATTATCTAATTCTAATTTAAGTTTACAATCTTTTTTAGCAAGTTTTTAAAATATAATAAGGCTTTTAATATTTTCATTTTTTAATCAAAAATTCTCGTAGGCTTACCTCGGGGATAGTCAAATATAAACGTTATATGTCCGATTTAATAAAAACAAAATTATTTTTTCCTAAACTACTTTAAAATCTAAGTTTTTTTTCTATTGGTTCATCATCCATATTTTATTCTTTTAAATATACGTTTAATGTAATATGAAGCCACACATGTCCCGAATAATAAATTAGAAAAGAAACCTGAATATTTTGTCTTAAAAACTTTCAATCCCAAAGTTTCGGGATTTCTCTATCACTCAACTTTCAACTTTACGAACTATTTAAACTAATCTCAATAATAATAGATAACTTTGCATAAAATTATTTTTTTCAAAATATATTATGAACAATACAGAACAAAATACCTACCCTTGGAATCACGACAAACGATATAATGATTACACAAATTTTAGTAAAAAACATTTTTCGCAACGTGTTCAAAAAATCTCAATAAACGCAGGCTTTACATGTCCAAATCGTGACGGTTCAAAAGGAACAGGCGGCTGCACTTATTGCAACAACAACACATTTAGTCCTTTTTACTGTAAGCCGTCAAAATCAATTACTCAACAACTTGACGAAGGAATTAATTTCTTTGCAAAAAAATATAAAGCTCAAAAATATTTAGCTTATTTTCAGTCATATACAAACACTTATGCTCCTATCGAAAAATTAAAAAAATTATATACCGAAGCATTATCTCATCCAGATGTAATTGGTTTGGTCATTGCCACTCGTCCCGATTGCGTTAACGAAAAAATACTTGACTATTTACAACAATTATCTCAAAACAATTATATTGTTATTGAATATGGAATCGAATCAACAAATAACGATACTTTAAAATTAGTAAATCGCTGTCATACATTTGAAGATACTGTATTAGCAATTAATATGGCTGCTGAACGAAACCTGCATATTGGTGCTCACTTAATTCTTGGTCTGCCAAACGAAAATCACGAATCAATTGTTAATCATGCAAAAATATTATCGAAATTACCTATTGAGACATTAAAATTGCATCAGCTTCAAATTATTAAAAACACAGCCATTGCAAAACAGTTTGAAGAGAGCCCCGAAATCTTTCTCAAATTCACTCCTCAAGATTATATAAATTTGATTATTATTTTTCTCGAAAATCTAAATCCAAAAATTATTATTGAAAGATTTATAAGCGAATCCCCTCTTGATATGCTTATTAGTCCACACTGGAACGGAATGAAAAATTTTGAGATTATCAACAAAATTGAAAAACAATTAGAAAAAAGAAACACCTGGCAAGGGAAGCTTTATAATTGATTATTTATTATTGGCTATTGATTATTAGTTACTATACTCATATTAAATTTTAATGACCAAGTGTTGGAATTTTCCCCAAGCTCAATTTTCAACTTTATAAACTTTAAACATCCGGCTTTTTCCTACAGGATAAAACAAAGTGAACCACAAAGTTCACCAAGAATACACAAAGAACACAAAATAATTGTAAGCATTAAAAAAAATCGATTACCAAACCCCTAAAAATTTAATTTATATTTTTATTTAATCCTTCAACTTTACAAATCCCGAAGTATCAAAATTTCGCTATCGCTCAACTTTACAAACTTTCAACTTTATGAACTTTCAACTTCAAACATTGAACATTAAACCTCTTTTTTTATTTAATAATTTTTAGTAATTTTCAAATCTCTGATATTATAAAAATTATTAAATAATGAAAAAAGCTAAACCCCGAACAAATAAAAAATTTACTCCTTTAAATAATTACAACAAAACAAAAAAAGAGATAAATTTTGTTTCTCTAAAAGACGCTACGGATAAAGACTACGAGCGAATAGGCTTTAAATCAGGGCTTGAAATACATCAGCAACTAAAAACGAAAGAAAAATTATTTTGTCATTGTCCTACCGGATTATTTAATAATGACGATGATTTTGACGCAGAAGTTATCAGGCATATGCGACCAGCCTTAAGTGAGCTTGGCGGATACGATGGAACGGCTCTAATGGAATTTAGAACTCGTAAAAATATTTTTTACCACATTAAAAACGAAACAGCTTGTACTTATGAAGTTGATGATACTCCTCCATTTATAATTAATAAAGAAGCTTTGGAATATGCACTTAGAATTTCTTTACTTTCAAAATTTAGCATTGTTGGCGAGGTTCATATTACACGAAAACAATATCTCGACGGAAGTATTCCTACAGGATTTCAACGTACTGCAATACTTGGAGTAGATGGTGAAATTCAACTTAAAAATAAAAAAATTGGCTTAATACAATTAAGTATTGAAGAAGATGCTTGTCGCGAAGTGTCTGATATTGGTCATAACAGAGTGTACAAAACGGACCGACTTGGAATGCCTTTAATTGAAACAGTTACTCAACCTGAATGTCTTACTCCTTACGAATTAATGGAAGCTGCCGATTATATTCGGTTTCTAAACAGAAGTACCGGCAAAGTAAGAACAGGAATGGGTGCAGCTCGCGAAGATGTTAATATTAGTTGTACAGGAGGCACAAGAGTTGAAATAAAGGGTGTTGCTCACAACAAATGGATACCTGCACTTTCACACAATGAAGCTTTCAGACAATGGGCTCTCTTAAATGTAAAAAATATTCTTAACTCAAGAGTGCAAGACATAAAAAATTGGAAAATTTCATCTGTAGAGTTAAACTATCATGATTACAAATTTAATTATGATGCAATTGATATGGCAGAAAAAGACAAGTCAAAAATTTATGCAGTAAACCTACCTTCTTTTAAAGGTTTACTCTCTCACTTTATTCAGCCAAATAAAATTTTCGCTAATGAAATAATCGATCGTCTTAAAGTAATTGCATGTCTTGAGAAACCAAACATGACACATTCGGAAGATTTGAATCCCCAAATTAATCAAAATATTTTTGAGCAAGTAAAACAACTGTTAAATGCCAATGATGATGATGCTCAAATAATTTTCTGGGGACCCGAAGATGATATTACAACAGCATTAGAAACAATTGAAGAACGTTGCCTGATGGCTTTTGAAGGCATTCCTTCCGAAACAAGAAAATCGCTTCCTGATGGGACAACAATTTTTGAAAGAGTGCTACCAGGTGCCGACAGAATGTATCCTGACACAGACTCCGCTCCTATTCCTTTAGAAGATGAATATATTGAAAAAATTGGCAAAAATCTTCCGGTTGATATTTTTGTTAGAATTAAACAACTCAATGAATGGAAAATTCCAGAAGATACTCATAACTATATCTTAAAAAAAGATCTTGCTCCTATTATTGAAAAAATTATTAATAACTTAAAAATTAATCCAAAATTCGTTGGTACATTTTTTGGTCATACCTTAAAACATATTGAAGGACAAATTGAAGCTCATCCAGATTTTACTTACGACAAAATTTATGACTTATTTGAATTTATCAAAAAAAATAAGTTAGACATCTTGCTAAGCAAAAAAATGTTGCCTGTTATATGCCAATATCCAAATATGGATTTCGAATCGGTTCTAACAAACTTACATTTCAAAAGACGTACAAAAGAAGAACTTTTAGCTCCGGCAGATTACCTAATTGAAAAATTTAAAGAAATAAAAAAATCCAGAAACGACAATGTTACAGTCAACTGGGTTATGGGACAAATTCACAATCAGGCAATTGGCAATATTTCGTTAAAAGAACTTAAAACTAACATTGAAAAAAAATTATAAGATGAACGAAGATATTTTTCAAGGATATAAAGGTAAAGCACTCGAGACACTTAAAAAATTCAAAGCAAGGGTTTGGGGAGTAGTTGATACAAACACATCAAGAGGATTTTTTCATGGTACAATATTACCACGATCAGAAAACGACGACGACCAACATATTGTATTAAAACTCGACACAGGCTATAATGTAGGTATTGATATTAAAACCATAAAAGGCATAAAGGAAGTTGATTATAAAAAAGCATCATATAAAATTCCCGAAAAAGAATTTCCTTACACCGAAGGTTTACCTAAAGTTAAACTTTTTGGTACAGGTGGAACAATAGCTTCACGTCTCGATTACAGGACTGGTGCAGTTATTCCTGCTTTTTCTCCCGGAGAACTTTACGGCTCTGTTCCTGAACTGGCTGAGATATGCAACCTGACTACAGAAAAAGTTTTTGCTGTTTTTAGCGAGAATATGGGACCCGAACAATATAAAGCTCTGGCTATTGCTATTGGTAAAGAAATAAAAAACGGTATTGACGGAATCATTATTGCTCATGGGACAGACACTCTACATCACACAGCCGAAGCCTTAACTTATATGGTACAAAATCCTCCTGTTCCAATTGTTTTGGTAGGTTCTCAACGTTCATCCGACCGTCCTTCATCTGATGCCGCTCTAAATTTAATTAATTCAGCTTATGCTGCCGGTCATGGTGATATTGCTGAAGTAATGATTTGCATGTTTGGGCCTACTTCTGACGAATATGGTTTCCTTCATCGTGGAACAAGAGTTAGAAAAATGCACTCGTCTTACCGTTCAGCTTTTAGAACAATTGGCGATATTCCACTTGCTACTGTTACTCGTAACGGTATTGTTCCTTTAAAAAAAGAATATAACCACAGACGAAAAGATAAAAACGTAAAAATATTACCCTACTTCGAAGAAAAAGTAACCATTGTTTACTATTACCCAAATATGCAGCCTGATATTATTGATTCATTAGTTGAAAACGGCTACAAAGGAATTGTTATTGCAGGTACCGGACTGGGTCATGTCAATAAAACTATTTATCCTGCAATTGAACGAGCAATAAGCAAAGGCGTACATATTTACATGACAGTTCAAACACTTTGGGGATATGTAAATATGTATGTTTACGACACCGGTCGCGATTTATTGGCAAAAGGAATTATTCCTTTACAAAATATGTTACCCGAAGCAGCTTATATTAAATTAGGTTGGGTATTAGGTCAGACTAATGACCGAAAAGAAGTAGAAAAAATGATGACAACTCCCATTAATGGTGAAATTACTTTGCGCGAACCATATAACGGATATCTAATTTATCAAGGAGGCGTTCCTGAAGTAGAAGATTTTATCAAAAAATTTAGAAAATAATATGTCTCGTATTAACATAATAAGCAAACTTATAAAAATAAACAAAGCATAAATATAAAAACTTGTCCTGTTTTTTCGGGATTTAGCATTTGCCACCACAGGCAAATAATAAAAAAAAAGACCTGTCCCAATTTTTTTTCGGCAAGGTCTTTTTTGCCAACTTACAACGACATAAATATAAACAGTAAAAATTAGAAGTAAATAATGAATAATAAAGAACACAATCAAATAGTTAGTTTCATTTGGAGTATTGCCGACGATGTGTTGAGAGATATTTTTGTAAGAGGAAAATACAGAGATATTATTTTACCTTTTGTAGTTTTAAGAAGACTTGATGCATTGCTTGTACCAACAAAGGAAAAAGTTTTGGAAGCAGCAGTCTTCATGAAAAAAGAAAAAATTGATGACGAGTCTGCATTAAAAGCAGTAACAAAATATCCATTTTGGAATACCTCGAATTTTACGTTTGAAAGTTTGTTGAATGATGCTGATAATATTGACAGTAATCTTGAAATTTATCTCGACGGATTTAGTCCAAATGTGCAAGAAATTATTAGCAAATTTAAATTAAGAAATCAGTTAGAAACAATAAAAGAAGCTGAAATAACTTATTTGCTAATTGAAAAATTTGCATCAAAAGAAATAAATCTCAGCCCCGAAGAAGCATTGAATGGGAAAGGTGAAAAAATGCCTCCTTTAACAAATCTTGGAATGGGTTATGTTTTTGAAGAACTGATTAGAAAATTTAATGAAGAAAACAACGAAGAAGCAGGAGAACACTTTACACCGAGAGAAATAATTAAATTGATGACTCATATTTTGTTTACTCCGGTAAAAGATAAAATACAAAAAGGAACTTATCTAGTTTACGACCCAGCTTGTGGTAGTGGTGGAATGCTAACCGAAGCAGAACATTGTGCTGAGAAACTAACAAACAGAAAAGGCGGTTTTAATTTATACGGTCAGGAAGTAAATCCCGAGACTTATGCCATTTGTACTTCCGACATGATGATTAAAGGCGACAAGCCGGAAAATATTGCATACGGTTCTACTCTTTCAAAAGAAAAAGATGGTTTCCCTAATTTGAATTTCGATTTTATGCTTTCTAATCCACCTTATGGAAAAACATGGAAAATTGATGAAGATGCCATTGTTGATGACAGAGGAAAAAAAGGAAAAGAACGAATCAAAGACACTAGATTTGAAATAGGTTTACCAACTATTTCTGATGGACAATTATTGTTCTTAATGAACATGGTGAGCAAGATGAAACACAACACCAAACTGGGAAGCAGAATAGCAACCGTGCATAATGGCTCTGCTTTGTTTACCGGTGATGCAGGCGGTGGTGAAAGTGAAATAAGAAAACATATTATTGAAAATGATTGGCTTGAATGTATTATTGCCTTACCAAAAAATATATTTTACAATACAGGCATACCAACTTACGTGTGGATTGTAAGCAACAGAAAAGCTGAACATAGAAAAGGTAAAGTGCAACTAATAAACGCAGTCGATTTGTATGTGAAACTTCGTAAAAATCTTGGCGATAAAAATTGCCAACTAACAGAAGGCCACATTGAAAAAATTACTAAACTTTATACTGATTTTAAAGAAACGGATATTTCTAAAATTTTCCCGAACGAATATTTTGGCTACAACAAAATTACAGTTGAAAGACCTTTACGTTTATCGGCTCAATTTACTGATGAATTAATCGAAACTTTGCGTTTTGATAATGGAATTAGCGAAGAAATGAAATGGACTTATGAAAAATTTGGCAATGAAGTTTATAGCAAAATAAAAGAGTTTAAACCGCAAATAGAAAACTATCTTGATAAAAACGAAATAAAACTCACTAACAAAAACAAGAAAAAACTATATAGTTTGGTGTTCTGGAAAGGGCGATTACAACTGTTAAATGATGCAAAAAAGTTACAAGAAAAAATTGGCACAACACAATTTAACGATTTTAATGTGTTTAAAACTCTGGTAACAAAAACCATAAATGATTTAAAGCTTAAACTGGATGCAAAAAATCAAAAATCAATTTTAAATGCCGTAAGTTGGAAAAACGAAGATGCCGAAAGGGTAATAAAAAAGACTGAAAAAGCATGTCCTGAGCAAAGTCGAAAGAACAAAACAATTGTTTATGAATATGATGCTGATTTAAGAGACACTGAAAATGTGCCTTTAGATGAAGATATCCAAACTTATTTTGAACGAGAAGTATTGCAACATATACCAGATGCTTGGATTGACCACAGCAAAACCGTAAAAGGTTACGAAATTTCTTTTACTCGATATTTTTACAACTATGTGCCTCCTAGAAGTATTGAAAAAATAACTGCCGAAATAATGCAATTGACAAAAGAAACAGAAGGCATTTTAAACGAAATTGTAAACGAATAAAGTGTCTGAATTAGAATTCATAAATTAAAGGATTTTAAGATAATGAAACATGAAGAATTAACACATAAAATTATTGGTTGTGCAATGAAAGTTCATAGTACACTGGGTAATGGGTTTCAGGAAGTAATTTACCAAAGAGCTTTATCCATTGAGATGAAAAAACAAGGTTTAAGTTATCAAAGAGAAATGGAGATGAAAATTTATTATGATGATTTTGATATTGGAACCAGAAGGGTTGACTTTTTTGTTGAAAATAATATTATGGTAGAAATAAAAGCACTCATAAAGTTGGAAGAAGTGCACCTTGCTCAAGCAATGAATTATTGTCAGGCATATAATTTACCAATTGGATTATTAATTAATTTCGGTTCTAAAAGTCTTCAATTCAAAAGAGTGTACAATGTTAATCATCCGGAAAATAAAGAATACATTAAAAATAATCCTAAAATCATCAAATCCTAATAATCCTAATTCTGACAATGAATAAATTAAAAGCATATAAAAAATATAAACCTGTTGATTACGATTACGTAAATGAATTGCCTGTTGATTGGCAACTTCTACCCAATATTGCCATCTTTCAGGAAAGAATTGAAAGAGACTTTGTTGATGAAGAATTATTGTCGGTTACAATTAGAAAAGGCGTAATAAAACAAGCCGATGTTGACATAAAAAAAGACAGTAGCAACGAAGATAAAAGTAAGTATAAACTCATAAAAGTTGGAGATATTGCTTACAACAAAATGAGAATGTGGCAAGGTGCGTTAGGTTACTCTCAATACAATGGAATATCAAGCCCCGCTTATGTAATACTTAATCCAAAAATGAAAATCAATTCAAAATATTTTCATTTTATGTTTCGTACAGGATTTTATACAAATTATAGCAAACGAATTTCTTATGGAATAGTTGACGACCAATTAAGTTTGAGATACAAAGATTTCAAACGAATGTACAGCATAGTACCCCCATTAGAAACCCAAAACACAATTGTTGAATATCTCGACCGAAAAACAAAAAAAACACAAGAGTTTATCAGCAAAAAAGAACGACTGATTGAGTTGTTGGAGGAAAGAAGAAAATCAGAAATAATAACTGAAATAAATAAGATTTCAAATAAAATCAAACTTAAATATGTATTAAGAATTCAAAATGGTGATGGAATTCCTTCTGATTTAATTACATCAGAAGGAGACTTTCAGGTATATGGTGGTAATGGAGTATTAGGCTACTACAATTCATACAATAACGACAAAGAAACACTGGTTATTGGAAGAGTTGGAGCTCTATGTGGGAATGTCCATTATTCAGTAAATAAAATATGGGTAAACGATAATGCAATGTTTGCCAATACAAATAACTTTTATAAATATGTTTACTATGTACTTAAAGCAGTCGACTTAAATAAACTTTCATTTGCCAACGCTCAACCATTAATAACAGGCACTTTGGTTAAAAACAAATACACAAATTTTACAAGCGATAGAAATCAACAAAAAAAAATAGTTAATAATATAGAGGTTAAATTATCAACGATTAACAATGCAATTACCAAAGCCCAAACAGAAATCAAAAAAATCAAAGAATACCAAGAGAGTTTAATTACACAAGTGGTAACCGGCGACTTAAAAGTGCCTGCCGAAAGGGCAGGTAAACCCGATTTAAATATGAATGGTGAATTATGAGTAAAGAAATAAAAAATAACGACAAGCTCACCGAGTTTTTGCTTTATAAATCGCCAAACGGTGATATTAAAGTAGATGTATTGCTGCGGAACGAAACAATATGGCTGCCACAAAAAAAAATGGCACAACTTTTTGATGTTAATGTTCCGGCAATATCAAAACATTTAAACAATATTTTTGAAAGCGGGGAACTGAATCGTGAGGCAACTGTTTCCATTATGGAAACAGTTCAAAACGAAAGTGGCAGACAGGTTAAAAGGAAAGTCGATTTTTTTAATCTTGATGCTATTATTGCTGTGGGTTACAGGGTAAACTCTCACCGTGCCACACAGTTTAGAATTTGGGCTACCCAGGTTCTCAAAGAATTTATTATTAAAGGCTACACTATGGATGTGGAACGCTTAAAAAATCCCACCCCCATATTTGGCAAAGATTATTTCGATGAGCAGTTAGAAAAGATACGAGACATACGCAGTAGCGAAAGGCGTGTATATCAAAAAATTACAGATATTTATTCAGAATGCAGTATTGACTATAATGTGAACAGTGAGACCACAAAAATATTTTTTGCCACCGTGCAAAATAAACTACACTGGGCAATAACAAAACAAACAGCTGCCGAAATAATCATTAGCAGAGCCAATCACACAAAAGAAAAAATGGGATTAACTTCATGGAAAAATTCACCCAAAGGAAAAATTAGAAAAAGTGATGTTGCCATTGCCAAGAACTATCTTACCGAAAAAGAGTTAAAACCACTCAATCGAATTGTTACCATGTATCTTGATTATGCCGAGCATCAGGCAGAAAAAAACATACCTACAACTATGAAAGAATGGGCGGTAAAATTAGATGCTTTTCTGGAATTTAATCAAGAAGACATTTTAAAAAATACGGGCAAAGTAACAGCGGCTGTTGCAAAAACTTTTGCCGAAAACGAATTTGAAAAATATCGTCCCAATCAAGAGAAATTACACATTTCGGATTTTGATAGAGAAATGAAAAAATTAGAAGAATAAGCCTATGAAATTTACTGATACATCAGAAAAAGGTTTTCAAAAATTCATTGTAAACGAACTTACCACAAAAGGCGGTTATGTAGAAAGTGTTTCGAGTGATTTTGATAAAGAATTTTGCATCAACGCAAAACAACTGTTTTCGTTTATTGAGCAAACTCAGCCCGAAAAATACGAAATGATACAACGCAAAGGCGAGCGTGCATTTTTGGTTCGCTTAGATAAAAAAATTAGCACGCTGGGCGTAATTGAAGTTTTACGTAAAGGTGTTAAACATTTCGACAAAACCATTGACCTTTTTTATCGTCAGCCAGCATCTGTTTATAATTCAAAAGACATAGATAAATACAAAGCCAATATTTTTTCGGTTACCCAAGAACTGGTTTACAGTAAAGACAATGCAAACCGTTTAGACCTTACCATATTCATAAATGGAATACCGATAATTACAACAGAATTGAAAAATCCTTTGAGCGGACAAACTGTTCACAACGGAATTCGTCAATACCAAAACGACAGAGACCCGAAAGAAAAAATATTTTCGTTTGCCCGTTGTATGGTACATTTTGCAGCCGATACCGAATTGGTTTATATGACCACCGAATTAAGAGGCAAGCAGTCTTTCTTTATGCCTTTCAATAAGGGTTTGAATAATGGCAAATCAACCGGCGAGTTTGGTGCCGGAAATCCGGTAAATCCAGACGGACTAAAAACTCATTATTTATGGGAAGAAATATTAAGCAAAAATTCACTTTCAAACATCATCTTCAAATTTGCACAGGTAATTGAAGAAAAAGATGAAGATACCGGAAAAACAAAAAGGAAGATGATTTTTCCGAGGTATCATCAAATTACAGCAGTAAGGGCTATTTTGGCTCATGCAAAAGAAAATGGTATTGGCAAGCGATATTTAATTCAGCATTCGGCAGGTTCCGGCAAATCAAAGTCTATTGCTTGGTTAAGCCACCAATTACACGGACTGTTCGATGCATCTGGCGAGAATCATCTTTTCAACTCGGTTATTGTAGTAACCGACCGTACAATTCTCGACAAACAATTGCGTGATGAGATAAAACAATTTGCACCCAAACGAGGAATTGTTGAAGCCATAACGGGAGTTGGCGGTAGTAAAACCAATCAATTAAAAGAAGCCTTTGCCAATCGCAAGAAAGTAATTATTTGTACTATTCAAACCTTCCCTTTTTTATTAGAAGAAATGGGAGAAATGCCTGCTTCTACTTTTGCCATTGTAATTGATGAAGCACACAGTAGCCAAAGCGGACAAACATCGGCAAAAATGAACGCTGCTCTTGCCAATAAAAATAATGATAATAAAGAAGACGAGGAAGAACCATCATACGAAGACAAAATTAATGAAATGATTGAAAGCCGAAAAATGATTACCAATGGTTCTTATTTCGCTTTTACTGCCACACCTAAAAATAAAACATTAGAAACATTTGGGCTTAAATCAAAAGATACTTATACCGATGAAAATGGAGAAGAAAAAACAAAATTTTATGCTTTTCACAATTACTCGATGAAACAAGCCATTGAAGAAGAATTTATTTTAGATGTACTAAAAAATTACACAACTTACAATTCATATTACAAATTAATAAAAGCCGTTGAAGACAATCCTGAATTTGACACAAAACAGGCTCAAAAAAAATTAAGGGCTTATGTAGAAGGCAATGAATTTGCCATTTCCGAAAAAGCAAAAATAATGATTGACCATTTTCATAAAAATGTTAAGCATTTAATAAAAGGCGAAGCAAAAGCAATGCTTGTAACTAAAGGTATTGTTTCCGCAATAAAATATAAACAAGCTTTTGATAAGTATTTAAAAAAAATAAAATCACCATATAAAGCAATAGTAGCATTTTCCGGAACAAAAAACTACAAAGGAATTGATTACACCGAAACAGGAATGAATAACTTTAAAAGTTATAAAAATGATGTTCCAAAAAATTTTAAAAAGAGTGAGTATCGTTTTTTAATTGTGGCAAATAAATATCAAACAGGATTTGACCAGCCTCTGTTACATACCATGTATGTTGATAAAAAATTAGCAGGAGTTCAGGCAGTTCAAACACTTTCAAGACTTAATCGAGCAAAAAGACCTTACAAAAAAAACACATTTGTTTTAGACTTTTTTAATGAAGCAGAAGAAATAAAAGAAGCATTTGAACCTTACTATACTTCAACAATCCTTAGCGAAGAAACTAATCCAAATAAACTCAATGATTTGGTTGATTCTCTTGAAACGTTTGATGTTTACAATGAATATCAAATTTCTGACTTCTTTAAAAAATATGTAAACGGTGAAGACCGCACAAAACTTGATCCAATAATTGACAATTCTGCTCATATTTTTAAGCACGATTTAGATAAAGATAAACAAATTGACTTTAAGGTAAAAGCAAAATCATTTTTAAGAGTTTATAGTTATTTAAGCAAAATCTTAGACTTTAATAATCAAGAGTGGGAAATGCTATGGTGGTATTTAAAATTCTTAGTTCCAAAATTATTTATAGAGCAATCCGACGACCTTTCAGAAGGTATTTTGGAGGCAATAAATATGGATAGTTATCGACCTTCTAAAATAAAAACAGAAGATATTACTTTAAAAGATAATTCTGGCGAAGTAAACCCAATTCCGGTTGGAGTTTGTGGCGGTGAAACTGAACCAGAATTAGACACCCTTGAAAACATATTGAGCGTTTTTAATCAAAAATTTGGTGATATAGAATGGACAGACAAAGATAAAGCACAAAAAATTTTAAGAGAGCAACTACCTGCTGAGATGAAAGCAAATAAAGAAATAATGGATGCCGTTAAATATTCTGACAAACAGAATGCGAAAATCACTTCTGATAAAAAATTAGAAGAAATGATACAACAGTATTTATTCAGTCAAACAGAAATATTTAAAAAGTTCACACAAGACAAAGACTTTCAAAGGAGATATAAAGAATTTATTTTTGATACATTAGTTGAAACGAACAAACATGAAAAAATTAATCCGTAAAAATTATGATTCAAAACTCGCAAAACGCAAATATTAAAGTCATACACATAACGAAAAAAATCGGAAAAGAGTATATCTTACCAACTAAAGAAAAAAATAAAAATTGAAAAAAATTTGAAAGATAAGTATATGGAAATTAAGAATAACGTACCACTAATAAAGGCTATTGTGACGCACAATAAAGCACTAATATTTAAAGTTTTAACATTAAATAGAATTAATAATAAATTAAAAGATTGATGCAATAAAGCATCCATTTCGTTATAACACTAAACGTTAAACATTAAACTTTTCCAATTTTTTATTTAGATGATGTTTTTTATTTTTTACTTTTGTCAAAATTAAATTTTATACCTATTAACTATGAATAGTTCTGAGAATCAAATAAATTTCAACTCAAGCAATATTATTGTTTTTGCATATAAAAAAAGGAAACCTTTACTAATATTAACTTTTATTGCAATTATTGTTTCAATTATTGTTTCATACACAATAAAACCCAGATACGAATCATCAGTAATTTTGTTTCCTACATCATCAAGCTCAATCTCTCAAGATTTATTAAGAGACAATGTATCATCAAAAGACATTTTGAAATTTGGTGAAGAGGAGGAAGTAGAGCAACTCTTGCAAATATTGCATTCTGATGATATAAGAAACATGATTATTAAAAAATACAACTTAATTGAACACTATAATATTGATACATCATCGGCTTATCCATTAACAAAACTTAACAGAGAATTTGATAAAAATTTTTCTTTTTCCCCTACAAAATTCATGTCGATAGAAATAAAAGTTCTTGACACAGATCCAAAACTAGCTGCAGGTATGGCTAACGATGTATCTTCATTTATTGATACTACAATGAATAAAATGCAAAAAAAAAGAGCCTTTAAAGCATTAAAAATTGTTGAACAGCAATATTTTTCTTTAACGAATCAAATTCAAGTTCTTGAAGATTCTCTTCAGGGAATGCGACGCTTAGGGATTCTTGACTATGATACACAATCGGAAGTAATTAGCGACGGTTATGCTCAAGCAATAATTGCAGGAAACACAGAAGCGTCCAATAAATTAAAAAAGCAACTTGATATTCTTGCAAAATACGGAGGCCCTTTTGTATCAATAACAAATTATCTGGAATTTGAAAAAAAACAATTAAGTTCTTTAAAAGAAAAGTATGCAGAAGCTCAAGTAGATGCTTATCAGGATTTGTCTCATAAATTTATTGTTAACAATGCACAAATTGCCGAAAAAAAATCATATCCGGTTAGATGGTTAATTGTTACTCTATCAACAATATCAACTTTTATTTTAGCGTTGCTATTGCTTCTTATTGTTGATAATTTAAAAAAAACCGAAATCTTTAAAAATTTTTAACTCAAATTTATTTATATTTTTTTTACAATAATTATATTCATGCTATTAAAAAAATAGTTGGTGATTTAATTTCAAAATACACAAACACTAATAAATGAAAGACAAAGCTAACAAATGGGTTTATATCATTTCTTTACTTTTTGTTGCAATAAATGCTTTTTTTATTTCAAAAGAAATGTATTTATTTTGTATTGCACCTGTAGTTTTATTAATAATTATACTCGCTTTTTTTTATTACGATAAATTATTACTATTAATAGTTTTCCTCACACCACTTTCTATTCCTCTGCACGAATTGTATGAGAATTTAGATTTTGATATGAACTTACCTACAGAACCATTACTTATGGGTTTGACAATTATTTTCATCTTTAAATTATTACTCGACAAATCATTTGACAAAAAAATTCTTTATCATCCTGTTTCTATTGCTATTTACCTTTATATATTATGTCTATTTGTTACATCAGTTACAAGCACAATGCCAATTGTATCTTTTAAACTTTTGATTTCCCGTCTTTGTTTTATAATACCATTATTTTTTCTATCGACTCAATTATTTAAAAATAAAAAAAATTTTTATCGATATTTATGGCTCTATATTATTCCTTTACTATTTGTGATAATATATGCCGTTACACGTCACGCACAATATGGCTTGCTTGATAAAAAAATTGCTCATTGGGCAGCAAATCCATTTTACAAAGATCACACTTCGTATGGAGCAATTTTAGCAATGTTTATTCCTGTTATTGTTGGGTTTACGACAAATAAAAGCAACACTTCACGAAAAAAATTATTAAGTTGGATACTTCTCATAATTTTCACAATAGCACTCCTACTATCATATTCACGTGCAGCTTGGGTTGGAGTTATTGGTGCATTTGGAGTATGGATTATTATAAAATTGAAAATTAAATTTCGAAGAGTTGCATTATTTGCTGGCATAATTTTATTGTTGGGTTTTGCGTTTGAATCACAAATTTTAATACAACTCCAAAGAAACAAACAAGATTCCTCAGTTAATGTAGAAAATCACATTAAATCAATTACAAATGTATCTTCTGATGCCTCAAATCTTGAAAGAATAAATAGATGGAATTGTGCAATCAGAATGTTTAAAAAGAAACCTTTTTTTGGTTGGGGACCGGGAACTTATATGTTTAAATATGCTCCTTTTCAACTATCATATGAAAAAACTATTATTAGTACAAACGAAGGAAACAAAGGTAATGCACATAGCGAATATCTTGGGCCACTAGCAGAATCAGGTATTTTTGGACTAATTTCAATACTTTTGATAATTATTACTACTATTTATACTGCTGTAAATGTTTATTCAAAATCTCAAAACAAAAAAGTCAAAATGTTGTCGCTTATAGCATTGCTGGGTTTAACGACATACTATATACATGGATTCTTAAATAATTTTTTAGATATGGATAAAGCGACTGTTCCTTTTTGGGGATTTACAGCCATTATTGTTGCTTTAGATGTGTATTATAAAAACACAAAAGAAAGTGATGATGGTGATGAAAAATTATTTAAAGTCAACTCCTAATATTGAAATATCATCAAAAAAATTATTTTTCCCTTTATAAATATTCAATTCTTTAATAATTAAATCAATTATTTCATCCATTTGCATTTTTGATGAGATAAGGTCTTCAACAGGTTTTGTGCCGAATTGTTCTTTTTTATCATTTTCCATTTCAACTAAACCATCAGTATAAGAAATAATTTTTGAGTTTGGTGTAAGTACCAAATAGCCCTCATTTAACTCAGGAATATCGTCAAACATACCTAAGCCGACACAGCCACTGGTCAATAATTTGGTTTCATTTTTTGCTCCATTATATAAAACTGGTGGGTTATGGCCTGCATTTACATACTGCAATTCTCTTGTTTTAGTGTGATATTTTGCAATAAAAAAGGTTACAAATTTTTCACAATTGGCACTTTTCATTACTGTTTCATTCAACTTTTCGATTATACTTGCCAGCGATCTTTTTGATGTAAACAAAGCTCTTACATTTGCTTGAAAATTTGACATTAAAAGTGCTGCAGAAATTCCTTTACCAGATACATCGGCAATACAAAAGCCATATTCATACCTGTTTAATTTTATGAAATCGTAATAATCACCACCTACTTCAAAATGAGGCAAATAATATGCAGATACAAAAAGTTTTTCATTATGCGGTAATTCTTCACTATTAGGAATTAACATTGTTTGCATCTTCGATGCTAATTCCAACTCTCTATTTATTTTTTCTTGTTGAAGACTCTTCTTAAAAAATCGTTTGTTTTCTATCGCAACAATAATAACATTTGTAAGAGTTTGAATAAAATGAAGATGTTTTATTGTTGGACTAATTCCATCACGTTCTTCATCAATATCTCCAATAATAATAAAAGCAATTGGCATATCGTGATGATAAACCGGAATAATTACATCAAAATAGCTGAGAGCTGGATTAAGAGTAGTTGTTAAATTTGTTATCTGATTGTAATATAACAAATCGTTTTCAACAGAGAGGTTACGAATTTTATTACGATCAAATCCCGAGGCTAATATGCAATCCCACTTCTCGTTATAACTGTAAATTAGCACTTTGCCAATATTCAACTCTTCACGTAAAATTTTTTCGAAAAAATCGAGAAGCTCTTTTGTTGATAAATTATCGTTAATTGCTTGTGTTATGTTAAGCAACAAATTAAGCTTAAAATTGCAAAATTGTAGTCTTTTTAATGATGCCTTTGTTGCCATAATCTTTCATTTTAGATTTTTAACTAATCTTAGTTGCCTTTTGAATTTTAGGCAATCATTACTTATCCCTTAACTCTTTCAGAATAAGAACTAGTTCGAGTGTCTAATTTAATGATATCGCCCGTGTTAATAAATAATGGGACATTAACTTCTGCTCCTGTTTCAAGAGTTGCCGGTTTTAAAGATGAAGTAGATGATGTATTACCTCTTTCGCCGGGCTCTGAATATTTAATTTGTAATTCTACAAAAGGAGGTAGTTCACAAGTCATTGGTGTTTCGGTATCTGCATGAAAAACGACCTCAACAGTTTGTCCTTCTTTTAAAAATTGGGGTGCATTAATAATCGTTTCAGATATTGATATTTGTTCAAAAGTCTCTGAATGCATAAAATTATATCCCATATCATCTCTATATAAATATTGGTATGGTCGTCGTTCAATTCTAGCTATATTTACCTTTACTCCTGAATTAAAAGTATGGTCAAGAACTTTACCTGTATTTAAATTTTTTAATTTTGTTCTTACAAAAGCAGGTCCTTTACCTGGTTTCACATGTTGAAACTGTACTATTACAAATAGATTACCGTTAAATTCAATACATAATCCATTTTTAAAATCTGATGTTGATGCCATAATAAAATCCTATTTTTTTAATTATTAATAAAGTACAAAAATAATGTAAAAGAACAAAATAAATAAATGTTATTTAGAATTAAATTCATTCTAAATAACGCAATTTTGTTTTTATGCCCGAATATTCAATTAAATCACACTTTAATGCTCCAAATGCTAAATCAAACTGAACTCTTAATGGTATTAAATTCTCATCTTTTGTTATCCAAATTTTTAAATCATCTTTCGTTTTAAAAACCCGTCCTACTTCAACAACAGGGACAAACTTCATACATAGAAACTTCCCTATTTTTGTTTTAATTGTCTCGTCTCCTCTATAACAAATGATTAAAGGAAACACCTCATCTGAAAAATATGTGTCGACTTTTATTTCTTCGCCTACAGTCATTCTTTTCATTGACTGATTTCTTAAATAATAAAATGCCGACAATACATCTTGAATATTTTTAGGCACCGCATGTTTGCCACTTTTTAAACTAATTACAGAATCGTTCTCTCTGTCGTAGCTTACTTCGTTATAATAACTATAACTATCTTCGTTTATGTCTCTAACTGATTTTACAGGAAGGTTTGTGCTTGCGTCAAAATAACTCTCATAAACATCCTTTACATTATAAAATTTCTCCACCAATTTTATTGTTCTAGCACTCGCAACAGAATGAACAACTTTTTTATTGTTATAAACGGTATCTGTAATTTTCAAAACAGCCTCTCCTCCGTCAATCCATCCGTAATAAAGAACATATTTCAAAGTCTCACCTCCTTTATAAGGAACTGAATCATAATTGCTTTGTGCTTTGCATTGAAATATTGCAAAAAAAAGTAATATTAAAAAAAATATTTTATTCATTAACTTGTAGATAATACTTTAACGGAATAACCAACAAAAAGATATAAAAATAGAATATTTACTTAGCTGAAACAAATAAATTATGAATTAATAATTCAATTTTTTACCGAAATTAATAGACTGTGACTCACGGCTAATTCCTCATCGGGAATATTTTGAAATTTTTTATCTATATTTATTTCTCTAAGCTTTGCAATATTTCCTTCCCTATCAATTTTTTTAACAATTATTATTCCAAGTTTATGATAAATTTTTTGATATTGTATTATTCTCAATCTATTTTGCGGTTGCACAGAATTATCAATTAAAGACCATCTCTTATCTGAAAATTTTAAAAAATTATAAATATTAATTTTTTTATCAAGATGAGCAAAATGGTCAGACATATCGATAAAATGGCTCATTACTGCTCCCATTTTTAAAACCCTGCAAAACTCTTTTATAATCTCGGTTAAAATCTTAGGGTAAATATGTTCAAATGTATTGTTTGATGTAATTAAATCTAATGATGATGATTCTAAAGGCAGTTGTCGTGCATCGCCAACAATAAAATTAATATTTAATCGGTTTAATAATTGCTCTCTGTTTAATTCATTTTGTCTATTATAGCAGTCAAATAAAAGTTTAAGTCGTTCATTATCAATTTCTTTAATATATTTATTAAGTTCACCGCTGTTATAAAATTGACAATATTTTACAATTGTTTGTTTCAAATTCTCTTCGCTTACCAAATTATTTATGTCTACACTGTAAATTTTATCGGCTCCACTTAAAAACATATATATTGGTATAACAGGATACCAGCCTGTGCCTAATTCAAGTGCATTAAAATTATTTGCAATTAACGAATACATACAGAAATAATCAACATGATTTTGTGCATGCAACAATCTGTCAATAAAATACTCATCAGTTAATACAACTCCTTTTGTAATATGCTTCTGAAAAAAATAATTTATTTTTTGACTTTGTGGCAAAAATGAAATAATTTTTTGAACAATAGCCTTAACAATCCAAACACTCATTTATAAAATTTTATTTAATTATTTTTGAACAATAAAGGTAATTACTTAAAAATATTTTTTTTAGAAACAGTAGCAACAAAATCTTTTAAATAAAAAGGTTCAAAATATGCTGTATCTTCAAATTCTTTATCTAAAAATGCTTGATATGAAAGTGCTATCATATTTTTTGCCGAAGGGTAAATATCATCAATAAAAAAAGCATTTTTGTCATTAATAATATCTTTACATTTATTAGCACCATCGCCAAAAAAAACAATTTTTCTTTTATCTAATAAATCTTTATACGAATTCTCATCAATAATATCGGCTGAGACTTTAATTTGTTGATTATTTTCAAAATCAAAAAAAGCAGAATAGACCTCCATTCGTCTTGCATCAATCATCGGACAAAACCAAGCTTTCTTAATATCATCAATATTTAACGAGTTGAATTTATTGCTGTTTACCACCCCCAAAGCCATTAACTGCAAAGTGCTAACCCCAATTGCGGGTTTCTCCACTGCATAACAAATACCTTTAGTTACCGAAACACCTATTCGCAAACCTGTGTATGAGCCAGGACCTTTACTCACTGCAACTGCATCGAGTTGCGAGGCCTGAATATTATTTTGCTTTAACATCTCATCAATGAAAACCGTCAAAATAGTTGAATGCGATTTGTCTACTTGGCTTTCTTTGTAGTCGATTAATTTGCCGTTTTCCGAAAGTGCAACCGAACATACATTTGTTGATGTTTCTATATTTAAAATTTTTGCCATTATTCCAAAAAATTATCTAAACAATATTAATCTGCTAAAATACGATTTTCTTTATTTGAATTTTAATTATAGTTGAGAAAATTACTTTTTTATAAAAATTAAAGCCGAACTAACAAAATTATCCAATAGTGCAAACGTCTCGCTTGTGTTTTTACAACAAAAAAGAATTAAAATTAAGGTACAAGTGAGACGCTTGCACCAGTAGTTGTTTTCAGAAAACCCGTGCCTTAATTAGCAAATGAAAAATAAATATTGTTGAATTAAACATTTAAAACTATTCAAATATTAATTACAATATCTTTTAATAACATTATAGGCATTTTCAACTCCTAGCTCTCCTGCTTTACTCATATCGACACAACCTTTTTTTGTATCTTTTAAATAGATTAAAGTTAATCCTCGGTTAAAATATGCTTCTTTAAAATCATCTTCGAGTTCAATAGCTTTTGTATAATCGTCAACAGCTCCAAAAAAATCTTTTGATTTACATAAAATATTCGCTCTGTTAAAATACGCATAATAAAACTCAGGGTCTAAATCAATAACTTTATTATAATCTTCCAATACATCTTGGTAATTATAAATCTTCTTTTCTATTTTCTCTTTAGTATTTATACTGGTAACATTACCATTAATTCTAATTACTTTGTTATAATCATCAATTGTGTTTATATACTCAATCATTTCAGTTCGGATATTTGCACGATTAAAATAAGCAAATAAAAATTTTCTATTTATGTTTATTGCTTTATCATACATGTTAATAGATAGATTAAAATTTTGTATCTCTCCATTTAAAATCCCTTGGTATATATATAGAATTTCACTGGTAGTATATGTTTTTTCATTCCTCATAATGCTATCCAATTTTGAATGTACTGATGAAACAGTTACTTCTTTTTTCTTGTTAGAAATAAAAAAACTTGTTAAAAAATCATTTTTGTTTAATTCTTGTATTTGATAATTAAAGTATTTGTTTTTTTCTTTTAAAGAATCATTATACATTATAGAAAAAATTGGTTCTAAATCAATAACAATCTTTTTATTCTGAATTTTTCCATCAACAACTTCTTTGCCACTAAAGCTATTAAAATCGTCGTCGAACTCAACAATTTTGCTATATTTTGAACTTGTGTCAATATAACTTTCAAATAAAGAATTTTTCTTGCTTTTTTTATACTCATTAATTTTTTTCATGGCAATATTATGGTCTTCAATAGCTCCAGCAAAATCGTTAATCTTATTTTTTACCGATGCCCTATTGAGATAAGCTACAGCAAAATCGGGAAAAATTTTAATAGCCTCAGAGTAATCACGAATTGCCCCTTCGTAATCTTTCATTTCAAATTTTACTCCTGCTTTATTATAATACGAGAGTATGTTTTCAGGCTTTAACTCTCCTACTCTATCATAATCAGCAATAGCTTTATTATAATCACCTATTTCCGTTTCAACAATTGCACGGTTATAAAATGTAATAGCATTATCAGGATCTATCTCAATAACTTTGTTATAGTCATCAATAGCTTTATTAAAATTTTTCATTTTATAGTAAACAATCCCCCTATTAAAATATAACAAAGAATTGTGAGCATCTAATTTAATAGCATAATCATAATCAAAAATAGCAGCATTGTATTCTTTCAATTCGCTTTTTGCAAAAGCACGCCTACCATAAGCTTCTGATGAAAAATGATTCAAGCTAATAGCCTCTGTGTAATCAACAATAGCTCCTTTATAATCTTTAAGATAGTGTTTTACAATTCCTCTGTTAATAAATGCTCCAGGAATAGTCGCTTTCAATTTTATTGAATTATCAAAATCAATAATTGCATCTTTATACTTTTTTAAAATCATTTTGGTAACTCCGCGACTAATGTAAACATTTGGGTTCGTTGGATCTAAATTTAATGCTTTCTCGTAATTCTGAAGAGCTAAATCAAAATTATGTAATCTGTCTTGGGTAACACCTCTAAAATGGTAAGCATCAGAAAAATAAGGATTAATTTTAATCGATTTATTAAAATCATAATCAGCACCAACAAAATCACCAAGATTATATTTAGCTATTCCTCTATAAAAATACGCAACAAATAAATCTGGTTTTATTTTAATTACTGCATTAAACCGTTTAATTGCTTTTGTATAATTCTCATGAAACAACTCATAACGTCCAACACCAATATAATGAGCTATATCAAGTTGTGAAAAACATAATACCGGAATAAATAAAAATAAAATTATTGTAAATTTTAATCTGTGCATATTTTTTTAATCAAATAAGTATATAATAACAAAACTTATGCCATAAAATTAATTAGAATTAATTAATAAAAAAATACTTAATTAAATAACTCAATAAAAATCAAAAGTATTATATTGTATTGATAAAAAACAGACTTTATGCAAGTGGGATTTTACATTTTAGTTTTTATTTATTTTATCTTAATTATGTTGTTCTATATCGGGTGGATAAAAAACAAGATTTTTTTTAGTGATAAAATTCAAAACCAAAATCAAATTTTTATCTCTATTATAATAGCGGCCAGAAATGAAGAAGATAACATTATAAGTGTTATTGATGATATTACTGCCCAAACATATAACAATTTCGAACTAATTATTGTAGATGACCATTCTACAGATTCTACTGTTAAAATTATTGAAAGCCGAAGTAAAAAAAATTCAAAAATTAAATTATTACAGCTCACTAAAAATATCTCCGGCAAAAAAAACGCATTAATAAATGCTATAAAAAATTCGCAAGGCAAATTAATAATAACAACTGATGCCGATTGCAGAATGAATAAAAACTGGTTGGAAACAATTCTTTCATTTTACAATCAGCATCATCCAAAAATGATTGTATCGCCTGTGATTATTAAAAATGAAAAAAATATTTTTGAAAAAATGCAATCTTTAGAATTTTTAAGTTTAATTGGTTCGGGTGCAGGATCTATAAATATTAATCACGCCATAATGTGTAATGGAGCAAACCTTGCATTTGAAAAAAATATTTTTCTAGAATTTAACGATACCTTAAAAAATAATTTCTCGTCAGGCGATGATATTTTTCTAATGCTTAAAACAAAAAGGAAATACAACAAAAAAATTCTCTTCCTAAAATCGATTGATGCTACAGTATATACAAAAGCTTTACCAAATTTCAAAAGCTTTATTAATCAACGTAAACGATGGACATCAAAAAGTCGGGCTTGTTATGACTTTGATATTTTATTTACCGCAATCATTGTTTTTTTAACTAATTTATCATTGCTGTTTACGCTTGTGGCAAGCTTTTTTAATTCTCAATATTTTTATTATTTCATTTTTATTTTTATAGTAAAATCAATTATTGATTTTATATTTTTATTAAACATTACAAAATTTTTTAATAAAACTAAACTAATGATTTTTTTCATCCCTTTACAAGTGTTATATTTTTTTTATATTAGTTTTGTGTCAGTAATTGGTAACATCTCAAAATTTGAATGGAAAGAAAGAATGTTAACAAAATAACTTTCAAGTATGGATAAATTTTCCAAATCTTGAGTTCGAAAAGCCGCTAAGCGGTTTGCTTACAAAAAAAACGAAAGATATAAGTCTGTACGTTAGCTTAATAAAAAACCACTAAGCGACTAAAACTTGAAAATTACAGTGGTTTTTGATTCTTATAATTAATGAAAAAAAACAAAATAAATAAAAGCAGTTCAATTGAATTAATTATCCTTAAAAAATTAATAAAAAACAAACTTGCATTAATAAGTTTTGCTATAATAGTTATTGCTATACTAACTGCAATACTTGGTTATTTAATTACTCCTGACAAAACGCCTTTCTGTAATGAACAATTTTTAGAACTAACAACAAAAAAACCGGGATTTAAAGTAAAAATGCTTCTTGTTAAAAAAAATGAGAAAGTAAAAAAAACCAATCTGCTGGCAAAAATGTTTTGGGGTGAACAAAATCAATATTATCAAATCCCTATCAATAATTTTGATTTTGATAACAACAACATATCTATTGAAGAATATAACGATGTAAAAGGAGATGTTAAAATTATAAAAAATATCAATCTGGCTGATGTATTGTATTCATTGTCATTAACAAAACCGGTATCGTTTAATAATAATGAAATATCTTTTTATGATATAGACAATGTTAAACATGTTGAGACAATAGAAAAGCTTAAGAATAAAATACTTTTGAATAATATAAAAGAAAGTAGGTTTATTTTAGGAACCGACCGATTTGGAAGAGACTTATTAAGCAGACTACTTTTAGGCACAAGAGTTTCAATTTCGGTAGGTTTTATTTCCATTTTAATTTCGTTAATAATTGGCATTACTCTTGGTGCCATTGCGGGATATTACAGAGGATTTGTTGACGATATAATAATGTGGTTTATTAATATAATATGGTCCATTCCGACCTTATTACTTGTTATAGCAATAACTATGGCCTTGGGCAAAGGCTTTTGGCAGATATTTATAGCAGTAGGTTTAACAATGTGGGTTGAAGTAGCAAGAGTTGTACGAGGACAAGTTATGAGCCTCAAAGAAAAGGAATTTATTGAAGCAGGTAAAGCTTTAGGTTATAGCAATTTAAGAATTATAATAAAACATATTGTCCCAAATGTTTTAAGTCCTGTAATTGTTATTTCTGCTGCAAATTTTGCTTCTGCAATATTAATAGAAGCAGGCTTGAGTTTTCTTGGAATAGGTGTTCAACCACCAGTGCCATCTTGGGGCACTATGATAAAAGAACATTATGGATATATTATTGTAGATTTAGCTTATTTGGCAATAATACCCGGACTTGCAATAATGTTGCTGGTTCTGGCATTTACAATACTAGGAAACAGCTTACGAGACGCTCTTGACGCAAGACAAAACTAATCAAATATAAAGTTTAAAGTTTCGTGTTAAAATTTACAGTTCAATTTATTTATTATTCAATATTAATTTCCTAATTCTGAGAGGAACTTAATTCTCATAAGTCTAATTTCTTCTTCAGAATATTCGTCTTCTCCAAGAACATCTAATGCTTCTTGAACGGATTCTGACTTAGCATCTTCTTTAAAATAATCAAAGACTTCGTCTTGATGTTCTTCGTCAAGAACTTCATTAATATAATAGCCAATATTTATTTTAGTTCCTGAATTAACAATTGCCTCAATTTCCTGAAGAAGGTCAGACATATCAAGTCTTTTGGCACCAGCAATATCTTCAAGCGACATTTTTCTGTCAATATTTTGAATAATAAAAACTTTTAAACCAGATTTATTTACAGCAGATTTAACAATCATATCTTGAGCTCGCTCAATATCGTTCTCCTCAACATGTTTTTTAATTAATTCGACAAATTCTTTACCGTAACGAGTTGCTTTACCCAAACCAACACCATTAATATGTTGCATTTCATCAATAGTAATTGGATATTGAATTGCCATATCTTCAAGCGAAGGATCTTGAAAAATAACAAAAGGAGGAAGATCAATTCTTTTTGATATTGACTTTCTTAAATCTTTAAGCATTGAGAACAATGCTGGGTCAACAGCACTTGTTCCTCCATGGGACTGTTGCATATCTTCTTCACCACTTTCATAATCATGGTCTTTTGACAACATAAACGAAAAAGGATTTTTTATATATTCTTTGCCCTTTTCATTTACAGATAATAATCCATAAGTCTCTATATCTTTATTTATTAGATTTGTCACTAACGCTTGTCTTATAACGGTGTTCCAAAATCTCTCGTCATTTTCTTTTCCTATTCCAAAAACTTCGCTTTTGTTATGTTTATATAATTTTATTGAAGATGTTAGTTTTCCTGCAATAATATTTGAAATATGGTCTGCCTTAAAATTCCCGGTTAAAGAAAGAATTGTTTTTAAAACTAACACAATATAGTCTTTACCTTCAAATTGCTCTTTAGGATGAAGACAATTATCGCAATTCTTGCAATCTTCAGCATTATAATCTTCACCAAAATAGTGCAACAATTGTTTTCTTCTGCAAAGAGAAGATTCCGCATAAGAAACGGTTTCAAAAAGCAATTGTCGACCAATCTCTTGTTCTGCGATTGGTTTTCCTTGCATAAATTTCTCAAGTTTTTGAATATCTTTATAGCTATAAAAGGTAATACATTTTCCTTCACCACCATCTCTTCCGGCACGACCTGTTTCCTGATAATAACCTTCAAGACTTTTCGGTATGTCGTAATGAATAACAAAACGAACATCCGGCTTGTCAATACCCATACCAAATGCAATTGTTGCTACAATAACATCAATATCCTCCATTAAGAACTGGTCTTGTGTTTTTGAACGTGTTGCAGAATCCATTCCTGCATGGTAAGCTAATGCTTTTATTCCATTAATTTGTAATAGCTCAGCTAATTCTTCAACTTTTTTTCTGCTTAAACAATAAATAATACCAGATTTACCTTGATTCTCTTTTATAAATTTAATAATCTCCTTTGAAGCATTTTTCTTTGGTCTTATTTCATAATATAAATTTGCTCTATTAAAAGACGACTTAAAAGTATTACCATCAAGAATATCTAAATTTTTTTGGATGTCATGTTGCACTTTAGGAGTTGCTGTTGCTGTTAATGCAATAACTGAAGCTTTCCCTATTTGATTAATTATAGGTCTAATTCTTCTGTATTCAGGACGAAAATCATGCCCCCATTCAGATATACAATGAGCTTCGTCAATTGCATAAAATGAGATATGTATTTTTTTCAAAAAAGTAACATTATCTTCTTTGGTGAGTGATTCTGGTGCAACATATAGTAATTTTGTTTGACCTCTAAGCACATCGTCTTTAACTCTTTGAATTTCCGTCTTATTTAATGAGGAATTTAAAAAATGTGCTATACTATCATTTTTCGAATGGCTCCTCATGGCATCTACCTGATTCTTCATTAATGCAATTAAAGGAGAAATAATAATAGCTGTTCCTTCTTTCATTATTGCCGGTAGTTGGTAACATAGGGATTTACCACCACCTGTTGGCATTAAAACAAATGTATCATTATTTGCTAAAACACTTTTTATTACGTTTCCCTGATCCCCTTTAAAACTATTAAACCCAAAATAATCTTTTAAATATTTCAGGATTGTCTTCTCATCAATTTCCATTTATTCTCTATTTCTTCAATTCTTGTATTAAAATACGAAACTACTCAATTATTGTTTCGTTTTTTGACTAACTAAGTTAAAAAAATATTAACTTTATTACAATGTTTTTTTAAAAAAAAATATATTACTTTGTAAAAAAATAAATTTTAATGAATTTAACTGAAATAAAAGAAGTTGCAATAAACACTATTAACCATGAAGCTAAATCTATTGGTAACTTAACAAAGTTTATTGACGATGATTTTGCAAAAAGTGTTGAATTAATCTACGAAAGTAAAGGACGAGTTATTGTAACAGGAATAGGAAAAAGTGCAAATATTGCCTCAAAAATTGTTGCAACTCTTAACTCAACCGGTACTCCTGCAATATTTATGCATGCAGCCGACGCAATTCACGGAGACTTAGGAATTATCCAAAAAAATGATGTTGTTATTTGTATATCAAAAAGTGGCAATACTCCAGAGATAAAAGTTTTAGTTCCTCTCATTAAAAATTTTGGTAACAAAGTAATTGCAATTGTCTCAAATCAAGATTCTTTTTTGGCAAAACAAGCTGATTATGTTTTAAAATCAACAATTGAAAAAGAAGCTTGTCCAAATAATTTAGCTCCTACATCAAGCACAACTGCTCAACTTGTTATTGGTGATGCTTTATCGGTTTGTTTATTAGAATATAGAGGATTTTCCTCAACTGATTTTGCAAAATATCACCCCGGTGGTGCTTTAGGAAAAAAATTATATATGAGACTAAACGATTTATATATCAACAATGAAGTACCTAAAGTTTTTGAAACCGATAAAATAGATAAAATAATAATAGAAATATCGTCAAAATTTTTGGGTGCTTCAGCAGTGCTTAATAATAAAAATGAATTAACAGGAATTGTTACTGATGGTGACTTGCGTAGAATGTTGATTGAAAATAAAGATATTAGAAATCTTACTGCTAAAGAGATTATGAGCCCTTCGCCTAAGACTATTGACAAAAATGAGCTTGCAATTAAAGCTTTTAATATTATGGAAGAAAATAATATTACTCAAATAATTGTTACCGATAACAACAAATATGTTGGTATGGTTCATTTACATGATATTTTAAAAGAAGGTATTGTTTAAAATAAATCAGTACTTTAAAGTGTGCTAAAATTTAGAGTGCATAAAGTTTATATTTATGAAAAATAATAGTTGCGTTAAAGTTCAAAAACTAATTTTAGTATCTGTGCTTTTTATTAGTTCAATTCTAGTTAATCCTTGCTTTGGACAAAAAATATCAAAATATTACGTTACTCATGTAAATAAAAATAGCACTCTTTATTCAATAAATACAAAACAAAAATGGGTGAATAAAGAATTAAAATCAACTTTTGAATATGATATTAAATACGACACGTCTAAGGATTCGATAGTAATAAACTTTTTCTTTATTTCCCCAAAAAAAATAAAAATATTAAATCTAAGAATCCAAAACAGCATAAAAAATATTGAGAACTCAACTAAAAATCTTTTTATTGACAATAGAAAAAGAAACTTATATCACTACCAATGCACAACTACATTTTTATATAAAGATTTTAAAAAAATGTTTAGCAATGAGAAAGAGATTACTTCTTTTTATGTAATATCAAATAAAGGGGAAAATATTGAATTAATAATAAGTAGAAAGAAATGGCAAAAACAACAGTCAAGATTATCGCGAATTTTTGAACTAATATCATTTAACAAATCCAAAAAATAAAAAAATCTTTTTATTTTTTTAAACTCAAAAAAACAAACTCAAAATAGTAAAACAGGCAAAAATTATGCTTGCGATACCGTTAGTTGTAAAAAATGCAATATTTACTTTGCTTAAATCATCGGGTTTAACTATTAAATGCTGATACCACAAAAGACCTATAAATGCGAGTGCTCCTATCCAATAAAAAATACCAAAATTAGCATAATAGCCAATATATAAAACTATTAACGAAGAAAAAGCATGTAATATTGCTGACAAAATTAATGCGTTTCGTTTGCCAAGCAATGCAGGTATTGAATTCAATTTTTGTGACTTGTCAAAATCTATATCTTGCAAAGAATAAATAATATCGAAACCACTTACCCAAAACAATACTATTAAAGAAAACATAACTGGCAATAAATCAAATTTGCCTGTAACTGATAAATAAGCACCAATTGGAGCTAATGACAATCCTAATCCCAAAATAAAATGGCATAAAGCCGTGCATCTTTTAAAATAACTATATCCTAAAATAACAATTAAGGCAACAGGGGAAAGATAAAAGCACAAACTGTTGATAAAATATGTTGTTGCAATAAATAAAACAGCATTTACAATAACAAAAATCAAAGCTGATTTAGGCTTAATTATCCCCTGAGGAATTTCTCTGAATTGGGTTCTTTTATTTTCCTTGTCAATATCTCTATCGAGATAACGATTAAATGCCATTGCTGCATTTCGGGCAAAAACCATACACAATATAACCAACAAAAATAAAACAATGTTGATTGATGAACCCGACATTTTATATGCCAGAAAAAACCCAATAAAGGCAAATGGCATTGCAAAAATCGTATGACTAAATTTTACTAATGAAAAATATTTACCAATCTTATTTATCATAAAAAAATGTTTTTATAAAAAAAACTAAAGATTTTTAATTTTTGCACAAATTATAAAAAAAGCACAAATATTCATATTAATAAGCTTTACTTTCTTAATAAATAGCCGAAATTTAAACAAAATATTAACAACTACTTTCTGAAATTAGTTGTATTTTTATTCCATTAACTGGATACTTTTCGATTAATACTACTGTACTTTTTCGGTTAATATATACAACAGTGAGATGGCCTTAGCCGAAAGGGTTTGTATTATAGAGTTTTGTTAAGCTTCTTTTCATTTACTTTTGGCTTGAACTCCGTTAAAATAAAATAACTCACTCCCTACGGTCGTTCAAACAGCTTTTGTTTTTTTACACTTAGTTGCATTTGAAAACTACAAAATTTCTTTGAGGTCGGAGGGGAAGGTTTATTTTTTTGACAAATATTTTATTATAATCCCCCCAAATTTTAAAGTGAGCCATAAACATTACTAATGGTTTTCATAACTTATTGCTTTTACATCAAAAAAAAATGACATATCTTGAAGATATGTCATTTTTCGTTTAGTATTTATTTTACAAACATAGGATGACAACAAATATTATTTTTTTAATCTCCAATGTTTCTTTCCTACTACTTATTTAAAAATTTGCTCTCTTGCAAAGCTTTTCTTAATTCTGATTTATCTGCTCGTAAATGTTTTATTGCTTCTTTTAAATCTTGTATGTATGTTATTTTTTCTTCTATTATTTGCTCTTTGGCTTTTATTTTTTCTTCATATAGATGGCGTTCTTTTTCGGAATATGCCTGAATTATTAAATTTCCGGCATTCCCGCCTTTTTGGTTGTCGTTATTAAAAACTTGTTGTTCGTCAAAAGTTAACAATTGCATTGGGTCAACACTTAAAACTTTTGCAATATCTTTAATATTATCAAAATTTACACTCTTATCATTTTTCTCTAATTTGCTGTAAGTTGCTTGCGACATACTTAATTGTGCTGCCATAAATTCTTGAGAAAAACCTTTAAATTCTCTAATTTTTCTTATTTTTGTTGATACTTGCATACTTGTGATTTTTATGTGTTGATTATAAAACAAATATATAAAAAATTTGCTAATTATTTATTTTAGTTATAAATTATTCGCTGTAGTAATAAATTATTACATATAGGAATAATAAGCTAATGGTTTATAAATTAATTTTACATTTATAATTACTATTTATAAACTAAAAATTTAATACAATGAAAAAATTAGAATTAAATCAAATGGAAAATGTTGAGGGTGGAGTTGCAGCAAGTAATACTTCAGTTTCTAAAATAAATGCATGTGATATATCACTTGGTATTGTCGTAGGTATATGGGGAGCTGCATTAAGTGCTGCAACTTTTGGTGTTGCTGCTTTTGGTGTTGCTTTGGGTGGTGGTTTGCTTGTCGGCTACGTTTGCCATTAATGATTATTGATCATCAACGAAAAGACTCAATGGAAACAAGGATTAAATTTACTATTGAGTCTTTATTATTATTTTTTTAAAAATGCTCTCAGAAAAATAATAATTTATAGCTCAAATTTATATGTTTATAATTGGGTTCTTGTGAAATAAATAAATTAACAAGCTAAAGTAAAAATATTTCAATATAATTATTTTATCTCTCTATCGGAGAGGATGCAATTTTGCCCTAATTATGATTTATAAACAGCTTTTATCTCATCAATTAAAATTCATAAAAAGAAATCCTTTTTTCGGAAAAAAACTAATCGAAAGCATCTCAATTTGGATAGGAATTGTTTTGTTATTAATTAATTTAGTTGCATTTAGTTTTTTTGCAGATAAAATTTTAATTAAGATTATTCCCGAAAAAGAACCAATTTACATAATTAACTCAATAATTTTATACTACTTTGGAATAGATTTCCTATTGCGCTTTTTCTCTTATAACGTTCCATATATTAATATCTTCCCCTACTTAACATTAAAAATTAAAAAAAGCAAAATCATAAAATATTTATTAATTAAATCTCAATTTAACATTTATAATTTATTTGGTATTACCTTGTTTTTACCCTATTCAATAAAAACAATAACATATACTTATGGAATAGTAAATTCATTGTCGTTTATTATTGGGATTTTATTAACCTTGTTTATTAATAATTACATAAGCGTTCTGTGGAAATTATTATCACAAAAAAAATATTTTTACAAACTAATTCCTCCATTATTTATTATCAGCATGCTAATTTTAGAAAATCACAACATTCTTTCTATCAGACAACTATCCAATACTTTTTCTTACTCACTAATAAATGACAATTTTATTATTTTTATATTCCTAACAACTATTCTTGTTACACTATTTAAGATAAATGAAATAATATTATTAAAAAATTTATACATAGGTAAAACAAAAAATAAGAATAAAACAATAAATACATTTAAAGTTCCTCATTCGTTTTATTTTAAAAACACATGGCAATTTATTATTCTTGAAATAAAAATGATACTACGAAATAAAAAATCTAAAAATAATTTATTCCAAATCATTTTGTGTTATATATTCGCTTTACTTATTTTTTCTATAACACCCCAAAAATCTAATAATACATTTTTTTTCTTTTGCGGATATAGTTTTTTAAGTGCAATTTTTATGTTTGGACATGGTATATATTTACTAACATGGGAGAGCACTTATTTCGATGGTTTAATTACAAAAAAAATTAATATCAGAACTTATCTGTTATCAAAATATCATTTATTTTTATACAGCTCAGTTATTTTGTCTCTAATTGCAATATTATTTCTTTTTTTAGCCAATTTTGATATAATCATATTTGTATCCTTTTCATTATTTAATATTGGTGTAACATCACTAATTGTTATTTATTTTGCTACATTTAATAATGATAGAGCAACTTTAAATAAAAACTTATTCTTTAACTATGAAGGGTATGGCGTTTGGCAATATCTACTATTTGTTTTTGAGATATTATTACCTGTAATAATATACAAAATATTAATTATTACATTTGATGAATTGACAGCAAAACTTATAATTAGCTCATTAGGAATTGTTTTTATATGCTCAAATAAATTTTGGATTAATCTTATTGCTAAGAGTTTTAAAAACAAAAAATATAAAATATTATCAGGGTATAAAGGCATATAACAACATTAAAAATATGGAAATTAATATTAAAAACTTAACAAAGGAATATAATAAAAAAAAAGTACTAAATATTGATAAACTAAAAATAAGATCTGGTGAAATATTCGGTTTAGTAGGGAATAATGGTGCAGGCAAAACAACTTTTTTTCGATTATTACTTGATTTAATAAAATCAGATTCGGGTGAAATTTTAATTGGAGATATTGACGTAACTAAATCAGAAAAATGGAAAAATTATACAGGTTCATATCTTGACGAAGATTTTCTTATAAATTTTTTAACAGCAGAAGAATACTTTTATTTTGTTGGAAATATATATGGGTTTACAAAAAATGAGATTAACATTAAATTAAAACAGTATTCGAAATTCTTCAATAACGAAATTCTTGCACAAAAAGGTAAATATATAAGGGAATATTCACAAGGTAATAAACAAAAAATAGGAATCATATCAACATTTCTAATAGAACCTAAAATTATAATTTTAGACGAGCCTTTTAATAATCTTGATCCTACTTCACAAATGCTCTTGGTAGATATGCTAAAAGAATATAATGAAATTAACAAAGCAACAATTTTAATTTCAAGTCATAATTTAAACAATATTTCCGAAATTTGCCATAGAATTATAATATTAGAAAAAGGGGAAATAATTAAAGATCTCTCAAATAATAAATATACACTTAATGAATTAAAAAAATATTTTTATCAAGAGTAATATGAGTGTAACAAACAAATACCTAAACATTAACAAAAAATTAGTATATATAATACTATGCCTTTTCAGTATTTTTATTATATATGCAAGCCAACAAATTATTCCAATTAAAGATATTTACTATAAAAATCTTGGGGAGCAACTTAGTACAGAAAAAATAAAACATATTTTATCTATTTCTGAAAAATGGATGTGGCTTAATTATATAATAACACCTTTTGCTTTTGCAATAAAATTTTCGTTAGTAGCATTGGTGCTTAATATTGGTGCAATATTATGTAATTTTAAAGTTGGGTTTAAAAAGCTTTTTGGTATTGTATTATTAGCAGAACCTATATTTATTTTATCTTCATTAAGCAAATTATTATGGATTTATTTTAATTCACATAATTTAACGCTTGAGTATCTTCAATTTTTTTATCCCTTATCGTTAACAAATTTATTTTTAGTTAATGAAGTGCCAAAATGGTTAATTTATCCTTTTCAAACAATAAACTTATTTGAAATAAGCTACTGGTTTATAATTGCTTATCTGTTAAAAGATATAATTAAAAAACCTTTTTGGAAATCTTTTGAGTTTATACTCAGTACTTATGGTGTAGGTCTTTTTATTTGGGTGGTGTGTGTAATTTTTTTAATCCTTACTTTCAGTTAATGAACATGAGAAAAATATTAAAAATTATAATACCAATTATTTTGGTATTTTTTTTGACTTTTATGGTTTTTAAAATTGTTTGTATGATTAAACACAAACAAACTATTGAAAAACAAATACAAACCATACCAAATTTCTCATTTACTAATGTTTATAATAACAAATTGTTTACAAACAAAAATTTAGAAAAAAACAAAGCTACATTAATAATTTATTTCAATACAGAATGTGAACATTGTGAATATGAAATTAAACAAATAAGTAAACAAAATGAAAAATTTCAAAATTTTCAGATAGTAATGGTATCATTTGAAGATGCTGACACTTTAAAAATGTTTGCTACAAAATACCATTTAAATAAACTTGCTAATATTTATTTACTGGAAGATAAAGAAATAAAATTTGACAGTATTTTCGGCAAATCTCCGTTACCATCATCATTTATATACAACAAAAACGGAAAATTAGTTAAAAAATTTAAAGGAGAAGTTAAAACTGAAGCTCTTTTAAAATATCTATCTCAACAAAATGGAAATTAAAAAATTAAAAAAAACATTTGTTCTACAACACGACCAGTCAGATTGTGGAGTTGCTTGTTTACTGTCGTTAATAAGATATTACTCGGGAGATATTTCGTTAGAGAAATTGCGAGAAATAAGCGGCACAAGCAAGCAAGGAACTACTTTGCTCGGGCTATATCAAGCTGCAAACAAAACAGGATTTAATGCCGAAGGTAATGAAGCAGATATACAAGCAATTATTGACCATGGCAAGCCTTTAATACTCCATGTGTTAATCGATTATAGGTTACAGCATTATTTGGTGTGTTACGGTTACGAAAACAAACATTTTATTATTGGAGATCCCGGAAAAGGAATTGTATATTATACTAAAGAGGAATTAGATAAAATATGGGTGTCAAAAAAATGCCTTACATTAATACCTAATGATAAATTTCAAAAGACAGAGGCAATAAAAAATGAGAAAAAGAAATGGTTGATTAATCTTATTAAAGAAGATTACAATCTGCTTGGCATAAGCATTGTGCTTGGTGTTGCAATTTCAATTCTCGGCATGGTTGTAGCTGTATTTTCACAAAAATTAATTGATAATATACTTCCTTCAAAAGATTTACAAAAATTAGTGCTAAGCATTGTATTAGTAGCTTTTTTATTAATTGTGAGAGTAGGTCTTGCTGCTATAAGACAATTTATGCTAGTAACACAAAGCAAAAATTTCAACAACAGAATTATTAATTTTTTTTACAGTTCACTTCTTTTTCTGCCAAAATCATTTTTCGACACAAGAAAAATAGGAGAGCTTGTGGCTCGTTTAAACGACACAAGGCGTATTCAAGGAGTTATTACACAAATTGCAGGTAATTTTATTATTGATTTACTTGTCTCGATTACATCAATTGGCTTTTTGTTTTTTTACTCATGGCAAACAGGAATTATTGCACTTATAAGTCTGCCATTTTACTTTTTTTTAATTTACAGTTTTAACAAAAAGATTATTGATGCCCAGAAATCAGTAATGATAACTTATGCATACAACGAGAGCAACTATGTAAGCTCAATGAACGGAATATCTGTTATTAAAAATTTTAACAAACAAACATTTTTCTCAAAAATCAACAAACTTATATATGGTAATTTTCAGGATAAAATATTTGATTTAGGAAAAATTAATATTCGTCTTGGTTTTATTTCTGGTTTTGCCGGCACTATATTTTTAACAGCTATTCTAATTTATTCTTCGTTACAGGTTTTTCACGGTAATATGTTAATCGGCGAACTTATGGCAGTGATTGGCATTGCATCATCATTATTGCCGTCAGTGAGTAATCTGGCTCTTATTACAATTCCAATAAATGAAGCAAAAGTTGCTTTTAATCGTATGTTTGAATTTACAAGCATACGCTCTGAAACAAAAATCACAGATAAAGAAGATAAAATAATTTTTGATAAATTAGAAATACAGAATCTTGCATTTAGATTTCCGGGAAGAAAAAAAATTTTAGAGAATATTAATCTAACAATAAAAAAAGGTGAGTTAATTTCTATTGTTGGTGAAAGTGGAAGCGGAAAAAGCACACTCGCTTATCTATTACAAAAATTTTATACGCCTGAAACAGGTAATGTTATTTTTAATAAAAATACCGATATACAGGATATCAATACCAACTCATGGAGAGATATTATTAGTGTTGTTCCTCAAGATATTCATATTTTTAATGGTAATGTTATAGATAATATTTGTTTAGATAATTCACAAAAAGAAGCAAATAACGTTTTAACATTTCTTAAGGAATACGGCTTTGCAAAATATATTGATGCTTTGCCACAAGGGGTTTTAACATTATTAGGCGAAGAAGGAATAAATCTATCAGGCGGACAGAAACAAATTATTGCACTTGCCAGGGCTTTGTATAAAAAACCTCAATTTCTAATTCTTGACGAAGCTACTGCTGCAATGGATAGAGAGACAGAAAAATTCACAACTCATATACTTAGTAAATTAAAACAAGAAATAGCTGTTTTTTATATCTCTCACAGGATACATGTTCTGAAAAATATCAGCGACCGTATTTATATTCTTGAAAATGGAAAGATTACTGGTGCAGGCACTCATAAAGAATTATTACAAACAGAAAATTTATATAGTTTATATTGGAAAAAATTGGCTTAAATATTTAACTTTGTCAGTAGGCAAGACAGTGGACAGTGGATAGTAGACAGTAGACAGTAATCAATAAATAATAGTCAATAAGAAAATCAGATGATGCTTAATTTCAATGCTTTTGAAGAAGCTCTAAATTCTATTAAACAACATAAACGCAGAAATATACTTACAGGTTTTGGCGTTGCATGGGGTATATTTATTCTTGTTACAATACTAAGTGCAGGCGAAGGGTTTCAAGAAGGAATTATGCAGTTTTTTAAAGGGTTTGCACAAAACAGTATATGGCTTTACGGTGGACAAAGCTCTAAAGTTGCTATAGGTAAAACAGAAGGAAAATATATCCTTTTTCATCAAGCTGATATTGAATTATTAAAAAAACGATTTAAAGAGATTGAAAAAATATCGCCTGAAATAAATTATCGGGGAAATTCAATTGTTAGTTTTCAAGATAAATTTGGCAATTATTCAATAAAAGGAGTTAATCAAGATTATTTTTCGATAAAAACAATAAATGTTAAGAAAGGAAGATTATTTGACAAATTTGATAATGAAGAAAAAAGAAAAGTAGCAATTATAGGCAGTAAAGTAAAATCAGTTATTTTTAATGATGAAAAAGCAATAGGGAAATTTATAAATATTGCCGGCACATGGTTTAAAGTGATTGGATTATTAAAAACAGGCACAATTTTAAATCAAAGCGAGCAATCTTTAATATACATCCCGTACAATGCCATGAAAGAAACTTATAATCAGGGAGAAGAATTTAATATTGTAGGTTTAACACTAAATCAGAATACCGACCCTTTAAAATTTCAAAAAAAAGTAAAAACATTTTTATCAAATCGCCTCGGTTTTGATAAATCTGACAGAAAAGCTCTTTCAATATTTAATTATAAAGAGCAAATGAAAGGCTTTGGTCAATTTTTTACCGGAGTTAAAGTTTTTCTTTGGTTAGTTGGTATGGCGTTACTCTTAAGCGGAATAGTCAGCATAAGCAATATAATGCTTGTAGTGGTAAAAGAACGGACAAAAGAAATCGGTATTAGAAAGGCTGTTGGTGCAGAACCCAATTCAATTTTGTTTATGGTATTATCCGAATCAATAATCATCACATTTATTTCCGGTATAATTGGATTAATTTCCGGTTTTGCTTTTATTTCAGTAATTAATGTATTAATAAAATTTTTTATGGATGAAAGTGATTTTTTTATTAACAGCCTGAATATGAATATGCCGATTGCAATAGGCTCTCTTGTTTTAGTAATAATTTCGGGTGTTATTGCAGGTTTTGTTCCGGCAAAACGAGCAGCAGACATAAAACCTATAAGTGCATTAAATTATAATAGCGATTAGTCAGATTTGCTTAATAGAAAACAAAACAAGTTATTAAATATCGCTTAAAATTCATTATCTTTGGATTAAAATCAAGAATTATGATAACAAAAACACAAATAAAAAATTCTCTTGATAGTTTGCCTGAAAATGTTTCAATAGATGAATTAATTGATCATCTTATTTTTATTGAAAAAGTTCAGAAAGGAATTGACGATTCGAAAAATGGAAAAATTAATTCAAAAGAAGAGGCTAAGAAAAAATTAAAAAAATGGATAGAGTAACTTGGACAGATTCTGCCATTCAAGATTTAAATGATTTAGGTGATTATATATCCAAGAATTCTGAAAAATATGCTCAAATAACTGTAAAACGCTTATTCGATTCTGTTAATATCCTTGAATCATATCCTTTTTCAGGAAAAATAATTCCGGAATTTAACAATATATCTATACGAGAATTAATTAGAGGCAATTATAGAATTGTTTATCAAATAATTAATGAAAATAGAATAGATATTCTTACTGTACATAATTGTGCTATGCTATTAGAAAATTCATATAATTTTTCAGATATAAATGATGACTAAGAGGCACAAAGCCCAATTAATATAAATAAAAAAAAAGGCGAAACAGCAATAAATTTTTAAACTTTTCAAGACAGCCCGTTTCAATTTTCTTATAACTTAAAAGAATATACTTCGAAATAGAACTTTTTCATAAACCAAACATAATGAGTAAAACAACAAAAATAATATTAATACTTTTTACAATCATCATAATAATGGTTGTTGTTTTGATTAAAATAAAAGGTAAAGAAAAATTAAATAATTTTAAAACAGAGCAAGCAAAAATAGAAAATATAATTAAAAACAGGCTTATATCCGGTTTGCTGTTACCTGCAAAAGAAATATCTCTTAAGTCTCAAATTTCAGGCATTTTAGATAAATTGTATGTCGAAACAGGACAACAAGTTAAAGTTGGCGATAAAATTGCAAAAATAAAATTAATTGCAGACCCAAAATCTGTTGAGCTTGCAACAAAAGCTCTAACAACTTCACAAATAAATTTTGATACAGAAAAAAAGAGCTACTTAAGAAACAAACAATTATTTGAAAATGGAACAATAGCTGAAGCTGAATTTGAACAATCTTATCAAAAATATAAGTTAGCTCTTGAGGTATTAAATTCAAATAAAAATCAGTTACAAATAATTAAAGAAGGTTATTCGAAAAAACAATCGGTAGTAGCAAATATTGTTAGAGCTACAATATCGGGAACTGTTTTAGAATTGCCTCTAAAAGAAGGCAGCTCGGTAATAGAACGTAATAACTTTAACGAAGGCTCTACAATAGCTGTTATTGCAGATTTAAAATCATTAATATTTAAAGGTAAAATAAATGAAAATGATATTGTCTATTTAAATAAAGGTAAAAACTTTTCAATATCAATTACAGCTCTTAACAATTTAAAAACAACTGCAATTCTTAATAAAATTTCACCAAAAGGGATTGAACAAAACGGAGTAATAAAATTTGATATTGAAGCAAAAATAAATATCCCCGGTGATACTATAAAAATTCGTTCAGGCTATACTGCTATTGCCGATATAATTACAGAAAAAAGAGACAGCGTTTTAACAATTGATGAAAAAAACCTTATCTTTAAAGGAGATACAACTTTTGTACAAGTCTTAAAAAAAAGTAATCTGTTTGAAAAAAAGAGAGTAAAAACCGGATTGTCAGACGGCTTAAGAATTGAAATAACTGAAGGCTTAAATAAAAATGATAAAATTAAGGTACAGGATTAATTATGCTAATGCTATTTCATCATTTTTCCTTAAATAATCACTAATTGATGGGACTTCTAAAAGTTTTTTTCTTTTTTCTGGCTCTAACTTTATTCTTTTATCTCCGGAAACTAATGATTCTAAAGGGATACCTAAGTATCGGTGAAGTAAGGTTATCATTTTTAAGCTTAATGGACGCTTTCCGTGTAAGACTTCTGAGACTCTTGTTTTTCCACCAAATAGAGGAGCTACATCAATTTGTTTTAAATTCATTTGCTCCATTCTAAATTTAATTGCTTCAATAGGGTTTGGTGCTTCTATTTGATAATGTTCTTTTTCATATAATTCAACCAACAATGATAAAAGTTCTATTTCTTCTCCTTTAGCGGTATTAGGTTTAATAGCATTCTCAGAGCTATGAATAAGTTCATAAATTCTCTCTACAGCTTCATTATATTCTTGTTCGGTTTTTAATATTTTAGTTTTCATAACTTACTGTTTTAATGTCTATTTTATCGTATTCTTTGTGTGTACCAAACCACACTACAAATATTATCTTTAATTTAAATTCTATATCAACTATTAATCGGTAATCATTACCTTTTATGTTAAAAACTACTCTTTTTGATGTTATTATACTTGCATTTCTGTATTTCGCTTTTAGCTCCTGTGCATTATTCCATTCTGAGTATTTCACTTCATAAATCCATGATCTTAAAGCTTCTGATGCTTGCCTGTATTTACTATTTTCACAAAACTCTTTTAATGTGCTTTCCTTTATTATTCTCATAGACAATACAAAGATATGAAAAATTACCAAAAAAGGTAACTTTGTTTTGATTTATTGTTGTTTTAAATGATGAAAAAAACAAGGAAGAGTAAAAAAATCTAAATTTTCTATTTTTGTATATCTTTACAAAAGCAGAATAAAAACCTTAAACTTGGGAGAATTTAATTTCGATTCTTTAAAAAAAATTCGTAATTCCGCAGGGGAATAAATATTTTTTAATTCAATCAAAAGACTGCTCGCTGCGATTGTCTTTTTAATTACAAATACATTGCTGTTCGTGGTTTGCAATCCCAAACTAACAAGCAATATACTAATGCTTTCGGATTACAAATCCGAAAGGGCGAGTTTTACAACAAAAAAAATATGACATATCTTAAAAATATGTCATATTTCGTTTAATATTTTAAATCATCTAAATGACGACAAATATTATTTTTTTATTTTTTCTTTAATCTCCAATGTTTCTTTTTCAAAGCCAGGTTTTTCAAGTAAGGCAAACATATTCTTTTTATATGCCTCAACTCCGGGCTGGTCAAATGGATTAACATCAAGAACATAACCACTTATGGCACAAGCTTTTTCAAAGAAATAAATTAATTGACCAATATAAAACTCATTTAACTGTGGAATTTCAATACGAATATTAGGCACACCACCGTCAACATGAGCTAAAACAGTGCCCAATTCTGCCATTTTATTAACCTCATCTAAATGTTTTCCTGCGAGGTAATTTAACTTATCAAGGTTAGCATCATCGTGCGGTATAATAATATTATGATTTGCTTTTTCAATTGAAAGAACTGTCTCGAAAATATTTCGTCTGCCTTGCTGAATATATTGCCCCATTGAATGCAGATCGGAAGTGAAATCAACACTTGCAGGAAAAATACCTTTATTTTCTTTTCCTTCACTCTCGCCATATAATTGTTTCCACCACTCGGCAAAATAATGCAGTTTAGGATTATAATTCACCATAATCTCAATATTCTTTTCGTTTGAATATAAAGCATTTCGCGTGGCTGCATAAACGGCAGTAATATTTTGCTCAAATGGTATTTCAACTGAACTTATTTTCTCAATAACTTTTGCACCTTCAATAAGTTGTTTAATATCAAATCCTGCAAAAGCAATTGGCACTAATCCAACAGGAGTTAAAACAGAATACCTCCCTCCTACATCATCGGGAATAACAAAAGTTTTGTATCCTTCTTTATCAGATAAATTCTTTAACGCACCTCTTTCTTTATCGGTAATTGCAATAATTCTGTTTTTTGCTTCTTGCTTGCCATAACGTTTTTCTAAATCAGCTTTTAATAAACGAAAGCTAATAGCCGGCTCGGTTGTTGTTCCCGATTTAGATATTATAACCACTGCGAACGATTTATCACTAAGCATATTACGAAGCTCATACAAATAATCTTCACTAATATTTTGCCCTGCAAATACAATTTGCGGATTATTACTTTTTTTCTTAAAAGAACTAAAACTATCTGAAAGCACATCAATAACAGCTCTTGCCCCAAGGTATGAGCCACCAATACCGATTACTACTACAACATCAAGCTTATTCTTTAATTTATCAACAGTACTTTGGATATCATCAATCTCATTTTGTGTGATAGATGAAGGAAGATTCAACCAACCAAGGAAATCATTTCCCTTGCCAGATTTGTTATATAATGATTTAATCTTTTTTTCTACATCATCTTTATATTCCAAAATTGTCTCTTTTGAAACAAATTTGTATACATTCTCAATACTTAAATTTATATTTTTCATTTTATTTTTATTACGAATTAAAAATCCGAAAAAGCAAAAAGCGAGGGCTAATGCAAGAGATTGCTTCGCTATCGCTCGCAATGACGAAAATTTGAACTTCAAACTTTAAACTTTCTCTTTTTTATCTCAAGCTCTCGGTAAGTAGTTTTATTTCCATAGCCGGTGATATTTTTTCATACAAAATATTATAAACAGCATCGGTTATTGGCATATCTACCTCAAATTCTTTATTAATTTCTTTAATACATTTAGTAGCAAAATAACCTTCGGCAATCATGTGCATTTCTAATTGAGCTGATTTCACCGAATAACCTTTACCAATCATATTTCCAAAGGTACGGTTTCTACTAAATTGTGAATATGCAGTAACCAACAAATCGCCTAAATAAACATGATTTTTAATGTCTCGGGATATTGGATGAACAGTATCGACAAAACGTTTTATTTCTTGAATAGCATTTGAGATTAAAACAGCCTGAAAATTATCCCCATAACCTAAACCATGACAAATACCTGCTGCAAGAGCAAAAATATTTTTCAATACTGCAGAATATTCCGTTCCGTAAATATCATCAGAAATAGCCGTTTTAATAAATCTACATTCAATTTTATCGGCAAGATACTTTGCTTTTTCAACATCTATAGAAGAAACAGTTATATATGATAATCGCTCTAGAGCAACTTCCTCTGCATGACAAGGGCCTGATATCACACCAATTGAATTAATTGGCACTTTATATTTTACATGAAAATAATTACCTACAATCATGTTATCGTCAGGAATAATTCCTTTTATTGCAGAAACCACAAACTTCTCTTTAAGACTTACATTAAGTTTCGAAAGAGCTGCTTTTAAATAAATTGTGGGGATTACAAAAATAACTATATCAGAATTCTCAACTAACTTATTTATATCATTAAAAAAGTTTATTCTGTCAACTTCAATACTGGCAGCAGTAATATATCTTGGATTATGATGATGTTCTTTAATATAATTAATTGTATCATCATTTCGCATGAACCAATTTAAAGAAGTGACATTTTCGGTTAAAATTTTAACAATTGCTGTTGCCCAACTTCCACCACCAACAACACCTATTCTTTTTTCATTATTCATTATATAAAAATTTTTAAATTATCAAAAAAATATTTTTTTATGATTTTTTACAGATTTATAAAATATGGCAATGTGTCAAAATTATAAAATTACCAATCTTTAATTCAAATTATTTTTTAGAGCTTTTTTTTTAATTATTTTCTACTACAGAAAACCCAAACGATTTTACTACTCGTTCGTCGGGTGGTATATTAAAAATCCACTTAGTAATATTTTTATATGTCACTTCTTCGGTATACGGGATGTCTTTTTTTAACAAAACCACAATAACTCTGTGAACTTTTGATTTTTTTTCAGAAGTTAAAATATATTCTATTTGTTGAGAAGGAAATGGATATTCTGTATCTTTTTCCAAAATAAACGATTTTTCATAATCATTAGGAAACAACACATAAGCATCATCGGTTGTAATCAAAAAAGCTCTAAGATAAGCATCTTGCGATGGTTTTACAGTAAACTCCATTGCCTCTTCGTTATTATAAAACAATTTAAAACCATCAACCCAGGCGTCGAATGTTAAATCGGAAATTGTTTTATATTTAATTACAACGCAATTAATAACAACAGTAACTTTCATTTGTCCTTCGGGAGTAAATTCCTTTTTCAGATCTCTTATTTCAATATCTTTAACACTTCCCCTAATGTTTGAAAATACATTGGATGAAAATAATTCTTCATAATTATCGCTGTCTTCACTTTTAAATAAGTTTGAATATGAATTAATATTTTCTTCAATACCGGCTTTTCTTAAAGCTTCAATTTTAGCATTGTTAATAGCTTTAATTTTAACATGTTCGAGTGTTTCGCTCTCACCTCCTACTGCTACTCCTTGAATATTTTTTAACTTAATTTCTTTATAATCTTTACCTGTATAGGCAGAAAAAATAAGTGCTAATCCAAGAACTAAGAGTAAAACAGATTTTGTGTGTTTAAAAAATTTCATATAACAATAAATTATTAATCAGTAAACAAAAACCAGAAGTTGCAAAAATACAAAAGTTTATTGTTACGTTTCATAAACAGAACACAAATGTCACAGATTAATTTAAAAATCGCAGATAAAATCAAATATCAAAAAAATTTGAAACTTCTTTTAATATTAATGTAAAATTATTAATAATTCCCCAATTGAAAAAAAATAAATCAATAAAATCTATGCCACTTTACGGTATTTCCATACCGATAGAGAAAAAACAATTACTGAGAGGAACATAATAATAAAAAAATCTTTTGCTATGTCGGCAAATCCCGAGCCTTTTAGTAACACCATACGAATAACACGCATAAAATATGCAAGAGGATTTATAGCGTTAATATTTTGTGCCCAAATAGGCATACTCTCAAATGGTGTGAATAAACCACTCATTAGAAGAAAAACGATCATGAAAAAAAACGATATAAACATTGCCTGCTGCTGTGTTTCGGTAACTGTTGAAACAAAAAAGCCCATGCTTAAAACTAATATGAGATAGACAACAGCAAAACTAAATAATGTGAACAAGCTACCTACAATTGGAATATCAAAAATTAATTTCCCGAGAACAAGTCCAAACCCCAAATCAAATAAGCCGATTAATAAAAATGGGATGAGCTTACCTAATACAAACTGATATTTTTTTATTGGTGTTACATTAATTTGTTCAATTGTTCCCACCTCTTTTTCTTTTACAATATTTAACGATGATAGAAACATACCGATTATTGAAACTAAAATTACTAATATTCCGGGGAGCATATAATACTTATAATTCAACCCAGGATTGTACCAAAATGAAGAAACTACTGAAATGCTTTTATTGCTCATCAATTTTGCCGGCATATTAACCCTTTCTGCAATAATATTTTTATTAAAACCAGTAATTACCGACATAGAATAAACATAAGTAAGCTGGGCTGCCGAACCATTAACTGCATTTATAAGCAATTGAACTTTCGACTTATTCTCTCTAACTAAATCACGTTCAAACCCTTGTGGGATATCAATAATTAAATCTGCCTTATCTTTTAGTAATTCTTTTTTGGCTTTTTCAATTGAAAAAGAACTGTTTTGAACATAAAAAAACGAAGAACCTTCTAACTTATTAATCAACCTTCTTGATAAAGTTGACATATCATTATCAACAACATACATATTAATCTGCTTCATCTCATTTGTGGCTGCAAAAATTAATATGAGTAATTGCAATATTGGCAATACAAAAATCACAGCTAACATTCGCTTATCTCTAAAGATCTGAATAAATTCCTTTTCTAATATAAATAATAGAGAGTTCATAGAGTTCGTAAAGTTTATAATAAATTCGTAATTTTTAATTCCTTCCTGTTCATTATTTTATAGAAACCTGGCAGGTTTGGTTTAATACTATCCGGAAAACTTTTCATCTTCACATCAGTTAATCAGAAAAACCTGCCAGGTTTTAGTAATTATTAATCCGTAATTCCTTCCCGTTCCATATTTTAGAGAAACCTGGCAGGTTTGTTTTTATAACTATTATTAAATTTCTTCATCTTCTTGTCAATTAATCAATGAAACCTGCCAGGTTTTAGTAATTCATAATTCGTAATTAGAGAATCATTCCAGTCTGACTTTAAAATTTTTAACACTTAAGCCGATAAAAGCAACAATCATAACACATAAAATAAGAGTTTCTTTCCACACGTATAAAAACCCGGTTCCTTTAATCATAATATTTTTGATAATAATAATAAACCAACGAGGTGGCATAAGTAAGCTAATTACTTGCAAAACTTTTGGCATATTATGAATTGGGAAAATAAATCCTGACAAAAGAATTGTTGGCAGCAGAAGTCCAAACATTGAAATTATCATTGCAATTTGCTGATTAGAAGCCTTTGTTGAAATGAATATTCCAATTGAGAGAGCTAGTAATATAAACAAAATGCATTCGAGCATTAACAACAACAAACTACCTTTAACAGGAACACCAAAAACAAAATTGCCCAGCATAATAATTACAACTGCATTTATAAACGACAAGACTAAATATGGCACAACTTTACCAAGAATAATCTGTATTGGTTTTAATGGCGAAGCAAGAAGAATTTCCATTGTGCCGATTTCTTTTTCTCGGGCTAAAGATATTGATGTCATCATTGCTGAGACTAACATCAGAATAAGAGCCATTGTGCCCGGCACAAACATATAAACGCCTTTTAAACTCTCATTATACATCATACGAACTTCAGGAACTATTTGTAATGGATATTGTATTTGAGAATTTTCGTTTTGAATAAATTTATTAATAATCCCTTTGGTAAAATTTACCAATATATTGGCAGTATTAGGATCTGATGCATCAACTATGATTTGAATTTTTGCATTGCCTTGTTTCTCCATTTTTTGTGCAAAATCAGGCTCAAAAATAATTACTTCTTTAACCTCGCCTTTTTTTAATACTTTTTCAATATCGCTAGTGCTTTTGAGATTATCGTATAACTGGAAATAGCTCGACGATAAAATTTTGCTTGTGATTTTTTTTGTTACCTCATCTTTTGACTTGTCAAGTATGGCAATTTTGGCATTATTAATCTCATTTGTTATAACATAACCAAAAATTAAAATTTGAGCAATAGGCATTCCAAACAAAATCACCATTGTTCTTTTATCTCTAAAAATATGGAAAAATTCTTTCCTTATAAATCCTAAAAATCGTTTCATTAATATTTTAATTGAACTTTTTGTAAAGTTACAATTTTCTGTAGCTCTTTCGAATTTATAATACGACAATTCCTTATAGCTTTCGGATTATAAATTCAAAATACAAGTTGATTTAATCTTTTATCCCTAATTAATAATCATATTCTCCTCACATCTCCTAAAAAAAAACAAATGCCGAACTAATTAATAGTTCGACATTTATCCTTTTCATGCAACTAATTGCAATGAATACTCTGTATAAAAAAATTATTACGGTTAATCAAATTTATTATAACTGAATTTGCTTTCCTTGATAGAAATCAAGAATTTTTAATTTAAAAATATATTGATATTTAGCTTGTAATAAATCTGACTTTGCTTTATTCAAATTATTTTTCGATGTGTTAAAGTCAAGCGAATTAACTAAACCAAGGTTGAACTTTTGTTGAGTATATTTAAACGATTCTTCCATTGATAAAAGAGCTTCTTTTCTAGCCTGATAACTTTCAAGAGCTGCATCTGCATCAGAAATTGCCTGTTGAATATCTTTATAAACCATCTGCCTTGTTAATTCATAATCGTATTTAGAAGACTGTAATGATATTTTGGCATTATCTACACTTGTTTTTACTGCAAACTTATTAAAAATTGGTATTGAAAGACTAAAAGATATTTGTGAGCCGGCATAATCACCCAATTGATCTTTGAATGAATAATCAGCTGATTGATCTAAAGGATCTTTAGCCAACTCAGAATATCGAGAGTAGTAACTGCCTCTAAGCGACAACTGAGGATATCTTTGTCCTTTAGAAATTAATAAATTTTTCTCACTGCTCTTCATTCTATACTTTGCACTTCTTATTTGAGGAAAATTATTTTCTGCTTGATCATATATTGTGTCAATAACCGGTATCTCTTCAATATTTGAGATACTCAATTCAGGTACTTCAATTTCAAAATTTCCAATAGAATCTAAATCTAACATTTGAGTCAATGATAAATAAGACATGTTAAGTTGATTCTTATTATTAATAGCATTTACTTTCTCTGTTGCCTGTTGTGAAATTATTTCAAGCAAGCTGCCTTTAGCCAGATTTCCTGCATCAACCAGTTTTTTTGTTCTTTCAACCTGTTGCTTTGTAATTTCCAGTTCATTTTCAGAATTACTTAGAGCCTCTTTATTAAATAAAATTTGAAGATAAGCAGAAACAATATTTAAAGAAATGTCATTTTGAGCCTTTTCAACATCTTGTAAACTTGCAAGTAAATTAAATTCGTTTTGCTTAACTGTGTTATAATCTTTTAAACCATTAAATAAATTTACCTGTCCCTGAAGCCCCATATTCCCACTCTGAAATTTTTGATCAACATATTGATATGAACTTATATCGGCAGTTTTACCAAAACTAAAGCTGTGCGACGCAGAGCCGCTTAAAGATGGTAGAAGGTCATATTTTGATTGCTTTAAATTATTTTTCGAAATCTCTGAATTTAATTTCTGTTTCTTTATTTGAATATTATTATCTAAAGCATAATTAATACATTTTTGCAAGCCCCAGTTTTCTTGAGAATATCCATTAGATGAAAAGGCAAAAAATAGTACAAATAAAAAGGATGTTAATTTTACATTTTTCATGTGATTTTTGTATTTGGTTGACATTAAACTTTCAGTATTTATAAAAAAATCGTTTTACATTTAGACAAATGTATTTAATAATTTATTCCGAATAAAATTTAATTTATAATATAACGAGAATAAAAATATTTTATTTTACAATAATTATGACGTATCAAACTAATTATAAGTTACAGAAAAATTCTAATAAATTAGAATTTATATCGTAATTGAAATGTTAATTCGGATTTAGTTTTGCCAGCAATTTCGTTAAGTCCTGAGCCAATTACACTTTTATTTGAATAATATGTTTGGGCATATCTTAACCAGAAATCAATTTTATTTAATGAATACTTTAGAGTGAGATAGGTTCTAATTCCTTTAGTTGAATAGGCAGGAATAGAATATGCATATAAAACATCTGTTTCGTAAGCATAAATTCTGGCATTATACGAATCTGTATCAAAAATACCATATCTGAAAGATACGTTTAACGGCAATGCTTTTGGATGATAAATAATATCCTGATAAATTAGATAACCATTTTCGCTATTGGCATCACCTTTTGTAAAGCGAACCAACTCAATACGATTTTTTAATTGCAACTCATCCAATACTCTGTATGAAATATTATAGCGTAAATGCAAATTGCTAACATCAACCAAATATTTTGCGTCACTGGGGTTTAGCAATTCTTCCTCATCAACATTTAGCGATTTAGTTTCATTTTTCACCCTCCAATACATCTGCACTTTTCGTGATAAACGAAAATCTACTTGAGTAAGATAGTCAACACCTTTAGAAAGTGCAGAAGCACCTGATTTTATCCATGGGAATTTATAAGTGTCGTAATAAGCCGATACTTTCCAATTTTTTATAGGATGTATCTCTGTTCCAACATAAATACCTTTTTCATTAATATTTTTAGAGCTTTCGCCAAAGGCATTACCGTACAAAGCCTGATAATCTCTAGCATAATCTCGGTGAACTATTGAAATCGACATTTGTGGTGCAATGCTAGCAACTGCTCCATTAATATATGCAATAGCACCATTACAACTTCTTGCAGCCTCACCAAAAAAATAAATATTTCTTATTCCAAATTGATAATCAAGGCTCAGGTTTGAATTTTCAGAACCTGTAAACTCAAACTGATTATAAGCGGTTATTGTTTTTTCTAAATCGGCACCATACTTATATTTCACATAAGTAAGTCCAATCTTAAAATCTTTTTTATTAAGACTTAAATTACCACCAAATAAATTTTCTTCAATAGCATGTCTGTCATATAATTGAGATGGTGTTGCATGAATTCCTGAGGCTAAAAACGAAGAAATAGATCTTACTTCATCATCAAGCGTATCTTTCTCAGATAAATTTGCATCAATTTTCTTTTTTGATATAAAAGTTGAAAAATTAAAATCCTTAAAAGAAACAGTAGCACCAGCACCTCTCATAAATTTATTTTCATCGGTTGATGAATACTTACTAATTCCCTGTGCTTTACGCTTAACGTCTAACACGTAAGAAGATTTACCTGTTGCCATTCCCGACCAGAGGTTAAGTCCTTGTCCAAACCTTAGTTTATAATCACCAACAACAAGTGTTTTAAGATGTCCAAAATTACTTAACTGTAAATGAGCAGAATAATAATCAAAGCCATTTTTTTGTGAGCCTTTAAAAAATTCCTCACCCGGATCTTTCTCACTAGTAAATCCTGCAGCAATTTTATTTTTATACTGATATTTATAACGAGAATAAATTTTTAATCGGCTTCCCAAATATCTTGAATTTGGCACACTTTCTAAAGCACTATCGGAGATTGGTGTAAAACCTTCTTGATCTTCAACAACTGTTTTTAATCGCAAAAAATATTGATTACTACCATATTTCACGGCTCTTTTTAATGAAAATTTTTGAGTTTCTTTCTTATCAGAAACAGTAACAAAAGGCAATACTTTTTGAATAAGTTCAGGAGTAAAACCATAAATCAACTGTAACTCATAAATACTGAGCATTTGCCCATTTTCTTTTATATAATGCAATATGCTACTAACCTGAAAATCATTTAATATATGTAATTTCTCTAGCTCTTCTTCAGTTGCAATATTTAAGTTTAAAGGATTATTAATAAAATAATTGAAGTCTTCAAACAATGAAGAATAATCTAATTCCTCATCAGAACTTTCCGCAATATTCTCAATTAAATCTTCAATTAATTGTTGACTATCGACAAATTCTTGCGAAAATAAAAATTTTGTAAAAAGAAGGAAAGAAATGAAAAACAGAATTTTATGTGCAGTCAATTTATTCATATCTAGCTCAATTTCTAATTAAATTTATAATTAATTGAAAAATGAGAAGTCATAGGTAATACTTCATGAGTTGAAAAAGCAATATCAAAAGAAAATCGCTTAAAGACATAACCCATACCAAAAAAATTCTGATTGGGATTTGCAGAAATTCCTGTTCTAAGATAAAAGTTTTTCAAAAAATGATATTCAACACCTGTTTTATATGTAGGTTTATAATCTAATTCTTTATCTGTTTCAATTGTTAACAGCACTTTGTCGGAAAACTTATATCCAAGACCAAGGCGAAATATTGTTGGTATTCGTTCATCCTGATAAGCAGCAAATTTTGAACGGGTTGGATTATAGACATGAGCTCCAATAATTAAATTTTTTATCGGTTCTGCCATTAATCCCAACTCAAAAACGACGGTTCCTTTATTGCCATATTCCTCACCCACAAAGGTATTTAAGTAATCAAATTGAAGACCTACTGAAAATTTTTCACCAAGCATTCTGGCATAAGCCAAACCAAATTTACTCTCATTGTATTTTGAATACCCAAAATGAGTAACACTAGCACCAAAATTGCCTGTCTTAGTAGGCAAAACAAAAGCAAAAGATTTAACACCTAACTCAGAGATATTAAATCGATTTTCGAAATAAGAGCCAGCGTAAATATTTTTGATAAAAGCCAAGCCGGCTTGATTATGGAAAACAGACCATACATCATAAGTCATAACTGTAGAATTTGCCATACCCGCAGATCGTGCACCAACAGGATAATTTTCACTACCGGCAAAACTTTTATTTTGTATAATTACAAAAAAAATTATTAAGCTTATAATTTGAAAAAGTCTTCTCATTAATTAACTTTGTTTTTGTATTTAATTTTCGATAAATCGTTGTTAGCTTTAACAATTTTATCTTCGAGTTTAGCTTTAAAGGTTTTTACTTTTTCAAGAATCTCTTCATCTGCAACAGCAAGAATCTCAGCAGCAAGAATACCTGCATTTTTCGCTCCATCAATTGCTACGGTAGCAACAGGAATACCTGAAGGCATTTGCAAAATTGAAAGAATAGAATCCCAACCATCAAGTGAGTTTGACGATTTTATTGGCACACCAATAACCGGAACCGGAGTTAATGCAGCAACAATCCCTGGTAAATGTGCAGCACCACCTGCTCCTGCTATAATAACACGAATTCCTCTATCATGAGCATTTTTTGAAAAATCTATGGCTTGCTGTGGTGTTCTATGTGCAGAAAGCGCATTAATTTCAAACGGAATTTCAAATTCATCTAATATTTTAGCAGCATTCTCCATTATTGGTAAATCTGATGTGCTACCCATTATTATACTTACTTTTGCGATCATAAAATATTATTAAATTATTAAACTATTTTATATTGATTATCTTACTTTTATTTTATATTTTCGCACAAGATAATAAAAAATAATTAATCAAAATTATAATAATTTAGTACGTTAAAAAAATCAAAAAAATGTCAGATAAAATAAAAGTTTTAGATAAAAAATTCAAAATATCAATTCCTTATAACAAGATACAAGAAAGAATTGAAGTGTTAGCAAAAAATATTGACAATGATTTAAAAGGCAAGGATGTTCTTTTTCTTGGAATATTGAATGGCTCTTTTATGTTTGCCGCCGATTTATTTAAAAATATAAAAATAGATTGCCAAATTTCATTTCTTAAATTAGCTTCATATCAAGGAACCTCAACAACAGGTAAAATTAAAAGATTAATAGGTTTAAATGAAAATTTAAGAGGTAAAACGGTTGTTATTATTGAAGATATTATTGACACTGGGATTACAATCGAAAACATTATTATGCAATTAAAAGGTTATGAACCTGACGAAATAAAAATTTCCACATTACTATTTAAGCCAACTGCTTATCAAAAAACCATTCACATTGATTATATTGGTTTTGAAATACCAAATGATTTTATTTTGGGTTATGGATTAGACTATAATGGATATGCAAGAAATCTGAAACATATATACACAATTGACGAATAAATATTGTGTTCACTCATAATTACTCATATTTTAAATTGAATACTAGAGAATTGAAAATCGATACAAAAAAAATATTCTATTTTTAAAATTACGAACTTTAAACTCTAAAATCAAATGCTAAACATTGTAATTTTTGGCCCTCCCGGATCGGGAAAAGGCACACAATCAAAAAATATTATAAAAAAATACAATCTGATACATCTATCTACAGGTGATATTTTACGTAATGCTATTGCAAAAAAGACTCCTCTTGGAATTTTGGCGAAAAGATATATGGACAAAGGAGAATTAGTGCCCGATAAAGATGTTATTCAGATGGTAATTAATAATCTGGATGAAAATAACGATCAGAACGGCTTTATTTTTGACGGTTTCCCAAGGACTCAAAACCAAGCAGAATTTCTTAAAAATCTTCTTAAAGAAAGAAATACAAAAATTAATGTTATGGTAACTCTTGAGGTTAATCATGACGAGTTAGTAAAACGCTTAATAAATAGAAGTAAAGAAACTGATCGCTCAGACGACAAAAAAGTTTCTATTATTGAAAACAGAATTAATATTTATAATAAACAAACTGCTCCAATAATTGAGTTTTACAAAAAAGAAAACAAATATCAACCTGTTGACGGTACAGGAACGGTTGATGAAATTGTTGAACGTATTTGTAAAATCATTAATAAATATAAATAAGACTTTACTCATAGCTCTTTCGGATTTAGAAACCGAAAGAGCATCAGTATTATATTTTTTTTGAATCTAAACAAGTAACGATTTTTGTTTAAAAAACTTTAAAAGTCGTAAGGGCATAAAAATGTTTTTTTCTTCGTACTTTTGTCCTTTCTAAATTCGATTCATAAATAAATCAATATAACAAATATGGCAAGTAAAAACTTTGTCGATTACGTAAAAATATTTTGTCGTTCGGGTAATGGTGGTGGTGGATCTGCTCATCTTCATAGAGACAAACTTACAAAAAAAGGCGGACCTGACGGAGGCGATGGCGGACGCGGAGCTCATATTATTTTAAGAGGAAACAAACAACTCTGGACATTATTGCCCCTAAAATACAAAAAACATATTCATGCTGAAAATGGTCTTTTTGGCTCAAAAGACAGAAGTTCAGGTGCCGACGGAAAAGACATAATTGTTGATGTTCCTCTAGGAACTATTGCAAAAAATGCAGAAACCGGAGAAATTTTGTTTGAAATAACAAAAGAGGGTGAAACAAGAATCATTGCCCAAGGAGGAAGGGGTGGACAAGGTAATTTTCATTTTAAATCGCCTACTAACCGAACTCCCCGTTTTTCACAACCCGGCGAAGAAGGTATTGAAGATTGGTTTATTTTAGAACTGAAAATATTAGCCGATGTTGGATTGGTAGGATTCCCAAATGCTGGAAAATCAACTCTCTTATCTGTTGTTTCAGCTGCTAAACCAAAAATTGCCGATTATGCTTTTACAACTTTAGTTCCCAATTTAGGAATTGTATCTTATCGCGACCATCGTTCGTTTATTATGGCAGATATTCCTGGAATTATCGAAGGTGCTCACGAAGGTAAGGGTTTAGGAATTAGATTTTTACGACATATAGAACGAAATTCAATGCTTCTTTTCATAGTTCCTTCTGATTGCGATGATATAACTAAAGAATATAAAATTCTAGTAAACGAATTAAATCAGTATAACCCAGAATTGCTTGACAAAAAAAGAGTTTTAGCAATCTCAAAATCAGATTTTTTAGACGATGAACTAAAAAAAGAAATAAGACCTGATTTACCTGACATCCCTTATGTTTTTATTTCATCAATAGTAAATGAAGGAATTACTGAATTAAAAGATATTATTTGGAAAGAATTAAATGATTGATAAATTATTGCAAATCGACACAGAACTGTTTTTATTTTTAAACAGTCTTCATTCTGATTTTTTGGATTCAATAATGTGGTTTATAAGTGGGAAAATACAATGGGTTCCACTTTATGCTTTAATAATATTCTTCATTATAAAAAAATTCAAAAAAAAATCAGTAGTAATAATAGCTTCACTAATACTTGCAATAATTTTTAGCGACCAAATATCTGTACATTTGTTTAAAGATTTATTTCAAAGATTAAGACCTTGCCATAATTCACAAATTTCGAATATCGTTCATATTGTAAATAACCATTGTGGCGGTAAATATGGTTTTGTATCATCACATGCAGCAAACACTTTTGCCCTTGCAACATTTATATCGTGCTTATATAAAAATAAATATGTAAGCTATTCGTTTTTTTTATGGGCTACAATAGTTTCATTCAGTCGCATATATCTTGGTGTGCACTACCCTGGAGATGTTCTTTGCGGGGCATTGCTCGGAATAATTATTGCAATATTTTTTTATAAAAACTATCTGTTTGTTGCGAAAAAATTAAACCTCTGAAGTGAAATAAAACTTTATCTCAGGGAATTTTTCTTGAGCCATTTGTAAAGAATAAGCAGAATCGGCAAGAAAAACATGACGTTGGAATTTATCTTTTGCAATAAATTTATATTTACGACTTTTAAAATCGGATAATTTTTCTTCATTATCACTTTCAAACCAACATGCTTTATATAATGAAATTGGCTCATATCTGCATTGAGCACCATATTCGTGTAACAAACGATACTGAATAACTTCAAACTGCAAAGCACCAACTGTTCCAATAATTTTTCTTCCGTTGAGAGTACTAATAAATAATTGAGCAACGCCTTCGTCCATTAACTGAATAATTCCTTTATTTAATTGTTTCGATTTCATGGGGTCGGCATTATCAATATAACGGAACAACTCTGGAGCAAAATTTGGGATTCCAGTAAAATGCAATTGCTCACCCTCGGTAAATGTATCGCCGATTTTAAAACTTCCTGTATCGTGCAAACCGACAATATCGCCTGGGAAGGCTTCTTCAATAACGGACTTTTTAGAAGCCATAAAAGCAGTAGGACTGGAGAATTTTAATTTCTTACCCAAACGAATATGTAAATAATTCGTGTTCCTCTTAAATGTTCCCGAACAAATTTTCACAAAAGCTAATCTATCTCGATGATTAGGATCCATATTTGCATGAATCTTAAATACAAAACCAGAAAATTTTTCCTCTTCGGGAGAAACAAATCGTTCAACAGTTTTACTTTGCGTTGGCGAGGGAGCTATATTTATAAAACAATCGAGCAACTCTTTAACTCCAAAATTATATAAAGCACTTCCAAAAAAAACAGGAGATATTTTAGCTTCAAGATAATCATCTAATATAAAATCAGAATAAACGCCATTAATTAAATTCAATTCTTCACGTAGCAAATCGGCAGAATTTTCTGTAACATAATAATCTAAATCTTTACTATCTAAATCTAAAAGCTCGATTGGTTTTTCTGCAATCTGCTTATCTGCTTGTGTAAAAATATTTAACTTATGCTCGTATAGATTATATACTCCTTTAAAGCTTTTCCCTATTCCAATTGGCCACGATAATGGACGAACTTTAATCTTTAATTTCTCTTCAATTTCATCGAGCAAATCAAATGGGTCTTTACCTTCACGGTCGAGTTTATTTATAAAAACAATAACCGGAGTATTACGCATTCGACAAACATTCATTAGTTTTTCAGTTTGACTTTCAACACCTTTAGCAGCATCAATAACAACGATAACACTATCTACTGCAGTAAGAGTACGGTAAGTATCTTCGGCAAAATCTTTGTGCCCGGGAGTATCTAAAATATTTATTTTAATATTATTATATTCAAATCCCATTACTGAAGTTGCAACGGATATACCACGCTGGCGTTCAATTTCCATAAAATCGGAAGTTGCCGTACGTTTAATTTTATTCGATTTAACTGCACCTGCTACATGAATAGCACCACCAAAAAGAAGTAATTTCTCGGTTAAAGTTGTTTTACCAGCATCTGGGTGGCTAACAATAGCGAAAGTACGTCGTCGTTTTATCTCGTCAATAAATTTCATCAGTAAATGTTTTGAATATAAACCCTGCAATAAAAAAAATTGTCAGAGCGCACAAAATTAATATTAAAAATTATAATATAATATTTTTGATTGAAAATTAATCCTAAATAAAAGAATATTAGCTAATCAAACAGTTAAATTTTAATTTAGAATAAAATTTTTATTCCTTTTCTGAAACAAAAAGAATTAAAACCACAAATAAAAAAAAGCATCAACAATCACTTATGAACAAAAGAAAGTTAATAAATTAAAGATATTAAAAAGAGTTTTAAAATAAAAATTATTTACTTTGTATAAAACTTCTAAAATGGTCAAAATAGGGATTATAGGAACTAATAAATTTGCGAAACAACATATAGAACAACTAAAAAAAAATTCGAAGTTTAATTTAATTGGAATATATAGCCACGACTTAGCCGAAGCAAATAAAGCTGCTCAAGAATTTAATATTAAACCTTTTAACTCTTACGATTCGTTTCTTAAATCAATAGATGTAATTGATTTAGCATCATCAAAAAAAAATTATTACAACGATGCTGTAAGTGCTTTAAAAAATTCAAAGCATTTACTTCTAAAAAATATAAAAAACTACACAAAAGATGAAGTTGAAAGCTTAATTAAATTAGCAAATGAAGCAAATGTTCAGATACAGATATATAATAATGAACAGTTTTCTCCATCTTTTATTTCGGCAAAAAAATATTTTGACAACCCAATGTATGTTGAAGCCCAATATTTCATAAATTACGAAAAAAACGAAAAAAAATTACCAAACGTTGTTGATTTAATTTATACAGATTTAAACCTTTCATTAAGTGTAATAAGATCAAATGCAAAAACAATTAATGCAACTAGTTTGTCAATAATAAACGATTCCTCCGATATTATTAATGCTCGTATTACCTTCGATAATGGCTCTGTAATAAATCTTACAGCTGGTCGCATATCAAATAAAAATACGCATATATGTAAATTTTTTCAACGTGACACAATAATTAAAATCGATTTTAATAATTCTCAAACTCAAATATCTAAAAAAGGTACAAAACGAGTATTATTTGAAAAGCTTGAATTAACCGATAGCAATCAAATTTTTCATCAATTATCAAATTTTTATAATTCTATTGAAAAAAATTTACAACCAACAATAAATATTGAAAATGAATTAAAAATTTTAGATATCTTTGAAAAAATTTTAAATAAAATAAGACTTACATCAAACCAGATTTAACCACATTACAATATTATTTAATTAATCACGTTATAAAAAAAAAACAAAAGCCTATATGATATTTTTTACAAAAAAAAACGTCTTATTTCTCTCATTATTCGTAAGTCTATCTTTCTATTCATGTGAAAGCATAAACCCTGACGAAGATATTCCGGGATATATTCAAATTGATAAAATTTCTGTCAGCAACGATTCAAAATCATTAAATTTAACCGATGCCTGGATAAACATTGACGGGAACTTACTTGGCATTTACGAATTGCCTGCAAAATTTCCAGTTCTCTCACATGGGAGACATAATATAATGGTAAGAGCCGGAATAAAGGTAAATGGAATTGCAGCAAGTCGATCGTTTTACCCTTTTTTCAATTCTTATCAAATTGACACAATTATTCAAGCTGAAAAAACTATTAATTTAAATCCCATTCTTCAATACCATGATAATGTTAATTTTATATTGTCAGAAAATTTTGAAGGGAATGGATCTTCTCTTGAAACAATAGAAAAAAGCGATGCTACTATTTCCTTTGTTAATTCTAATGTTTTTGATGGAAATTTTTCCGCAGGTATTTTTTTAAATGAAGACGACACCCTTTTTGAATGTCAGACTATTGACGCATTTAGACTGCCAAATGACCGATCTCCTATTTTCTTTGAAATGAACTATAAAAACAATAATAAATTTTATGTTGGGCTCCTTATTTATACTCAATCAAAAATTATTCATAATCCAATTATTATTATAAATGAATCGGAAAATTGGAATAAAATTTTTATTGATTTAGCAAACACAGTCAATGATTATCCCGAGGCTTATAAATTTCGATTATTTATTGGAGCTATAAATAATAATAAACAAAATACAGAATTGTATTTAGATAATCTTAAACTTTTAACTTACAAGAATGAATAACAAGCGGCAGGTATTTATTTATTTAATATTTGATTTCATGGCTGCTGCATCTGCATGGAGCCTTTTTAATATTTACAGAAAAATATTTATAGAATCTGTAAAATTTGGGCACAAAGTTCCTGTTCTTTTAGATGAAAAATTTTTTTTCGGACTTATTATAATCCCTTGTCTGTGGATTTTATTCTATTATATATTAGGATATTACAGAGATGTTTATAGAAAATCAAGATTGAAAGAATTTGGAACGACAATCCTTATTACAACAATTGGTGTTATTATTATCTTCTTTGTGCTCATTCTTGATGACACTATATCAACGTATAAAAATTATTATTCTTCCTTTACAGTACTCTATTTATTACAATTTTTTCTCACTTACATTCCACGATTAATAATAACAACAATAACAATACATAAAATTCAGAATGGAATTGTCAACTTTAATACTTTACTTATTGGAGGTGACGAAAAAGCTTTTGATCTATATCAAGACCTAATGTCAAAATCAAAGTCAGCAGGTAATGCTTTTATTGGATTTGTAAATATTAATGGGAACACAAATTATCAAATAAAAAAACATCTAAAACATTTAGGTAGTATTGACGACCTTTCTAAAATAATTAAAGATTACAAAGTTGAAGAAACCATAATTGCTATTGAGCGAAGCGAACGTAGTAAAATTAAAAACATTATTGATAAGCTTGAAGGCTTTAATGTGGTAATTGAAGCCATACCAGATATTTATGATATCATAACCGGTTCAGTAAAAATATCTTCAATATTTGGAGCTCCATTGGTTCAAATTTCTCACGATTTAATGCCTGCTTGGCAAATCAGTTTAAAACGAATTATTGATGTTGTGGGGTCAATAATTGCTTTAATAGTATTAATACCAATATTTATTTTTATCACAATTGTAATTAAGCTAACATCAAAAGGTCCAATTTTCTACAATCACCAAAGAATAGGTCGCTATGGCAAGCCATTTAAAATATTTAAATTTCGAACCATGAATGTAGATGCTGAAAAAAATGGACCGGCTCTCTCAAGTAAAAACGATAAACGAATTACCACTTTTGGTCATTTTCTTAGAAAAATGCGATTAGATGAGTTGCCTCAATTTTACAATGTGGTAAAAGGAGACATGTCAATTGTTGGTCCTCGACCAGAAAGAGAATTTTATATTAACCAAATAGTTCAAAATGCACCTCATTACAAACATTTACTAAGAGTTAGACCCGGAATAACATCATGGGGTCAAGTACGTTATGGCTATGCCGAAAATGTTGAACAAATGATTGAACGTTTAAAATATGACATAATCTACATCGAAAACATGTCGCTTTATGTTGACCTTAAAATAATGATATATACAATAAAAACTGTTTTAGAAGGTAAAGGGTTATAATTTAAATGTATTAAAATATAGGACTTTTTACCTTTTTTTTCATAAACTATTAATAACCAGATTACAATTTTTTATAAAATAATATCCTGTCAATAAAAAAAAAATTCAACCCTATTTTCAAATATAAATTTAAAACATTAACTTTATATAGTTAACTTTTTAAAGACTAACAGATGCAAAAACAGTTCAATCCTGTTTCAGCAAAAGAAGCAGTTCGTATTATTAAGTCAGGAGATAGAATTTTTATACATAGTGTAGCTTGTGCACCAAAAATTCTAATCAATGCAATGGTTGAAAGAGCTCCTGAGTTAAAAAACATTGAAATAATACATATCCATACCGAAGGAGATGCTCCATATACAAAAGCTGAATATGATGGAATTTTTAAATTGAATTCTTTTTTTGTAGGCTCCAATGTAAGAAATGCAACTCAAGATGGCAGAGCAGATTACATCCCTGTTTTCCTAAGCGAAACGCCCAAACTTATTAGACAAAATATTTTACCTCTTGATATTGCTTTAGTACAAATATCTCCTCCCGACAAGCATGGATATTGTTCAATAGGGACTTCTGTAGATTGTACTTTAGCAGCAATAGAAAACGCAAAAATTGTTATCGCTCAAGTCAATTCAAAAATGCCTCGTGCTTTTGGTGATGCTCAAATACCTATTAAAAATTTTGATATTTTTGTTGAGCACGACTCTCCTCTATACACATCTCCGTGTACAGAACCATCAAATACTGAAATTCAAATTGGAAAAAATGTAGCTTCCTTAGTAGAAGATGGTGCCACACTTCAGCTTGGTATTGGTGCTATTCCAAATGCTGTTCTCTCACAATTAGGTAATCATAAAAAACTTGGCATTCATACAGAAATGTTTGCCGACGGACTAATTCCCTTAGTTGAAAAAGGAATTGTAACTTGTGAAGAAAAAAAACTAAACAAAGGTGTAATAATTGCCTCCTTTTTAATGGGTTCTCAAAATTTATACAATTTTATTGATGATAATCCGGGAGTTGCTATGATGGACGTTGCTTACACAAACGATATAGCCATTATTAGACAAAATCCTAAGGTAACGGCAATTAACAGTGCTATTGAAATTGATATTACAGGTCAAATTTGTTCTGATTCAATAGGTACAAAACATTATTCTGGTGTTGGTGGTCAGATTGATTTTAATCGTGGGGCTTCTTTTTCTGAAGGAGGTAAACCAATAATTGCTTTATCGTCAGTAACAAAAAATGGAATAAGCAAAATTGTATCAACACTCAAAGTTGGTTCAGGAGTAGTAACCACAAGGCCAAGTGCACATTATATTATCACTGAATATGGGATTGCAGACCTTTATGGAAAATCGTTGCAGCAAAGAGCCAACGCTTTAATAAACATTTCTCATCCAAATCATAGAGAAAATCTTTTTAAAGAAGCTCGAGAACGATTTGGGTGGAATCGAATCTATTCGTTTTAAAAATTCTATTTTAGATAATATTTTCTCTAACTTTACAGCAAAAGTATAAAAATGAAAATAATTGTTAAATTTTTTGGAATAATAATAGCAATACTCTTATTAATTTATTTAGTGGGAATTTTTTTACCAAAAAACATCTTAATAAAACGACAAATATTAATTGAGAAGCCTTTTTTTATTGTGTGGTCTGATTTAACAAATCCTTATGAAGAACCAAACTGGAGACAAGATATTGACACGATAATTCAGCTTGAAGATATTGACGGCAATGCTGTTTGGAAAGAAACATACAATAATGGAGATTCTATAATTTTAGAAACTACTACGAATATTCCTAACGTTTTAATTGCACGTTCCTATGTCAATGATAATAATTTTGAAGGTACAAGAATTGTTAATATCAAAAAAACAGAAAAAGGTACTTTTGTTAGGATTGTTCTTGAAGGAAAGGTAACAAATGCTATTTACAGACTCAAAAATCTAATTAGCAATAAAGAAAACAAAAGATTAGGACGATATCTTCACAATCTTAAAAACAAATACAAAAATGAAGTCCCAGAAGAAGATGCTTGGTAATCTTTTTCTGAGTAAAATTATTAAAATCTTACTTGTAATTTTGCTCTTAAACCAAACTTAGGAATATCTGGATTGTCAAGATAAGACAATCTCCACATTGCATCAATTCTAATAATTTTAAAAATATTCTCAACGCCAACACCTGCCTCAAAATAAGGTTTTGACAATCCATTTAAAATTTCGGGAAATACAATAACATCTCTGTTTCGTTCATCCAAGCTTCCAATCAATGCCTTTCCTTCAACAACTTCTCTCCATTTTAATTTTCGCAATAAAGGGAAATGATTAAAAAAGAACCCGTCAAAATGGTGTTCAGCATATAAACTTACATACTTATCACTCACAAATTCATAATAATTCATCATGTTAAATGCAAAATCATCAAAAGCATATGTTTCATTCCCTTCGTGTAATTGAAGAAATGGATATGGAGTTCTTCCAAAATATTTTCCTGCATTAATCAAATACATAAACCTCCCAAAAGGATTTATTGGGAATTCATGTTCTACACTTAAATGAACCTTATAATATTCATAATCACTATTTAATACATTTTTTAAACCTACAGTTAAATCAAGGTTAAAAATTGGGTAATTAGTACCTAAACTAGTACGTAAAAATTCACCTGAAACGAATTTTTCATTATAAGCAAATCGTGAATTTAGAGTTATTTCTGAAGAGACTAAAGTTTTATAATTAATTGTATCTATTGAATTATTTATATGCATAAAGGGAACATATTCTGTTGCGAATATTGTTCTATGATTAATAATTAATTTATTCGAAAAACCTTGAAACCACTCTTTCTCAAAAAAACCTTGAAATTCATTAACCATTGTTAACTTTTTATTGTATTCACGAGCAAGAACAGATGATAAAATATTATCTTGAAGAAAAGCATTTTGGCTTTTTCCCAACTGCTCAATATCATGATTGTATGAGCCTCCAATTGAGACACGCGGATTTTTTGAAAATATATACATAAATCCCAATCCATATTTCACCCTTTCGTCTTTAATACCATAAGCAAGATGACCATTTAACATTAAATCTGTGCTAAACTGATTGCTTGTCCTTCCTCCTAACTTAAATCTGTTACCCTCAATTGGATTAAAGCTATAAAATGTATAATATGGACCATATTCAAAATAATCTTTTACATAATATCCTGTTACGAAAGTCGTAACAACATCAACGAAAGTCTTAAATACCGGGACTTCTTTTATAGAATCAACCATACAATATATTGATTCTTCTTTTCCGGAAAGTTTTTCATGTCTGATTTTTTGCCAATATTCAGAATCTAGTTCTAATGCACCATCTAAAGTAATTGTTTCTTGATTCGCATTATTGCTAAAAAAGCTATCCTTTTTTTCTTCCCCCACAACAATATTTTTATATGTTGTTGTTTTTCTACCAAAAAATCCAGTTTCTTGATCGGAAATATTAAAATCTACAAATAATTTTTGTTTTGTTAAAAACCAGACTTTATTATTTACCCTTGTGTATTCAAGATCTGCAACAAAATCATTAACAAAATTTATGTTAGCATCTTCTGCTAATCTAATTTTTATCTTTTTTATTGCAAAAGTTGTATCATGAACCCAAAAATCTCCTGTAAATGTTGGTTCTTGTTTCCTCCGTGGTTTAAATGATATTTGATAACACCTTTGATTATCAATATACAAACTGTCAATTAAATAATATTTATAATACATTAAGCCAAACTTTGCTAATGGGCTTATAAAACCTTTTCCAAAAATATTTATATAATTGTCATAGATATTAACATCTAAATACATTTGTCCTGTATACTTTGATATACTTTCATTTTCAACACCCGAAATCTTGTTTGCCTTGATAATTTCCTTTTCTTTTTTCGGACTTTTTTGATAATAATAATCTGACAATGTTTCTGTTATAAAAGCAGGAAGATATGATTTTCCGGTTACTACAGAAGTGTCAACATAATCGAAAACAAATTGAAAATGTTTAAACACTTTTTGCTTTTTAAATTCATCGTCAATATTGTTAATATCAATTTCCATCTTATTATAAACTTCATATTGATACGTTTCTATTTTTCCTGGATTATTTTCGGTTTTATTTGCAATAATTTTTCTAAGTACTCGATGTGCCGGATTTTCTCCTGGCTTTACTACGACTTCTTGTAAATTAATATTTTCTGTTTCAAGTTTAACATTTATTGTTTGAAAAACATTTTTATTTACTTTAAAACTCTTCGGTTTATAACCCATATACGAAACATCCAGAATATCTGAAGGATTTCGCGTCTCTATAAAATAATTACCTTTAAAATCGGTGATAGTTCCAATTGTTGTACCTTTAAAAGAAATATTTACAAAAGGTATGGCTTCTTTAGTTTCAGAATCTACTACTCTTCCTCTTATCTTTGTCAATTGTGCTTCAACATTTTGGAAAGCAAAAATTACAAAAAAAATAAATATAAAAATACTCTTATATCTTAAAATTCTCATTCCGGTATTATAAAATTAGTTAAAGGACTAAATAAAGGTGTTAGTAATAGTTCTGCTTAAAAAAAATTACCTCAGTTCAAAATTTTTACCTAAATAGACACTCCTAACTTTCTCATCTTCAGATAATTCTTTAGCCGTTCCTGATTTTAATATACTGCCCTCGAATAACAAATAAGCTCTATCGGTTATCGATAATGTTTCATGTACATTATGATCTGTAATTAATATTCCAATATTTTTATCTTTTAACTTCCTTACAATAGCCTGAATATCTTCTACGGCAATGGGGTCAACTCCTGCAAAAGGCTCATCAAGTAAAATAAATTTAGGTTCTAATGCTAAAGCTCTTGCGATTTCTGTTCTTCGTCTTTCTCCTCCAGATAACTGAATGCCAAGACTATTTCTAATTCTTCCTAGCCCAAACTCCCTCAATAAAGATTCTAGCTTTTCTTTTTGGTCCTCTTTTGAAAATTTAGACATTTCAAGAACTGCTTTAATATTATCTTCAACACTCAATTTACGAAAAACTGAAGCCTCTTGTGCCAAATAACTTATCCCGTATTTTGCTCTCTTATAAACAGGTTCCTTTGTAATATTATTATTATCTAAAAATATATTCCCAGAATAAGGCTGAATTAAGCCTACTATCATATAAAACGAGGTAGTTTTACCTGCACCATTAGGTCCTAGCAATCCAACAATCTCACCTTGATTAACTTTAATTGAAACATCTTTAACAACTGTCCGTGAACGATATTTCTTTACTAAATTTTCAGTCCTTAGCTGCATATGATTTTTATTATATTTTTAAATAGAACTTACAAATAACGCAAATTATTTTTTTTAATACGAATTTATTATCTTTTATTTAAATTTGTAATAGAATTTTATAATTTTATAAAAAATACACCTAATTAATACTTAAGAAATGTCAAATATCATTACACCAACTTTTCAAAATATTATTAATTCCTATGATAAAATTAACAAATATTCGCATAATACACCTATATTAACTTCAAAAAACATTAATAATATATTAAATACTAATATATTATTCAAATGTGAAAATTTTCAAAAAGTTGGTGCTTTTAAATTTAGAGGTGCAATAAATTCAATACTATCATTATCAAAAAAAGAATTACAAAAAGGTGTAGCAACTCACTCATCAGGCAATCATGCTGCTGCTTTGGCTTTATCTGCTAAAATTGTTAATACAAAAGCTTATATTGTTATGCCAAAAAACGCACCAGAAATAAAAAAACAAGCCGTAAAATCTTATGGGGCAATTATTACATATTGTGAGCCAACTCTTGAAGCAAGAGAAACAACTTTAAATAAAATTGTAAAAAAAACAGGTGCTACATTTATTCATCCCTACAACAACTTTAATGTTATTAGTGGACAAGGCACTGTTGCCTATGAGTTTATTAATAAAATCCCCGACATTGATATTATTATGGCTCCAGTAGGTGGTGGCGGACTGCTAAGCGGAACGTCAATAGCTACAAAAGCTTTAAATAAAAAAATTAAAATATTTGGTGCCGAACCCAAAAATGCCGACGATGCATATCAATCATTTACGCAAAAAAAATTAATTCCTTCAGACAATCCAATAACAATCGCAGATGGCTTACTTACTTCTCTCGGAAATATGACTTTTAAAATTATTTGTGAAAATGTTGATAAAATTCTTACTGTTCATGAAGAATCAATAATAAAAGCTATGAAACTAGTTTGGGAACGAATGAAAATTATTATTGAACCCTCATCAGCAGTTCCCCTTGCTGCCATAATAGAAAATGAAGAGATGTTTAGAAATAAAAAAATTGGAATAATACTTTCTGGAGGAAATGTTGACTTATCAAATTTGCATTATTTTGTAAAATCTTAATTATAAAAACTCCACGACACTCCAAACTTAATGCTTCTTTCATTCATTGGATAATGTAAAACTGTGAAATATTCTCTTTTAATTAAATCAGAATTAAGATGCTGTACTTTAAAAAATATTCTCGCTCTTTTTATCTTTATGTTTATGAAAAAATCAACATAAGGGTAATCACCTATTTGCTTCTCATCCTGCAAATAAAATTGAGCTAAAGAAGGCATATATGCTGGTGCATAAAATTTAGTATTATAGTAAACATCAAAACCTATTTGGGCTAACATCTTACCATGTGTTCTATTGAATTTTAATAAATTTTCATAATAAATTGATTCGTATATTGAAATCATTGGCAATGACATAACTTTATCATTATCAGAATATTGATATACAATTTTATTTAACAAATTGAATTTATTTAAGGTAATCTTTTTATCAACAAAAGCAGAATAAATATTAATATTTGCATCATTTTGTTTAGGAATAGCTTCTTTATTAAAATATACAAAATTGTTTATTTGGGACAGATTCAATCCAATTCTTAATTTAGCACTAGTATTGCTATATAGCAATCGAATTCTATTCTCTTCCTTATTCTTAAATTTATTATTCCATTTGAAATGATTGGACCTAAAATTATCTAAAAAATAATCATTACGCATGTTTTTAAATGCACCTGATAAAATAAGTTCTGTTGGTCTCTCTCTATTGCCAATTAATTTCTTTACCTCATATTTTATTAAATAATTATCTTTATTATAACCATCATAATAATAATTCCCTGTAATTCGAAAGCTTAAACTTTTCAACTCATTTCTATAAAGGCTTATAGTAAAAAACTCATTATCAATATTATATGATTTAGAATTGTTAAATAAAGTATCAATATTAAAATAATAATAATTGCTCTTTAAATATGTATAAAAAACATTTAAAGCTAAATTATTTTTTTCACCAAATTTAAACCCAACAGTATTACTAAATTTATTATAGTAAACGGAATCATATGTTAATGAATTATTAAAAGTATTTTGATAATAATTAGTATCTGTAGGTAATTTTTCCTCTACATAAAATTTATAATCAGAGCTGTAATTTAACTTATAAACTAAACAGCCTTTCAACCTCGATATAAAATTGTTTCTTGAATTATTGCCAAAATTATATTGTTGAATAAGAGAAAAATTCTTCTCCTGAATATTAGTTCTTGCATCGGAAAGTTTTACATTAATTTCTTTAGCATTTAATACAGTATCAGTCAAATAATAATCATTAATAATCCCTCCATTGTCCATAACATCAATTTTATTAACTATAAAATTAGCATGTAATGAATATCTTTCCCTAATAAACGAAGTAGAAAGTGCTAAGGAATGATTTTTAACTTCTTGCCTTAGATAGTGCCCCTCTGCTGAAATTAAATTATAGTTTAGTCCAATATTAAAATACTTGTTAATATTCTGACTATGAGCTAATTGCAATATTTGTTCTTTTTCTGAGCCACTTTTATAACTTACATTTGTAAAAGGTCTTTTTGTATTATAATAAAGAATATTTTGAGGTTTAAAAAGATAGTACGAATAAGAATTTAAAAAAATAAAATCATCATCAACTCTCTCAAAAAATATATTCGAAATATTTGCTAGTCCAACATTCCCTAAAAAAGAATTTGAAATACTCTTTTGATAAACAGGATTTGTAATATGAAAAAAATTTAATGATGTATCAACACTAACTCTCTTTAACAAATAATTTTCATTACCAAATAACCAAGAGTATAAAACAGAAGTGTCGATTTTAAAATCGGAATTAATATATTTGAATAATGAAAAACTTGTGTCTGTTTCGCATATATTTTTATCTAAAGAAGATATAAGAGTATCAACATTTACAGAATCTGTATTAGAAATAATTATATTATCCTTTACTAAACTATTTGTATCAGTAACAATCGTATCAATATTTAAAAAAAAAAATCCGTTTTTTAAACATTCATTATCTAATGCATATAAGTTAAAACATGCAAAACCAAATAATATTAATAATATTAAGAATATCTTTCTCATTCACTACAAATATATAAAAAAAAAAAGCTTCAACTAATAAAAGTTAAAGCTTTTTAATAAGTTAGGGCGACAACCTACTCTCCCGCAATGCAGTACCAT
>JADFUR010000096.1 GCA_015222055.1 Bacteroidota bacterium | reverse complement strand
TTACTAAGAATAATAAGGAAAAATAATGATGTTATGTAATGTTTCATAATCTGTTTATTTTAATATAATGCTTTGTATCATCCGGCTATAATTACCACCAACGATTTAATAAGGCACACTTGAGTATTTTTTATTCATTCTGTTTCACCCTTTTTAACAAAGTTATTACAAAATTAATTGAAAATTTAAAGATTCTAAATATTAATTAGGGTTTAAATTTCAAAAAAATAAACGTTACAAATTTCTTATACAGTAAGTTTCACAGCTATTATTTATCGAAAAAAAATAGGACTAACTTTTCAGTAGTCCTATTTTTTTATTTTAAAATAAATTCTTATTTGTCAATAGAAATTAATTCAATTTCGAAAACTAAAGTTGCATCAGGGCCAATAATCTGACCAGCACCTCTTTGACCATAAGCTAATTCAGAAGGAATATAAAGCTCCCATTTTGAACCAACAGTCATTAATTGTAAAGCTTCTGTCCAACCTGGAATAACACCATTTACAGGAAAATTAGCTGGTTCACCTCTATCATAAGAACTGTCAAATACTGTTCCGTCAATTAAAGTACCTTTATAATGAGTTGTAACCTTATCGGTTGCTTTAGGAATTGCACCAGTACCTTTTTTAATAATTTTATATTGTAAACCACTAGCAAGAGTTACAACACCATCTTTAGATTTATTTTCCTCTAAAAATTTAATACCAGCTTCTTTATTTTCTCCAGCTTTTTTCATTTGTATTTTTCTAAAATAATTATTCAAAATATTTTCAGCTTCTTTTGATTCAATTAATGTTTTTTCACCATCAAATATGTGATTAAAAGCAACAGCTAAAGCTTCAGCATTAATTTTTTCAACTCCACCTTTTTTAATGTTTTCTGCCATAGTAATACCTAAACTATAGCTTACTGAATCTACTTCAGTTTCAAGATTAATGTTTTTTTTCATAGTTCCATTTTGTGAATTGCAAGCAAAAGCAGCTAAGCAGCTAATTGCTAAAATTAAAATTTTAAATTTCATTTGTAAATAATTTATTTATAAAGGTCAGATGAAGTCCCCATGTGACTGAACAGTTGTTATACTATTCAAAAAAATCACCATCTTTCCATTAATATTAAATATTATTTATCATGTGGGGGCTTTATGATAAACTTTTATTATTAATTTTGCGAAGGTAAAATATAATTCTATTTATTTCAAAAAAAATAAAATTATAATAAAATAATTTTGAGTAGTACATGTAATTTATTAACTTTAAGAAGTTTATATTTATACAAATAATCAATAATTGATAAACAATAAATGAGTAATAATAGACAAAGCAGTGAGTTTTTAAATAAAGATGGGAAAGTACCTGATTGGGCAAATATTGTTGATAATTCGATAGTTTTAATGGATTCTGAAGGAAAAGTAATCTGGACTAATGACGCTTTTTCACGATTATATGGTTATACTCTTGAAGAGTATAAAACAAAATATAGTAAAGTTGCATCTGAAGCTATAAAAAATATCCACCAAACAGATACTAATTTTTTCATTGAAAATAATTCTATTACATATATTACTGAATGTGAAACAAAATCAGGAGAGGTTAAGTGGGTTCAAACTACATTAACACCAACTTTTGATAACAATAATACAATAAAAAATTTTATTGCTGTTGAAACAGACATAACACAGTTAAAAGAAATTGAAGAAGAACTTAAGCAAGAAAAAGAAAACTCTTTAGCATTATCTGAACATATTGAAAATGTTAAAGATTATATTGAAGAACAAAAACAAGAAATTTCTTTACAAAAGCAAGCTATTGAAGAATCTAAACAAAAAACAGAATCTGTCCTTTCCAGAGTTCTACCTTATGAAGTTGCAATACAATTAAAAAACAAAGGATATTCAAAACCTCGCCATTATAAACGAGCAAGTGTATTATTTGTAAACTTCAAAAAATTTTCAACTTATAGAAGCGATTTTTCAACCGATGACATGATAAATTATCTTCATCAAGCATATTCAAATTTTGATGAAATTATTGAAGAACATTATGTCGAAAAAATAAAAACAAACGCTGGCTTATATATATGTGCTGGTGGAGTTCCTTTAAGAAACAAAAGCAACCCCATTGATGTTTTACTTGTTAGTTTAAAAATAAAAAAATTTATTGCAAATTTTAATGAGCTATATAAAAAACATGATAAAAATATATTTGAAGTGAGTATTGGTATTAATACCGGAGAGGTTATTGCTGGCGTAGTTGGAAAAAATAAATTAGCTTATGATATCTGGGGAGACGCAGTAAATATTGCCAGACAAATTGAAATAGAATCTAATTATAATGAAATAAACATTTCTGCTTCTACATATGAGTTTGCAAAAGAATATTTTGATTGTGAATATAATGGTAAATTTTGTTCAGAAAACAAACAATTTATTGATACATACATAGTTAAAGGTATTAAGCCAAAATTCTCTTTTGACAAAAAAGGAACTACTCCAAATTTAGAATTCAATAAAATTTTATCTAAAATATAATTTTTTACTTAATTATTGGTTTATTTATTTATTATTCTTACAATTAACTTTCATAAATTTGTAGAATAATTATTTTGTATTATACAAAACAGAATTAATATCATGAAAAAAAATTCTCTAATAATAATTCTCATATTTATATCAATATCTGCTTTTTCACAAAAAAAATGCAAATATGAAAAAAATGCAATTGATGCACTAACCGAATTAAGAATAATTCGTACAGTTCCGGTCTCCATATGTAGAGTTAATGGTCAACCTTTTTATTTTAAAGCACAAACCATTGGCGACAGAAAATATCTCAAGTTGAAATATTTTAGATATAATGATTTTAAAATTAAAGATAATACTGAATTAACTTTCACACTTTCCAATTATACAAATATTACACTAACACCTAGAAAAGTAAAAAAAGATACTACAGAACAAGAATCAAATTTTATGACAGTATCATCAATGATTATTTATCAATTAACAGATGAACAATACAAAACATTAATCAAGTATCCTATAACATCTGTTAAATATTTTATAGATACTGGTTTCATAACCAAATCAATAAAAGAAAACAAACAGAATAAAATTCAAAAAATTTTAAAATGCATTGAATAAAATTTTTTAATAATAACTAAATTAAGTAATTTTAATTTTATTAAGTTATTGCATTAACAAAAAAAATAAATATTATGTCAGACAAAATTTTAGAAAATGTAAAGCCTGGAGTTGTAACAGGCGATGGTGTTCAAAAAATCTTTGAACTAGCAAAAAAAAACAAATTCGCATTACCAGCTGTAAATGTTATAGGCTCTGATTCTATTAATGCCGCATTAGAAGCTGCAAGAGAAATAAATTCACCAATAATTATTCAATTCTCAAACGGTGGAGCAAGTTTTAATGCAGGGAAAGGATTATCTAACGACAAGCAAGAAGCTGCAATACTTGGTGCAATTGCAGGTGCAAAACAAATCCATTTGTTAGCCGAACATTATGGTGTACCCGTGATACTTCACACCGATCATTGCAAAAAATCATTACTACCCTGGATTGATGGTTTATTAGATGCTGGTGAAGAACATTACAAAAAATACGGAAAACCTTTATTCAGTTCTCACATGCTCGACTTGTCTGTTGAATCTCTTGAAGAAAATATTGAGATTAGCAAAAGATATCTCGAAAGAATGAGCAAAATTGATATGACACTTGAAATTGAATTAGGTTGCACAGGTGGCGAAGAAGATGGCGTTGACAACACTGATATTGATAACGCAAAACTATATACACAACCTGAAGATGTTTGTTTAGCATACGAAGAATTAAGCAAAATCAGCAATAGATTCACTATAGCAGCATCATTTGGAAATGTTCATGGAGTTTACAAGCCTGGTAATGTAAAACTAACACCTAAAATATTAGAAAATTCACAAAAATATATTCAGAAAAAACATAATACCGCTAAAAACCCAGTTGATCTTGTTTTCCATGGTGGTTCTGGTTCTGACATGAAAGATATTAGAGAAGCAATAAGTTATGGTGTTATAAAAATGAATATTGACACAGATACTCAATGGGCTACATGGAAAGGTGTGATGGATTATTACAAAAAAAATACAGACTTTCTACAAGAACAAATTGGGAACCCTGATGGCAAAGAAAATCCAAATAAAAAATATTACGACCCTCGTAAATGGTTACGTGCCGCAGAAGTTTCTATGCTTGAAAGGCTTAAAATTGCTTTTGAAGATTTGAATGCAGTTGATAAAAATTAAAATATAATAAAGAACCTTAATAAATTATTAAGGTTCTTTTACTATTATAAAAATTTCAGCAAATTTGATTTTTATGAGAATGGTAATATTATTGATACTCAATTTAAAATATTGAAAATTCAAAATAAAAATCTCACCTTATTTAAAAACAATTTTAATGAATAATCACTAATTATATTTAAGCGTTTTAATGGGACTAATTTTTGAAATTATCATTGAAGGAATTAAAAGCATAAAAAATGTAACAATAAGACTCCCTATATTCAATAAAACGATATAAGATAAACTTAAATTTATTGGAACCTGAGATAAATAATATGATGCTTCATCTAACTTCAAAACCCCAAAATATTTTTGAATCAAACACAATATAATTCCAATTGCATTACCCCATAACAAACCTTTAGCAGTTAAAAATGATGCTTGGTAAAGAAATATTTTCCTAATACTCCAATTCTCAGCACCAAGGCTTTTCAACACTCCTATCATGTTTGTTCGTTCTAAAATAATTATTAATAAACTCGACACCATATTAAATCCGGCTACTAATAACATTAATATTAGAATCACCCATACATTAACGTTTTGTATTCCTAACCAATCAAAAATTTGAGGATATTTCTCCTTAATAGTGCTAATCTTTAATTTACTGCCGTCATTATTAAAATTATATCCAGCAACATTAAAAACAAGATTTGTCATTTTATCCAAATCTTCATAATCATCAATTAAAATTTCAAAACCGGTTATTTGATTTTTTTTCCATTTATTTAATTTCTGGATATGGGCAATGTCAACAAGCACAAATAATTTATCAAACTCCTCAATACTTGTCTTGTAAATTCCTGTTATTGTAAATCTTCGCATTCGGGGAGGTTGTTGAATAAAAAATATTGATGTTTTATCGCCAAGTTTAAGTTTAAGCATTGACGCAATAGTTTTCGATATTACAATATTATTATTTTTTACAGAATCTATTACTGTAAAATGATTCCCTTCAAGCATGTTCTTATCAAAAAACGACCAATCAAAATCAGAACCAATACCTTTTAAGACAACAGCCTGTAGCTCATCTTTAGTTTTAAGAATTCCCGATTTTGTGGCAAAAATTTGTATATGTTTAATCCCTTCTACCGTATCTAATGAAGGATAAAAATTTTGGTTTTTATCAATGGGTTTTGTTTCAAAAGTGCAATTCGAATCAAAATTGCTAATTTGTATATGTGAGCCAAAGCCTATAACCTTATTGCGTATCTCAGTTTTAAAACCTGTTAATATTGACACAGAAATAATCATAACCGCTAAACCTAAAGCAATACCTGCTATTGCAATTACAATAATCGGTTTCGATATTTTTTTTGTGCTTGTCTTTGAATTAGTTATTCGACGGGCAATAAAAAGTTCTGTATTCAATTTTTATCTTTTTAATTTAAAATTATCTACAAATGTAGTAATTTAGTGCCTTTAATTAAAGTGTGTGCGTAAAAAATTATAATTCTGTAAATTTTAGTAGAAAATAAGACAAAATTAACAAGATTTTTAATCTAAAAAGAAGTCTAATATATAATATAAAATTTATTCTGTTAATTCTGTAAATCCTGTCAAAAAAAAGATATAATATTATGGAACACAGAGAATTAACTCATGAAATAATTGCGTGTGCTTTTAAAGTACATAACACCCTAAGAGCCGGATTTCTTGAAAAAGTATATGAGAATGCTTTAAAAATTGAACTTACAAAAGCCGGCTTTAATGTAGAGCAACAATATTCTATACCAGTATTTTATGAAGAACATCAAGTTGGTAATTATTACGCAGATTTATTTGTTAATAATGAAATTATTATAGAATTAAAGGCAGTAGAAAATATGATAAAAAAACATGAGGTTCAATTAGTAAATTATCTTGCAGGGACAGGTCTGGATGTGGGATTACTCATAAACTTTGGGTCGTCTGTAGAGGTTAAAAGAAAATACAGAACATATAACAAAATAAAATAATTTTGGAAATATAATAAAAAAATTAACGCATAAAATAATTGCTCGTGCTTAAATTACATAAAGTATATTAATATTAAAATATATGTAAATATGATAGAAAAATCATCCTGTAAATCCTGTAAATCCTGTCAAAAAAAAACAAGATTAATAAGACACATAATTTAAAAAAAAGTGTAATATATAATAAAAAATTATCCTGTAAAAACACATGAAAAATACTATAAATCTTATAATTGTAATATTTGTTTTGTCACAGATTGATTTGTTATCTGGATGCAAAAACTTCTCTTCTCAAAACAATAATAATAAAATAAAAATTATTGTTGGTGCAGAAAATACTAATGAGTATTTGCCAACATTAACAAATAAAAAAGTCGCCATTGTTGCCAATCAAAGTTCTTATATTAAACACACCCATATTGTTGATTCTTTACTCAGCTTAAATATTAATGTTGTAAAAATTTTCGCTCCTGAGCATGGACTGCGAGGTGCAGCAGATGCTGGTGAGCATATAAATAACAATATTGATAAACAAACAGGTATTCCAATTATTTCTTTATATGGCAAAAACAAAAAACCACAATCCGAGGATTTACAAAATATTGATATTATAATTTTTGACATTCAAGACGTTGGAGTTCGTTTCTACACCTATATTTCAACCATGCACTATGTTATGGAAGCATGTGCCGAAAACAATATTGATTTTCTTGTCTTAGACCGACCTAATCCAAATGGATTTTTGGTTGATGGACCAGTTCTTGATACAAATTTTCGTTCTTTTGTAGGTATGCACAAAGTTCCAATGGTTTACGGAATGACAATAGGCGAATATGCTTTGATGATTAATGGAGAAGGCTGGTTAAAAAATAATGAGAAATGTAAACTTAAAGTTATTAAATGCAAAAATTATACTCACCAAACTTTATATAACTTACCAATTAAACCATCGCCAAACTTGCCAAACATGAAATCTGTAAACCTATACCCTTCTCTCGGTTTATTCGAAGGAACTGTTGTTAGTGTTGGTCGAGGAACAAATTTCCCGTTTCAGGTAATTGGTCATCCAGATTTTAAAAACAACAACTTTAGTTTTATGCCTAAAAGTATTATGGGTGCAGCAAAAAATCCCAAATTTAAAAATGTAAAATGCTTTGGTTTAGATTTGCGAAATATGAAGATTGATAACTCAAAAATTAATTTGAATTTATTAATCAGTGCATACAGAAATCTAAATATTGGCGATAAATTTTTCAACCCTTATTTCAAAAATCTTGCAGGAAATAATATCTTGCGACAACAAATAATTGACCAATTATCTGAAAAAGAAATTAGAAAAACCTGGAAAAAAGATTTATTGACTTTTAAAAAAATTAGAAAAAAATATTTGTTATATAAATAGATTAACAAATTATTTTCTTATATTTTGGATGCTTGCAGTTTAATTAAATTCTATTCTCGTGAAAAAATTTATTTTGTTATTTTTCGGTTTAACTTATATGCAAATTTTATTTGCTCAAAATGAGTTGACAACACAGCCTATTACTGATATGAAATGGGGATTAGATTATAATATTCACATCAAATTATCGAACGATTCAAATTATATTTTTGATGTTAGTGCCCTTTACCATTCAAAAACAGGTATTATTGATTCAACAAACAATGTTACATATTATCCAGTAAGTTTAGACAGAGATTTTGTTAATCAACTCAAAACGAACAGAATTAATTCTAATCTTGACACAAATAAAAATACGGTCGATTCTATTTCAGATGCTACTCTTTGGAGTGCATTACACTCTTCTATTGGCGGAGGATGGATTCATTTTCTAAACTGTATGTTATATAGTTTAGAATCTCAAAAACTAAGAGTTACAGCACCTTTAATGATTCGAACAAAAAGCACATGGCGACCACGACCAATGACAGAATCTTTTAAAAGAACCCGAAAATGGAAATTTTATATTCCTGTAAATCAAAAACATGCAGTTAAAGAATATAAAATAAGAAAAAAGAAAAATCAGTTAGCCGATATTAAATCTGTTCCTCCCGATTTTATTGATTTGTTTCTTAAAACTAATAATAAAAAATATAATCAATTAATCAACAAACACAAACATAATGAGTTAGCAAAAATTAATTTGGTAAAAATATTGCTGGGAGCAAATTATCTAAGTAAAATTCAAATTGAATATATTAAAAGTTGTGTATTAAATTCTGTTTTACAATATTCGGTTAATCAATTACCATCTGTTATTATTTTTGATGATTTTAACGCCGCTGTTGCAATGACTTTGAATAAAAAAGGGTATAGCATTGAAAAAATTGTTTTTAACGGTGCTGCAAATCTTAACGAAGAACAAATTAATGAAAGGAAAAGAAAAATTACCGAGGTTGTTAATAGTATTAACGAAGCTAACGACGTGATTTTTCAAAATAATTTAGCAAAATATTATCATTAAAATTGATTTATTAATTCTTTTCAAAAAAATATTTATCCGTTAGCTTAACAATTTTTTTAAAATTTCATTGCTACTAGAAATCATTCAATAAAATAAAAAACCATAAAGTTGATCCAATTTAATAGTTATATAACACACTAATATTATATAACTATTAAATATTCAACAATCAACACACAATATTCAATTTTCATTATTTCTGCATATTGAACTTTGCAGTTTCAATACTTTCATAATTTAATGCAGGTGAACTACCGCTTCTAATTAATTGACCAGCTATATTTATTCCTAATTTCGAATCATCAATTTCATCAACAACATTGCTAATTCTTATTATAAAATCAATAAATCTATCTTCTAAATCAAATTTTTTCATTTGTTTCTTTTTTACTTATTTATTGATTGTTGTGTGTTGATTATTGATTATTTCCTCTATAACATCAATATTTAATATTGAAATAATTATTCTATATAGAACTAACTATTTTGTATTTCGCAACATCTCAAAATAATTTAGCAAAATATTATCACTAAAATGTTTTATTAATTTGCTATAATAATATTATTATCCCGACTTAAAATATCTTAATCACGCCATAGCATTAAAAAAAGCCACAAATTTAAAAAAAATTAAATTTGTGGCTTTTATAATAAAATTATTAATGCTTATTCCTTAGGTTTAAGCCAACGATCTAACCAGTTAAAGAAAGTACGTTGCCATAAAATTCCATTTTGTGGTCTCAATACCCAATGATTTTCTGAAGGGAAATATAAGAATTCACTTGGAACACCTCTTAGTTGTGCTGCATTAAAAGCTTCCATTCCTTGAGTATAAGGAATTCTAAAATCTTTACCACCATGAATAATTAATATTGGTGTATCCCAATTTTGTGCAAATTTGTGTGGAGAATTTGCATAAGAATTTTGTGCTACTTTATTATTCAAATCCCAATAAGCACCGCCATTTTCCCAATCATCGAAAAACATTTCGTCGGTTGAGCCATATTCTGCAGTAGAATTAAATACACCATCGTGAGAAATAAAAGCTTTAAATCTTTTGTTATGATTTCCGGCAAGCCAGTAAACAGAATATCCTCCATAACTTGCTCCTACTGCACCAAGATTGTTTTCATCAACAAAAGGTTCTTTTTTCAAATCATCAATAGCACTAAAATAATCTTTCATATTTTGACCACCATGGTCTTTACTTATTTGGTCTGTCCATTCTTGTCCAAAAGTTAAAACACCTCTACGGTTTGGAGCAACAACAATATAACCCTGAGCTGCCATAATTGAGAAATTCCAACGGTAACTCCAGAATTGACTTAATGGTGATTGTGGTCCGCCTTCGCAGAAAAGTAATGTTGGATATTTTTTCGTTTTATCAAAATTTGGTGGATAAATAACCCATGTTAACATTTGTTTATTGTCGGTTGTTGTAACCCAACGTGCTTCTACTTTCGCAGGTGCTATCTGATCTAAAATTTCTTTATTCTCAAATGAGATTTCTGTTTCTGCACCTGTTTTCTCATCAACTCTGTATATCTCAGCAGGTTTAATCATCGATACTTTTGTTCCAATCAAGCAATTTTCTGCAAGAGCAACAGAATGATAATCGTGAGTACCTTTTGTGATAGCTGTTATTTCATCATTATCAAAATTAATTTTATAAATTTGGAAAGTTGCCTTCACTCCGCTTACAAAATACATTGACTTATTGTCAGGCGTCCATACCATACTAAAAGGACTATAGTCAAAATTTTGAGTGTGGTCTTTCTTCATTTTAGTATCAAAATCATAAACAAACAATCTGTCTTTATCTGCCTCAAAGCCGGCTCGGCTCATACTTAACCAAGCAATTTTTTTACCATCAGTAGAAAAAAGAGGACTTCTGTCGTAACCCGGCATTCCTTCTGAAAGGTTTGTGGTTTCTTTAGTTTTTAAATCATAAATATAAACATCAGAATTTGTGCTCAATGTATAAGCTTTACCTTTAAGTTTTTTACAGTCGTAAGCAACTTTGTTTCCATCAGGGCTCCATGTAATTTCCTCAATACCGCCAAATGGCATTAAAGGAGTGTCGTAAGGTTCGTTCTCCATAATATCATAATCATTATTAACAGAACCATCGGCATAATCAGCAATAAAAATATGTGAATACTTGCCATCTTCCCAAGTATCCCAGTGACGATACATTAAATCAGTAATTACTTTACCGTCAGATTTTGGTAAATCAGAATAAATATCAACAACTTGTTTGTCTACTTTAACATCTTTTGTAAACAATACTTGTTTTTGAGTTGGCGAGAATATAATATTAGTAATATCGCCGTCAACATCAGAAATTTGATTTTTACTGCTTCCATCAAGATTCATTTCCCAAATTTGCATTGAGCCTGATGCTGGTGATAAATAAAGAATTTTTTTACCATCAGGACGCCAAATTGCACTATATTCACCACAAGCGGTTGTTGTTAATTGTATTTTATTTTTCCCATCAATTCCAATTGTAAAAAGCTCTCTGTTGCTTTTATTTTCAGGAATGCTATAATAGCTAACGCCATACAATACTGTTTTTCCATCAGGAGAAACTTGAGCATCTCCCAATCTTCCATACGACCACAAAACCTCAGGTGTCATTAAATCACTTGTGAGTTTTAATGATTTTTTGCCAATTATTTTTTCATCTTTTACACCATTTTGTTGGCACGATGAAAAAACCATTGCTAGTAAAAAGAAACTGTAAATTAATTTTCTCATTTGCTTATTTTTTTATAGTTAATTGATATTTAATTATTTATATTAAATGCTTGAAATTAATATCTATTTTATATTATACTTTTTAAAATGATGCATGTAGCAAAAAACAACAAAGTTTTCATTTTTAAATATTGGTACTAAATTAAAATTATACTCAATAATATCCTAATATTTATAAAAAAAGAATAACATTTTAGTAATATCAATAACTAGTGCAATCGTCCTAACTTTTGTTTTATAGATGCTGGAAGCCAAAAATGTTCATAATTTTCAAATCTTTGAAATTTTGAAAACTTAATGTTCTCTAAAAAGGGATACTGAAACAAGTTTAGTATGACAGCTTAGTTTTAAATCTGAGAGGTTTTGCAGCAAGCAATATTAAATTAAAAAATAGTTTTATTGCAACAAGACCTTAAGGTCTATAAAATAAAATGCTGAAACAAACTAAAAAAAAATTATTCCTTTTCCGATAATGATTTAAACTCTTTATTAATTTTATTAATGCTCTTCTTTATATTTTTAATCTCTTTACTAAGCTCAACTTTCACACTTTGAATTTCTAAATCAACTTCCTGTTTTGCTTCTATACCAAATCGTCTACTCTTTTTTTTATAATTTAATAAAAACCAATAATTTATTGAAAACAAACATAACAAAAATGCTACAAGTATAATAAACGAAAGTTCAAATGCTGAACATTTATCTTCTGACAATTGATTTAGTCTTTCATTTTCTTTTTTTAATAAATCAATTTCAGTATTTGTTTTTAATATCGATTCTGAATTATTCGTAATTTTAGTTGTTGAAAATTTAATCTCAGTATTAATATTTTCAATTTTTTCGTTTTGTTTTGTTAATGATTTCTTTTGGGAATACTTTAAGGAATTTAATTTTTTATTTATCGAAGAACTAGATTTTTTCAAAGAAACAATTTCATTTTTTAAATCTTCTGTCTTTTGTATTTCTTCATTATTTTCTTGAGCAAAAAGCCCAGAACTAAATAAAATTAATAGAACAAATAAAATATTTTTCATGATTTATAATTAGATTTATAAAGGCGAATATAAAATTATACTTACTTAAAATTAATATAACTTTTAAGGCACCTTTGAGTTAAATTATTAATTGTTTGAATATTTATTTGTATAAATTTATAGAATTATTATCTCATTACAAAAAAAATCTCAAATTAAAATAAGAGTATCATTACAAATGGTCAATCTCAATATTTTCAAAACTTGTGTACGATTTCATTAAATTTGCAGTAAGACATGAATGAACTGGTAAGATGCCAACAATATCTCCAATTTTTATTTTGCTCAAAAAATTCTTTGTAGTTTTAATAATTCCGTGTTCTTGCGAAAGTGAATACAGATAAGTCCCATTTATAGGCTCAGACCAGCCGTTGTTTAAAAACTCTACAACAAGTCCAAAATTTTTGTTGTTGTTCGAATCCATAATAAATTCTTTGGAGAGATGAACGGCACCGCCATAAATTACAATCTCATTTCGTTTTGCGTTGATGTCAACAACAGGGCAAGCAAGAGCAACTGCAATTTTATTTATTGAGCATGAGCCTAAGTTGGCTTGCATAAAATCGTAAAAAACAAAATTACCGGGACGAATTTCGTCAATATCTGTAAAATTATTTGATATGCTGCAAGAAGGCGTATCACCAATGGATATTATTATATTTTTATATTTGTTAATATATCGCTTTTTAAGCTTACTTAATTTCTTAATTGTTAAATTATGAATGTCATTAATCTCTTCAACACTTTTGGCATGATAAGTATGTCCATCGTGTGTTAAAAATCCTTTAAAAGAAAGAACTTTACTTAATTCAATTTTATTAATTAAATTGTCGATAGCATCAGTTTCTTCAACTTCAATTCCCGAGCGATGATAACCTGTATCAATCTTAATAAAAACGCCTACAGTCATTTTTAAATTGTCATTTAAAAATTGAATTATTGTATCGGAAGTAATCAGAATATTCAGATTAATTTTTTGTGCAAGCTTATTTATTTCAGCAATTTCACGAATATTAACAGGAAAAGCAACAGTAATATCATTCCATCCGTTTTCAGCAAAATACTTGGCCATTTTAATTGATGAAACAGTGATAGAATTAATTCCGAACTTTTTAAACCAATCACCAATAATTAATGATTGATGTGTTTTGAAATGAGGTCTGAGCGTCAAATTATTATTTTCAGCTTTTGAGACCATCTTTTCAATATTTATACCCCTTAATACCAAACATACAAAACATAGTTACCTTTTAAATTGATTATTAATAAGTTATATATTTTTGCCTAAAAACCAAATATACAAAACTTTAATTTTGCCTTAATTGAACTTAAATTATTTTGACCGTTATTTTAAACGTTATCTGTATAAGTTTAATCGTTATGCCTGTATTGCTTAAAACCTTTAATTATAAGCCTTAAAACAATAATTAAACATGATTTATACCCTATTTAATAGCTCCAATATTTGGGGCTATTTTTTTGTGCCAATAATTTACCTTTTTTGTTGTTTTTGTGCTTTGGGCTTACAGTTGGGCTTACAGTAGGGCTTACAAAAAGCCATAAAAAAGCATATATTATATATGTGAAAATACTTAAATAAGGGTATAAAACAAGCTGTTTACTATTATTTTAGGGGTCTTAATACTTAATATTTATAAGTAAATATATGACGTTTTAAGGCATTTGGCTGTTTTATAGGCAGTTGTGTTTTTTATTTAAAAGTGATGTGTGTGTGATGCGTATAAACTGTATTATTGGAGGGTTATTTGTTTTTTAATTGCTCATTAATATATTTTAGCTTTCCTATTTCTTGCGATAATTTTTCTATTTCATTATCTTTTTTATCTAACATTTTAGTAAGAATATTCTCATTAATTTGATTTTTATATTCAGGGAATTTTTCATTAACTGTATTTGTTCCAATATTTTCTTCTATCATTTTTCCTTTACCATTTATCAACCAGTTGCAATTAATATTATAAGTGACACTAATATTTCTAATCGTCTCAAAAGAAAGAGAAATAGTTCCCTTTTCTATCTGAGATAGTGCGGACTGACTTATTCTTATAGATTTTGAGAATAAAGACTGATTTAGCTTTAAATATTTTCTTAATTCTAAAACCCTTTTATTTATAGACATTTAAAAATAATTTATAAGTAATAATAATAATTATTGGAAATAATTTTGATTTTTATAAGTTTACTTATATATTTGTCATTATTAATAGGTCAAAATTAAGTTAAAAATGGCGAAAAGCAAAAAATATTTTTACGACTATCCTTCAAACAGAGAATTGGGACAACTTTTAACCATCTCAGAACGTGAAGAAATTGCAGAATATTTGCATGTAAGCAAAGAATATATATATCAGATTTTTATTATCGGCAGGCGAACAAATAAAAAGGCAATTGATATAGCCAAAATTATTATTGAGCAAAAACAAAAAATTAAAACTAACAGGATTAACAAGATTAACAGGATTTTAAATAAATAATTAATTAACAATTAGAAATTATGAAAAAAACTAAAGTAATTAAAAGCATTAAAAGACTAATTAAACAAAATTTTAGCAATAATGATATAGTAAGTATCATATATCATGAATATAGACAACATATATCTGTAGCAACTATATTCAGTTTAAGGAGCGAAATCGCTCTTCCTAATTCTGAAAAAGAGATGAGATATAAAAAAGAGAGCAAAAATTTTCCTCTTATTGGAAGGTATCTTTAAGCTTATGAAGCTCTTTTTGAAAAAAATCAAAATATTCAAGATGAAGATGCTCTGGCAATTCATTAATTTGATTAATAATGCTTTTATAATTGATATTACGCATAATTTTCAAATAATCATCTATTTTATTTTTATCTATTTCAGAAACAAGTTTGAGAAAAACTGTTTCAAGTGCTTCTATTCTTGCAAAACGATAAATTTTAGCTACACCATGATCGAATTCCAAAGCTTCAATCCTTTTAATAATCTCTTTTTCATTCATAACTGTAAAATTTAATTAAGTCGCTAATATAACAAAATGATAGAATATTACAACAACATATTATGTGTAAAATCTGGATGGTTATATGGTGCCGGTAATATTATTACTAAATCGAATTATGATATACTTAAACATCGAAGTAGTTTAAAGCAAACACGCCGAGGAGGCAATGGTCGCTCTGCATTAATTGAATATAACAGTATACCAGATAGATTTAAGCAAAAGATTATTGAAAAAATAGGTGGAAACCCTTACGAAATATATAAAGCTCATTGGTTTCAAGATTTTTTGAGAACCGACCATAAAGCATATGATTATTTTAATACTTATAAACTCGGCGACGGTCGCTATTTACCAACGGATAAGGTTAAGCTATATAGTACGCAGGCAATGTTCTTTAACGCCATAACGATTGTTAAAAAGCAGAAAAAAAGACAATCGAAAAAAATTTATGGTAGTAATGAGAAGTTTGATTTTTGGGAACACATTAATGAAATACTTATACATTTTGAGCCTACTTATTATCATAATTTACCAACGAAATCAGGCAGTTTGCGACATAAGTTTACATCATTTCGTAAAGATGGTTATGATTCCCTTATCAGTAGAAAATATAGTAATACGAACTCGCTAAAAACATATCCGCAAATTATAAGGCTACTATTATCAATCTATGTACATGAAAATTTACCATTTGCTGATAAAGTTCATAAAAAATACATGGAGTTTATTACCGGTACAAAAGAGATTATTGATTTAGACACAGGAGAGATTTTCAATCGTGAAGATTTTAAAAAAAACGGTGAACCTATAACAATATCGGAAGCAACTGTATATAATGTAATAAATAAGCCGGAATACGAAGACATGATACTTTCGATGCGTATGGCATACAGTAAATATAAGCTGAATAAATCGCCTTATATGCGAAGAAAATTGCCTGAGTTTTCATTATCAAAAATATCCATTGACGATAGAATGATACGAAAAGACAAAGATGGCAACCCAGTTTGGATATATCTTGCCTTTGAACCTTTGAGCGGTGTGATAATTGCAAAATCGTATGATAAAGATGGTAAGAGTGGTTCTATGATTAGAGATATGCTTCGCGACCTTTATTATACATGCTTGAAAAACAATTTAAGATGGCCCGGAGAGTTGGAATTTGAACATCACTTAACAGGATCTTACATTCCCATGTTTGATAAGTTATTTCAGTACACTCGTTTGTGTGCAGCATCTAACTCTCGCGAAAAAAGAGCAGAGCACGGAATTAAGCAATTAAAATATGGTGCAGAAAAAGACATCTTTGCAAATATCGGTAGATGGTATGGTAAAGGAGTTTATCAGAATAAAGAAGATTATAAAGAGAAAAAAAGCTATAAAGAAATTGTTGCCGACAGTATTGCCGCAATAGATTTGAACAACAACAGCGAGCATCCTCATTTTAAGGGTAAAACTCGCTGGGAAGTATTAACCGAGAAACAAAATCCAGACCTTAGCAGACCTCAGAAATTTAGAATACTAAAAGAAATCGGTAATAAGACAGCAACCACCGTTAGACAGAGCGATTATGTGAGAATACAATATAACGATTATTGGATTGACACAAGTGCATTGGCTTTGTTGGAATATAACAATAAAACAGTTGATGCTTATTGGCTACCGGAAGCCGATGGAATTATTTCAGAAGCTTATTTATACCAGGGCGATAAATTTATATGTAAAGCAGAACTTATTGAGCAATTCAACGAATCGCGATTTGAACGCACTGAGGATGATACCAGAATAATGCAAGAACAATTTAAACGACTTGCCAATCACCGTAAGCGATTACATGAACAAAAAGAAAAATTAATTTTTAAACATGAAGAGATGTCAGCATCAGATTTTATCGCAATGGATGCTGTCGTGCCGGAAACTATTGAAGATATTATACCGGATGAAACTAATACAGATTTCTATGATGAAAGTAATGAAAGTGATGAAGAATATTATAAACAAAGAGCATTAAAAGACTTTTAAATTAAATAAATATATGCCTTATGATTACAACTGATCAAAGATTAAAAATTGTTGTCGAAATAAAAGACAATGAAAAAAATTATTCGAGTGCCGCAAAATATGCCGTAGCAATTGGTATAAACCCAGCACAGTTAAGTAGAATTAAAAAAGGTGATATTGCCAACGTACTAAGTGATGCAAAATGGATTACTATAGCACGCAGGCTAGCGGTTGAACTTGGAACTCAAACAAAGCACATTACCGTTAAAACTCCGGTGTTTCAATTCATAACTGCCCAGTTAGATGCCTGTAAGCGATATTCTCAAAGTGGAATGCTTTGTGATATTGCTGATATAGGAAAAACTTATGCTGCAAGATACTATGCACGCACGCATAAAAATTCTGTTTACATTGACAGCAGTCAGTGTAAAAGCAAACAAAAATTTGTAAGAAATTTGGCTAAAGAATTTGGGCTGAATAATACCGGTCGTTATGTTGATGTATATGCCGACCTTGTGTATTACATAAAAACAATTTCGCAGCCTATTGCGATAATTGATGAAGCCGGTGATTTAGATTATTCTGCATTTTTGGAGCTAAAAGCCCTATGGAATGCTACTGAATGTGCTTGCGGTTGGTATATGATGGGTGCCGACGGATTAAAAGCGAAAATTGACGGTAATATAGGACGCAAAAAGGTTGGATATACCGAAATCTTTAGTCGTTACGGTAGCCGTTATCAAAAGATTACTCCTGAAGGCAGTGAGGCTAATAAAGAGTTTGCAAAAAAGCAAACGGCATTAATAGCAAAAGCAAATGGGATTACTGACATTCAAAATTTATATGCTCATACGCATGGCTCCTTGCGTAGAATCTATATTGAGTTGCAAAAACTTAATAATGAAAAAATATGAGGGTATTATACGGATATTCAATGAAAAAAGGTGTTTGTCAATATGAATTAATCTATGACAAACATCATAATGTAAGTGAGCCTATTGAGATGAAACATCACACAGTTATTAACGAACGTGATGTAACAAGGAATGAGCGTGACAGAATTGTTTGCAAAATGAAAAAATCATATCGAATATATAAGTATGAAACCATTGATAATTTGGTTGATGATGAGTTAAATATGCTAATTATAACGCCATTTGAAGTGGTTGAAAATTTTAAAATAAATGAGAAGAGCCGTATCAATTGATGAGCTGTTTAAACGCAAATTTAAGGTGATGGATTTTACAGGTAAGTGGAAAGATGCAGTAGGTAAGCCGGAGGCAGGTGGTGCTTGGTTAGTATGGGGCAACTCATCGCAGGGTAAGACACGATTTTCAATTCAACTTGCTAAGTATTTGTCGAACTTCGGGCGTGTAGCTTACAATCCTCTTGAAGAGGGTATTAGCGAAAGCTTTAAAAAAGCAATTATAGATGAAAATATTACTTCAAAAAATAGGATAATATTTCTTGATAAAGAACCTATTGATGAGCTTGAGAAACGCTTAAAAAAGCAGAAAAGCCCAAACTTTATAATTATTGACAGCCTGCAATATACAGGAATGACATATAATGATTATAAGAAAATAAGAGATGAATTTCCTCATAAGGTTTTCATTTTTATTTCGCACGCAGATGGAAGAGAGCCTGCAGGGCGAGTTGCCAAATCGGTTCGTTATGATGTAAGTGTTAAAATAAGAGTTGAAGGATATAAGGCATTTCCACAGAGTAGATACGGAGGTGGTGAACCTTATGTAATTTGGGAAGAGGGTGCTAATAAGTATTGGGTAGAATAATTAATTACAAAGCCATGATGACAATTAAAGAAAAAAGAGTTGAAGTACATAAACTTTTATACAGGCTTGGAGCTCTGCAAAATAAAGCAGACGTATTGGCTTCGTATGGTGTTAAAAGCACCACGGAGTTGTCAAATGAAGAAATTGACCACTTAATATATCGCCTAAAATTAGGATTATTTAACCGCCGTGAATCTCCTACAGACTTACGTCGATGGCGAAGTAATGCTCTTGTTTATCTTAATAAAATTGGCATTTATGCCACAAATAATGACTGGAGCGATGTAAACAGCTTTATGTTAGATAACCGCATCTGTGGCAAGTTATTATTTGAATTGTCAGTTGAAGAATTGAAAGCCCTGTGTAAAAAATTGCGAATTATCGCCAATAAAAAGGCTACCACAGATAGAAAGTTATTGTTAAACATAAACTTAAATTAAAAACGAATGAAACATTTTCTTATAAAACACAACGATGTATGTCGACGATGTAAAGGTGAAGGATCTATTATGGTTAAAGATGAATTTACATCGGAAATAAAATCAATACCCTGCACGCTTTGCGGTGGATCGGGATTAGTTAGCGTAACTAAAGATATAACTATTACTATTAGTCCAAAACCAATTAAAACAATAGAAAAATGATTATAAGTGAATTATTTTCAGAAAAGAAAAGACATGACGATAATGTAACTGAACTATTTCAGTGGCTAATGTCTCATAAAACAGATCATCCGGATTGGAGTACAAATTGCCATGACAGAAATTACCATATTGCTCAGAGTTCTTTAATAGATAAAAAAATTTATGCACTTGAACATCCATCTACGGCAACAAAATTTCCAGAAACTATATCAGTACCAAAAAAATGTAAAAACGTTAATTAAATCTAAATAAAGTTATGAAAAAAGAATGGACGAATCACAAAGGTGAAAAGGTGCCTGCAGTATATGTTCCGGCTATTGACAAAAAAAAGGAGCGTTATACCTTTAAAATGTTAAAGGAAGCTGAAAAGCTTGAAAATAGGCTTAGACAGCTTAAGTTAGATATTTTAACGCAAGGCGATGAGCTTTATGCGGAAATATTGCGTGATGCAAAAATAAAAGCAACTGAGCGAAAAGGAAATTACTCACTTTACTCATTCGATAAGGCTGTAAAAATTGAAATTTCGGTTCAAAATAGAGTTGAGTTTAATGATAATATCAATCTGGCTCAGGAGAAAATTAACGAATTCCTTGAGCAAAAAAGTAAGAGCTCTGATATGGAATTAATGGAGCTTGTAAATAATGCTTTTAAAACTAAGAAAGGCAGACTTGATTCTAAACGCATTTTAAGCCTGTTTGGTCTTAACATTAAAAATAAAACTTGGGTTGAAGCTATGGAGCTAATTAAGAAGTCTATTGAGACTAATAACAGCAAGCGATATGTTAATGTTTGGAAACGTGATGCTGAAGGTGAGTATAAAGCTGTGCAGTTGAATTTTTCGGCAGTTACAATTTAGTAGATGAAAATCTGATAAGCGGTTTAAAACGCTTATCAGATAATAATTAAATTAACAATTAAACAATTAAACGATGATTATAATTTTTTCAAAGAAAAAAACGCAACTTGTTTTAAAGGCAATTGCAAACACTGTGATTATGTGCACAACCAACCAAAATGGCAAAACGGCATATAATTGTAAAGCAGGTAATACAATTGGTCTTACACTGCCCGATCTTCAAAAATTAAATAAAATAGGTCACAGGTTAATGAAAAAACCAAAAAAACAGAACGTTTAAATTAGAATTAAATGCGTATTAAATCTAAAAAATGTATCATATTTCTTGTAATAATTATCATAGTTAACTGTATGATAATTGTTACAAATATTATTGTTTTAATGCAATATGATGAAAAATACAGGCATAAATATCAGAAAGAAATTATTAATGCTTATAACATTGGATTTGATGATGCTAATAAAATTATTAAATAAAATTAGAAAATTATGTTTTTAAATGAAGAATTATTAAAAATTGCAAAAAAAGCAGATGTAACTAGAACAGAAGAAATTCAAAAACTTAATGCTGATTTGTGTGAGAAGTGTGAAGAATATTATAAAAGTCGATTAGGTGATGATATGTCCGACACAAAAAAAATAAAAGCAGTACTTGACCGAACTTTTAATTTGTGGGATTCTTTTGTAAGAATGGCTGAAAAAGACAGTGATATAAAAATTAACATTCTAGCTGGTCTTTTTAAGAAGCATTCCTTTAGACACCAGTTTTTATCAAATAAAAAAATTAGCATAATTTATAATAAGTTAATTTAGAATATAGAGCGATGGCAATGGAATAATCAAATAGTAAAACTCGAAAGGATCAAATTATTAAACGAGTAGATGAGATTAACAAAGAACTAATATCGACCATAACGGTATTTGCTAATAAACAAGAGGAACTTCCAGACAAAGCAATTAATAAAAATGTAGAGCTCGGTCTTGAATTGTCTGACCTTAAAAATGAATTGTGGTATTTAAGAAATTTTAATTACGAACCGCAGTTTAGTTTGTAACATTAGTAATAACCACTATTAACATGAAACACTTAATTTATCAACAATCAAAAGATAGTTTTTTGAAATTAGAGTTCAAAAAAGGAGACGAACAATGGCGTAATAGTATTTGGTTAACTCATTGGTGGTTTGGCAAATATTACTGGCATTGTTTATTTCTCTAAATGCACTCTAACACATAAATAAAAAATTATGAGATACGAAGCAGAAGTAAAAATAGAAAACCGATTTTTAACTGAAAGAACCAGAATAAAAATATATAGAGAAGTCGCTATTTCTATTGTAAAGGAATTACCTATTGACAAACTTAAGCAACTATTTAATTTGAAAGTCGTTTGCGGATTTAAAAGGGATTTAGAAGAAGCGTATAGAGATAACGACCGCCAAAAGGCTACGCAAATACAAAGATTGATAAAAGATAACTCTTCTTTGTTTACTGGTTAAATTGAGATACTTGATGACGCAATAAAAAAATGCAATATGCCTAGTGTTGAGAATTTATTAGAGAATATATCGAACATGTAGGACAATGTGAAGGTGTTGATTTTATCGATAGGTGCAATAATGGATGTAGTGATGTTAAATTTAGCGATTCGGAATTTAAGATACTCGAAAGGCTATCTTAAATTCTCGCTAACAAATAATTTTAAACCCAAACAAATGACACAAGATGACTTTGATAAAGCTCCGAAAGTTGAGCAAATACTATATGATTGCACAGGAATGCTAGCTAGAAATCACCCGGATTTAATAGAGGCAATGACCAAGTATGCACAACAGCAAGTTGGAAATATTCAACGTGTTAGCGTTTTGTTGTTTGACTTCTTGTATTATGTCAGAAATGGAACGCAGGACACTCCAATTAAAGAAATTAAAGAAGGGATAAAAACTTTCTTGGCAAACTATAAACGCTAACAACGAAATAAGAACCACTAAATAGTATAAATCAATTAAAAACAAACAAATGATACAAAAACCGAATAAAGACAGAACAACAACACCTCCAAAAGGGGATAAGATTAAAGACATTTATCTAGCCGGCAAAGTAACCGGAATAGAGTATGAAAAATGCTTACGAAAGTTTGATGTTTATGAGCTGTTACTTAAAAGTTCAGAATATAACGTAACAAACCCAATGCATCATATTTCGAAGCATGCAAGTTGGGAAGAGGCAATGGAAATATCAATGGAATTGTTAAAAACCTGTGATGCTATTTTTCTTATAAAGGATTGGATAAACTCAAAAGGTGCTAAACAAGAGCTTATTTATGCTCTACAGCATGACTATGAAATTATTACTAACTTTTGAGTTATGAGCCTTAATTACAACTACTTTAATTTATAATATTATGAGAGAATTTATTTTTTATAGCCCAAAAATAGACGGTGATTTATGCTTTAGTTACGACGATAAAGGGCATTTAATAAAGTTTGAAGTTAAAGCAGAACTTACCGAGGGGCAATTTCGTGAAACATTTAGCCTATTTCCTTTCAGAATAGAGCTTCTACAAAAATTAAAAACAAACAAAGGCATAAGAATTAAAGAAATTGAACCTGATTTGAGTTTTGAGCGTTTTTGGAACTTTTACGAAAATAAAGTTGGTAAGCGAAAGATGACTGAGAATATCTGGAAAAATATGAGCAAAGAAGATAAGGTAAAAGTGTTTGCACATATTAAAAGATATAAAGAACAATGCAGATTTAATAATGTGCAAATGGCGTATCCAAGCACTTATTTAAATCAAGAATACTGGAGAGATTAATATTATTATAGTTTTAAAAAAATGATGAATAAAAATCGGTTAAAAAGAATTGTTAAAATTCAAAACATAACTCTTGAAAACACAAAAAAAGGTGTTACACAACAATGGGTATATGATAATTTAATTTATCCGCAATTTTTTATTAGTCAGAGCACTTATTACGAGTATCTGCGAATACCCGCAAAAGCATTGTTACATAAATATGATAAAAATAATTAATTAAATACCCTTTTTATTATATTTACTTTTTGTTTAACTAAAAAATTATGAATTATGAAAAAAATTTTAGGTGTAGTATTATTGATTATAGGAGCGATACTTATAGCAATAGAGTTTTATTTTTGGGGATGTTTTCTTATAATTATTAGTGTTTTCTTTTTCTCAAAGAAGAAAGAAAAAAAAGTTGAAGAAAAAATAGATAGAAATGATATAGGAATGTATAATATGCTTTTATCAAAAAAATATGGGGAAAAGGCAAAAACGGGGAATGAACTGTATAAATATTTAGAATTATATAATTATCCTATTGCATTAGCATTTCAAGGGCGTTTAAAAGAACTCCAATATTATTATAGAAATGAATTGCCAGCAGTAGATAATGAAGTATTTAAAAATTTTATGAAAGCGTACGAAAAAACATTAATTAAAACTTGCATAGCTATTGAAAAACTTGAGATTTCCCCAATGAATGATTTAAAAATTGGAGAAACTACAGGCGAATGGTTAAATAGAAAAATTCCAAAAAGAAAACAATTAATGAATGTCTACAATGAAATAAATGATTATGATTTTGTGAGTTTTTATGAAAAAAAAATTAAGAACAATCCATATATTAAAAATTAATTCTTATATTTGCCTCTGTCTTACAATTTATCAACAGGGGCAAATCCCTGAACAAGTTTAATTTAAAATAAAGCAAAGCTGCTATGGTGGTGCAAACGAAAGAATGCACTGGTTCAACGCCCCGCGATGAATTGTAAGACACACCTAAGGTGGCTTTGCCCGTTTTATTAATTTAAATTCTTTATCATGTCTTACAAAAAGAATGAAAATCAAGCTATCAGCTTGTCAGTAAATGAAAATCTTCAAGTTACTGTAATTCCAAATGAGGAGTTTGAATTTTTAATGCCGACTAAAGATGTAACTTTAGGTTATGGTGTTTCAAATTCAGTAATTAGAGTTACTAAACACAGATATTCTGATGAACTGTTGGAAGGTAAACATTTTATTAGTGCTGTTACAATTTGTAACAGCGAACCAAAAGCCCCACACAATAAAGTTTATTGGACAAAACGAGGTATAATCCGTTTAGGCTTTTTTATAAAGAGCGAGCGTGCTAAATTATTTCGAGATTGGGCAGAAGATTTAGTGATTAACAAAATTGATAAAATTGAAAATAATCAATTATTATCAAAAGTTGAAAAAACAGCAATTTTAATGGGTAGTAATGCTAAATTAGCTGCACGTATTGGTATAAATCCTTCTGTTCTTACTCATTTACGAAACAGCCCACATCTTGTAAGTGCTCACATGCAAGAACGTATTGAAATGGTTTGTAATCACATATTAAATAACGGTATTGGTGTTGATACCGAATTAGTACAACTACTTATTCAAGTAGAAAACAAAGAAGTAAGAAATGGCTTATTTAATAAATTTATGGGAGGTGTTTTATGATACCAGACCAATGTGAAACTAAAATAAAAGTTAGTGATATTGTCAACGATTGTATATTGCAAACTGATAGTCCGCAACATTTTTGTAAAACATTAGAAGCATTATTTGAATGCTATTTTGTAAGCGAAGAGATTGGATTAACAGATATTGATTATAGATCGAATATCTTCTCGCACTATTCTTCGTTAAAATTATTACTTAAAGAACTTGAGCCCTTTGCTTAACAAAAAAGGCTGCCAAATGGCAGCCTTTTTTTTATTTAAAAGTATCAATCGCGGTTGGTGTGGGAGGTGTTTCTTTTTTTTGAACACTAAAGCTTGCATCATAATCAGTAAGTTCAACATCTGTTAAACTTCCCTTTGTTAGACTTTCGCCGGCACCATCATCAATAAAGCAAGTATATGTTAAAATATGATAGTTGAAAAACGGTGTTATATTGGGTCTCTCACCCGTATATTTAAGCCCGGTTGTGTTCGACGCTCTTAATTTATTAAGAATATACTTAATCGTTTTAAGCATTAAGAGATATTCTTTCCCTTTAGGTAAACGTTCACTATAATTTTCGGTATGTGCTCCGGGTTCTTGCAAAACATGGAATTCTAATGTTAGTGTGCTCGGTTCCCTGTCCGCCTGGTTAGATATTTGCCAACTGATATAAATAGCCGGTTGAAAAACTTCAAAGTTCTGAGGATCGTCTGGCTGTCCGTAATTAATATCTATTTGTCGGATTACTGGTAAATTGCGGTTAATAAATATTTTCTTATTAGCATTAAAAGTATCTATAATTTTTTGATAAATAATTTCCATAATTTATATTTAAGACCTAACAGATTTCAAAAACCTGTTAGGTCTGATTATTAACCTTTAATAGCTCTTATAATTTCAGCTGTCATCATTCGCTCTAATTTCTTATTTAAAACGGATGATTGCCCTATAAATTTTCTTTGTGGTATATTTTGTTTAATTGTTCTTGTGTGGGCTTTAACAGCATTCCCACGCCTTGTGTGTGAGCGTACGTTTTGCTTAACTCTTCCACGAAAACCATTATTGTGCACTTCGGCATAAGGAACATCAGTACCTATAATTACGGAATTACTATCAACATGAACCACACGAATGCTTCGTCTTAATCTTGCCGTATCTGTTAAAATAGCCCTGCCACTACGTTTACGACTTTCTTTAACCGGTTTACGCTTTTTCCAAGGCTCTGTATTGGTATCAACCCAATTTTGAGACTTAAAACGCTGTTTACTAAAGTTCACAGCTTCGGTAGCTGCACGGCGTGGCAATTTCGCAACAGATTTGCTAACCCGGTCAAGTATTGCAAAATAATTGTTTAATTCATTCATCTTATTTTTCCCTTTAGCCTTTAAACTTTAAACTTTAGCCTTTAATAACTCAACTCTACATTTCGCACAACTCTTAACATCATATTGTTAAACCATTCTTCTATGGCTTCAGCATCCATTTGATGTAGTTCTGTATTTTCTGTGTTTATTCCGCCCTTATTGAAGGCATCAATATTTACCGTTATGTTACGAATTTGCTTTGCAGAACCTGTTACTTTGCTAATTGAATCGTTGCCGGGTGTTATTGCTGAGCTTGCAGAGTTCTCGGTAGTAGCAAATGGGTTTTCCTTTTCACCAGTTTCAGAAATTCCTTCTTTTTCGTCAGCCTCTTCTGTCTTTTTCCATTTAAGGCCAATCATTTTGCTAGCTGCGACAACGGCTTTTTTATCTGCTTTTATTTGGTTTAATGCCGACAGGTTTCTTTTTTGCTGTGCAGCTTTTATTTCTTCAATTTCAGCAGACGCACCCACTTCTATTTTTGATTTCATTGCGAGTTTTGCACCTTTGAAGTCACCATGCCATGCTAGCGATATTGCTTTGCCAATGTTTTTGAAAAATCCACCAATCCATTGGCCTAATAATTTTAGTTTTAACCATGTTATTTTAACACCGTCTATAACCGAATTGAAAAGTAGTGATGCTGATAGTTTCATTTCTTTCCAAAAGATTGATCCTATTATTTTAATGGCGTTCCAACTTTTCCCCCAACCTTCTGTTTTTTTTATTAATATTGTAATCCCTGCAATTAATGCAATAACTCCGGCAGCGATTGCCATAATTGGATTTGCCATTGTAATAATATTAAAAATTATCATCCCTGCTTTCAATGCAATGAGACCAATTCCTACATTTTTAACAACAGCCAAAATTGTATCAAAATTATCCCATACAAACGTTAAGGCTTTATTTACTTTTTCAAGAACTGTAACCCAAATAGGTAGAAACTTTTGTCCTATTTCAACAGAAATAATACCAAGTCTATTTTTCGCAATGTCTGCGATTGTGCTTGTATCGTTTTTAGCATTTTTGAGAGCCTTTGCAAAATTAAATTCTGTTTTATCAAAATCATCCATCGTTTTAAAAAAGTCATCAGCACCTGTTTTTAATTTTCCAAACATGGCTCGTAATCCTTCCGGACCACCAATTTTATTTATAGCCTCATCAATCTGTTTTGATGACATTGTCTTAAATTTTGCAGATACATCTTTCAGGATATCTCCCATATTGCGAAGGTTTTCATTTGCATCATACATCTTATTTTTACCCAACAAACCTTCAATACCTTTAATGGTACTTGCCTGTGTTAATCCTTGAAATGCTGTTTTGGTTAACGTTGCACCAGTTCTTGCATTTGCAGCAATACTTGTAAATGCAGAAAACAATTTATTAGCAGTATCAACACTTTGCCCGGCAGTTGCTGCCGCACCTGCATATTCTGTTTGCACTTTTGCCAACTCATCAAAACTAACAATACCTTGCTGCACGGTTTTGGCATTACTTGCAAGTAGGCTGTCAATATCTCCTACACCAAGTCCAAAGGCTTTCATGGCTTTTATAACCGAGTTTGTGGTATCATTAATGTTAGCACCGGTAATGATACTGTAATTTCCAACCTTTTTAAAAACGTCTACAGCTTCTTTCCCAAATAAACCTGTACCCGATTGCAAATCGTAAAATGACTGAGTTGAATCTTGCAGGTTTGCACCAACATCAAAAGCTGAATTCTTAATTTGCCTTTGATATTTTTGCATTTCACCTGCCGACTTATCAAGGTTTAGCTGTTGTATAGGCAAAAAGGCATGTTCAAATTCTGCAGCCTTTTTTGTAGTTTTGCCAATAACCACAGCAAGTGCAATTGCCCCTGCAGTCATTAATACATACGGATTACCTAATAACCTAAAAGCTTTGTCTAGCATAGGTATTTCATTACGCATAGCGGTGAAAGCTTTTATGTGATGATTTTTTAAATCAGACAATTTACCTTTCATTGCTAAAACGTTTTGATTAACGCTTTTTTTTGCTTTGCTTAAACCGGTGTTCATGCGGTTTTTTAATTCCAATATTAATTGAACTTTTGCCTGCCCTGTCATAACAATCTATTTATTTGACTTTTAAAAAAAATATTGTATCTTTGTATTGTTCCAAGAGGTTCGGCCTCAAGGAAGCCCAAAACCCAAATTATTTTTTGTAGTTTGGGTTTTGCATTTTTAATATGTCTCCATTATTATCAATCCATACCTGTTTTATGCTTTTGCTTTGATTAAAAATACCATTGATTGGTCGTGATAGTTGCTTCTCGGTTAATGTCTCTGTTATTTTAAGAAACACATTGTTGGCTTGTTTGGAAGCTTTATAAGTATTGCGTTGTAAATTTTTATAACTAACTTTTTTAAGCCATTTCATCTCAAAAATCTCTTTATTAATTAATGCATCCGGATTTTTACCGGGAATGAATTTATCTGTTTTAAAAATTATTTTTCTTATGTCGTCTCTATCAGTATCAATAATTGGCAATAGCTTTACTTTATAACCATAATCTGCAAGAGTTTCGCTCATGGCGATATTTGAAGCCATTTCGCTAGTCCCGTGCATTAAGTGCATTTTTATACTTCCTTTTGTTTCGGGATTTGTATATACGGCTTTGTATGCCACATCATCGGGCAATGTTTGTATTGCGGTTCGTAATATTTTATTTGGAATACCGGTATAATAAGCGTGCCCTTTTGGAAATATTAAACCATTGTCAGCCAAATTTGTTTTAAACATTTCCGGCACTTTTACGGTAGGTATTGCCTGAGTTTCTACAGCTGTGCTAGTGCTTAGTTGATTAGCACCACAACGACAACCCCATCCATTTGGAGGAAAATATTGTTTCCAAAACTCATCGGTAATTTTACGAATAATACCATCTAACAACTGATGTTCCGGGCGAACATTATTATCTCCGGCTGTATCGTATTGTAAAAAAGGCATTATGTCGGCATTGGCCTTATATTCTGACCAACGTGCTGCCATTGTGCTACTACCAACTGCTTGGTTATATTCAGTCTTTAGCCAGGTATCATTGTATTTATTATTGATTTGTTTTGCCGCATCTTTAAAATCTGCAAAATTACGAGCCTTGCCACTTTCATCAATCAAAGCAAGAGTTGTGTCGCGTAATTGCTGATAGTTTTTTGCTGCAGAAAATTGCCAAACATCACGTGTTAATCTACTTAACATTGCAGCATCGGGAGTTGTAAAATCAACTGTAGCAAAATCTTTTCCAAAGCCCTGGAATAAACTTTTTTCTATGGCAGAACCAACCACCTTCAATAGCCGAGTGTCAATATTTCCGGCTGTAATATTACCGGAATATACATCATCAATAATACGCTTTAATTCTTTATTAATACGCTTGACAAAGTTTGGTGGTATATCTGCTGAAACTTCAGGTGCAGCACCTCCACAATGTGGGCAAACATCAGCATATAGTTCCGGCTTATGTGAGGGAATAATTTTTGCCTGTGGATTATTCCCTAACGAAAATTTGCAGTAATACCCGCCCCAACGGATTGTTGTTTTTTGCCAATAATTGGCACGTTAAAACTTCGCGAGATCCATTCATCATCAACATCATAATTTTGAAGTATGCCACTTACGATCTTCCAATGTTCAGTTAATGAAAGCCTTTCTGAGCGGTCAAATACAAAGCGTTCATTATCATTAAATTTAATTCCGTAATTTCGTAATAAAGGTATAAGCTTATTATTAACTGTGAATTCAATTATTCGCCTGTCTGCCTCGGCAATTTTATCATTAAGAGTACGCTCATGAACTTCACTCTGACTGTAAGAGCTTCCATCGTCAGAGATCATAGTACCACCTACTATTCTTTTGCTGATTTCAGAATTAGTAATTTTTATTTGTTCAGAAAAAATATTGTGAGGATCTCCTTTTGTACTTGAATCGTGAATTGTTATTTTAGTGCCTTCAGGTAAAACAGCCTGAGCTGCTTGTCCCAACTTGCGTAACATTGTTTCAATTAAATTAAGCTTTTTTGTGTCGGTTTCGAGAGTTTCTGCAGTAACTAAAGGGATGCCAAAACGCTCAGAAAAATCAGCCCATGTTTGTTGAGCATTTCTTTTCCAAATTAATTGTGGAATGATGTCGTTTAGAATCCCGAACTTATTAAGAGATGTTAATGCAATAATGTTATTTGCAAAAGAAGGATCGGAATAAGTAACAAATTTAGTTCCCATTACTTCAAGATAAATTCTCTCAAATTGAGGGCATACATTTCTATGAGGGATTAATTTCCACCTCATTAAAATTGGGTCTGTAAGCTCTATTACAGAGTAACCCCTGTAAATACTATCAAGTAGGAACTCTATTATATTATAAAACCATTCGGTTTGAATTTGCTGAGTAACTTCATCATTTTCTTTACCATCTTTATCCATAATAAAAAAGCGATTACCCATAACAGCTGACTTTCTAATTTGGATATTAGCCATGAGGTGACCATCTGTCATTAAATTGTCATACAGATCTTGCAACAAATTCCATCTTGGGTTTTCAGGATCTTCTGCCGCTTGCATCGCTTGACGCCATTTCTGTATATCAGAACGGCTTCTGTCTTGAAACTCACTGATAAGCTGAGTTATGATGCCGTTGTTTTTTTTACCGGTGCTTGGTGTTTTTGTCTCGGCTTTAATTAAGCCCCACAAATAGCTCTTTTTATTTATATCGTAATTTCTCATAATTAATATCTATTATCTTCAAATGCGTGTGCACTCCAAATTCTTAGATCTCCAACAATTTCGCCTTCATCATTAGTAATTAGTGGCAAATTTGTTGCAGCTCCTTTTTGAACGGCTTTGAGCCAATCCAGAGCATCGGCATAGCGGTCAATTCTTGTTTGTGGAATGTTATTACCACCCTCTTTACACCACAAGTGATACAGTGTTATATCAATAGTGATCATTACGATGAAATTATCGCGTTGGTCGGTAACACCTTCAGCTGGTGCATCAACAAAAATGAGGTCAAGATTATATCTACCGGCTAAATAATTTTTTATTTGGTCAATAGCCATGTCCTCTGCCCTTTTCAATTTAGTTTGCTCGGTGCTCGGGTCAATAATTTTATTTATTTCAGAACGTATCTGAACATCATAATCTGTCGCGTTTAAAAATGCCATTAGTATCTGTTTTTTGAATGTGAATGATAATGTGCAGCACTAGTAATGCGTGGAGTAAATGCTTCCGTGCGAACATAAGTGCTTAATTCATTAATTCCCTGCTCATCGGAATCAGGGCTATCGTCATGTGTCTTATATCCCGGCTCAATTCCTTTGAGCTGGGAAATTCCCACTTGCATATCATTGTTCGACCGCTCTTTTTCATTGTAATAAATTCTATTATTTTGATAATAAGGCATTAATCCCGATACAATTCTGTCATATTTATTCATCCTTGGACGCTCAACAATTCTGATATTAAGCGGTCTGCCTTTTTCTATTTCTACAATTTTAAGAGCATCTCGTAGTGGGTCATTCCAGAACTGACTTTCAACTTCCCAGTGTACTACAACGGTTTCCGGTAAACCCTCTTCATAGTCGTACATAAATCGAATAGCCACAACCATTTTGCATTGTTTTACAAAAGCTTTAAGCTTCCAAAAATTACGTCCATGTAATCCCAAAACGTTAATTGCATTATAGTCGCTTTTGCCTGAATAGGCCACGTCCCAAAATCCAACAATAAGCTGAAAATGATTAAGTGCCGGAGGCTTTGCCCATTGTATCATTTCATCAGTAAAGAGTTTGCCTTCAATATGCTTTTCGTGATTATATTCAGCACGAGCAGCCAAAGAGCCTATATCATCTTCAACATCTTTATAGTAAAAAAGAGGGTGTTTTTCCTTCCAAGCGGGCTCATAAGTTTCTTGATTATATGCTTTTATTGTGTCAACTTTCCAATTAGGATGCCTTAATTCTAATTGATTTTGAATAGAGCGAGGCCAAGGGTCATTGTTTGGATGCAAATACCGTCTTATTTCTCCGTCCATCGTTGGGATTAAATCACGCTCAATCCATCTTACAACATCATCTTGGCGTTTGGGATTACGACTTGTGTCTTTATCTTCTAAATCATCACATATAATTAAATTAGGTCGCTCTTTACCCTTACGCAAACCACGAGGGCTTTGACCCATTCCGAGGGCTTTACCAATAAATCGGTTATCTTTTGTGCAGAAATCGCCGTCAGTCCATGAACCTGCTAATTTTTGTTCACCAAAATCATGAATTAAAAGCTGATTAGCTTCAAATTCTGCCTGTATATCTCTAAGTAAAATAGCTGCTTTATCATAAGAGTTTCCTACGAGTACTAGATATACATCTTCACCATTAATCCATAGCCAAAGGGGGATAAATGTATCGCACACAACTGATTTTGCTAGACCTCGACCCCAACGAACAAGTGCTCGTATAGTTTTAGATTTCAGGACTAATATCATTAATGCGATGTGAAACCAAGGAGTTTCAGCATCACAATAATGCTTGAAGTAAGTTTGAATAAAATAGCGAGGATCCTTCTTTGCTTTTTTTATCCTGGCCTGTTGTTCCTTTTTAGTTTCACTTTCATTAATCTCATTACCATTGCGAATGTTTCGCAACTTCTTTTTGTAATTTAATAATGCGTTTTTATCCTGAAATTTCATTGCTATTTAAATTTTAATGAAACATCATTTAAATGGACTTCCTGAAAGTCGAGTGTTTTGAAATATAATTTTTCATCGAATGCTTTTAATGCTTCAAAAAGCATTTCCATTACTGCCAAATAAGTTGTGAGTGTAACTTGGCTATCCTTATTTATAGTCTCAAGGGTTTTGTTCCATTTACTAACAGCGTCATCAAGTTGAGCAATAGAAGTTCGTAGTCTCTTGTTTTCTTCGAGATCCTCTTCGAGCTGTGTTATTTTTAACTCTTTTCCGAGCTGTAACCGCTCTTCGCTTAGATTGTTAATTATTTGTTTGATGTTATCAATTCTAACTGCTGGTGAGTTAAGCCTTGCGTTCCTCTCACGTTTCCAGCCTAATTCATTTACCCATTTACTCAAGGTCGGTTCGCTGACATTAATTAGTCTGCTAATTTCTTTAGCATCTTTATGTTGTTCAACATAAAGAATGCGTGCTATCTTTTTTTCTCGAATTTTGGCCATTTTCAAAATAGTTTATACAAATATGAATTACTCAGAGGAATAAAAACAGAAATTGTCCTGATTCTGGACATAATTGTCCAGAATCAGGACAATTAGTTGCTTGGTTTTGCTAAAGAGATTAAAATTGTAACTCATGTTTGTAAAACTTAAAGGTTTTAATTTTGAAAAATAGTCTCATGTAAATTTTCAATGAATGTTTTTACTCGAAAAAAAAAGAAATAAAGCAATTCTTACCATCTATGGTTATGTGGGTGGTTATGACCTTGGTTATAGAACTGTAATTGATGCGATTTCTGAAATAACAAAAGAAAATTATACACAATTAGATTTCCATCTTCACACCTATGGAGGCTATGTATTTGACGGTAATTTAATTTACAATGCCTTTGCTACATTTAAAGGTAACCTCGATATATATATAGATGGAGTTGCTGCCAGTATGGGAAGCGTAATTATGATGTCAGGCAACAAAATTCACATTGCTGAGAACGGCTTTATTATGCTCCACGCTCCGCAGGGTGGTGTTGATGGCACGGCCGAGGATATGGAGAAATATGCTAAGCTATTGAGGTCTATGAAAAAGAATTTTATTACGAAATTAATGGCTCGCACCGGTAAATCGCAAAATGAAGTTGAAAAATGGATGGTTGGCGATAATTGGTTTGATGCCGATGAAGCAATTTCTGAAGGTCTTGCAGATGATAAATTTGATGCTAAGGCAAAAGATGTTACAGACCTTGATAAAGAAGAAGTGGAGCTTTTAGGTGCGAAGGCTACTTATCTTAAATTCGCAGCACTTACCAAAACAACAATTCCAAAATTAAAAACGAAAAAGATGGACAAAAAATCACTTATTGCAAGGTATGGCTTAACAACCGTTACCGAAGCTAGCACCGAAGAGGAAGTAATGGCCGCTATTGATGCAAAAATTACATCCGGTGAAACAAAGGCTAAAGCAGCTCAAGATGAATTGAAAAAAAATCAAAAAGCCTCAATTTTGGCAGCTGTTGATTCTGCCGTTGCTGCAGGAAAAATAAAAAAAGAAAAGCGTGATGAATATATCGCACGCGGCGAAAAGATTGGTTTAGAAGAGCTGAATGCTATTTTTTCTGACATGCAAGTTTACCAATCTGTTTCTGATGCATTAGGAAAAAAAGATAAGAAAGATGAAATTCCCACAGATAGAAAAGACTGGGACTGGGATAAATGGCAAAAAGAAGCCTCTGCAGAACTTGAAGCGATGCCAAAAAAAGACCCTGAGGCATTTACTGCTTTGTATAAAGCAAAATACGGATGTAATCCTGAGTTATAGATTCATTAATCTATTTTATTAAAAATAAAAACAATTAATTACACTTTAAATTTTTCAAAATGAAAACAAAATTGATTTTAAGTATTTTATTCTCACTGGCCGTGAGTTTATTTGCAGGTGTTGGTTTAGCAGCTCCACTTGCAGTTAGTGCTTGGATTCCTGTTACAATTCTCTTTATTATGCAATTTATCCCAATGGGGAGCTCTGGTATTGCTATGTCAGGTGTGTATCGGGAGGTATGGACAGGAGCTGTTAAAGAAGAGTTAAGCACTCTTCAAAATGCAACATTCCTTGAAGGTATTGAAGATTATAGCAGATATGTTAGTTCTGCCGGTGATGAGATGCAAGTTATACACCTCGTATATATGGGTGTGCTACCGGAAGTACTGATAAATAACACAACTTATCCAATACCAGAGCAGGTGCTTGGAGAAGAAGATATACCTATCCCTCTTGATAAGTATCAAACCAAACCAACACCAATCACTGATGATGAGCTATATGCTTTGAGCTATGATAAGATAGCGACCGTGAAAGGGAAGCATACAAAAGCTATTAATATCAGTAAGTTTCAAAAGGCAATTCATGCTATAGCTCCGGCAAATAGCTCGAATTCAAAAATGCCTGTTTTACTTACAACTGGTGAAGATGACGGTACGGGTCGTAAGAGATTAGTAATTGCAGACATTTTAAGCTTGAAGAAAAAAGCTGACGCACTTCAAATTCCATACGAAGGAAGGCGTTTGGTTTTATGTGAAGATCACATAAATGACTTGTTGCTAGTTTACCAGAATTTTAAGGATCAATACTACAATTATACCTCCGGTAAAATTGCAAATCTATTTAGTTTCGCGGTTTTTGAGTACTCAGGAAATCCATATTATAACGCTACCAGAAAAGTGAAATTAGCATTTGGTGCTGTGCCAGAGGCAGGCGATCAAAAAGCTTCTATTTTCTTTTCAATGGAACGCGTTGTGCGAGCGAATGGATGGACAAAGATGTATTATAGCGAGGCTAAGACCGACCCTGCAAATCAACGCAACTTGGTTAATTTTAGACATAATGCTCTTGTGTTACCAACACAAGAGGATGGTCGTGGAGCGATAATTAGTGCTAACGTGTAAAAAAAATATTCTGAAAAATTTATTTAAAATTATTTTATTGTTTGTGTTTGCTGTTTTTACAGCAAACACAGCAAAGTCACAATCTTACGATGTAAGATTTGACAAAGCTGATACTTATCGTACAGCTTGGACAACTGATGCAGATACAATTAACGGTGTATCAACAGTATCAAAAGTTTTTAAGGTTGCAAAACCGTATAAATACAGCGTTCAAATGCAGATGAGTGCAGTTAAGGTATATGCTGATAGCACATGTGTGTTTACTCTGTATGGCTCTATGGATGCTGTTAACTATACTAGCATTGCATCACAAATTTGGTCTATAACTGGAGATACAACTATAATGTTGAGTGGTTCTTCATTAGGCTGGAGATTTTTAAAAGGTTCATTAACAGGAAACGGTTCTGCGACTAGAGCTATTTTTGGAAAAACCCATGTAAATATTTCACAATAAACGCAAACTATGAACAGTCAGGATGAGATAGTGGATAAGAATAAACTCACACAGCGTGAGCTTCTTATCCGCTTATCTGACCAAATGGAAAATGTGCGTGATGATTTACGTGATTTGAAAAAGGAAACGTCTGAGCTAAGGCTGCGAGTTGCTAAAATAGAAACCCGCATGGTTGTAGTTTCAGGTGCATTTGGTGTTGGCTCTGTAATTTTGACTTTAATTATTAATTTTTTTAAACTCATTAAATAGTATGGTAAAAACAAATTATATAAAAAAAATAGCAAGCTTAGAAAAAGCTTTGAAGGAAGCCAATACTAAGTTGAAAAATGCTGCAAATGAGCAGGAAAAAGCGGATGCAGGCAAAGCAATTGATAATATTACAAAGCAATTGCTTGAATTAAACAAAGAAAAGGAAGAAAGCGAAAAGCAAAAGTTCTTAAAATCTGATAAGAAATTTGTTAGAGCAATGAGAGAGTTGTCGATGATGGATAAGTATAATGTTGATGAACTCTTTGTTAACTCGAAAGGTGCATATTTCTTAACTAAAAACCTTGCTGATTTGTCTGAAGATGGCAAAAACAAAGGTAAAAAAATCACTCGTGAAAATTTAATTATTATAACAAATAGATATGAGTAATATTCGAGGTGTTATTGTAGAAAAAGGTAGTGTTGGTGCAAGCGTTGAAAATCTTGACGGTGTATCTGCATTGCTAATTAACGCTCCCGCCATTGAGGTTGCTACAGGAATAACCGGAATAGTAAATGGCGAAGTGTATCTTTTCGAAAAATTGAAAGATGCCGAGGATCATGGTATTAATGCTGCCTACGATGTTGACAATGATGTGCGAGTGTATCGTCATATTTCGGAATTTTACAGGATGGCAGGCGAAGGAACTAAGCTATATTTTATGGCCGCTCTTGTGACTAAAGATATGGCTGACATGATTACCGATCATGGTCATGCTTTAGTTGCAGGTGCCGATGGCGAAATTCGTTATCTTGCTGTGGGATATAGTCCACAGTCAGATTACACACCCATTTATGTTGATGGCTTAGAAGATATAGTTAGGGAAGCAATTCCATTAGCTCAAACACTTCACGATTGGTCATTTGAGACAGACAGACCATTAAATGTGGTTATTGAAGGTAGAGGGATAAACGGTTTAGCAGCTTCTTATCTTGATTTACGAGGTATCGAAATATCAGATGTTGTTATTCCTTACAACAATGTTTCTATATGCATTGGCCAAGATTGGAACTTTGCTGAAGCATTGGAAGGAAATTCAAAAACTTATGCTGATATAGGAACCATGCTTGGCACACGAGCAAGAATTCAGGTTAACTATAATATTGGAGAAGTTGGCGAAGAGGGAGATGTGAATAATCTTGATTTGAGCGACACAAAACGTCTGGTTTGGCTTACTGCAGGTTTGAGTGACCATACCAAAATAATCGCACGAGAGGATGATTTGCAAACGATAAACGATAAAGGTTATATTTTTGCAATATCATATACCGGAATTTCCGGTTATAGATGGAATGATGACCATGTATGTGCCCCGATAATTATAGATGCTGATGACAATATGAATGTGCATACTATTGCATTGGGTGCAGCACAAAATAAACTCGCAAGGCTTATCCGACAATATTTATTGCCAAAAGTTAAATCAACAGTTCCTGTTGATACTTCAACTGGTAAACTCACAACCGGTATGGTTAAATATTTTGAGGGCATTGCAAACCAAGCGTTTTATGAGATGCTTGCAAACGGTGAAATTTCAGGAGGCGAAGCAATTGTTGACCCCGATTCTGATTTGCTTACCGGTGATAAGCAATTAACCGTATCCTTTACAATGGTTTCAACTGGAACAATTGGGCAAATAAGAGGAACTATTAATATTAAGAAAACCTTATAATTATGATTTTTAGAAACGGTAAAGCATACGACAGTGGTGATGTTCACATCTCAATGTTTGGAAGCATAAGTTACGAAGTAACTGAATTTACTTACAATACTGATCAGGAACATCTGGCAAATTTTAGCCTTGGAAGTAATAAAAAAACTTCATATAGCATGGGTAAGATAAATGAAACTGCTACTATGACATTGCGTTTGGCAAGTACAAGTGCAATTGAGAAAGCTGCAAAAGGTAGTTTGCTCAAAATTAAACCTTTCGATATTAATGTTACAATCGTTAATGAGGAAAATGACATTATTAATGATACACTAACTGTGAAATTTCAAAATCAAGGCAGAGAAGTTGGCGGAGACATGGACTTGAAAAAGCAGTTTACGCTATTTGTTCTTGATATTGATTATAACAATGTATAAATACAAATTAAATTAAAACAAGCCTCTCTCTCATGGTTTTGAGAGGCTTGTTTTGTAAAAAAAATATTATCATGGCTGAAAATGAAAACAAAGTAATTAAAGAAAAATTAATTGAGTTACCTGAAGGCGTTACAATTGAAATGGTAAATGCATGGAAAGAGCGTTATGGTGTCAAAAAAGTGAAGCTCGCTACACTTAGTTCCGATGATTTTCCGACATTCGACATTGTAGTTAGAGTTCCAGACCGCAACACTATGGGTGAGTTTGAAAAGTGGCTTGACAAGAGTCCTAATAAAGCAAAAGAGATATTGATTAAAGCTTGTGTTTTATCAAACAAAGATGAAGTGCTTGTTAATGACGATAAATTTCTTGCTGCTTTTAATGCAATCGCAGAAATTTTGCCAATCCAAAAAGCAATAATAAAAAACTTATAGCGTGTTACCCGGCTATTGATATAGTAAACGACGATGATAGCAATAAACGTTGGGTTAGTAACTATCTCAGGCAGGGTAATGCGCTGATGAGCTTCTATTTTCACATACCATATCCGGAACAATTATCGGATGATATATGGTTTGAGAAAATGAGGCAGATAGAATGGTTAGCAGAAAAAGGAATTTTAGGAACAAAAGAACATGGCAATAGCAACACGAATTAGCGTAAATGATATTTTTGAAAGGTATAACAGTGCATTTGGTTATACTGCAGTAAAGATTGCACCTCGTTTGCTCTCTATGGGATTTGTTCCCCTTAAATATTTTCTTAATGTTAACAGTTACGGCGAATCTGAAAGTAGCTTTGCCGAAATGATGTTTGAAAATAATGTTACAGGTGATGTATATATGTTTGGACTTGACCAGTTGGAAAATGGAACACCTGCATTGCCGTTTCAAACAAAAAAACCTATTAATCGCAGGTTCTTAGCACCTCCTCCAATGATAAGTTTTTCACGTGGCAAACATGTGGTTCGTACATCTATCGACCGCAGTAATCACGATGTAATCGAAAACTTTGGCAATAAGCCTTATGAAATTAAAATACAAGGCATATTAGTTGATGTGGAAGAGCATGCATATCCCGGTGATCTATTAAATGAAATTCATACAATGTTTGAAGCTCCGGGAACATATAAAGCTATTGGAGATATATTTAACGACCTTGGGATAACTGAAGTTTTTTTTAACAGCGGTTTTAAACTTGATTTTGTTGAAGGTTATGTCGATACAATTAAGTTCTCGGTGAATGCAATTAGTGTTGAATCAGCAGAATTCTTAATACAGTAATTATGTACTACGAACCAAATGCCCGTATAACTATTGGAGATGTTGTTTTTAACAACGTTAATAAAGTTATTATAACTGAGAGTGTTAAAGAAATGGGTGATGTAGCAATTATTACTCTACCTCGCAATTATAAGAAATTAGCAGGTAAGAGTGTATTAGATTATCTGGCATCAGGACAAAAGGCAACTATTGAATTAGGAACCGGAGGTAAATATTATGAAGAATTTACCGGGTTCTTGGGGCAAATAGAAAGTGATGCACCAATGATTTTACATATTGATGATAATTTTTATCCGCTAAAGCTCAATAGTTTTAAAAACAGTTGGGAAAAGGTTACTCTACTTGAAGTGCTCAATTATATCGCAAAAGATTACACTATTAATGCCCCTGATGTTAACCTTGGGGCATTTGAAATCAACAATGTTAGCTCTTACAAAGTTTTGAGAGCGTTGCAAGAGCAGTATGGTTTTTTCACATACATTAAAGGATCTACTCTTAATTGCCAATTTGCATTTGATGTAAGAGGAACCGGTGATAAATTCACATATAAATTTGGGAATAATATTAAAAAAAACAATTTAAAATATCATCGTGCTGAAGATGTGAAGATTAAGATTAAAGCAATTGCAAACCAACGAACAGGCAAAAAAATAACTTACGAAACTGGAAGCACTGACCCACAGGCAAGTTTGCGAACGCTTAATTTTGGCAATATTAGCGAAAGCGAGTTAAAAGAAATTGCTGAAAAAACATATAATAAATTGAGTTATGACGGTTATTCCGGCACAATAAAAGGTTATGCAATGCCTCGCACACATGCAGGTGATACATTATCAATTATTGATGAAGACCAGGCAGACCGTGAAGGCGATTATCTTATAGAAAAAACAATTATAAGATATGGATTAACAATCGGATTTGAACGCATAAACACTTTAAGTTTTAAAGTATAAAATATGAGTGCATTAACATCATTTGAGAGAGCAGTTTTGAAAATTATAAAAGATAATACACATCTATTTATAACTGAAGGTTCTGTGATTAGCATTGATAAAGATAAAAATATTTGCAATGTTGACCGTGGAGATTTGCCAGAACTGCTTAATGTGCGATTAAATTCCGTGCTTGAAGCCGGTACTAAAGTTATTACTATTTATCCAACAATAGGCAGTAAAGTGCTTTGTGCAATGATTGAAAATAATCCTACTGATGCTTTTTTGCTCTCAACCACCGACATTGATGAGATCATAATTAATGGTGGTGAAAATGGTGGATTAATAAAGATTAGTGAATTGGTCGATAAAGTTAATCAACTTGAAGATAAGATGAAGTCACATCAGCATCTATATGTTAATGCCGGAGGAACACCAACTCCTACAACTGTAGATGTTGCAACAAATCCTGAATTTGTTAATACCGTGGTTGAAGATATTGAAAATGAAAAAATTAAACATTAATGACAAGGCAAGATTTTATATTAGATGAAAATAGAGATCTAATTTGTGAAAATGGTGATTTTACAAGTGGTAATAGTGATGCTCAAAATGTAGATCTGTTACTTGTTAGCACAAAAGGATCTTATAAGGAATCGCCGGTGATTGGTGTTGGACTAATTCATTGGCTCAAAACGCAGAATGCTTCATTGCGGTCGATGAGACGTGAGATTATTGTGCAGCTCGAAAATGACGGTTATAAGGCAAGTAATTTTAGTGTTGAAGATAACGGCGAATTTAATTTAGATTATACAAATAATTATTGATATGGATATTTTAATTGATAATGGGCACGGAAATGATACTCCTGGTAAGAGAAGTCCAATTTGGTCTGATGGAACTCAATTGTTTGAATTTGAATTTAACAGAGATGTTGCCAAGAGGCTTTTTAAATTATTGCAGATAAACGGGATTGATTGCAAAATGATTGTCCCTGAAGAAATAGACATATCGTTACCCGAAAGAGTTAGACGAATTAATAAAATTTATGAGCAAGAAAAAAAATGTTTTTTGGTCTCAATTCATGCAAATGCAGGGGGAGGTTCTGGCTGGGAAATTTTTACAAGCCCAGGTGAAACAGAAAGTGATGTAATTGCTGACTTTTTTGTAAAAAGCGCGATTAAAAATTTATCCAAATTTAAATTACGTTCAGATTTTTCGGATGGTGATGCAGATAAGGAAGCACGATTTTATATGCTTAGAAAAACAAAATGTCCTGCAGTGCTCACGGAAAATTTATTTATGGACACGGAAAGAGACTGCCGTTTTATAATGTCTAATTATGGTAGAAATGTTATTGCTAAGCTTCATTTTGATGCAATAAATTCATATTTAAAAAACAATTATGATAAAATTATTCAAAGGAAAATTAGATGCCGGTAAAGTGTTTGACACAATAAGTTCCGGAGTTGATAAACTTGCTTTTACACAGCAAGAAAAATCAGAATTAAACATGCTTCTTGCCGATAAGGTAGCTGTATTTGCAAAAGACACTCTCTCTGAGAGCACAGTTAGGAGTAAAACCAGGCGTTTTATTTCGATAAGTATTATTTCGACTTATCTGTTAATGTTATTGCTGTTAGTTGTGCTGTCGTTGCTGAAAGTAGAAGTATCAACAATTAAAGAATTGATTTTTGATTCGCCTTTATCATCAGGGTTCATAATGGTGCTTGTGTTCTTTTTTGGTGGTTATTATCTGAAAGGATTTTCATTAAAAAAAGAAGAAAAAAAAGAAAATAAAAAATAGATGCCAACAACTGAGTTACATACAGGAGAAACAATTATAGATGTTGCCATTCGAGAATATGGCAACATCTCTGGCATCTTTAATCTCACTAAAGATAATGATTTAAGCTTTTCAAGTTATGTGGCACCGGGTTCTGAATTAATAATTGATGATACTGCAGATTATTCAGAATTTCAAGGTATTAGTTATGAGCAAATTAAACAAGAACAAAAAAATTTTGTTGCAACATTATCAGGGCAAAATATATTTGATATATCAATTCAGGAATTCGGAACTATTGAAGGTATTTTTAACATAATTAAAAACAACAATTATAGTCTATCGACAAAAATAAACGCAGGCACTTCAATCAATACTACCGGCGATGTTATTGACAAATTAGTATATAATTATTTTGCTGCTAAATCTAAACCTGTAACAGGTAGTGATATTATAGTAGGTGCAGAACCGGTGCTTGAAGGTATTGGTTATTGGGCAATTGAAAACAATTTTAGAATAGGATAATATGGCAAGAACAGTAACGGAAATTCAACAAGAGATAATGGATGCTATTGCAGCAGATCCGGTATTGAATGTAAAATTATATAGCACGAGCAAAATTTCTATTTACAGGCTCTTTAGCTTTGTGATTGCAGCTGCATTGTGGATGCACGAAACTCTATTTGACGAGCATAAAAGTGAAGTAAACGAAATTTTGGCAACAAAAAAGACACATAACCTGTTATGGTATGCCGATAAGGCAAAAGAATTTGAACATGGTAACGCCTTAGTTCCTGATGCCGATTATTACGAGCCTATTGATGAAGATGCACAAATAATTGCACACGCTGCTGTTGACGAAATTAATGGTATTTTGTTTATGAAGGTTGCTAAAGATGATGGCGATGAATTAGCGCCATTGAGTACTGCCAATCCTGATGAAATAACTCCTTTTGAAGAATACATTAAAACGGTTAAAGATGCCGGTGTTAAAATCAATATCGTTAGCGATGTTGGTGATGATTTACGTCTTAATATGGATATATGGTACAATCCTTTAGTTATAGATGAAGATGGCAAATTATTAACCGATTCGAGCCAAGAACCGGCAAAAGATACTATAAAGAATTTTATTAAAAATATCCCATTTGATGGCGAATTCATACCTGCAAGTCTGGTTGATGCTTTACAAGCAACCGATGGAATTGATATTCCAGTTGTGAAATCTTGTGAAAGCCGATTTGCTGCAAACGATTATTCAATTGTTGACGGTAAAGTAGTTCCTAATGCAGGTTATCTTGTTATTACTGATGATAATTTAACTCTAAATTATAAAGCAAATGTTCGAGGTTAATTGGTCAACGGTTATTAATTGGTTAATGCACCCTCTTATGAGGACTGCTTTTAATTTAAACTTTTTAAACGCATTATTAATGCCTTTTAAAGACGTTTATAATGCCTTTAAATTATTTAGGGATACGAACATTTATAAACTTAGTCATACAGGACAGGTGTGCTATTTAGAAGGGGCATTGAATGATGCATTTGATACTGATTTGCGTCGATTAAGAATTGAAGATGCCGGTAGTGATGAAATTATTTTATTGAGCTTAGACACTGATGAAACACCATTAATGGTTGATGATGATATTACAGGTGCTATTCTCATACATAACGATAGTGCATATTTTAACAGTGATTATGATTTTATAGTTATAATACCCTATGCGTTTAGTTCAAGTGAGTTATATAGATTGAAAGCTTTAGTTGATTATTATAAGTTGGCTGGTAAACGTTATGATGTTATTGTGGGCTAAAGTTTAAAGGCTAAAGTTTAAAGACTAAAGTGAAAAGGTTAAAGTTATAAATAAATAAATTTAAAGATATGAATAAAATTTTATTACAAGGTAAGCGAGATTTTCCTTTTACAACGAATGTTTTTAAATTTTTTCAGGATGCAAATTCAATCTTTGAAAAATTTGCCGCCTTTGGAGGTGATAATTATATATTGTCCGGGTGTGTAAATGCTGCAGGAGTTGTTTCATCAGGGTTTGTGGTACTAAATGGTATATTAATGCCATTTACAGGTGGTGTAGTGCAAGAATACATAAAAATAGTCGAAACGGATACTGCGATAACTGTTGACACTGGCACTCGAAATGAGATTGCTTATCATGCAGAATTTGGCACAACAACAGTTTCTGCATTACAATTTGACTGGGAAGCTATTTCTGCCAATACATTTTTCGATTTACTCTCGGTAACAAAAAAATTGGCTGATACAGGTTGGGTTAATACTATTGCTATTGCAGACATGACGACATTTGACGTGCGAACTCGCACGAAAAATGGCTATGTAGTCGTTGAAGGAACTTTCGTTACAAATGGGTCTGTCTATGGTGATCTTTTTCGTCTATCCTCAATTATCCAAGTTCCTGATCAAGCGACAAGAATAGCATTGTTGCCTACAGGCACAAATGATATAAAAATAGTAGAATTAGGAACCAATGGAATTTTAACACCAATCGGCGGAGGGACTATTGAAGGGGCTTATATAATTAATAAGATATATCCAATATAATGGCAAAGCAAACGATTAATACTTTAAAAGCGTGGTTTCAAACCGCAGACAAACCAACTCAAAATCAATTTTGGGATTGGCTTGACAGCTTTCGACACAAAGATGATAATGTTCTTGCAGCTGATGTTGATGGTTTGCAAGAATTGCTGGACGCAAAAGTAGATAAAAAAGATGTTACAGAACCTGAAATTTGGGATAGTGAGGAAGCTTATGTGTACGATGCTGAACAGCAACAATATGTAAGTTATTCTAACCCAGCAAGCGAAGATCCGCAATTTAAAAGCGAAGGTTTCTACCGATTATTAGCAGATACTAATGCAGGTGAAAGCCCGGAAACACATCCTGCTAAATGGGTCTATCAAGGGCAGACAATGGGAGAGATTTCCATAGAGGATATTGTTGGATTGATTGAGGTGTTAAATGAGCATGCGAATGATATTGAAACCAATAACAAAAAAGAAGGTATAACTCCCCAACAGGCGAATAATATAATAGAAAACACATCTCACAGGAATACAACAAATGGTAACCCACATAATGTTTTGAAGTCTGATATCGAGTTGGGGAATGTTAATAACACTTCGGATGTTAATAAGCCTATAAGCAGAATTCAACAACATGAATTTTGTAAAAAAATTAATATTGTTGATATTGTTGATAATTTAACAACTGCTTTGTCGGATAAGGTATTGAGTGCAAATCAAGGCTATGTCTTAAAAAATTTAATTAACAATTTATCTGGAAGCTTATTATTACAAGGTAGTTGGGATGCTAATACAAATACTCCTGATATTTCAGGAACAACAAATACCGGTTATTTTTGGATTGTTAGTACTGATGGAGGAACAAATTTAGGTGGTATTACGGATTGGAAAGTAAACGATTGGATTGTTAAAACTGCCTATGGATGGGCTAAAATTGATAACACCGATAAAGTTTTAAGTGTTAATTCTCAAATAGGTAACATTAATTTAACACAAGACGATATAGGTGATGGGGCTACTTATGTTAGAACTCATAACGATTTTACAGATACGCAAGCATCAGATATCGCATCTTCAATTCATAAAAATAAATCAAATGAGATTTCAACTATTGTTGAAAAGACAACTTTAGCTGATGATGATTTATTTATAATTGAAAATAGTGTAGATGGCTCTAAAAGAAAGGTAAAGGCTGTGAATATTAATGAAGGTGGCAATGATGTTTCTTATGGTGATGAAAATTTAATTCCTTTTTGTAATGATCCATCTACTCCTGGCTTTGTCTATAATAGCAGTTTTAATTACAACCCCTCTGCTAAAATTTTAAGTGTTAATATTTTAAATATAAGAGATTCTGTAATTAATTTTTCTGGAACGAGGGTTTTAAGAACTAAAAATTCAGATATTCATATAGGAGAAGGTGCAGGTAGCTTATCTTCGGCTGGGGGATTTAATTTATGTGCAGTTTGTAATTCTGGAACAAGCCTTACAAGTGGTTCTGGAAATATTTTTTTAGGGTTCGGAACTGGAAATGATATTACGACAGGGAATGATAACATTTTTATTGGTAATGCGGCTGGAAAATCAAATGAAGTTGGTAATAATAATGTCTATATAGGACATGGTGCAGGATATTATAATAAAGGGACTAGTAATGTTTTTATTGGAACTAGTGCAGGATATAACGATACAGGTAGTAATAAATTAATAATTTCTAATACGGCTTCAGGTCGGTTAATTTATGGTGAATTTGATAATGGTAAATTAATATTTAATTGTGCTGCTAATTTAGCACAATTAAAAGAACAACCTACAGGTTCAGTAGACCTCGCTATTGCTACAACTAAATACGTAAATGATAAGGTAGGAGTATCTTTTTGGAAAAAATTACATAATAAGTTGATATATGCCGAAGAAAATCCAACTTTAATGTTAACAGCTAACAATGAATTTTCATCTGGTCCTTATGTTGAAATTACCTCAAATTTAAAATATGACACAAACGGACATAGCACTGATTTTGGAAAAATCAGGTTTAAAAAAGAAAATGAAATAAATTATGATACAAGTGGTCGTACTGAATTTTATTCTAAGAATAATCAAGAAATTCCGAAACTCGCAATGTTTATAGATCGTCAAGGCAATTTGGAAATGAACACTGGAAAAGCAATCAAAGGCATACATGCGTCTGCCAACGGTGGTGTAGGAATAACTAAAGGAATAACTTTTGCTGATGGACAAAGTAATGCTCATACAATTACAATTGCTGATGGATTAATTACGAATTGGATAATAACAAAACCATAATTATAAATTATATATGAATTTAAAAAAAATAATAATTCAAAATTGGGATAATAAAACGCAACAAGAATTATATACGCATATAATAAGCAATGTGTTAGATAATTTTTCATGCATTAGTAATAAGGATATTACAGATGTTGCAATTGTTGGATCACGTATAGGTAATTGGTCGCTTGAAAAATCGGATATTGATGTTGTTGTATTTATTTCTGAGAATATAATATGTCCAAATCCTAAAATAACATATTTTAAAAACATCCGAACTTGTACGTTCATAAGGCATGGCGATATTTATACAGATAAAAAAGTGTATGGCAAGTTTCACATGCCACGATTTTCCTTAAAAACGAAAGAATATATAAAAGGAAATGAGGAAGATATTGAAGAGTATTTAAAATGGAAATTTAAAATTAAAAAAAGATGAAAATAAATTTACAACAACCAATTAAACAAATTAATGGCAAGACCTTAATTGACGAACAGAATAAGGAAGTGCTTTTAAAAAGCATATTATTAACATTAGCTATATTAGAAAAAGAAGATGAGGTGGAGAAAAAATTGTTAGATTTTGATTTAGCAATTAAGATTCAAAATTCTAACTCAACTTTAGAGTTAAAAAATGAAGAATTAGTTCGCATCCAGCAAAAAGCGAAAGGATTTCTTAGTACTCTTGTGTTAGGGCAAGTTAATGCAATTCTTGAAGGACACGAAAATCCCATTAAATAATTGTTAGAATAAAAATAAAAGGGGATAATAACCCCCGACTTTATTAGTAGAACTCTGACCTTCTACTAACAATAAAGGTGCACATACACCACGCCGAGAGCAAATGCCTTTGGTTGGTGTATGTGCACCTTTTTTAGTTTGTCAGAGAATGCAAATTTATAAATAATTTAAATTTAATAAAACAATGGATGAAAAAATTCAATTAAAAACACCAATCAGTTATTATGGTGGGAAACAAAACATGCTTAAAGAGATATTACCACTTATCCCAGAGCATAAAATTTATGTGGAGCCATTTTTTGGCGGGGGAGCTGTGTTTTGGGCAAAACAACCAGCAAAGAGTGAAGTTATTAATGATGCAAATATGAATGTTGTTAATTTTTATGAAGTGCTTAAACATAGCTATTTTGATTTACGTAAAAGAATAGAAGCCACATTGCATAGTCAAGAGACTTACAAAAAAGCTTTGATTATATATAATAGTCCGTGGTTGTTTGCTGACGATCCTGTCGTTAGGGCGTGGGCATTTTACGTGGTAACCAATCAAGGGTTTAGCTGTAAGATAGGTTCATGGGGTTACGATCGTAATAAACGTGCATATACCATTCAAAATAAGATAGATAAATTTACGTTTGAATTGTCAGACCGCCTCAAAAACGTTCAAATAGAAGCTAATGATGCCCATAAGGTTGTATCAAGCCGAGATACTGTTGATACATTTGTTTATGCAGATCCTCCATACATAGATTCAAACCAAGGTCACTACGGAGGATATAGCCATGAGAACTTTAAACGGGATTTAAATGCTCTTGCAAATATGAAAGGTAAGTTTCTGCTCAGCTCTTATCCGTCTGATGTTTTAACAGAGTATATCAAAAAAAACGACTGGCATACTAAAAGCTTTAGTAAGACACTTAGTGCAACCAACGGTGCTACTGTTACTAAAAGAAAAAATAAGATAGAGGTGCTAACGGCAAATTATAATATTTAGACAATTTGCCACAAATGGGCTTAATCAAGAACTCATTTGTGGCATTTTAATTGTACATTTGGTTTTTAAATTATGTATGTTTGGTTTTGACGATTATATATTTCTCAAACATTTTTTTTTGTCTAAAATTAATTTTGGTTCAGTAATATTCATTTTTTCGATTATCCTAAAACTCCGAGAAGTAATTTACAAATAGCGAGATAAATAAAAACGCCAGATATATCATCAACAGTAGTAATAAATGGACCTGTCGCCAAAGCAGGATCAATTTTAAATCTATCTAAAATAAGAGGAACAAAAGTGCCAAAAAGTGTTGCAAACAAAATTACAGAAAACAAAGCAATGCTAACTGCAATAGTAATAATATATGAATCTGATGTTAATAAATTAAAAACCAAAATAATTGTAGATAATATAGAGCCGTTCACTAATGCAATTAAAAATTCTTTAATTAATTTTTTAAAGGGACTTTCAATACCAAGTGAATTATTTGCTAAGCCTTGAATTATAATAGCTGAAGATTGTATCCCTACATTACCGCCCATACCTGTTATCATAGGAATGAACATTGCCATTTGAGGTAAAAACGATAATTCACCGGTAAATTGATAAATTACTCGTGAACTTAAAATCCCCCCAAACATAGCAATAATAAGCCATGGCATACGAGCACGCGTTTGCACTAAAACATTATCGGTAGATTCAATATCCTCGGAAATACCTGACATCATCTGGTAATCTTTTCCGGCTTCTTCTCTAATAACATCAACAACATCATCAATTGTAATTCTTCCAACAAGGCGACCAATGCTGTCAATTACAGGAAGTGCCACAAGGTCATATTTATCCATAATATTAGCTACCTCTTCAGAAGGAGTCTCAACATTAACAGAAATAACTTCTTTGTTGCATGCGGTTTTAATATTTATACTTTCTGATAGTAGCAGTAATTTTTTTAACGACAGAGTCCCTTTTAAAATATTATCATCGTCAGTAACATAAACAAAAAACACATCGTCTAACTCTTCGGCTTGTTTTCGCATTTCGCGAAGACTTTTGGTAATGTTCCAATTTTCGTTAACAGCAACTAATTCTTTAGCCATTAAACCTCCGGCAGAATCTTCGTCGTAATTAAGCAAATCAACAATATCACCAGCCTGCACAATATCATCAATATGAGTTAAAATTTCCTGTTGCTTTTCATCAGAAAATGTACCAATTATGTCAGCTGCATCATCAGAATCAATTCCATAAATTATTTTTTTTGCAATTTCCATGCTGGGCATTGATTGCAAAAACTTTTCGCGTACATCATCTTCAAGTTCAACTAATACATCAGACGACTTTTCATCTTCAAGCAATAAGTGAATAAATTTTGCTTCATCAATATCTAACTCATCGTATATCTCTGCAATATCTGCTGCATGCAACTTCTCAATCAAATCTAAGGTGGCTTTTTCATCCTTTAATTCAATTGCCTCGCATAAACTGTCAATAAATTCTTTTGTTAATTCAAAACGCATAATCTTGTTTTTTTATGTAGCCACCCTAATTACATCTTTTATGATTAGAAAAAAATAATGTCTCAATCTAAATCCTAAATTTAAGATTTCATACAATTTTCCACTAAATTAGTTAATTTTATGAAATTATCCACACTTAATTGTTCAGGTCGCTTTAACATTATCTCATCTTTAATTTTAATGTTTAGCAATATTGGTTTTAAAGAATTGTTTAATGTCTTTCGTCGTTGATTAAAACTTGTTTTTATAACTCTGAAAAATAAATCTTCGTTACAATCAATTTTTTTTACCGTATTTCGTGTCAATCTAATAACCGCCGATTTAACTTTTGGAGGAGGAGAAAAAACTTCTGCGTTAACAGTAAACAAATATTCAATATTATAATAAGCCTGTAACAAAACGCTTAAAATACCATAAGTTTTACTTCCAGGTTTGGCTGCTAATCTTTGTGCCACTTCTTTTTGCAACATTCCAACGACTTCCACAACAGAATCTTTATTTTCAATTACTCTAAAAAATATCTGACTTGAAATATTATACGGGAAATTTCCAATTATCGAAAACTTTGCAGTTGAAAATTCCTTAAAATTAAACTTTAAAAAATCTTCACTAATTATCCTGTCTTTTAATTCGGGAAATTCTTTTTTAAGATATTCTACAGATTCTATATCAATCTCAACAACATAAGTTTCATAATTATCATTTTTCAATAAAAATTGTGTTAAAACACCCATTCCGGGACCAATTTCTAACACCCTATCTACATCATTATTCAAAAGGCTTTCTACAATTTTTTTTGCAATATTTTTATCTTTTAAAAAATGTTGCCCTAAATATTTTTTGGCTTTAACATATCCCATAATAATAGTGTGTGATTATTTTTAGATTATGATTTGTTGTTTAAAAATTCATTGTCATTAAATTTTGTAACCAAGTCTGTAGAAACCCTACTTATCGGAAATTTATCTACAACATTTAGTTGTAACCATGTGTATATAACTTTATGAACTTTAAACTTTCTGAACTTTTAACTAAATTAATTGTGTAAAGTTCTAAAATCTTATTCCAAATTCAAATATCTTTATATATTTGTTTAATTTTTTTAACATGAAATTAAACAAAACATACAAAAACATCATAAAAATAGCAATAATAATTGCTTCATATGGATTTATTATAATAAAATTATATCGTTATAATAAAACAAATAATATAATTAATCAATTTTATAAATTTAATTATTTTAATTTATTTATTTTAATTATTGTTTTATTGCTAATGTTTGCGAATTGGAGTATTGAATCTGCAAAATGAAAATTATTAGTAAAAAATTTAGAAAAAATCACGTTTTCAAAATCGCTAAAGGCTGTTTTGTCAGGAGTTACAGTTTCCATTTTTACACCAAACAGAGTTGGTGAATTTGGTGGGAGAATTTTTGTTCTAAAAAGAAAAAATCGAGTATCTGCCATTTTTGCAACCATTGTTGGTAGTTTTAGTCAACTAATTATTACAATTGTTGTTGGTCTAATATCATTGATTGTACTTTTTATATTTTTTCCCGAAAAAATTAATAATATAAAATTCAATAATCAGCTTCTAATTATTTTATTAATTATTGTTAGTGTTTCTATTTTATATATTTATT
>JADFUR010000095.1 GCA_015222055.1 Bacteroidota bacterium | reverse complement strand
TTACTAAGAATAATAAGGAAAAATAATGATGTTATGTAATGTTTCATAATCTGTTTATTTTAATATAATGCTTTGTATCATCCTGCTATAATTACCACCAACACCTCAATAAGACACACTATTGCATCTTATATCAATTATAGTAATATAAGTTCAGTCCTTAAAAAAGCGACAAGAACTCTAAAGCTGTAAGAAAAATTGGGTTTTTTGTTATAACAAATGTGTAGCAAAAAAGGCATTGTTTTAGATACAGTTTTTTATTGTTGTGGTAAATTTACAAAGTTTTGTATGAGATAAAAAATAAATTATTGGTTTTTGTTTGTTTAGGGTATTTTGGTTTTGTTATTTTCAGAAAATAAAAAGACGCAGTCAGAGATTATCTCAAGCTTAGAAGTTGAATTTATTTTTTATTAATAATCTGTAATTTTACTTACAGTAATTTTATTCTGCTTTTGTGGTTTTAATTTTTATTGTAAAAGCATTTTTAGAGCTGATTTCGTTTTGTCCATAAAAATAAGTTTCGTTTGGCTTCTCTTTAGGTATTATGTTAATATCGCTATAACACAAAATTTTGTCGCCCAGAAAAGTTTCGTTTAAAAAGTTTATTTCATATTCGTTAATCGAATATTCTTTATGTTTCTCAAAAGGAATTGCATCAAGCATCCACTGAGAATACTTTACATTGTTTACATGATTATTCATATCTAAATCGCTATTATTAACTTCAATAGATTTTTGGAGTTCCATCTTTTTTGGTACCAAAATTTTACTCGCTTTAAAATTAAGATGATAATCTGTTCTTGCTAAGAAAGAATTTTCTATCATGGTCATTTCTTTAGGCTTTCTACTTTTGCTATCTAAAATAACCCATGTAGTAGAGCATTCGCCAATTTTGATATTATCACTAAAAATTTCATATTCTCTAATCACAAAAAATCCTTTAGCAGGAAGTGTCCATGTTTTTATTGTAATTTTATCGTGCCATTTTGGCCATTTTTCCATCTTTAGTTTTTGTCGGATTAAAACCCAAAAAAAACCAATGCTTTTCAAATTTTCATATCCAAAATCTAATTTAAAAGCGTGTTCATAAGTTACATCTTGCAAAATTCCCAGCAATCTATATAAGCCCAATTTTCTATTTGTGTTTATATCTACACTTTTAATTTCATAATTTAGTTCGAATATTTTTTCATTATCCATCTTTTTTTATTTAGAAATTTTTTATTCCGAAAGATACTTTTTAGATTTATAAAAACGCTTATAAAAATTATTTTTTCCGAAAAGCCGCTAAGTGGTTTGCTTACAAAAAGCACGAAAGTTATAAATCTGTACCTTAGATTATTACAAAACCGCTAAGTGGCTAAAACTTAATAATTTTAATTTTCGTAGTAGATTTATAAATGAAAAAAAATTTAAAAGCCTGTCATTCTCTCTAAAATTTAATCATAACACCCACCGATGGCAATACTGTTCCCGATTCGCTTGCTACTCTTTTTAATACATATTGTGTTCCATTGTTTGTTGTTTGATAAGTACCATCGGGATTTTTTTCACGAATTATGTAATCCTGACTTTTATTTTGAAAATTATAAGCATTTTGAATGTCTATATACAACATTAAAGACCACTTATTAAAAAAGAAATTTTTGTCAACTCTCAGGTCTAATTGATGAAACGCCTTAAACCTGTTTGAGTTAAGTTGTGCGAAATTAAAATAAGCTTGTCCTTTAGCATTCCAAACATCAACATACGACGAAGTTGTTAGGTCGTAGGGAGTGTATGGTAATCCGCCAACAAATCGCCATTTTAAACCTATTCTCCAATTGTTTTTTAATTCTTTAGAGCCGGTAATTGTCAGCAAATTTTTACTATCCCACGACGATGGAATATATGTATTATTAGTATCAGTAAATAAACTTCTAACAAAAGTGTAAGAAGCAAGCAAAGAAAAATCCTCAAAGTTCCAACGGTTTAAAATTTCGAAACCAACAGCTCGTCCTTTGCCTGAGAATTTTACGGGCGAAGCACCTGCAACAGAGCTATAATCAGCACCTGAGTTAGCTAAACTGGCACCGGTTATTAAATCGATAGGATATTGAAAATAATCTTTGTAAAAACCTTCAACTGAGAGTAATATTTTCTCGGTAAATTTATGTTCAACGCCTAAGTTAAACTGATTTAAACCAATGAATTTTACGGCATCTTCGTTAACTAAGGCTCCTGAATTATTTCTATAACCTAATGTTGTGTAAGTTGCTTGTTGAAAATATCTGCCAACGCCTGTGTTTAATGCTGTCTGTGGTGTAAGTGTGTATGATGCAGATATTCGTGGCGATGCCTGGTTAAATAAATTTTGTGTGTTTTTATTATAATCGTTTCCGTCCAATCTTACTCCAAGAGATATTAATAATCTGTTCTCGAGAAATCGTTTTGATGCTTGTCCTGAAAATCCATACTTAAAAACATTTAAATCAGTTTCATATTTACTATTTATGAGCAAATTGTTAACATAAATCTGTTGAGATGTCTGGTTAGTGTAATCTGCATATTCTAAATTAACGCTATATATATATTTTACACTGCTTTTTTTTATGTGATATTCGTATCTAAGTTTATTTTCGGCTTCAGACGAATTGTAATCAAAACTTTTTGCAAGATTCTCATTATTGTCAGGATATTTGTAGAACTCATTGTTTAGCATATTTCTGCTCAGCACAAGAGTGTGATATCCTTTATCGAAGAAATGCTTATAAACCCCACCAATGGTATAACTCCATTGGTTATTTATTGGTATTTGACTTAAAATATATTCTTGCGAAGCTGTAGGATTATCAATCCCTGAGTTAAGAGTTAAATTATCGAGAGAGCCAATGCTGATTAATGTAAAAGTGTTTTTTTTATCAATATTAGTTTTAACTTTTAGTTGATAATCGTTAAAAGTAGGAAGAAAAGGCAGACCAATTGCAGAAAACAAAAATTGCAGGTATGACCTTCTTACCGAAAATATATAACTTGTTTTTTCACCAACAGGGCCGTCAACAGTTAGAGCTGTTTCGCTGGCACCTAAGGCAGCTTGATAATTAGTTCTATCTTTACTACCGTCTTTCTGTTTAAAATCTAAAATTCCGCTCAAAGCATTGTATTTAGCAGCGGGAAACGAAGATGAATAAAAATCTACCGACCTGATAAAGTCGGCATTAATAATTCCTACCGGACCGCCTGACGCTCCTTGGGTTGAGAAATGGTTTAGAACAGGTATTTCAACATCATCTAAAAAGAAACGATTTTCGCTTGGTCCGCCACCGCGAATAATAACATCGTTACGAAAAGCCGGTGTTGAACCTACTCCGGGGAACGATTGTATCACACGAGATATATCTCTGTTACTTCCCGGGTTGCTTTCTATCTCTTTCACCCCAATTGATTGCATTGAGATAATTGCTTCATCTTTCTTTTTGAAAGGGTCTGTTTTAATAATTATTTCAGATAATACATTGTCATCTTGTTCTAATTGAATTTCGATGTATGGTGAGTTATTATTACTCACTAAAATATTTTCACTTGTTGTCTTTTTGTATCCAATAAATGAAACTTGAATTTTTTTGTAGCCCGGCTTTAAACCTGTAAAAGTGAAGTTTCCATCAAAATCACTTGTTGTGCCAATGTTTGTTCCGAAAATAACAATGTTGGCAAAAGGGAGTGCGTCATTGTTTTCGGCATCTGAGATTTTACCTTTTATAGTTCCGTTTTGTGCAAAACTATTTATTGTAAACAGCAAAATTATTATTAAGATATAATATTTCATTTTTTCATTTTTACTTTAATTGAAGAAAAAATTTGCTTCGCACTTGTTAAGGTGCTGATATTAGTAAATAATTTTCCGCTTTCGCCCTTTGGGTCGCCATGGCCAATAGGGTTTAAATAAAAAGTGGAATCCATATTGTTTATTGCAACCCCATAAATTATTGATGGTTGGGCAGAGTGTTTATATGCAGAGTTTTCAGGGTATTTGTTATTCGTCCAGAATTTATTCCAATCCCAAGTTTGATTTATTTCAACCAAAAGTCGATATTGTTTTTTTTCAGATTTTTTTGCATTAAACACAAAGCTGCCTTTTGGCGTTGCTCCTGTGTAAGCATCTACAAACTTATTTTTTTTTGAAGGAACTAATGTTTTGTTGTTTATCATTCCTTTTTTGTGTGTCCAGTAACTGAGAGCTGCCGGCTGGCACGATTCCCCTTTTTCGTTCAGCCAAAGAGTATCTCCAAGCATTTTGTGCTCAAACAAACAATTTGCATAAGCTTTTGTTAAAAATAGGGTTTTGAGATAACTACCGTCCATATCTTCAAGCCATATTACGAAGGTGGGATGATTAAATGCTTTCCCTTTGGTAAATTCTATTGAAATGTCTTTTCCATTATCAATATTTTCAAAAACAAGAATGTTTTTTTTTGTTATGCAAGAGAATAAAAGACAGATTAAAATAATTGCTATAAAAAATTTAATATTTATTTTCATTGTTAAGTTTTTTTTAAGTTTATATTTTTTTTTGTTCAATTCGTATAAGATCATTTAAATTATAGCCACGTTTTTTTATTTTTTTTAACAAATTATTATATAAAATTTCATCCATTTGAGGAGAGCGAGAAAGTATCCAGAGATATTTATCGGACTTGCTGCCAACAACAACCCATTGATAATTCTCGTCCAGCTCTAAAACAAAATAATCGCCATAGAAAAACCAGAAAAAAGAAACTTTTAATTTGGAGGGCACTTCAGGGTTTGGAATTTTTGCCTTTCCTTCTACTTCTGATTTCTCACCGCCAAGAGTTTTTTTAAATCCTTTATTTACAACTTTTATTTTCCCATCTTCACGAAAAGAATATGTAGCTGTTACACCAACTAAGTCGCGTTCAAAACTATGATCAAAACGAGAAATTTCGTACCATGTGCCCAGGTATTTTTCAATATTAAAATTTTTTACAACCGTTTTATCAATCTTAACATCCTGACTTTTGCATGAGTTTAGTATCATAATCATTGTTATTATGCAAATAATTAGTCTTTTCATATTTTAATTTTTTAAAAAATTAAATAAACGTAAAGTTGAGCCTACTCCGAAAACTAAAATTATCAAGTTTTAGCCGCTTAGCGGCTTTTCAAATTAATTAAACGAAAGTTTAAATCATTAAGTAGTTGTTTTTTATTATGAATTATATGCTTAGAATGAAATTCTTGTTCAAGGTAATAAAAAAAAAAGAATTGGTGATAATTTTTTTTTAATATTTTTAAGCTCAACTAGTTAGGGAGTGGTATTTAATTTTTTAAAATTATCAAGTTTTAGCTGCTTAGAGTTTTTGTAATAAGCTAAGGTACAGACTTGTAATTTTCGTATTTTTTGTAAGCAAACCGCTTAGTCGCTTTTCAAAGAAAAGGAATCTATATTATTCCTTATCTTTTTCGTCTATAATTACTCTGAACAAGCTCATTTAAATATACTTCCGTTTTAATATGCTCAAATCTTATTTTTTCAGGAAGTTCTTTAAACAATGGTATTCCTTCACCTAATAATATTGGAATTGTAGTTATACATATTTCGTCAATCAAGTCTTGGTTTAAGAAACCCTGAACAGTTTTTCCACCATCAATATATAAGTGTTTGTATCCTTTTGTATGTGCAGTTTTTAATATTTCTTTGGGAGTTCCCGAAATGATTTCTACTTTACCAATATATCCCTTTGGAATTTTTTTCAATGTATTACTCAATACTAATACAGGGATATTGTATGGCCAGTCAATGCCAAAACTGAGAACTTTTTCAAATGATGAACGACCCATAATAATTGCATCTATTTTATTAATAAATTTTTCGTATCCGCAATCAGAATTTTCCGTATTAGCTACAGTATATAGCCAATCAATATCACCATTTTTATCTGCAATATAACCATCTATACTTCTTGCAATAAACACGTAATTTTTATTTTTCATAATTTTTTTTAACTATTACTAATTAATGAGCCATCTCAAAGCTTCAGTCTTGGTTGAAAATACTTTTACATCAAAGCCAATTTCTTTATATACTCTATTCTCAAAAAGCATAGAAGCTGCAACAGAATATGGGTTGTCAACAATTAATGCCTGCTTTTTCCCTTTTACAATATTTTTAATTTTACTCATAAAATCAATAATCGCTGATAAATGGGTAACTGGAATTTGAAATTTACCACCTCTATAATCAGAGAGAAGCTTGTATTTTAATTGAGTAAATTCTTGAATTTTTAAGAACTCACTCCAGGCATCTTCAATATCTTCTGCATTAATTAATCCAGAATGCTGGTATCTAATTATTTTTAATTCATGGTCAATTCTAATTGAATATTTCATAGTTTTATTTTTTGTTTGCTACGGATTCATTCTGTCAGGTAACCAACGTAATTATAATTATTAATCAAATTTAATGCTTTTTTTTCAGTTTTCTATAGAAAGTTATATGCTTTGAAAGTAGTGTGTTTATATGTTTTTACTCTCAACCAAAATTTCAACTTTCAACTTTATGAACTCTATGAACTTTACTAATTTTATAAACTTTCTTATCTTTGTATAATATTAACTAATTTTATTTTTATAAATTCGGGCACTTTTTTATCAAAGTATAAATTTATGAATAAGAATAAGAAAAATAACAATAAAGGCTTTAAATCAACAATATTTTTTAAGATAATTATCTCTGCATTAGCTCTTTCAATAATATTTGGAGTGTCTTACGTTTATCGAATGTATAAAAGAGTGCTTCAGCCAAATGTAGTATTAACAACAAAACATTCAAATTATTTATACATTCCAACCGGCTCCAATTTTATTGATTTAAAAAAAATATTGTTTAAAAATAACATTATTGTAAATGTAAATACTTTTGAGTGGCTTGCCGAAGAAAAAAATTATGTCGCTCATGTTAAGCCAGGAAGGTATTTTATAAAAAATAAAATGAGTAATAATGAGTTAATTAATTTGTTGCGTTCGGGTGAACAAACTCCACTAAATTTAATTTTTAACAATATCAGGACAAAACAAGAATTAGCCCAAAAAATTTCATTACAAATTGAAGCCGACTCAACAAAAATTTTAAAATTGCTTAACAATAAAAAATTCCTTTCTAAATATAATTTTTCGCAACATACTGTAATGAGTATGTTTGTGCCAAATACTTATCAATTTTATTGGAACACTTCTGCAGAAAAGTTTTTCGACAGAATGTATAATGAATATTTGAAGTTTTGGAGCGACAAAAGAATAAAAAAGGCAGAAAAAATAGGCTTGTCAAAAGTTGACGTAAGTATTTTGGCATCTATTGTTGAGGAGGAAACTAACAAAAACAGTGAGAAAAGGAGATTAGCGGGTGTTTATATTAACCGTTTACGAAAAAGAATGCGACTGCAAGCCGATCCAACAGTAATTTTTGCAATTGGTGATTTCTCAATAAAAAGAGTTTTAAAAAAACAATTATCTTTTGATTCTCCCTATAATACCTATAAATACCGAGGTTTGCCTCCGGGTGTAATATGCATACCATCAATATCTTCATTAGATGCTGTTCTAAATTATGAAACGCATTCGTATTTATATTTTTGTGCTAAATCTGATTTCTCAGGATATCATGCTTTTGCTAAATCGTTAAGGCAACATAATAATAACGCAAGAAGATACCAAAGAGCTCTTAATAAAAGCAGGATTATGAAATAATGAGTTTATGTAAATAACAATTATTCATGATTAATAAATATTATTTGGGCCTTTTATTAAATATCGAAAAAATGAATAAAATATTTATCATAATTTTCACTCTAATAATTACAGTTTCGTGTAATACCAAAGATTATAATACTAAAGATTTAACAGTTTTTAGATATAATGAATCAAAAGGAATTTCAACCTTAGATCCTGCCTATGCAAAAAATCAGACCGTTATTTGGCCAATTAATCAATTGTTTAACGGACTTGTTCAAATGAACGATAGTCTGAAAGTTAAGCCATGTATTGCTAAAAATTGGGAAATATCAAACAAAGGTCGATTATACACTTTCTATCTTCGTGATGATGTTTTTTTTCACGACCACAAAATTTTTAAATCCGCTAAGGGAAGGAGAGTTGTTGCCTCCGATTTTGTTTATAGTCTAAACCGCATTCAAGACAAAAAAACTGCATCGCCTGGTGCATGGATTTTTGATAAACTTGATAAAAATAAAAATAATAATTTTACTGGCTTAAAAGCTGTAAATGATAGTGTCCTTCAAATATCATTAAAAAATCCTTTTCCTGCTTTTTTAGGTTTGCTCACAATGCAATATTGCTCTGTTGTGCCAACAGAGATTGTCGAATATTATGGTCGTGATTTTCGCAGTCATCCTGTTGGAACAGGACCGTTTAAATTTAAAATCTGGAAAGAAGGAGAGAAGTTGGTTTTTGTAAAAAATAAAAATTATTTTGAATCAGATAGTAATGCTAAAAAACTACCTTATCTCGATGCTGTGGCAATAACTTTTATTAACGATAAGCAATCTGAATTTTTAGAGTTTATACAAGGTAATATTGATTTTTTGTCAGGCATTCACGCAAGTTATAAAGACGAACTTATTACTCGCGGTGGTAAGTTAAATCCAAAATACAGCAATAAATTTAACATGTTTACTCAAGCATATTTGAATACCGAATATCTTGGAATTTTATTAGACGATAGTCTTGAGATTGTTAAAAAAAGCCCATTAAAAAATAAGTCAATACGACAGGCAATAAACTATGGATTCGACAGACGAAAAATGATGACTTATCTTCGTAATAATATTGGAACACCTGCTACGTCAGGTTTTGTGCCAAAAGGATTGCCTTCATTTTCAGAATCAAAAGTAAAAGGATATGATTATAATCCCGATAAAGCAAGAAAATTGTTAATCTCGTCGGGTTTCCCTAATGGAAAAGGATTGCCACAAATTACCTTAATGACGACAAGCGATTATCTTGATATTTGCGAATATATTCAACATCAACTTTCGTTAATTGGCATAAATGTTAATATTGATATTAGCACAGGAGCCAGTTTTAGAGATATGGTTGCTAATTCGAAGTTGAATTTTTTTCGTGGTTCATGGATAGCCGATTATCCCGATGCAGAAAATTATTTGGCACTTTTTTACAGTAAAAATTTTAGTCCTAAAGGTCCAAATTATACTCATTTCAAAAGTGAAAAATATGACAAACTCTACGAACTTTCTATGAACGAACAAGACGAGAATATTCGAATTAAGTATTATCAAAAAATGGACAGAATGATTGTTGATGAGGCTGCTGTTGTGCCATTATATTATGATGAGGTTGTTCGTTTTACTCAAAAAAACATTATTAATATGGGAAGCAACCCAATGAATTTGCTGATATTGAAGAATGTTAGGAAAATTAAGAATTGACAATTAGGAATTCACAATTAAAAAAGCAACTAAATTTAAATTTTTTATCAAAAGAATTAGTAAGAATTAGTGAAATTAGTGTCAAAAGAATATTCGTGTATTCCTTATAATAAGTGGACTAATATTAATTGTTAATTAATAATTATCAATTAACAATTAATTATCCTTGCTAAAAGACACTTTTTTTCGTTAATTTTACAAACTAAATTTTAAAATGTTTTTGTCATGATACAAAGAATTCAAAGTCTTTATTTATTTATTGTTTTGTTGCTTATTACAGCAATGTTTTTTTTACCGTTTGCTAATTTTTCTCTTACTGGCAATGCTTATTGTTTCAATTATTTAGGAATTGTGAATTTGCAATCTAATGATTTGTTAGTGAAAATATTACCTATTGTAATACTGCTTATATTAATATTAATTATAGGTCTTTTTTCAATTTTTAGATTTAAAAAACGTAAGTTTCAGATAAAATTGGGGAAAATTAACATAATTTTTCTTGCTGCATTAGTTGCAATAGAAGTGCTTTCACTTCATCGAATTATTTATTATTTTAAAGCTGAAAATTTTAAATGTTTGTTCCCTTTAATATTGCCTGTAATTTCAATTATTCTTATTCTATTGGCAAACAAGGCAATTAGAAAAGATGAGGACTTGGTTCGGTCTGTTGATAGAATTAGATAAGAAAAAGTAGAAAGTTAAAAGTAGAAAGTATAAAGTTGAAAAATTAAAAAAATGAAAAAAGTTTTATTTATCACAGCATTAGTTAGTATTTCATTTCTTTATTCATGTATGAATAAAGAAACAAAAGTTAAGGTTGATAAAATTGATGGCTTATTAACTCAAGTAGACAGCATAAATTTAGAGTTGAAAAAAGTTAAAATTGATAGTCTGAAGTTGGTCTATTCTATTACTAAATTGAATACTGATTTTTTTAAAAACACAAATTTTGATATGCCGGAAGATAAGTCTTTTCTTAAAGATTTTGGAGCTTATGGTTTAGTAGATAAAAATTTAAAACGTCTGTTAAAAAATTATAAAAAGATGGATGCTGATATTGAATACTCAAGCAATCAATTAGTTAGTTTGAAATACGATATCAAAAAAGAATTACTGACCGATAATGACACAATTAACAGATATATTTTTGACGAAGAAGCAGCTTTGAATGATATTCGATTAAATTTATTGCCCAAAATAAAATTATTAAATAGACAATTAAATTTATATAATAAGGTGCATAAATCAGTAGAAGATTTTAAGAAAAGTTTGGAGGAGAATTAAGAATTAAAAAGCAACTAAATTCGAATTTTTCATAAATAGAATTTGTGCTAATTAATGAAATTAGTGTCAAAAAAATATTCGTGTATTCCTTATAATACGTTGACTCATATAAATTAGGAATTAACAATTAATAAAAGCTTTTAAATATATAGATAAAGACCTGACAGCCTTGTTTTATAAATGTTACAGAGTGTTTCATATTTTTTTAAATAATTAGAAAAACCTGTCAGGTGTTGTTTCCTTTTAAACTTAAACTTTACAAAATCAATGGGTGTAAAGAGATTTTTTTTCATATTATTTCTTTCAATATTTGGAATAACAACATATTCCCAAAATCAATCGTCAGATACTCAACTTGCTTATAAATATTATAGAAGCAATGAATTTGAGAAAGCAACAGTATTATATAAAAAGTTATTTGAACAAAATAAATCCTCAGTTTATTACAGGTATTATGTTAATTGCTTAATAGCATTGCAAGATTATGAGTTGGCTGAAAAAGTTATAAAAAAGCAGTTAAAAAAGAAGCACAATAAATTACCTTATTACATTGAATTAGGCTCTTTGTATAAGCTTCAAAATAAAATATCAAAAGCAAAAGACAGGTATGATTATGTAATAAAAAAATTACCCTCAAACGAAAATCAGATATCAATAATTGCAAATAAATTTATTGTAAAACGCGAGTATGAATATGCCGAAAAATCTTATCTTAGAGGTAGAAAACTCTTGAACGACAAGGATTTATTCAATTTTGAACTTGCAAATCTTTATTATTATCAGAGAAATTATGCTAAAATGATTGAGCAATATCTTGATATGTTAAGCATAAGCGAGATGTATTTACAAACAGTCCAAAATCGTTTGCAATCAGCCGTTTATGATGATGTTGATAATGATTTAAGAGACTTATTAAAATCAGCATTAATAAGAAGAATTCAAAAACAAGCAAACAAAACAGTTTTTAACGAATTGCTAATTTGGCTTTATATTCAAGAAAAAGATTTTGAAAATGCAATGGTTCAGGCAAAGGCATTAGATTTAAGAAGGAATGAAAACGGCGAACGTTTAGTTGCTTTGGCACGTTTATCAAACTCAAACGATAATTACCAAGTTGCTGTGAATGCATATCAGTATGTTGTTGATAAGGGAGTAAATTTTGGATATTATTTAATTGCAAAAAAGGAACAAGTAGAAGTTCTGTATAAAAAAATAACAAGTAATAATAATTTCCAATCTAATGATTTGTTAAGTCTGGAAAATAATTTTATTAATACAATTTTCATTCTTGGAGATAATGAAGAATCAATAGAATTGTCAATAAAGTTAGCTCACCTACAGGCATTTTATTTAGATGAATTTGAAAAGGCAATTGTAACACTAAATAATTCGCTAAAAATCAGAAGAGCAGATTCCCGATTGTTGGCAAAGTGTAAGTTAGAATTAGCCGATGTTTATTTGTACTCTGGAGATATGTGGAATGCAACATTAACTTATGCACAAGTTGAACGCTCTAATAAAAACAATCCAATTGGTTATGAAGCAAAATTCCGAAAATCAAAATTAGCTTATTACATTGGTGATTTTAAATGGGCTCAGGCTCAATTAGATGTTTTAAAAGCAAGCACATCAAAACTAATTGCTAACGATGCTTGTCAGCTTTCGTTATTAATTGCTGATAATTCAGATACTGGTTCAATAAATATATCTTTAGAAATGTATGCGCGAGCCGATTTGCTGGTTTTTCGAAATAAAGATTCTCTTGCAATATTAACTATCGATTCAATTTTAAGCCAATTCCCAACCAACTCAATTATTGATGATGCTATTTATAAAAAAGCAACAATTTATTTAAACAATAAACAATACATTAAAGCTGTGGAGAATTTTAAAAAAATTGTTGATAATTATTCTTTTGATGTTTGGGCAGATTATGCACTTTTCAATTTAGCTCAAATTTATGATAAGCATTTAATCAATAAAGAAAAGGCCCAACAACTATATAAAAAGATATTAATTGATTATCAAGGAAGCATCTATGTTATTCAAGCTCGAAAAAGATTTCGTTTGCTTAGAGGTGATATTGTTGAATAAATTTAAAAAAAATAATATGATTATTTATAACACAACAATAAATATTAATGAAAATATTGTTGATGAATTTGCAAAGTGGATAAAACAAGAATACATTCCTAAAATTATTGCCACAAATTTATTTATTGACATTAATTTATTTGAAGTTCTTGTAGAAGAAGAAATGGGAGGAATTACTTTTTCATTACAACATTCAATGAAAAATATGGAAACTTATAATGAATTTAATGAAAAGCATTTTAAGGATTTTGATAAATTGATGCACGATAGATTCACCAATAATTACGTTACTTTTTCTACTATTCTGCAAAAAGTTGATTAATTTTTAACTTCATAAACAGCATTTATGAATAATCAAAAAACAGCCTTTATATATGCAATTCCGGCAGTAGTTTTTTGGTCTACAGTGGCAACTGCTTTTAAAATAGCCCTTAGTTCAATAAACGTTTTTCAGTTATTATTTTATTCTACTTTTATTGCAGCAATTTCATTGTTTGCTATCATAATATTTCAGGGGAAACTTCATTTGTTTAAAAAATTAACGGTTAAAGATTATTTGAGATATCTGGTAACAGGTTTTTTCAATCCGTTTTTTTACTATCTCGTTCTTTTTAAAGCTTATTCAATATTGCCCGCACAAATTGCTCAACCATTAAATTTTACCTGGCCCATAATGCTTGTTTTGTTATCAATAATATTTTTGAAACAAAAAATTTCTTTTAAAAGTGTTGCAGCAATATTTATCAGTTTTTTTGGAGTTGTAATAATTTCCTTACAAGGCAATCTAAGCAGTTTGCATATTGAAAATGCTTTTGGTGTATTCTTAGCTATAGGAAGTTCAATAATTTGGGCTTTTTATTGGATTATTAATGTTAAAGATAAAAATGATGAGGCAATAAAGTTATTTATGAGTTTTGCCTTTGGCTTTGTTTTTATTTTTATTGCCAATTTTTCTTTTTCTAAAATAATTATTCCTGATTTCCCGGCACTTTCAGCAGCCGTTTATGTTGGATTGTTTGAGATGGGAATTACTTTTTTTCTTTGGATGAAAGCTTTACAAATCAGCAAATCAAATGCTAAGATTTGTAACCTCGTTTATTTGTGTCCCTTTGTATCTCTTATTTTTATCCATTTTATTATTGGCGAAACAATTTATTACACAACATATATTGGATTAATATTTATCGTTTTAGGTATTTTATTGCAAAATATGTTTGATAAAAAATAAACTATCCATTTTTATATATTTTTTTGAAATGATACAATCTCATTATGGTGAATTTGCAGCATTAATTACTGCAATTTTTTGGACAATCACAGCAATCTCATTTGAGTTTGCGGGTAAAAAAATTGGTTCTTTTACTGTAAATTTATTTAGACTTTTTACAGCTTTCATATTTTTAGGAATTTATTGCTATTTTACTAAAGGTCTTTTTTTTCCAACAGATGCCGGCATTCACCAATGGATATGGCTGTCTTTATCAGCACTTTTTGGATTTGTTATTGGTGATACTTGTTTATTGCAAGCATACGTTAAAGTGGGAGCCCGTATCTCAATGTTAATGATGTCGCTTGCTCCACCAATTACTGCACTTCTTGGTTGGTTAATAATGGGTGAAAGTTTTTCTTTGCTAAATTCTTTTGGCATGACATTGACAATTTTAGGTATTGCAATGGTTATTTTACAGAAGAATGGAGATAAAAAAAGCAAAAAGAAAATAAAGTTTTCATATTCATTAATTGGATTACTACTTGCTTTTATTGGAGCCGTGGGACAAGCTTCTGGTCTTGTTCTTAGTAAATATGGAATGAAAGATTACGATGCTTTTTCTGCGTCACAAATAAGAGTACTTGTTGGCTTTGTTGGTATTGCTATAATGTTTACTTTTTTAAAAAGATGGAATAGAGTGAGGCCTGCATTGAAAAATAATAAAGCAATGGTTTTTATCCTTTTGGGCTCATTTTTTGGCCCTTTTTTAGGAGTGTCTTTTTCATTATTATCTGTTAAATATACATCTACAGGTATTGCTGCGACTATAATGGCAATTGTTCCTATATTGATTATTCCTCCCTCAATAATTCTTTTTAAAGAGAAAGTTAAAATTGTTGAAATAATTGGTTCGCTAATTTCTGTTATTGGTGTCGTAATATTTTTTCTGTAAAAAAATTTTTTTTTATTTTTCATAATGATTAATCAGTCTCATATTCAAGAGTTTACATTTTTGAGTAAATATTTAACACATGTTAATTAATTGATTATTCGTGCTTTGAGCCAAAGTTTGGTATTATATAATATATGTATAACTTTGATATCTAAATTTTAAAAATTTAAAAAAATTTAAAATGTTTACTAAAAAAGATAATCAACAGATTAAAAATAAGGGAATATCTATTCAAACCATTAATGGACAATTAAATAATTTCGTTAATGGTTTTCCTTTTTTAAATATAATAAAACCCGCAATCAATAATAACGGGGTATTATTTTTAAATGATGACGTTAAAAATGAATACATTAAAATTTTTGACGAAAATGTAAATTCAAAAAATATTGTTAAATTTGTACCTGCTTCGGGAGCTGCCACCCGATTATTCAGAAAACTTTTTAATTACTATAATAACTATAATGGTACACAAGAAGAATATTTAAAAATTATTTCGGACAGAAGTTTTGAATCTATTTATTATTTCTTTGAGCATATAACAAATTTTGTTTTTTACGATAAGCTCAAGAAATTTTTAATCTCTAAGAAGTTTTCTTCTGAGGGTCAGATAAATGAGAAATATTATTATAAAATAATTGAATATATACTAACAAAAAAAGGACTTAATTACGGTTATAAACCAAAAGGTTTAATATTATTTCATCGTTATGATGACGGAAACAGAACGGCATTAGAAGAGCATCTTGTTGAAGGGGCAAATTACTGTGCTTCTAATTCGATAGTAAATATTTGTTTTACAATTTCTCCTGAACATAAGCCATTATTTAGTAAGTATTTAAAGAAGATAAAGAAAGCTTATGAAAAAGCATTTAATGTAAAATATAATATTACTCTGTCTGAACAAAAACCATCTACAGATATTATTGCTGTTGATTTGAATAATAATCCAATTAGAAATGATGACCAATCTTTGCTTTTCCGTCCTGGAGGTCATGGTGCATTAATTGAAAATTTAAACAATATAGATGCTGATATTATTTTTATTAAAAACATTGATAATGTTGTTTTAGATAGTTTAAAAGGCGATACTTATTTCTATAAAAAAGTATTGGCAGGCCTTTTATTGAGCTATCAAAATAAAATTTTTAATTACCTTGAGAAATTAGAAAATAAAGCACAAGTTGATAGCAAGCTAATAAATGAAATAGATACTTTTATTCAGAAAAAATTGTGTGTTATTCCTAATGCGGGTTTCGCCAAATTTAAAAATGAAGAAAAAATTGAATATTTTATTACTAAATTAAACCGACCCATAAGAGTTTGTGGAATGGTTAAAAATGAAGGTGAGCCAGGCGGTGGTCCATACTGGGTCGAAAATCCAGATAAAACAAAATCTCTTCAAATTGTAGAAAGCACACAATTTAATAAAAAAGATGAAAAACAGCTTGACATAATTAATAAATCTACACATTTTAATCCGGTTGATATTGTTTGTGTTGTTAGAGATTATAAAGGCAAAAAATTTGACTTGTCTAAATTTGTTGATAAAACAACAGGTTTTATTTCGCAAAAGACCAAAAATGGAATTGACATTAAAGCTCAAGAGTTTCCTGGTTTGTGGAATGGTGCAATGTCTGATTGGAATACTATTTTTGCCGAAGTACCTATCACTACCTTTAATCCTGTGAAAATTATTAACGACTTATTGCGTAAAGAACATCAACGCGAAGAAGATTTATTAGCAAAATAGACAATTTTTAATTTTTTTTTGTTATTCTAATTAAATGTAATACTAAACTCTATGATGCATCATGGAGTTTTATTTTTTTTTTAGTTACAAAGGAAATATCATAGATTTTTTTTTGTATTAAAATAAATGTTGAAAAAAAATTATAAAAAAGTATTTTATATGTTAGTTAAGATTTAATATTTATTAATTTTGCAAATAATCAAATTATAAATATGGATTATAACGAATTTCAATATATTAACAGCGATGAAGTTAACTCTTTAGTGAGCAGATATGAGAGAATGATAAGCTCAAAAAAGAGACAATATTTTGATGTTTCTGAATTTGAAAACATAGTTGACTTTTATATTTCTCGCGACGATAGCAGCAAAGCTGTTAATGTTGTAAACTATGCAACTTATTTGCATCCTGGCTCAAACGAATTAAAATTAAAACAAGCCTTTGTATTTTATCAAACAAAAGAATATTCGCAAGCATTAAATTTGTTAAATAAATTACAACAGATTGAACCTTCTAATCATGAAATATTTATATTAAAAGGAAAAATTTTTAATTCAAAAAATCAAATTAAACAAGCATTGCAAAATTTTAATCATGCAATATCAATGCAATCAGAAGGCAGTGCAGTTAATGATTTGAACTTTGAAATAGCCGAATATTTTGAACAAGAAGAAAATTATCAATTAGCTTTAGAATTTTTTAATAAATGCTATGCACTTGACAGTGAAGATACTGAAGTGATTTATGAGATTGCTTCTTGTTACGATATGATTGAAAAATATGATAAAAGCATTAGCTTTTATCAAAAATTGCTAGATGTTGACCCTTTTGATGATGAAATTTGGTTTAACATTGGTGTAATTTATAATAAAATTGAAGATGTAGATAAAGCCCTTGAAGCCTACGACTTTGCATTAGCAATTGACGAAAAATCGCTTTTCGCAAATTTTAACAAAGCAAATACTTTGGCAAATATTAAAAGATATCCTGAAGCGATACCTTATTATTTTGCTTTTATTAATGAAATTGACAATAATCCTCAGGCTTTTTGTTATCTCGCCGAATGTTATCGAAATATTAACAAACTCGACAAAGCACTTGAATATTATGATAAAGCACTAAGTTTTGAAGCTGATTATGATAATGCTTTGTATGGGAAGACTTTAGTTTTTTATGAAACAGAAAATTATAAAAAAGCATTAAACTCAATTACTAAGGCAATAAACGTCGATAAAAAAAATGGTGACTATTTATTTATTTATGCAAAAATAAATACTAAGCTCAATAACTGTGAGAATGCTGAAAAAGCATACAATCAGGCTCTGGAGATTCTTCCTGAAGATAAAGAAATATGGATTAGTTATTCAAAATTTTTATTCAATCAAAATAAAGTAAACGAAGCTATTGAGGTTTTAAAAAAAGCCGATAAAATAATTATTAATCAAGCAGAAATAAGCTTTAGTATTGCAGCTTTATTATTGAAAATAAATAACGATGATCAAGCTTTTAATTTTTTCGAAAAAGGACTTGTTATTGATTTTAATCAAGCAAATGTTTTTTTTAGTTTTAATCCTCAAGCAAAAACCAACGAAAAAATTAAATCCCTAATAGATAAATACAAATAATTGTAAATCAACACATAAAAATATAATATAAAATAAATTTTTAAATTATGAGTGATTCATCAAATAGTAAATTCCATTTTGTGTGCCGAAACTGTAAACATGAAATAAGTGATTTTAAAGAATGGTTTAGCTATGGACAAAAATGCCCAAAATGTGGAAAAAATTGGGTCGATACAGTTTATTCTCAAGACATTAACAAATATAAAGATTTAATTTTAAATAATTCAACTGAAGTAAAAAGTCTTTGGCATTATTTTGATTTTTTACCACTTAACGATAAAAAAAATATTATTTCATATAACGAAGGTGTAATTGATATTGACAATTGGACTTTTCTTGAAAAATTTGCAAAAGAACAATATAATATTGATTGTACTGTATATGCTTATCGTAACGATGATAACTACGGCACAGGAACATTTAAAGATGCAGCAGCAACTTTAGTTGCAAGTGTTTTAAAAGAAAATAATATTAAAGAATACGCAGTTGCAAGCACAGGTAATGTAGCAAATGCTTTTGCACGTTATCTTGCCGAAGCAGGAATTTCTTTATCTGTTTTTATCCCAAACGATGCTTTAAAAGCTAACGAAGCAGAAGTTAGCAGTTATGGGCAAAGAGTATATCGTGTTGATGGAGATTATGCAAAAGCAAAAAAAATTGCTGCAGAATATTCAAAAAAATATAATGTGCTTCTTTCATCAGGAAACACAGACCCAATGAGAGTTGAATCGAAAAAAGTTATGCTTTTTGAATGGCTTAGAAAGTTAGGTGAGGTGCCAAATGTTTATATTCAAGCACTTAGCGGTGGAACAGGTCCTATTGCCATTAATAAGGCTTTTGATGATGTTAAAGATTTATGCATTATTAAACAATCCCCTCGTTATATTTTAGTTCAACCAAGTGGTTGTGCTCCAATGACCGAAGCATGGCAAAAAGCAAAGGCAAAGAATTTTCCTGAAGGTTGGGAAAAAGATTATCCAATTTATGATAATCCAAAATCAAAAGTTCCTACTCTTGCAACCGGTAATCCCGCTACGTATCCAATTATTGCTAAAATTGTGAAAGATAGCGGAGGTGAGATTATTGAATGTGATGAAGATAAATTAGTTGATATTTCTCGTTTAGTAGCTTTTGAAACTACCATTAGAATTGGACCTGCAGCTGCTGTTGCTGTTGGTGGCTTTTTCGATTCTTTGAAAAACGGTGATCTCAAAAATGGTGATAGAATAATGATGAACATTGGTGAAGGTGTTAGAAGAGCTCCTGACTTTATGAAAGAGATGATTTACACAACTAAAAATATTTCATCTGTTGACGATTGTGAAAATTATGACCGTTCATCATACAGAGATCAATTATGGAAGCCTTTTAAATAATTTTGAATAAAAAAGAAGTGTTTAAAAAGAAATAGATATATATTTAGTGCCGTTAATTAATATTGACGGCATTTTTTTGATTATATTTAAGTTTTAAGTAAGGACTTTTATATAAAGTAGCTTCTCCAATAGCTCTTTCGGATTTGCAATCCGAAAGAGCTGAGTTCAAATATTCAAATATTCATAATTCGTAATTTTTAATTAAATAAACACATGAAAAATTATTTTGTAAATTTTACCAAAGGTTTGGCAATGGGTGCTGCAAATGTAATCCCAGGGGTTTCTGGAGGTACAATTGCTTTGATAACTGGCATATTTCAAAGAATTATTGATTCAATTAAATCATTTAATATTTCAGCATTTCGCTTGCTGTTTACCGGAAAATTTAAGGAATTTGCAAAATACACTGATTTGTTTTTTATAATATCTGTATTTTTTGGTGCCATTGTTAGTATTTTTTCTTTAGCAAAAATTTTGTCTTTTCTATTCAGTAATTATCCAATTCATGTCTGGGCTTATTTTTTTGGTTTAATACTTGCCTCTGTATATTATGTTGGTAAAACTATTAACAAATGGTCTTTCTCAACTATTGGTTTTTTTATTTTAGGTACAGCAATTGCAATGGCAATTTCATTTCTAAATCCTGCAAAAGAAAACGATTCGGCAATTTATTTATTTATTTGTGGTATAATAGCTGCCTGTAGCATGATTTTACCGGGACTTTCAGGTTCGTTCATCTTAATTTTACTGGGAAACTATCGCCTTGTTATGATTGATTCTGTTACAAATTTTGATATGCTTGTTTTATTGCCTGTTGTATTTGGGGCAGGTTTTGGATTGCTGGCTTTTTCTTATCTTCTTTCTTGGATTTATAAAAAATTTCGAAATCAAACAATCTCCTTGTTAACAGGTTTTATTCTTGGATCCTTAAGTATTTTGTGGCCTTGGAAAAATGTTATTTCAACTTATATTGATAAACATGGAATTGCAAAACCTCTTATTCAACAGAACATTCTTCCTAATAATTATTTTGATATTACAAATAATGACCCTCACATTATTGCTGCTGTAATATTACTAATTGTTGGGTTTTTGACAATAGTTGTTATTGAAAAATTTGCACAAACACAAGAGGATACGCAAAATTAATTTTCTATTTTTAAAATAAGGTTTTTAATTATGTCTTAAATTTTATAAATTTAGTGTTTGAAATAAAAATTGATCAATTTTAGGTCGATATCTAAAAAAATATGTTTTGATTAAGAAATTTTCAGTCATAGTAAGTATATTTTTTTTTCTGGCATTAAATCTTTTTGCCCAAGAGGAGAAAGGTTACCTCGAAGTTAATGGAACCGCTAAGTCTGATAGACGTGTTATTCAAAATGCAAAAGTTGAAATTTTCCGTAATTCGGTAAAAATTAATACAATTACTACAAACGAAAATGGGAAATTCCGATTCAAGTTAGACCTTAATAAAAATTACATCATTAAATTTGTCAAGAAAGGTTTCGTTTCTAAAAAAGTTAGTTTTGTCACAGTTTTACCTAAAGATGAAATAGGAATATGGACTTATAAATTTTCTATTGATTTGTTTAGTATGGTCGAAGGGCTTGATATTTCAATATTAGAAAATCCCATTGCAAAAATTAAATATAACGATTCTTATGGAGAGTTCGACTTCGATGAGGAATATACTGACCAAATGCTAAAAGATATAGATATTCTTTTAAGTCAGTATGATGATTTAAAGCAAAGGGCTTATGAACAAACTATTGCAAAAGCAGATTCATTATTTGACATCAAAAAATACAAAGATGCTTTGCAAATGTACGACTTATCTACAAATTATAATCCCTACGAAGAGTACCCTGATGAGATGATACGGCAAGTAAAAAGAATTGTTTCAAAACAAGAATCTCAAAAAAAATCATACGAAAAAGTTATTACTCTGGCTGATGAAAATTTTAACATTGAAAATTTTAAACAAGCGAAAACATATTATAAAAAAGCTCTTACATTTCTCCCAGATTCGAAATATCCAAAAATTAAAATTGAAGAGATTGATAAAATATTTAGTGAGAATAAAGCTAATGAAGAGAAAAAACGTATTATTGAAAAAGCTTATAAAGAATTTATTGCCGTTGCCGATAACAATTTTGACCTGAAACAGTATTCCGAAGCAAAGAATAATTACAACAAAGCTATTGATATAAAACCAAATGAACAATATCCGATTTTTCAATTAAAAGAAATTGAAAAATTAACAAATAATAAACAAAATATTGAAGCTCTTAATGCTCAAAAGCTTAAAGACTATAATGAAGCAATAAAACAAGCAGATTCATATTTTAGTAATATGAAGTATATTGATGCTAAAACAAATTATCAAAAAGCATTATCTTATAAGCAGAATGAGAAATACCCACAAGACAAAATTATTGAGATTAATAATATTTTAGATAAAGCAAAATCTATTGATGAACAGTATAATAAAATAATTCAATTTGCCGACAATTATTTTAATCTAAATAATTATGAAAAATCAAAGGAAAATTATCAGCAAGCGTCATTATTAAAGACTGAGAAAGCATATCCTAAAAATAAAATTGCTGAGATTAATAATATAATATTTTCTTTAAAGGAAAAAGAAAAATCATACAATGAAGCAATTTTAAAAGCTGATAACGCATTTGAGAATAAACAATATGTGAATTCCCAATCATTTTATAATAAAGCATTAACATTTAAGTCTGAAGAGAAATACCCAAAAAACAGGCTGCTTGAGATAGATAAATTACTTTCTCAGCAAAATGCAATTGAGAACTCATATCAATCAGCAATAGCAAGTGCAGATCAAGCATTTAACAATAAAAATTATAAATCGTCATTAGGTTTGTATCAAAAAGCATTGGAAATAAAACCAGACGAGCAATATCCAAAAAATAAAATCAAAAACGCAAATAAACTATTAGCAGATTTAAACGCAAACAATAAATTATATAATCACTCAATAGCAAAAGCAGATAAATTATTTAGCTCGAGTAAATTTCAAGAGGCGAAAACAATTTATCAACAATCGTTAACATATAAGCCTGAAGAAGATTATCCGAAAACAAAAATTCTTGAAATTGAGAAGAAATTAGCATCTCTAATAAGTGAAACAGAGCAAAAAAAAGCAAAAGAACAAGTATATAAAAATGCTGTAGACAACGGTGATGTGTTATTTATATCAAAAAAATATTTAGAATCAAGAGCCGAATTCGAAAAAGCATTAACAATAAAACCGGGTGAGAAATATCCTAAAAGCAGAATAAGTGAAATAATAAAAAAATCAGCAGAATTAGATAAGATAAACAAAAAGTATAATGGTTTAATTTCAGAGGCTGATAATGAGTTCTCGATACAAAAATATTCAGAAGCGAAAAAATATTATGTGAAGGCAATTGCTGTAAAACCAAATGAACAATATCCCAAAGATAAGATTGCTACAATAGAACAATTGTTTTTAGCACAAGAGAAGCAATTACAAGACATCGCAAAATTAGAAGTAGATTATAAGCAATTTATTGCAAATGCAGATGCATTATATAAATCAAAAAAATATTTAGAAGCAAAAAGTGATTATCAAAAAGCTTCGTTTTTGAAGGAAAATGAGAAATATCCTCAAAATAAATTATTTGAGATTGAAAAAATACTTGCACAGCAAAATGCAGTTGAACATTCGTATCAAGCTACAATAGCAAGTGCCGACCAAGAATTTAACAATAAAAATTATCAATCATCACTAAATTTATTTAAAAAAGCATTAGGGATAAAATCAAAGGAACTATATCCAAAGCAAAAAGTTGGCGAAATTAATATTATTATTACAGAGATAACGAATAAGAAAATTCAATACGATAAGATAATAGAAGAAGCAGATAATTTTTACTATTCCAAAAAATATAAAGAAGCAAAACAGAAATACGAAAAAGCACTAACAATTTTACCCAAAGAAAATTATCCAAAACAAAAAATTACTGCATTAGTTGAACTTCTTGCTTCTATTGATAGAGAAAATAAATCTCGTCAAGCTATAAAAAAGCAGTATTCTGAAATAATTTCTAATGCAGATAAATTTTTAAATTCCAAAAATTATGATGACGCTAAGCATTTATACGATAAAGCTCTTAGTTTATTACCGGATGAACAATACCCCAAAATAAAGATTAAGAAAATTAATAGTATTTTAGATAATTTGAGGAAGGAAAAAATTGAGTATTATAATGCAACAGTTAGTAAAGCCGACGGTTATTTACAAAAGCAAAGTTTTGACGATGCAAAATTAGCATATAATAAAGCATTAAATTTATTCCCTGAAAAAGAATACCCTAAAAATCAATTGATTGAGATTGCCAAAATTATTGAGCAGAATGAGTATGAACGACAAAAACAATTATTGACAGATAAAGAATATCAAAAAGAAATAAAAGAAGCCGATAATTTTTTTAATTCATCAGATTATGTTTCTGCAAAAGCTAAATACAAAACAGCCTTGAATATTAAACCACAGCAAAAACACCCTCAAGACAGAATTATTAAAATTGATAAAATTATTCAAATTCAAAAGGAACAAAGAATCGTTGCGGCAGAAAAAGAAAGAAAACAAAAAATTGAGGAATCAAAGGCAGGCAGAAAAAAAGATTTCGATTTTACAGGTAAGGAAAGGGGGGAAAAATTTTTGTCTGATTTGGCAAGAAAATACCCGGAAGGCATAACTGTTGAAAATTTTAATAAATCACATAAGAAAATTAAACGTTTAATTGTTAATCGTGGAGGTATAGCAAAAGAATATCTTGAAGTTAAATATTCTTATGGCATTTATTATTTCCGAAATGGACGAAATATTTCCAGATATATTTTTTTATCAGAAACCAAAGAATAGATATGCATAAATTTATATTTTTTTTAATAGTATTTGCCTTTTTTTCATGTAGTAATCCTTCTGAGAATTATGACAATAGTAAAATATCAATTTCAGATACTGTAGGTGCAAACTTGAAGTATGCTAAGGGCTTTAATATTATTTATCATAATAATTATAAAATTCTGAAAGTATTTAATCCATGGCAAGGTGCCAGAAATATTCAATATGAATATATATTATCAGATAAGCCCAAAAAAGTTCCCAAAAAGTATTCTAAATACCAGATTATTAAAACACCTGTAAAAAAAGTTATTTGCTTGTCAACAACTCATATTGCGTTTATCGATTTTATTGACGAAACAAAAAGTATAACAGGGGTTTCAAACATTAAATTTATTAATAATAAGAAAGTCAATAAGCTGTATCAACAAAATAAAATTGTTGAGGTTGGCAATGACCAAAATCTTAATTATGAATTAATTATCAGTCTTAAACCCGATTTAATTATCGCTTATGGGGTTGATAATAAGTCTGTTAGTTATATCAATAAATTGAAAGAATTTGGAATACCTGTAATTATTAATGCAGAGTACTTAGAACACGAACCTCTTGCTAAAGCAGAATGGGTCAAGTTTATTGCTGCTTTTTATAATAAAAGAGACTTAGCAAATAAGAAGTTTGATAAAATTATTAGCGAATACAATACGCTTAAACACATTACTGATACAATTACTAACAGACCAACTGTAATAACCGGTTTACCATGGAAAGATACCTGGTATGTTCCAGGCGGAAAATCTTTTGCTGCTAAATTCCTTTTCGATGCCGGAGCAAATTATATGTTTAGTGACGATACTTCTCGCGAAAGCCTTGCATTAGATATTGAGAGCGTATTTGCTAAAGCTCAAAAAGCTGTTTTTTGGATAAATACAGGTGCTGCAAATAAAATTTCAGATATTGTTAGTGTAGACAGTCGTTTAAATAATTTCTCGGCGTATAAAAACAAAATGATTTTTAACAACAATGCAATTACTAATCAATATGGTGGAGATGATTATTGGGAATCAGGAATTGTTAATCCACAAATTATTTTAAAAGATTTAATTCGTATTTTTCATCCGCAAATTTTTCCCGATTATAATTTGTATTATTATAAGAAGATTAATTAAACAAAAGTTGATAACAAATTAATATTAAAAAAATATTTTTGATTTTTTTAATATATAGTTTAGTTGTCATTCCGAAGCGAGGTACGAGCGAGGAATCCCATTTGTAAGGGGAGAAATGACAGCTTGAATAAAATTTTGATGACTTTATGGACAGACATTAAATAGTTATTAAATAGTCATTTATAGTCATTGATTGTCATTATGACAAAACAATAAATGACGAGAAACTAATGACAGTTATTAACATAAAGCAAAATGATAAATAGTAAAACGCAATTTATGCCAGATATCAGTATCATAAAAGACAATAAAAGCAAGCATATAAAATTTTTCGTAATTTTAATATTATTATTAATTGTATTATTCTTTTTAGATTTAGTTTTAGGATCAGTAAAAATACCGATAAAAGATGTTTTTAGTATTTTAACAACAGTGGAATCAAGCAGGCAAGAATGGCTTACAATAGTAATTGATTTTCGTTTACCCAAAGCTATTACAGCAGTAATTGCAGGTGCTGCATTATCTGTAAGTGGATTGCAGATGCAAACAATTTTTAGAAACCCTTTAGCCGGTCCTTATGTATTGGGTATTAGCTCGGGTGCAAGTCTTGGAGTTGCAATACTTGTTTTAGGATTTTCATCATTTTTTACTGCAAATCAGCTTAATTTTATGGGTAATTGGGCGGTTGTTGTTTCAGCATGCATTGGCTCAGGATTAATACTTTTTTTTATATTAACTCTTTCGTTTCGTATTAGCGATATTATGACAATTTTAATACTAGGAATTTTGTTTGGAAGTGCTGCTACAGCAGTAGTTAGTATATTACAATATTTTAGTAACGAATCAATGCTTAAAGCTTTTATTGTTTGGACAATGGGAAGTCTCGGAAGTGTCTCTCATTCACAGCTCAATATTTTATTGCCATGTATAGTCGTGGGATTATTAATATCATTAGCATCTACCAAAATTTTAAATGCGATGCTTCTTGGCGAAAGTTATGCCAAAAGTATGGGCGTAAATATCAAAACATCAAGAATTTTGGTTTTTATCAGCACAAGTATTCTCGCAGGCACAATTACTGCTTTTTGTGGTCCAATAGGATTTATTGGAATTGCAGTGCCTCATTTAACTCGAATTTTATTCAAAACAACTAATCATAATTTTTTAATACCTGGTTCAATTCTAATGGGTGCAATTATTATGCTTATAAGCGATATTATTTCTCGTTTACCCGGATACAACACAACCCTGCCAATAAATTCTGTTACAGCACTTTTGGGTATTCCTATTGTGATTTTAATTATAGTTAGAAAACAAAAACTCTCATCGCTAATGTAGACTACTAATATTGATTTTAGAGAACGTAAATCTGTAGCAAGCTTCTTCCTATATTGTCTAATTCGGATTTGTATTCCTAATAAATAGAACTATCAGAAAAATAATTTTTTTTGGAAATGTTTTTATTTAGATGTAATACTTCTATTTATAAATTTATTAATAAGCATATCTGAAAATAATAAAATCCATCCTGATATAATTATTAATGGAATTAATAGTGGTATTTTATAAATAAATGAGAAATCAATATTTTCAAATGTTTTTGTAAAAATATTTGAAAATTCAATTAATAAACTGTTATAACGAGAACTGAAATATGATGAAGGTAAACTTAATAATACAATTAATAAAGATATAACAGATAATATGATTATTAAGAATGTTTTTTTTGAGATAATAGGCTTATAAATAATAGATATGCTTTTCTTTTGAACAATTATTTTTTTCATAAGATTTTCAGTAAAATCAACAGAGGGTTCTACAATCAGCTGTTTTTTTAGTAAGTCCGTTGTAATATTTATTGATTTTTTTTTCATTTTATTATAGTTTTTTTTGTCTCATTCATTCCTAATTTGTCACTCTTAAATTTTAATTCATCATACATTTTTTTTCTTGATCTATATAATATCACCTTAATATTGGAGTTCGAAAAATTGGTTATTTCAATAATCTTATTAATTGATTTCTCAGATAAATAATATAAAGTAATTATTAATTTTTCAGTTTCTGAAAGTTTATTAATTGCTAAATTAACAACTTTTTTTTTATCTTCCTCATCAAATTTTACCAGAATATTATCAATGTCTTCAATATTAATATTTTCAATATCTTCATCATTCAGCTGAATTATAGCTGATTTTTTTTTGTTTTTTCTAATCTTCGAAATAGCTGTGTTATAAACTATTGTATATAACCAAGTGGAAAATTTTGATTTATGATTAAATTTTTTTAATGAATTATAGGCTTTTAAAAAAGCATCTTGCGTAACTTCTTCGGCATCTTCACGGTTGTTTACAACTCTTAATGCAATTGAAAAAGCCATATTCTTATATTGATTTACAATATAAGAATATGCTGAGACATCGCCTTCTATTACTTTCGATAAGTAATGGTTTATCATTTATTTCTTATCTTTATTTTTTTTCTCAATTAAATAATACGAAATTAAACCAAGACCACCAAAAATAAGAATCATTGAGATATAAGCTGTTTGCACTACTAATAGAGAATATTGAGCTACAATATTTCCCAAAACAACACCTACACCCAGACCAATAAGTAATAATCCAATTTTTAGAGTGTAATTAGTTTTAACTCTTTTTACATCAGTGCTTTTTTTACTTTTAAAGAAGATTGATGCGTCTTTATCATTTTCAATTAACGACATTCGTTCTTTGTTCCTTGTTGTATAGAAAAAGTAAAAAATTCCCAAAACTGAGGCGAAAAATGTAATTGGTATTAAAATTCCTGCTAACATAATAATAAATTTTAAATGAGTAATTTTGTTTCATTCAATATGACGCTAACATTTCAAATCAGGTTACATAAAAAATATTAAAATGCTGTTTTAAAAAATATATATTTTTTTTTTTAGGTCTTTTATTTTACGTAATATTGTAACAATTGAAATGCAATTTTTTTGTATTTGTTTTTTATTTAATTATTGCATAATGTATTAACCTTAAGCGATTTGTAAAAAAATAATCTTTATTGGCTAATATTAGAATTATTGATTTGTTTATAATTTTAAATTAATCTTTGATCAAAAATATAATAATGAGAAATACACCGATAAATTCAGAAGTTGTAAAACTTAAAATTAAAGAAAGTGGATTAAATGATATTGGTAAGGCAACTATACGAGAAATAGTAGCTTTAGTTAATCAAATTCAGGAAGAAACTGGTGATAAATTTGTTCGTATGGAAATGGGTGTTCCTGGTTTGCAACCATCACAAATTGGAGTTGAGGCTGAGATTGAAGCACTTCGAAAAGGTGTAGCTGCCGATTATCCAATGCTCGACGGAGTAAAAGAGCTAAAACAAGAAGCTTCAAAATTTATAAAAAACTTTATTAATATTGACATTAAACCTGAAAGTTGTGTTCCGACCGTTGGTTCAATGCAAGGTGGTTATGCTGTTTTTATGGTTGCTAATAAATGCAATAAACAAAAAGATACAGCATTGTTTATTGACCCTGGTTTCCCTGTTCAAAAACAACAATTCAAAGTTTTAGGTCAAAAACATACTTCATTTGATATCTACAATTTCCGTGGAGATAAATTAAGAGATAAACTTGAATCTTTTTTGAAAAAAGGTAATATTCATTCAATAATTTATTCTAATCCAAATAACCCAACATGGGTTTGTTTAACAGAACAAGAACTAAAAATTATAGGTGAGTTGGCTAATAAATATGATGTACTTATTGTTGAAGATTTAGCTTATTTTGCTATGGATTTCCGAACAGATATGTCTGTTCCCGGTAAACCACCATATCAACCTACTGTTGCTAAATATACCGACAACTATGTGCTTTTAATTTCCAGTTCAAAAGTGTTTAGCTATGCAGGTCAGCGTATGGCAATGTTATGTATGTCCGATAAAATTTATCATCGTAAATATCCTGAATTAGAAGAACATTATGGTGCAGATGAATTTGGATATGTTATTGTATTACGCGTATTATACGCATTAACATCTGGAGCTTCTCACTCTGCTCAGTATGCTTTAGCTGCTATGTTTAAAGCTGCTAACGAAGGTAAATTTAATTTCGTTAAAGATGTAAAAGAATATGGTGAACGTGCAAAAATTATGAAAAAAATGTTTATCGACAACGGTTTTTTCATTGTTTACGATACAGATATTGATAAGCCTGTTGGCGATGGTTTTTATTTCACTATTTCTTATCCCGGAATGACGAGTGGTGAGTTATTAGAAGAATTATTATATTATGGAATAAGTGCTATTACTCTTGATAATTGTGGCAGCGACAAACAAGGATTAAGAGCCTGTGTTTCACAAACACAAAGAACTCAGTTTGGCGACTTAGAAAATAGACTGAAAAGATTCAAGGAAGATCATTCGTCTTCTTCAGAGTTGTAAATGTGATTTGAATTTCTATATAAATAATATTGATATATTTTAACAGTAATAAAAAATAAATAAATAAATAAAGTATGGCAAAAGTTAAAGGAACAATTGTAGTTGACAAGGAAAAATGTAAAGGTTGCGGCCTATGCGTTGTAGCATGCCCGCAAGATGTCATTGAACTTGCCAAAGAGGTTAATGGTAAAGGCTATAATTTTGCATATATGGCAAAACCCGATCTTTGTATTGGATGTGCTAATTGTGCACAAGTATGCCCTGACAGTATAATTACTGTTTACCAAACAAAAATTTAATTTTTTCAATTAATTAAAAAAATTCAAAAATATGGGTGAATTAAAATTAATGAAAGGCAATGAGGTAATTGCACATGCAGCAATGCGTTGTGGTTGTGATGGCTATTTTGGATATCCAATAACACCTCAGTCTGAAGTAATGGAAACTTTAATGCTTAAAAAACCATGGGAAACTACAGGAATGGTTGTTTTACAAGCAGAAAGTGAAGTAGCTTCTATAAATATGGTATATGCAGGAGCATCTTGTGGAAAAAAAGTTATGACTTCTTCTTCAAGTCCTGGTGTTAGTTTAATGCAAGAAGGTATTACATATATTGCTGGTGCCGAACTCCCTTGCTTACTTGTTAATGTTGTTAGAGGAGGTCCTGGTTTAGGTACTATTCAACCAGCTCAATCTGATTATTATCAAACATGTAAAGGTGGTGGTCACGGTGATTATAATTTAATTGTTCTTGCACCTGCTTCTGTTCAGGAAATGAACGATTTTGTTGATCTTGGTTTTGAACTGGCTTTCAAATATCGTAATCCTGCAATGATTCTTTCTGACGGTGCAATTGGACAAATGATGGAAAAAGTTGAATTATCTGACTTTAAACCTCGTTGGACTGATGAAGAAATTCAGAAAATTTCAGGCTCTTGGGCTACAACAGGAAAAACTGCGGACAGAGAACAACACATTATTACTTCTTTAGAATTAGATTCTGAAAGCATGGAGAAAATCAACCATCGTATCCAGGCTAAATATAGAAAAATGGAAGAAGAAGAAGTAAGATATGAAGAAATTCAGTGTGAAGATGCTGAGTATATATTCGTTGCTTATGGTTCATCTTCTCGTATTTGTCAAAAATCAATTGAAATTGCACGAGCTAAAGGAATTAAAGTTGGTTTGTTACGTCCAATTACTCTTTTCCCATATCCTACAAAAGCTATTGCTAAATTAGCCGAAAGAGTTAAAGGTATGTTATCTGTTGAGATGAGTGCCGGTCAAATGGTAGATGATGTAAGACTTGCTGTTAATGGTAAAATTCCCGTTGAGCATTTTGGTCGTCTTGGTGGAATTATTCCTACTCCTGACGAAATTGTAGAGGCTTTAGAACAAAAAATTATAGGAGGAAAATAAAATGGCAGATATAGATATTATTAAAGACGAGAACATAGTTTATAAAAAATCTAAAGTTCTTACAGATAATGTAATGCACTATTGCCCTGGTTGTAGCCATGGTGTAGTTCATAAATTAATAGCTGAAGTTATTGAAGAAATGGGCATTCAAGACAAAACAATTGGAGTTTCTCCTGTTGGATGTTCTGTATTTGCTTACAATTACCTCGATATTGATTGGCAAGAAGCTGCTCACGGTAGAGCTCCTGCTCTTGCTACAGCTACTAAACGCTTAATGCCCGATAAATATGTTTTTACTTATCAAGGTGATGGCGATTTAGCATCTATTGGTGCTGCTGAAATTATACATGCATGCAATAGAGGCGAAAATATTACTGTTATTTTTATTAATAATGGAATTTATGGCATGACAGGTGGGCAAATGGCTCCTACAACTTTAGTTGGTATGAAAACTGCTACTACACCTTACGGTAGAGATGTTGAGCTAAATGGTTACCCGTTAAAAATGACTGAACTTGTTGCTCAATTGCCGGGAACTTGTTATGTAACCCGTCAATCTGTGCATACACCAGCCACAGTTCGTAAATGTAAAAAAGCTATAAGAAAAGCTTTTGAAAATCAAGATAAGAAAATTGGAACTTCTTTTGTTGAAGTTACTTCTACTTGTAATTCTGGTTGGAAAATTCCTCCTGTTGAAGCTAATAATTGGATGGTTGATCATATGTTTAAGTTCTATAAACAAGGTGATTTAAAGGATTCTGAAAAAGATAATCCTGATGATTATAAAAAATTTATTGAATAATTTAAAACTTTAAAATTATGACAGAAGAAATTATTATAGCCGGATTTGGAGGTCAAGGTGTCCTTTCAATGGGTAAAATTTTAGCTTATTCAGGTGTTATGCAAAATCAGGAAGTTTCTTGGTTTCCTTCTTACGGTCCTGAAATGAGAGGTGGTACTGCTAATGTTACTGTTATTGTTAGCGATAATAGAATTAGTTCGCCAATTCTTAACCAATACGATACAGCAATTATTCTTAATCAACAATCATTAGATAAATTTGAGAGTTGTGTTAAACCAGGTGGTGTATTGTTGTATGACCCTAATGGAATCGCTAACCCTCCAACTCGTAAAGATATAAAAATTTATAAAGTTGAAGGTACTGAAGAAGCTACTAAAATGGGAAATGCTAAAACATTTAACATGATTGTTTTAGGTGGTTTTCTTAAGATTAAACCAATTGTTAAAATGGAAAATGTTCAAAAAGGTTTAGAAAAATCTTTACCAGAACGTCATCATAAATTAATACCTCTTAATTTACAAGCAATTAAAAAAGGTATGGAAGTTGTTGAGGAAGTTAAATAGTATATTTCCAAATTGTATATTAGGGTTTAGCTTTGCTAAACCCTTTTTTTTTGGTAATTTTATGATATTATTTTTTTATAAAAAATTATTTTTAACAAAGATGAAAAAGCTTTTATTATTAGTTTGTACCATATTTATTTATAGTCACCTTTTTACACAAGAGAATTATGTGGGTTTTTGGAAACGTGACGATAGTAGTATTTATGAAGTTAAAAATCATCAAGCTACTTTAGTTAAAGTCGGCTCTGTTTTGAAAAAAGGAAATTTTAAAAAGGGTGATGTCAAAATTAAAGACATTAGAAAAGATAATGAAGTGATTTCTGCATACAGAAGAATAAATAATTATGAAGGTGAATTGCTAAGATGGCAAAAAGTTCGTATTGTTAGTCATAATAATGTAGTTGATATTATTTATGAAAAGACGGGGGAGATTCTCACTTCTTTGAATAGAATAAATAAGCAAGATGTTGTGCAAATAAAAAATGTTGTTCCTCATAAAATAGTTGGTGAATGGAAGAGATTTAACGATGGTTCAATTTATTCTTTTGAAGGCGATATAGCTGTTATTAAAAGAATTGGCTATGTTTTAGAGAAAGGAAAGTTTCAACAGAATCAAATTAAAATACGAAATATTAATCAGATTGATAACAATTCTTATTATGCACAAGATAGACTAAATGATTTAGCAGGGAATGTTTTAGTATGGAATAATGTTGTTATTAATGTTGATAATAATAATTTAAAAATTCGTTCGAAAAGTAACAATAAGGTTCAGCAGTTTCAGCGAATTATTAATAATGATAATAACGAGGCAATTATTACAGAAAATAAAATAATTAAAACTGAAAAGAAAGCAAGTTTTACAGATGTATCTGATGTCGATATAAATATTCCGATTAATAATTCTGTTAAATCTAATACTTTTGCACTAATTGTTGGTAATGAAGATTATAGCTCTTTTCAAGTTGATTTAAGCAACGAAGTTAATGTTGATTTTGCAGCAAATGATGCCAAAGTTTTTAAAGATTATGTTGTTAAAACGCTTGCTGTACCCGAAAGAAATGTTATTCTATTAACAAATGCTACTTACGGACAAATGCAACAAGGAATCTCAAAACTTAACAAATTGTCAGAGTTAAGCGAAGGAAAGGCAGAATTAATTTTTTATTATGCCGGACACGGTTTGCCTGACGAAACAACCAAAGAAGCTTATATTATGCCGGTTGATATTAGTGGTAGTTGCGTAACTAGCGGTATAAAAATTAATGATATCTATAAAAAATTATTAGAATTCCCGAATAAAAAAGTTACTGTTTTTTTAGATGCTTGTTTTACAG
>JADFUR010000094.1 GCA_015222055.1 Bacteroidota bacterium | reverse complement strand
TTAAATGAATCAAGATAACTTCTACATAAAATATTCAAAACACAGCAAATATAAAATTTAATAAATTTATTTCCACAACTTTTAAAACTGATCCCTTGTACCTTTGTTTATTTGTTTTTATAAAAGCACAAGCGAGGACGCTTCGCTAGTTGTGAGTATCTGAAAAATAATAATTAGTATAGTGATTTACTGCTCAAAGAAGAAGTCTTGTAATTCGTAAATATCTTCAACCGTTAGTTTACTACTAAAATCGAATAAACTGTCAATAGCTTTTTGTAACTCATCAACAGAAATGTAATTATCTTTATTTAAATCAAGCTTTTCGAATTTAGCTGGTATCTTATTATATTTTTTTGATGATTTGCTTGTTTTCTTTTTATAATGATGAACTTCATCACGATTAATTGCATCTGGGTCATATAGTAAAGCAATTAAATGCGAATCAATTATTCGAATACCATTTGTTCCTACAGCAATTGAATTTGCAAGAGTATTAGGCTGTTTGTCTAAATAGTTGGGTACTCCATCGTTATCATCATCAATAGCACATCCATTAAAATCAACTTTTGCTTGTTGCATTGTGTTTGGACATTCATCGTTAAAGTCATCAACACCGTCTTGGTCAGCATCTTTCTTGTCTGTAATAATAAATTTCAGGTTCTTAAATTTTTCAACAGCAACAATTTCATCGGCAGGTGAGAATAGGTCGAGTCTTAATGATACATATGAATATAAGAAGGCGTCATTTTTAAATAAACCGGAACCTTTTTTTACATTATCAATAAAATCAGTAAATGAATAATGATAGGTATTCCCAAAGCGTAAGGTAACTCTGTCAGTAACTATAACGTTAGCCCCAATGTCAATTGGAATTGCAAAGCTCATTAATGAATATTTTCCATAACCGAATAAGTCAAGGTCACGTAAATCTGTTTCATATTTATAATCTCGAGAAGTTAATTTTCCGTCAATGTCTCTAATAGTGCTATTTGGAAGATATTGATAAAGATTGCCGTTTGCATCATATATATCTCCCTTTGGAGTAAATTGAAGAGCCTCGATGCCTATTGATATAAATGGAGATATTGGGCGTTTCTGTTTAAGTAGGTGATTAAAATTGTATGTAAGACTTGCTCCTCCTGCAAAAATATCAGTTTCAAAGTTTAAGTTCTCTGTTGGTGTAAGGGAGTATTGATTTCCTGTTAGTCTGCCAAAAGTTGCAAAGAAATTAAAATCAATACATTTGCTTATATTTCTTGAAATCGTTGCGTTTGTAACAAATTTTCCATGAAAAGGGTTGAAAAAGTTATTGTGAATGTCTCCTAAAAAAGTAAAAACACCACGACCAACTGCGATAACTGGTTTAAATGCTGAGTTAGGCAACTCTTCTTCTTCTTCCAAAAGTAAAGTCTCATAATCTTCATCAATTTCTTGGGCAAGAACATTATGAGAAAAAATTAGTAGTATAAATATTATAAATAGTTGCTTAAACTTCATTAGTTAAATATAATTAAAATGTTTTTATTATTACATTTTAAGAAGTTTATTGATACCAATTTTGATTAGCAATCATTAATGCTTCTTGGACAGTAATTCTCTGTCCACTATTGTAAGCTGAAACAAAAGCATCGTTTATTGGAGTATTGTTCCAAATATATACACGGTAATTTCTTGCTTCTTTGTATTTGCCAAATTCGCCAATTGTATATTTGTGCCAACCTTGATGAATCTCTGTTTGGACATTATCTGTTATATTGAATTTTTTAAAGTAATTTGATTTAACAAGTTTGTGTCCCGCAGCAATTTGAATTCTGTAAGTAATGCCTTGTTCAGGTGTTGGAACATTAGTAATTTGTGGTTCTTTATTAACCTTTGGTTGAATGATTTTGGGTTTTTCTGTTTGTTTTTGCTCCGTTTTTATTTCTTGTTTTGTTTGTGTTTCTTCTTCTTGTTTTTCAGCAATTAGTTCAGTATCGTTTTCTTCAGTTGTTTGTGTTACAATTTCCTTAGTTTCGGTTTCTTGTGTTTCAACTTGCTGTTTTACTGTTTCTTGTGGTGGCTTTTCGGCAATTAGTTTTTCAGTGTCAAATTTAGAAACGTCAATATTCCTTTCGGCAATATCAATAATTTTAGTTCTTTCATTTTCGGCATAGGAGAATGTACCTGCAATTAAAAATGCTTGATCAGGAATTCCATTAATTGGTACAAGCTTGTACGATACTGTAAATTGTGGATTAGATGGCATATTCATCCACATAAATTTTACTATATGATTTTTAAATGTAAAAATTGAGTTTTTGCTTTTTATGCTTATGGCGTTATATCCTACAGGAACTTGTTCTTGAATTTTCCCAAATTTATTTATATCTCCTTTATTAATCAATAGATTAACAATAACTTCATTGTTTTCGTTAAGAAAAGGTTTTTGACGAATACAATCAATATTTTTTAAACTGACATTTTGGTATTTATATGAATTTTTTATTTCATAGTCTGAATTTGTTATTTCTCCTTCAATGACATTAATACTAACTGGTGTTAGTTCTGCATTTGAAACAATGTTGTCTGCTATATATGAAAATTTTCCGGTAAGGTTAAACTCCCCTTTTACTGTTGTCCCAACTTGAATTGTGTATGATATGATAATGTCTTTTTCAAAAGGCAATTTCATCCATTGTAGTTTTATTTTTTGATTCTCAAAGAGAAATTCACCGTTTGCTGATTTTTTCTCTATTGCTTTAAAACCAACTGGTAAATCTTGTTGAAAACGAGCAAATCCCTCAATATCACCTTTGTGTATAGTAATTTCTACAGTAAATTCGCTGCCGGCTTTAACTTCGCTTGGTATATTAGGGGTTAAAGTAATGTCTCCATCTCCAAAAAATGTAAATGAGGAAAAAATTCCTAATAAAATTGAGATTATTAGTTTATACATTATTGTATGATTTAGTAATTAACTAATTAAAAAGTTAAAATTAAATAAAATATGTAGAAAAACAAATTATTATTCCTAATACATAGGGTTTTGTGATTGATTGAAGGTTTTTTTTAATATTAATTGAGTTTTATTCCATCTTTTTCAATAGAAATAATTTTTCTTCTGTAGAGAGCACCAATAATTTTTTTGTATGTTTTTTTGCTTATCCCGAACATTTCGTAAATAATTTTTGGCGAGCTTTTATCGGTAACTGAAATAAATCCATTATTGTTTTTTATCACAAAGAGAACTTTAGCTAACGAATCGTCAACTTTTTCGTAGCCTTGTTTGTAAAGGCTAAGATCAATTTTATTGTCTTCTCTACTTTTTTTTATATACCCTTTTATTTTTTGTCCTTTTGTTAATGTCTGAAATATTTCATTTTGATATATCACTCCCCAATGAGTGTGGTTGATTATTGCCTTATATCCTATGTTTGTTTTGTTAGAGATAATGAGATTTACTTCTTGTCCCTCTTGATAATCAGTCGATTCTTCCTCAAGATATTTGTCTAATTTTGAGGAGGCTGCTATACGTTCACTTTTTTCGTCTAGGTAAATATAAACAAGATAGGATTGGCCTTCTTCCATTTTTTGTTTTTGTTCATTAAAAGGCACTAATACATCTTTAATTAATCCCCAATCAAGGAAAGCACCAAATTCATTAACAGCAACAACTTTTAAAAAGGCGAATTCCCCAACCATTGCATAGGGTTTTTCTGTAGTAGCTACAATTCGGTCTTCAGAATCTAAGTAAACAAAAGCTTCAACAAAATCGTCAATTTTGTAATTTTCGGGAAGATATTTTTTTGGCATTAATATTTCTCCATAATTATCTCCGTCAAGATAAACGCCAAAATCAACTTCTCTGAGTATTTGTAATTTATTTGTTTTACCAATTTCTGTCATGTCAAAAAAAATTATTTTAAAGTTTGTAAAGTTACTACTATTTATAGTTAAAACTACTACCACCTAAAAATTCTCTTATAATAGAAGTTGGAGGAATTTCTTCGTCAGAAATAGGAGTGAAGTATGAAAAAAATTTTAAAAGTCGAGAAGCTTCGTCAAATTCAGGTTTGTCAGGCATAACTTCTTTTAACATTGGCTCAACAAATTTTTTGAGCACACCTAATTCATATACTAATGCAGTATTAAACATAACATCGGCATTTTCTTGATAAGGGAATATATTTTTATTTTCTCCGTTTCTAACGCTCTCCCAACGTTTTATAGTATCTAATGCACTGTAATGACGATATCTGTAATCTCTCACAATTCTTCTTATTAGTCGATTGTCTGTGGTAGGTATTCTGTTATGTCCGTCTAAAGATGTTGATGTTAATGCAGATACATATACTTTAATAGTATTTTTGTTGTCAATTAAAGGAATTAGTTTTGGGTTTAATGCATGAATTCCTTCTGCAATAATAATATTTTTATTGTTTATTTTTAGTTTAGAGCCATCATAAAAACGCTCGCCTGTTTCAAATGAAAATTTTGGCATATCAACCTCTTTGCCATTAAATAAATCAATAATGTTTTTATTAAATAATTGGATATCCAGTGCTTCTAGAGCTTCAAAGTCATATTCTCCGTTTTCATCTTTCGGAGTTAGTTTTCTGTTAACAAAGTAGTTATCAAGAGATAGTGTTCTGGGCTTTAGTCCAATAACTTTAAGCTGAACAGCCAGTCGTTTAGCAAAAGTAGTTTTCCCCGATGATGAAGGTCCAGATATAAGTATTAGCTTTATTTCCCCTTTTTGATTAAAAATTCTATCGGCAATTTGAGCAACTTTTTTTTCGTGTAATGCTTCCGAAATTTTTATTAATTCATTTGCGTTCCCGTTAAGAACCATTTCGTTAATACTGCCTACTGTTCCTACTCCTAAAATTTTGCCCCAGTCTTTATACTCTTTAAAAATATCAAACATTTTGTTTTGCAATACAATATCTTCTAATTCTTCAGGGGTTTTTATTTTAGGAATCATCAATAGCATACCTTCGTAGTATTTAACCAAATCGAAAATTTTTAAACACCCTGTTGATGGAACTAAAAACCCATAATAATAATCAATTGCATCATCTAATGAATAAATTGAGGTGTAAAGTTGATAGCGATTTTTGAATAGTTTTGATTTCTCGGTAAAATTATTTTTTTCAAATAAATCAATAGCTTCTTTTGTTAAAATTTCTTCACGAGTAAAAGGTCTGTCTTTTTTTACAATATCCCGCATTCTATTTCCTATTTCAAAAATTATCTCATTGGTTAATTCTGTATTTAGGTTTTCTATTTCGCAATAATAACCTTTCGATACAGAATGTTTTATAAATAGGTTGGCGTGAGGATATAGTTCTTTTACTGCTTTTTCTAAAACAAATGATAAGGATCGTACATACATTCTCATACCCTGTGGGTGAGTAATATCAATAAATTTAACATTCTTTGGTTTATATATTCTGTAGGATAGTTCTTTTAATTTATTATTGACGATTGCTCCAAGAATTGGGTGCTCAATTTTAATGTTTTGGTCCTTTGCTATTTCATTTAAACTTGTACCAAATTTATATTTTTTTTTCGATGAATTATTTTCACAAATTATATTTATCATACTGCTTTATCTTTTGTTTCAAAAGTAAAAATAACATTTATTTTGTCAATTTTATTAATTTAATATTTTTTCTCATAAATCTCAAATCAAAATTATCTTTTGTTTTTTTATTTTATTATGAACCTATTTAGCTAGATTATTTCGTGCCTAACGGCACTACCAATATTCTGTCCCTAACGGGACATTAATACAAAATTGCTAACAAAAGATTTAAATATTTTTTTTGTTAAAGATTATTTATGTGTTTGCATTGTAATAAAAATAATTATAAATTAGCTATGTATTAAATTAATCATGTCCCGTTAGGGACAAAATGTTGGTAGTAGAAACAGAATAACAAGTAATAAAAAGTCCCGTTAGGGACAAAATGTTGGTAGTAGAAAAGAATAACAAGTAATAAAAAGTCCCGTTAGGGACAAAATGTTGGTAGTAGAAACAGAATAACAAGTAATAAAAAGTCCCGTTAGGGACAAAATATTGGTAGTCCCGTTAGGGATGAAATATAAAGTAACATGGCAAACACATATACACAAATTCACATTCAAGCAGTATTCACAGTTCAAAACCGAAAATGTATAATTTCAGAAAGGTGGAAAGATGAATTGTACAAATACATTTCAGGAATTATAAAAAAAAATAACCATAAGCTCTTAATTATTAATGGAATGCCTGACCATATACATATTTTATTTGGATTGCGTCCATCACAATCAATATCAGATTTGTTACAGGACATTAAAGGAAGTTCTTCAAAATGGATAAATGAGAAAAAATTTATTAATGAAAAATTTTCATGGCAGGAAGGTTATGGTGCATTTTCATATCGTAAATCTGATATACCTCAAATAGTTAACTATATTAAAAATCAACAAGAGCATCATCGTAAAAAAAGTTTCAGGGAAGAATATTTGGCGTTGCTACAGGAATTTAACATAGATTATGATGAACGTTATGTGTTTAAATTTATTTAGGAAGATTATTTCGTGCCTAACGGGACATTAATATAAAATTGCGAATAAGAGGTTTAAATGAATCTCGTTGATTATAAATACACAAAGGAATTATTATATTTATTAAAGATTATTTATGTTTTTGTGCTGAAATATAAATTGGTTATGTGTTAAATTATCCGTGTCCCGTCAGGGACAATATATTGGTAGTAGATAAAAAAAAAGCAAACAATAAAAAGTCCCTTTAGGGACGAAATATAAAATAACATTATTGATAATAAATACACAAAGGAATTATTATATTTGTTAAAGATTATTTATGTATTCGTATGAAATATAAATAATTATAACAGAGTTATATATTAAATCAAGAAAAATGAAATTTATTGGAATTATACCCTCAAGATATGCATCAACACGTTTCCCCGGCAAACCTCTAGTTGATATTTATGGGAAAACAATGATTAGAAGAGTTTATGAGCAAACAGCTAAAATTATTGATACGGTTGTTGTTGCAACTGATGATGAAAGAATAGAGAAAGAGGTAAAGAAATTTGGTGGGAATGTTATAATGACATCCAAAAATCATAAAAGTGGTACCGACAGATGTGCTGAAGCTATTGACAAATTTCAGGAATTGAAAAATGAAAAATTCGATGTGATTATTAATATACAAGGCGACGAGCCTTTTATTGACCCAGAGCAAATTAAAAAAATTATTTCGTGTTTTGACGATGAAGAAACTCAAATAGCTACATTAATAAAGCCTATTAATAATATTGATGATATTTTTAATCCGAACAAACCCAAGGTTCTTATAAACAAGAATAAACAGGCAATTTATTTTAGTCGGTCACCAATTCCTTTTGTGCGTAATTTTGATAAAAATTTATGGATAGATAAACATCAGTTTTATAACCATATTGGTTTATATGCCTACAAATACGATGTTTTAAAAGAGATAACAAAATTACAGCAATCGTCGCTTGAAATTGCAGAGTCGCTTGAGCAATTAAGATGGATTGAGAATGATTATAAAATTAGAGTTGAAATAACACAAAATGAAAGTGTGTCGATTGATACTCCCGAAGATCTTGAAAAAATAAAGGATAGGTTTAAATAGATTGAAATTTGCTCTTTCGGATTTGCAATCCGAAAGTGTTTAAATAACATCAAAAACTTTTAAAAAAAATATGCCATGTTAACAAACATGGCATATTTTTTTTAAAGTTAGAAAGAAGTTTATTTTAACAAACCCCTTTGTTTTAAAAGTGGAGTGATTTCTGGTTCTTGTCCTCTAAAACGTTTGTATTGTATCATTTGATCTTCGGTATTTCCTTGCTCAATAATATTTTTGCGAAGAGAAGTTGATATTTTTTCGTTGAAAATGCCATTTTCTTTAAAATAAGCAAAAGCATCAGCAACTAAAACATCAGCCCAAATGTAGCTATAATAACCAGCAGAATAACCTCCGCTAAAAACGTGGTTGTAATATGTGCTGCGGTAACGAACAACAATTTCAGGAATTAATCCCAATTTATCCATCGATGCTTTTTCAAATGCATTTACATCAAATTGCTTTTCTTCTGTTATTGTGTGCCAATCTAAATCTAAATAGCAGGCTGCTAAATATTCTACAGTTACAAAGCCTTGGTTGAAGTGACTGCTGTTAATCATTTTTTGAACTAATTCCATAGGAATTGTTTCGCCTGTTTTATAATGCTTAGCATATTCTTTTAGTACTTCCGGTTGAGAAGCCCAATTTTCATTTATTTGTGAAGGAAATTCAACAAAATCTCTTGCAACATCTGTTCCTGAAATTTTTTTGTAAGTACATTGAGTTAACAAGCCATGTAAAGAGTGACCAAATTCATGAAATAATGTAGTAACCTCATCAAAACTTAATAGAGAAGGTTTGTCTGCTGTTGGTTTTGTAAAGTTTGTAACAAGAGATATTAAAGGAATAATTCTTTTTCCGTTTTCTTTATATTCTTTTCTGAAACCGGTCATCCATGCACCGCCTCGTTTTGAAGCTCTTGGGAAAAAGTCCATATATTGAATTCCCAATAAAGAACCATCTGCATCTCTAACTTCATAAGTTTTAACTTCTTTATTATATTTTGGGATGTTAGTAATTTCTTTGAATTGCAATCCATACAAATGATTAGCAGTATAAAAAATACCATCAATTACATTTTCGAGTTTAAAATAAGGTCGTAATTGCTCTTCATCAAGATTATATTTTTCTTTTCTTACTTTTTCAGAATAGTACCGCCAGTCCCATGGTTCAAGTTTGAAATTGTCGCCTTCTTTGTTAATCATTTTTTGAAGCTCTTTTGCTTCTTGTTTAGCAGCTTTTATAGCAGGTTCCCATATTTTGTTTAATAAACCATAAACATTCTCAGGAGTTTTTGCCATATTTTCATCAAGAATGAAATTTGCCCAGGTTTTGTATCCTAAGAGTTTAGCTTTTTGTAATCTTAATTTTGCAATGCTGTTTATGTTATTTTTGTTATCAAGAGAATCACCATTGTTTCCTTTATTAATATAGGCTTTAAACATTGATTTACGCAAATCTCTGTTGCTTGAGTATGTTAAGAATGGGATAAGACTTGGCTTTTGAATAGTAAATGTCCATTTGCCCTTATCTCCGGTAGCATTTGCAGTTTCGGCAGCAGCATCAATTACTGATTGTGGCAAACCTTCAAGATCTTTTTTATTTTCAATAACAAGTTTAAAATTGTTTGTTTCAGCCAAAACATTTTGACCAAATTTCAAAGTAAGAACAGATAGTTCTTCATTAATTTTTCTAAGTTTGTTTTTATCTACATCATTAAGATTAGCACCACTTCGTGAAAATCCTTTAAAAGTTTCTTCTAATAGTCGAGCTTGTTCAATGTCCAATTCTAAAGTTTCTTTTTGCTCATAAACAGATTTTACACGCTGAAATAATTTTTCGTTCAGACTAATGTTATCACTATGTTTTGATAATAGAGGAGAAACTTCTTCGGCAATTTTTTGGAACTCTTCGTTTGTGTCTGATTCGTTTACATTAAAAAATATTCCACTTACAGAACCAAGAGTTTTCCCCGCTCTGTCTAAAGCTTCAATAGTATTTTTAAAAGTTGCATTTTCTTTGTTCTCAACAATTGCATTAATTTCAGCATCGTGTAGTTTTATTGCTTCTTTAAAAGCAGGCATGTAGTCAGATGTTTCAATTTTGTCGAAAGGGGGAACATTGTAAGGAGTGTTGAATTCTCCCAATAATGGATTGTCTTGCTCAGATTTATCAATGTTGCAAGAACTTACAGTAAAACCAATCATAGCTAGAATTATAAGTAATTTTTTCATTTTTAATTATTTTATTAATAATAATTTTAAGTCACAAAGATAAAATAAAATATGGAGATATGAGTATCCTCATTTTATGAAAATTGGGAAATGTAATCTGCTTTATCACATATAATTTTTATAATTATAAAGTATCACCTACTAGGGTTTTTAACTCTCGTAGGGTTAATGACTTAATTTGATTTTTTTATTTTTCTAAAATTTTAATAATTATATAAAAAATTATATCTTTGTTGGCTACACCTTTTTTTAAAAGGTGATTGTTTTAAAACCGAAGTGGTTGAAAATGAATAGTAACGTTTAATTTAAATTTTATAATTATGAAAAAAATTTTACTTCTTGTTCTTGCAATATCTGCATACGTTTTTTCTTATGCACAATGCAATGATTTGTTTATTTCAGAATATGTTGAGGGTTCACACACTAATAAAGCTTTAGAGATATATAATCCTACAGATAAGTCTATTAGTTTAGATTCGTATCAAATGTCAAGATATTCAAATGGAAACACAACACCTAATTTTGTTTCATTCCCTATTGGAGCTAGTATATTAGCACATGGTACTTACGTTGTAGTCCTTGATAAAAGAGATCCTCTAGGAACAGGTCAAGATACTAGTGTTTTCGAAAATTTACAGTTCCGAGCTGATGCATTTTTGTGCCCAGTATATGAAGATAATAAAATGATGTATTTTAATGGTAATGATGCCGTTACATTAGAAAAAAATGCAGGTGATATTATTGATATAATTGGTAAAGTCGGACAGAATCCAGGGATTTCATGGACAGATGACACAACTGCAAATTTTATTGATACTGGTGATTGGACAAGGTATTGGACAAAGGATCAAACTTTGATTAGAAAAAGTTCTATTGCTCAGGGTGTAACTGTTAATCCTACTTTTTTCAATCCTGTTGTAGAATGGGATTCATTACCCCGAAATACTTTTACCAGTTTAGGTTGGCATGTTTGCGATTGTTATACAGATCCAGATCAACCTGTATTCAACCAAACATCGTATGAATTCAATGTTTATCAGAATGCTGAAAACGGAACATCTGTTGGAACAATTACAGCTATTGATGGCACAAGTGATGTTCTTTCTTATTATTTTGAATCTGGCAACTATGTTTATTTAACCGAAGGTGATATCGATATTAGACATACTCCATTTGAAATTGAAAGAAGTACAGGAGCTATTAAAGTAAGAGATAATAAAGGATTGGATTATAATGTTTTGCAATCATTTAACATTATAGCTCAAGTTACTGATGGATCAACGCCAGTTACTTGTGTTGTGAAAATAAATTTAACCAAGCCTCAAAGTGTATCTGAAAACATTAACAACCCTACTTTTGAAGTTTATCCAAACCCTACTTTTAATAACAATATTACTATTAAATCTTTTAGGGGTATTTCATCAATAAAAGTATTTAATATTATTGGTAAAATTGTATACTCAAATTTTTATAATGATTGCCGAAATTCAATTAATGCTAATTTTGAAAATATTAATAAAGGAATGTATTTTGTTTCAATCACAGACATTAATGATAACGTTGTTACAAAAAAAATATTAATTAAATAATTTTTAATCTCAAATAATAATAAAAGGTATTTGGTTCCGCAAATACCTTTTATTATTAATCAAGATGATTATGAAAAGATTAACTATATTTTTTGGATTTTTTATGCCCAAAAAAATAGTAATGAAGTATTATAGGGCTTTTGAATAAAAACTCAAAAGCATGAATTTTGTAATCTGTAAATCACATGATTGATTCGTTGTTTTTATTTGCAATGACGAAAAAAACATAAATAACTAAAAAAAAACAAATGAAAAAAATATTTTTAGTGCTAACAGCAGCAATGTTATCATTATCTATTTTTGCTCAGCAAGGAACAATTAAAGGTGTGATAAAAGATGCTGAAACAGACGAGACTCTTATTGGAGCCAATGTTTTAATAAAAGCGGGAGTAGGTACTGTTACTGATTTTAACGGAGAATTTAGTTTGCAAGTTGACCCTGGAGAATATAATCTTTCAATTTCATATGTTGGGTATGAATCGACTATTCGAAAAGTACAAGTTATTGGCGAAAAGACCGTGATTTTAAATATCAGTCTAAAAACAATTACATTAAATGAAGTTACAATTGTTGCCGACGTTGCTCGTTCGCGTGAGACACCTGTTGCTTTTACAAATATATTACCGGCAAAAATTGAAGCCGAGTTAGGAACTCAAGATTTACCAATGATTTTAAATTCTACTCCTGGAGTATATGCAACACAACAAGGAGGAGGTGATGGTGATGCTCGCATAACAATTCGTGGTTTTAATCAAAGAAACGTAGCTGTTATGCTCGATGGTATTCCTGTTAATGATATGGAAAACGGTTGGGTGTATTGGTCAAACTGGTTTGGACTTGACGCAGTTACGAGGCAAATGCAAGTTCAGCGTGGTTTAGGAGCCTCCAAATTAGCAATCCCATCGGTTGGAGGAACAATTAACATTATTACAAAAGGTATTGAATCGAAATTTGGGGGGAATGTTAAACAACAAGTTGGAAGTGATGGATATATGCGTACTTCATTAGGTTTTACTTCTGGAAAATTAAAAAATGGTTGGGGAGTTACTTTAGCTGGTTCATATAAACAGGGTGATGGTTGGGTAGATTTAAATTGGACAAAAGGATGGTTCTATTTTGCTAAAATTGAAAAACAATTTAAAAAACATACGCTATCGGTCACTGCAATGGGTGCCCCACAACAACATGGACAAAGGTCTTACGCAAAACCAATTTCAAAATATGATAAAGATTATGCTGCAGAATTGGGAGTTGATACAACAGGACGTACAGATTATGGATTGAGATATAACTCTCATTGGGGATATCTTGAAAGATGGACATTTGATGAAAATGGAGACACTATTCATACTGCAAGAGAAAAACATTTAGAAAAAATGAATTATTATCATAAACCACAATTTAGTTTGAAAGATTCTTGGAATATCTCGGATAAACTTTTTTTATCTAATATTTTTTATGTGTCAATTGGTAATGGAGGAGGGACTGGTTTAACTGAAAGTACAACTTTTGATGAAACAGGACAATTAATGTTGCAAAGTATTTATGATAATAATTATAATAATAACTGGGAGCCTGGCCGTGCAGGTACTGCTGTTTATAGTTCAATAAATAATCATTATTGGTATGGGTTTTTATCTACAATTAATTATAAGCCAACAAATTTGGTAACTTTTTCAGGTGGTATCGATGTTAGATCATATAAAGGAATTCATTATAGAAAACTTTATGATATGTTAGGTGGTGAGTTTTTTTATGATGAAAAATATATTGACGCATCAGGGACAGTTAATAATTCAAGTATTGTCAGAAAAAAGCATAAAGATGACATATTTTATTATCATAATGATGGTTTGGTTAGATGGGGTGGCGTATTTGGTCAGGCTGAATTTAAACATGCTAATTGGAGTGCTTTCTTAAATCTAACGACTTCTATGAGTTCATATAAAAGGGTTGATTATTTTGAAAAAAAGATAGTTGATTTAGGAGATACAGTTTTCAATGTTGGTGTAAATAGGTCAGTGATTAATGCTGAAACTGGTAATTATTCTTTAGATTCTGTTTTTTATAAAGGAATACCGTATACAATTAATTCTCCAGAGGCAAAAGTAAATGAAACTGATTGGACAAGTTTCTTAGGTTATACGATTAAAACAGGTGTAAATTATAATGTTTCGGAAAAGCAAAATGTTTTTTTTAATTTAGGCTATATTAAAAAAGCACCAAGATTCAATAATGTATTTTATCAAGGAAATAGGAAATTTAAAGATATAGAGTACGAAAAAATTAAAGCTTGTGAAATAGGCTATACTTTTAAAAGTTCCAAGTTCTCTGTTAATTCAAATTGGTATATAACTTTATGGGATAATAAACCAGCAGATAGAGTTCAAACAATTACAATTGACGATGTTTCATATGCTATTAATATAAATGGGATGAATGCTAAACACCTTGGATGGGAAGTTGATTTTATATATAAACCAATACCAAAACTTAATTTTCAAGGAACTATTTCATTAGGAGATTGGACATGGACTTCAAAAGATACTGCTCTTGTTGTTGATGAAAGTGGTGTTATTGTCGAAAGAATGGGTTTTGATGCAAAAGGAGTACATGTTGGTGATGCTGCACAAATTCAATTTGGAGGTTCTGTCGAATATGAAGTTATTGAAAAATTGTTTATTAAAGCCAGAGCAACATACTTTGGGAAACATTATTCGAAATTTGATCCTACTTCTCTAAATAATGATGAAAATCCAGATAACGGTAGTCCTGATTGGTATTCAAATGCGGGAAGAGAATCTTGGAAAGTGCCAAATTATTATTTAATAGATTTAAATCTTAGGTATTATTTCAAAATTCAAAATCAAAGATTTTTTGCATCATTAAATTTTTTAAATTTACTTAACAGAGTATATATATCTGATGCAGTTAATAATGATACATATACACAGTCATATGACGATTTTGATGCACAATCTGCTGCAGTATTTTTTGGTATGGGAACAAGGTATAGTATTTCGTTAAAATATATTTTTTAATTTTTTTTAGCAATAATTTAATTATTATTTAACTTTCTCAAAGTACAATCTATGGGAAAGTTTTTTTATAAACTTAAATAGATGAAAAAAACAATTCTTTTTTTAGGGCTATTAATTGCTTTTAGTCAATTACTAATTGCCCAACCTACCGGTTATTACAATGGCTGTGAAGGAAAAGACGGAGCGGTGCTTAAAGCAGCTTTGCATGGTGTAATTAAGGGGCATGTTGAATATTCTTATACCGATGTATGGAATATTTTGCAGCAATCGGATGAAGACCCTTCAAATCCCGGTAACATAATGCTTATTTATACTGGCCGCTCTCAAGATAAATATTTTAGAGATCGAGGTACAAGTTTTGATTATGCCGCCGCCGGATATACTCTTTCAGATGCATGGAACAGAGAGCATGTTTGGGCAAAGTCTCATGGCGATTTTGGTACAGAACCTCCTGCAGGTTGTGATGCTCATAATTTAAAACCTGTAGACCGTACTGTTAACACATCACGATATAATAAAGATTTTGCCGAGGGCGGAACACCTAATGTTGAAGCAACAGAATGTAATTCAACAAGTTCTTCATGGGAACCTCGCGATGCTGTTAAAGGCGATGTTGCCAGAATAATTTTTTATATGGCTACACGTTACGAAGGCGAAAATGGTGAGCCTGACCTTGAAGCTGTTGATAAAGTTAATACTTACCCTCTTGCTGAGCATGGTAAATTATCAGATTTATTAAAATGGAACGAGCAAGATCCTCCTGATGATTTTGAACGTAACAGAAACAATGTGATTTATACATGGCAAAAAAACAGAAATCCTTTTATTGATCATCCTGAGTTCGTAAACCTTATTTGGGGAACAGGCATATCAAACAATATTTTAATTTCTAATATTGAACTTACTCCTTTAAAACCAACGCCCGAAGATCCAATTAAGATATCAGCAAACATTTCATCTGATGAAGGAACTATTTCTGCTTCTATTGCATGGGGTACTTCTTACGAGCAAGTTTCTTCAACTATAGATATGTCAGAAAATGAAAGTGTTTTTTCTGGAACAATTCCTGCACAGCCCGAAGGAACAACTATATATTATAAAATTAATGCAACTAATGGAACTGATGCTGCAAGCTCATTTACTTATTCATTTAAAATTACAGTTCCTTTTGCAGGAACCTTAACTTCAATTTATGATATACAAGGTCAAACCAATATTTCACCAATGGCTGACAGAATAGTTGTTAGTCCAAATAGCACTCAAGAGTTGGGCTATGGAGAAGTATCTACTTCGGGAATTGTTACTGGAGTGTTTGGTACAAGTTTTTATATTCAAAGTGGAACTGGTGCATGGAATGGTGTTTACGTTTACGATTCTGGTTATAGTCCAAGCCTTGGTGATAGCGTAATAATTACAGCTATAGTTTCTGAATTTTATGAATTAACGGAGATGTGTGATCTTACATATTATAGTGTTGTTTCTTCAAATAATCCTTTACCTCAGGCTACAGAAGTAACAACAAAAGCTCTTGCTACAGGAAACGCTGATGCAGAGCAATACGAAGGCGTGCTTGTGAAAGTTCAATCAGCTTCTTGTACCGAAGAGTTAGGAAAATATGGTTTGTGGAAAGTAAACGACGGTAGCGGAGAATGTTATATTCATAATCCTACTACATTTAGTTTCTCTCCAACTGTTGCAAATGTGTATGATATAACCGGTATTGCTACTTATAATTATAACGAAAGTAAAATTGATATTAGAACTATTGACGATGTTGTTGAAAGTCAAGATATTTTTGCCCCTACTGTACGCAATTTTTTAGTAGCAGATGGCAATTCAATAAAGATTGATTTTAATGAAGAGTTAAATACAACAACAGCCATTGATACTTTAAATTATGTAATAAACAATGGAGTGAAAGTTACGAATGTAAGTATTGTAGGTTTTACCAATACTTCGGTAAAGATAAGTGTTACCGGTCTGACTGTAGGTGATTATAATTTAGTAATTAACGGAGTTGAGGATCTTGCCGGAAATGCAATGGATAATGTTTCTGTTGATTTTCATTCAGAATGTACAGGAATTAACGATATAAATTCAGATATGTTAAAAGTTTTCCCTAACCCTGTTAATAACAACATTCTTAATATTAGCTCAGTTAACAATATCAAAAAAGTTGAAATATCTAATATTGCCGGACAAATAGTTTATCGTAATCAGTATTTTAATGAAAAGAATATTGTTATTAATCTTGATAATATTACAAAAGGATTATATTTTACAAAAATATATACTCAAGATAACGAAGCAGTTATTTCAAAATTGATAATAAACTAATTAAAATTAGTAGCTGCTAATCAGCATTTTTAAAATTTTAAAAGGTGAGAATATTATATATTCTCACCTTTTTTTAATTAGCAAAAATTGTTATTCGAGATTTGCAATCCCGAATTAACAAGCTGTTTATTAATGCCTTCGGATTACAAATCCGAAAGAGCGAAGTTTTTAACAGGTTGCTTCGGGCTTTGTATTTGCAATGGCGGTTATAAAATTGCAACTCATTTATTAATAACGAAACCCGCTAGGTTTTAAAAACCTAGCGGGTTTGGGTAATTATTGACAAAAAAAAGCTCTGAAATTTCAGAGCTTTTTTTGTTTTATATTTTGGCTTTTTATTTTAACCATTTATCAAGCCATCCAAAAAATTCTTTTTGCCATAAGATTGCATTTTGAGGTTTTACAACAAAATGTGTTTCATCAGGGAAGAAAAGCAATTTGCTTGGTATGCCTCTTAGCTGAGCAGCATTGAATGCTTCTAGACTTTGGGTGTAAGGAATACGAAAATCACGACCACCTGTTATTATCATTATTGGAGTATCCCAATTCTGAATAAATTTATGAGGTGATTGTGCATAAGATTTTTGAGCAACTTTATTGTTTTTATCCCAGTAGTTACCTCCTAAATCGTGATTTGGAAAGAATGGTTCTTCTGTAGAAGCATAAAAACTTTCGAAATTATACATACCACAATGAGCAATAAAAGCTTTAAATCGTTTTTGATGATTTCCTGCTAACCAATAAGTAGAAAATCCACCATAGCTAGCACCAATAGAGCCTAATCTATTTTCATCAATAAAAGGTTTCTTCTTAAAATAATCGGTTGCAGAAAGATAATCTTTCATGTTTTGTCCGCCATAGTCGCCTGATATTTGAGCATTCCATTCTTGTCCAAAGCTTGGAACTCCGCGACGGTTTGGTGCAATAATAACATAGTCGTTGGCAGCCATTATCTGGAAATTCCATCTAAATGAGAAGAACTGACTAACTGCACTTTGTGGTCCGCCTTGACAATAAAGCAATGCAGGGTATTCTTTGTTTTTATCGAATTTTGGAGGGTAAATAAGCCATACAAGCATTTTTTTGCCGTCGGTTGTTTTAATCCAATTCTCTTCTACCTTACCCATTTCAATATTGTCGTAAATATTTTTATTGGTAAATGTTAATTCTGTGTCATTGCCAGTCTCTTCATCTACTTTAAAAATTTCTGTTGCCATCGACATTGACATTTTCTGACCAATTATTTTGTTGTCGATTTTTGCAAATGAGTTATAGTTGTGTACTCCTTTTGTTATTTGTGTAAATTTTTTTGTTTTTAAATCAACTTTATAAATTTGATATGTAGCATTTAAACCGCTGATAAAGTAAATTGTGTTGTCGCCCCAAACAATATTTGATACATTATGGTCGAAATTTTCGGTAATATATTCTTTTTTATCAGTAGCGAAATTGTAAACCATTAGACGATCTTTGTCAGATTCATATCCGGGAGTTTCCATGCTTTGCCAAGCAATTTTTTTACTATCCTGTGAAAAGCGAGGATACCTGTCATAACCTAAATTTCCTTTTGTAAGGTTTCTTGTTTCTTTGGTTTCAATATTGTATAAATAGATGTCAGAATTTGTGCTTACTGCATATTCGCGTCCAATTAATTTTTTGCAAGTGTAGGCAATGATTTTGCCGTCAGGACTCCATGTCATTTCCGAATTGTCAAAATATGGCTCCATTGGTGCGTCCCAAAGCTCGCCTTCCATAATATCTTTGCTGTTCAATATTTTATTGTTTGAGTAATCTGCAACAAAAATATGACTGTGTTTGTCATCGTTCCATTGATCCCAATGACGATACATTAAATTGTCAATTATTTTTACATCTGCTAAAGGCAAATCAGGATATAAATCATTGGTGTTTTTTTCAAGCTTCACTTCTTTACAATAAAGAATATTATTTCCTGTTGGAGAAAGTTCAAAACTGTTAATGCCACCATCAATGTTTGAAATTTGTTTTTTGCTACTTCCGTCTGGCTTCATTTCCCATAACTGAACAGAACCACTTTCGCTTGATAGATAAGCAATTTTTTTGCCATCAGCCGTCCATCTCTGATTAAATTCGCCACCAATGCGTGTTGTTAATTGTTTAGGAGTTCCTCCGGCAACAGGTATTGAGTAAATATCAGTATTGCTTTTGTTTGTTGGCACGTTGTAACGAGATATGCCGTAAACAATATTCATGCCGTCGGGTGAAACTTGTGCATCGCTAACTCTACCAAATTTCCACATAATTTCGGGAGTTAAAATTCCATTGGCTATTTCCTCTTCGGTAAGTTGACTAATAAAATCTTTTTGAGTAAGTTTTGCTTTGTCGTCTTTCTTTTTGCATGAACTAATTAGCAATAGGCCAAATAAAATTAGCAGTACACCGATAAAATTCATCTTTTTTAAGATATTAGTTTTTTCCATAATTGATTTTTTAAAGGTTATTTTTAGAAATTGTTATTTTTTCACCTTATCTAATCTGTTTAAAGCATTAATGCTTAACTCATAATTTGGATAAATTTCGAGTGATTTTTGATATTCTTTTTTTGCTTTTCCGTATTGTTTTAAAAGCTCATAGCAATATCCTCTATTATAATATGCCTGAAAATATTTACTGTCATAATTAATAGCTTTTGAGAAATAAGAAATAGCCTTTTTATATTCATTAAGATATATTAAATATATATATCCAATGTTATAATAAACAGCTTGTTGAGTGCTGTCAATATTATCTAAGAAGTAATTATATTTATCAATAGCTTTTTTATATTTTTTATTTTTTTGATAAAAGAAAGCGGTATTGTAATGAGCTTCAACACTATTTGGGATAATTTTTATAGCATTTTTATAATAATCAATGGCAATGCTGTCGTTTTTTTCTGCATATAATAAACCTAAAAGCATGTAAGCTTCATAATAATTTGGTTCATTATCAACAGCAATTTGTAAATTTTTTATTGCATCGTCGGGTTTGTTAAGTTCTTTATATATAAGTCCTTTAATGAAATATGTTTGTGCAATATGTTTGTCAATTCGTTCAACTTTTGATAAATATTTAAATGAATTTTTATATTCTTTCACATAAAGATAAATATTCGATAGTTTTAATAAAGCATCTGTATTATTTGGAAAAAGTTTGATGCATTTTTCTAAAGAGGTTTTTGATGCTTTAGAATCTCCCTTTAATAATTGATATTCGGAAAGTTGTGTGTAATACTTTGCTTTTAGAGAATCTAATTTTATTGCAATTTCCAAATCATTAGTAGCATTTGCAATATCACCCTTTGTAAAATATAATTTTGATCTTTCGTAAAATAAATTGTCGTCTTTGGGAGTCTCTCTAATTTTATTCGAAAGATTTTCAATTTTCAAAGAATCTGTTGGTTCAATTTCTGTGCTTTGTTTGTCAGATATTTTTTTATTCTCTGCTTCATTGCAAGAAAAAAATAAAAATAATAAAGAACTGATTATTAAAAAATTAAAAGTGCTTTTACGTGATGTTTTCATTATAAATTATAAATTTAAAATATTATATTTAAGGCGAAATTATAATTAGTGTTTTAAATAAACCTTGTTTTTTACTCATAACTCTTTCGGACGGCAAATCCGAAAGAGCGAGGGGTTATTTTATTTTTCGTGCAGTTTATATTTATTTTTTCATTGCAACAATAATTTTATGCTCTATCTCTTCAGCGAGTTCAGGATTATCTGTTAAAAGAGCTTTAACGGTTTCTCTACCTTGTCCTAGTTTTGTTTCTCCGTAACTAAACCACGAACCGCTTTTTTTAATAATATCACAATCAACACCTAAGTCAATAATTTCACCAATTTTTGAAATTCCTTCACCAAACATAATGTCGAATTCGGCTTTTTTGAAAGGTGGTGCAATTTTGTTTTTCACTACTTTTACACGTGTTCTGTTACCAATAATTGCTTCGCCGTCTTTTATTTTGCCAATGCTACGAATGTCTAAACGCACAGAAGCATAAAATTTAAGAGCATTTCCTCCAGTTGTAGTTTCAGGGTTGCCAAACATAACACCAATTTTTTCACGTAATTGATTAATGAAAATAACACAGGTATTTGTTCTGCTAATGCTTGAAGTTAATTTACGCAAAGCCTGAGACATTAATCGTGCTTGTAATCCCATGCGCGAATCGCCCATTTCGCCTTCAATTTCTGCTTTTGGTGTTAGAGCAGCAACAGAATCGATAACGATAATATCAATAGCACCAGAACGAATAAGATGGTCGGTTATTTCAAGAGCTTGCTCACCATTGTCTGGCTGTGAGATTAAAAGATTGTCGATATCGACACCTAATTTTTCTGCATAAAAACGGTCAAAAGCATTTTCTGCATCTATAAAAGCAGCCGTGCCACCTTGTTTTTGTGCTTCAGCAATAGCATGTGTGGCAATAGTTGTTTTACCTGACGATTCAGGACCAAAAATTTCAATTACTCTTCCTCTGGGGTAACCACTTATGCCAAGAGCTAAGTCAAGATTAAGCGATCCCGATGAGATTGAAGGAATATCTTCAACAACACTGTCGCCAAGCTTCATAATTGTACCTTTTCCAAAGTTTTTTTCAATTTTTTCAATAGTCAGCTGTAAAGCTTTAATTTTTTCGCCTTTTACCTTGTCGTCGTTCTTTTCTTTTGCCATAGCTATATTAATTGGATTAAAATTTATTTAGATTATTTCTGCAATTTTAAATTTTTTAAACACCTAGTTTTAAAACATTTAAAACAATATTATTTAAGAATGTTTAATTTTTAGAATATACAAATATACTCAATTAATTATTGAAAATAAATTTTTGTGTAGCGAAGATTTATAAAAATAAATATCGTAACTAGTTAGTGCCCTAAGTTTAAGATGCCTAAAATACTTTGATTTATAGCTTCTTGTTAAAAAAGAATTGATTTTTTCAGAATTAACTCAATTTAAGTCAGTAATTCTTTTTAAGCAAAAAAACGTTCCTATTTCGCAGGGTTTAATTTTATACGCCAGCCAGTGTATCTGCTTTCATAAAGTTTTTACCTATAATAGTTTCTGATTTTGGAATTGAATATTTTATCACTTTACTTTCGGGCGTGCTTAACAATGAGGCAGATAACTTAATAATACTAATTTTAGAAATCTCTTGGGGTCAAGTACAAAAGTTGTGGAGTGACAAAATTTCAAGCATAAATTTTAGTTAATCTAAACAAGAAAAAATTGATATCTC
>JADFUR010000093.1 GCA_015222055.1 Bacteroidota bacterium | reverse complement strand
CTACACAAGATAAACTTTGGTGTAAAGAATCACCCAAAGCCTTCTTTCAGCTTCTCAAAGATAACAAAAAAAATTATGAAAAAAAATTATAAAAAAATTTGGATTTAATCACAGTATCTTAGCGGCTTTTCGAAGTGAACACATAAATAAAATAATAATTTTGTAATTTATCAGTTTTATTATTAAATTATATTTTAAATTTGTATTTTTAGTATTTAATATCAAAAGGAAAAAATAATGTCAAAAAATGTTGGAAAAATTGTTGGAAAAATAGTACAGGTAATAGGTCCTGTTATTGACGTAAGTTTTGAGAATGAAGACGGGCAATTGCCTAATATTTTAGATGCTTTAGAAATCACTCGAGATAATGGACAGGTTTTAATTGTAGAATGTCAACAACATATAGGAGAAAATACTGTAAGAGTTATTGCAATGGATTCTACCGACGGACTACATAGAGGGATGAAAGTTGTTGCAACAGGGAGTCCTATTTTAATGCCGATTGGCGATGCAATAAAAGGGCGTTTGTTGAATGTTACAGGTGATGCAATTGATGGCATTGGAGAGATTAACAAAGAAGGAGGATATCCAATTCATAGAGAACCTCCTAAATTGAAAGACCTTTCAACCGATACGGAAATTTTGTTTACAGGAATAAAAGTAATTGACTTACTTGAGCCATACTCAAAAGGAGGAAAGATTGGATTGTTTGGAGGAGCAGGTGTAGGGAAAACAGTTATTATTATGGAACTTATTAATAATATTGTAAAAGCTTATTCTGGAATTTCTGTATTTGCAGGCGTTGGAGAACGAACAAGAGAAGGAAATGACTTGTTGAGGGAGATGATAGAATCAGGAGTTATCCAATACGGCGATGAGTTTTTGAAAAGTATGAAAGAGGGAAGTTGGGATTTATCAAAAATTGATAAAGAAGCATTAGCAAAATCAAAAGCCACTTTAGTTTTTGGTCAAATGAATGAACCTCCTGGAGCACGTGCAAGAGTTGCTTTGTCTGGATTAGCTGTTGCTGAATATTTTAGAGATGGTGGAGGTGATAAAGACAGCAAAGGAAAAGATATTTTGTTCTTTATGGATAATATTTTTCGATTTACACAAGCAGGTTCTGAGGTTTCTGCTCTGCTGGGAAGGATGCCTTCCGCAGTTGGTTATCAACCAACTCTAGCAACAGAAATGGGAGCTATGCAAGAACGTATTACTTCAACAAAACACGGTTCAATAACATCTGTTCAGGCGGTTTATGTTCCTGCCGATGATTTAACAGACCCTGCACCGGCTACAACATTTGCTCACTTAGATGCAACAACTGTATTAAGTAGAAAAATTGTTGAACTTGGTATATATCCGGCTGTTGACCCTTTGGAATCAACTTCTAGAATTTTAACTCGTGAAGTTGTTGGTGACGAGCATTATGATACTGCACAAAAAGTTAAAGAATTGATGCAGAGAAATAAAGAGCTTCAAGATATTATCGCAATTCTTGGTATGGATGAACTTTCAGACGAAGACAAACTTGTTGTTCATCGTGCACGAAGAGTACAAAGATTTTTATCACAACCATTTCATGTTGCCGAACAATTTACAGGTATTAAAGGCGTCTTGGTGTCAATTCAAGATACTATAAAAGGATTTAATATGATTATGGATGGTGAGGTAGATAAATACCCTGAAGCTGCATTTAACCTTGTTGGTACTATTGAAGAAGCCATAGAAAAAGGAGAAAAAATGTTGGCTGATGCCGAAGAAGCAAAAAAAGAAAAAGCTTAATTTTTGTATAAAATGTATTTAGAAATTGTAACACCAGATAAAAAAATATACGAGGGAGAAATAAAATTAATTCAAGTCCCTGGAAGCAAAGGTTCGTTTGAAGTGATGTATAATCATGCACCATTAATTTCAACTATTGAAAAAGGTAGCATTAAGGTGATTGAAGAAAGTGAAAAAAAAATATATTTTGATATTGAGGGTGGTGTAATTGAAGTTTTGAAAAATAAAGTTATTATTTTGGCTGAAGTTATTTAGGGGTTGTGCATAAAGTCCGGCTCTAATCATCCTGAACTTATTTTAGCATCTGTAATTCTCACAGTTTCAGATTGAACAGTTTTTAAATAAATTCAGAACGATAAAGCTTTTGACTTTGTAGAAGAACTCTATTTAGATATTATAGTTGTTTTTAAAATATATATGTTATGAAAATCTTTGTAAGTGCTTTTTTGTTTTTTGTTTTTTGTTTTTCTTCAGTTGTTAATGCCCAAGAAGAGATTAGTTTTAAAGCTCCAGATGGGATATCAATTACTGCTGATTTATATAAAGGACAGCCAAGTGATACTTATGTTGTGCTTTTTCATCAGGCTGGCTATAGCAGAGGAGAGTATAGAGAAACAGCACCAAAAATTGTAAAAATTGGATTTAATTGTCTCGCCGTTGACTTGCGTTCAGGAGACGAGGTAAACAATGTATTAAATAAAACAGCACAGAAAGCAAAAGGCTTGGGGAAACCAACCACTTATATTGATGCAGAGCAAGACATGATTGCGGCAATTGATTATGCTTTTGATATTAATAAAAAAACTGTTGTTCTTCTTGGAAGTTCTTATTCTGCTTCTTTATGTTTAAAAATCGCAAAAAATAACCCTAAAGTTAAAGCGGTAATTGCATTTAGTCCCGGAGAATATTTCAGTTCTCTGAATTTAAATATTCAAAAAGAAATTACAGGTTTAAAAAAACCGGTTTATGCTGCATGTGCAAAAATAGAATATCCTTTTATGGCTACTGTTTTGTCAGGAATTTCTGCTGAAAATAAAACGGTTTTTAAGCCAAGTAGAGATAAAAAAGGAATTCATGGCTCTCGAATTTTATGGAATTTTTCAGATTGTAGCAGAGAAGTTTGGTTTGATGTATTAAGATTTCTTACAAAACAAAAATAATTATCTGTTTTAATAGTTTATATAAGATGGTTCAATATTCTGTTTTATAGAACATAAAAAAATCAAATTTGGTTAAGTTTTTAATAATCCGTTTTAGTTCAATAGGAGATATTGTTCTAACTACTCCTGTTATTCGCTGTTTAAAGCAACAGGTTGAAGACGTAGAAGTGCATTTTTTAACAAAAAAACGGTTCTCTAATATTGTTGAGAGCAACCCCTATGTAGACAAGGTTCATATTTTAAGAGCAAGTTTCTATGGAACAGTGGCAGAACTTAGAGATGTGCAGTTCGATTATATTATTGACCTTCATAATAATGTTAGAACTCAGAGAATAAAATCAAGTTTGCGTCGATTGTCATTCAAAGTAGATAAATTAAATTTAAAAAAGTGGATTTATGTTAATTTCAAAAAAAATCTACTTCCAAAAATTCATATTGTTGACAGATACCTCAATACTTTAAAAAAATTTGATGTAAAAAATGACAATAAAGGTTTAGATTTTTTTATTCCTGAAAAAGAAGAGATTGACATATCTGTTTTAGACAAAAAGATTAAGTCCGGATATGTGGCTTTTGTTATTGCGGCTAATCATTTAACTAAAGCTATGACAAATGAAAAGACAATAGCTATATGTAAAAAAATTAAACAGCCAATTGTTCTTATTGGCGGTAAAGACGATAATGAAAGAGGAGAAATCATTTCAAAGGCGGTAGGAAATAATGTAATAAATGCCTGTGGAAAATTTAATTTATATGGATCTGCATCAATTGTAAAACAATCAAATGTTGTTGTTACTTACGATACAGGATTGATGCATATTGCGTCAGCTTTTAAAAAGAAAATTATTTCTATTTGGGGTAATACAGTTCCTGATTTTGGGATGTATCCTTATTTGCCAGATGAGCAATCTCAAATAATTCAGGTAGATGGTTTGAAATGTCGCCCTTGTTCAAAAATAGGTTTTAAAAAATGCCCGAAAAAGCATTTTAAATGCATGAATAATATTGATGAGAGAAGAATTGTTGACTTGGTTGATGAGATGTTTTAGAATAGAACGCAGATTTTGCAGATTCCCGCAGATAAGATTTATTTAAATCAGAAGACTTGTTTTTATGTCCAAATTAGAGCGTATTTGTTTATAATAAAATATTTACAAAGAAAATATAATTCACCTCCGACCTCAAAGAAATTTTGTAGTTTTCAAACG
>JADFUR010000092.1 GCA_015222055.1 Bacteroidota bacterium | reverse complement strand
GGCTGAACCGAGCCTGAGAGCTCACGTAAGTAAAGCCCAATTTAATTTAGCCCGATGGCAACGCCTCGGGTTAGATTATAGATCATTTTGACGTCCTGAAAGGACAAGTTAATATTAACCTGAGTTCGATATAAAATATAAAACACAGAAATTCAGAAATGAATAATTATATGGATTAAGTTACAAACTTAATCCATTGTTATCAAGATAAGTTTTACATAAAATATTAAAAACACAGCAAATATAAAATTTAAAAAATTTATTTCCACAACTTTTTAAATTGATACTAGATACGCTATCGCTAATCTAAGCCGAGCAAAGGCTGTTTACCACGTTCAATGTCTTTTACTGTATCCTTATTTATAAACTAAATTTTTTTACAGGACGATTTTTTTTGTTAAAATTTAGTGAACTTATTTCAGGCTTAGACTTTTCACTTTGATACTAATTTAAGACTACGGTAAACGTTGTTAGCTTATCTTCTGTTGAATATAACAAAACATCACCATTCATTTTAAGCATTATTTGCTTACTAAGACTGAGTCCAACACCAGAGCCATTCTCTTTTGAAGTGTAAAATGGAACGAATATCTGTTCTCTATCTTCAGAAGGTATTAAAGGTCCGTTATTCGTGATTTCCACTCTTGCTGAATTATTTATTTTCAACACCTTAATTTTCAGTTTTGGTTTTTCTGTTTTATTTTGAATAAGTGCTTCACACGCATTCTTTAAAAGATTTATTATTACTTGAGATAGAAGTTTTTCATCCGTAGTAAACATGATGTCCTCTGGTATCGATTTTTCCAATTCTATTGTATCGAATCCACAAAAAGTGTTAGCTGCAATCAGATTATTTTCAATAAGTTGAAATAAGTTCACAACTTTAAAATTAGGGACAGGCAGTTTTGTGAATTTCCGATAGTTATTAACAAAACTTATTAAACCCTGGCTTCTTTCTTCAATTACTTGAAGTCCTTTTATTGTATTATCAATTATTTTCGAATCAATATTTTTTATATCCAGAGCTCTGTTATCTTTGGTAAAATAGCTGGAAATAACCTGCGATAAAGTTGTTATAGGTGTAATATTATTCATTATTTCGTGTGATAGCGTACGAGCCAATTTGATCCATGCATCTACTTCACCATTGTCTAATTCTTTAGTTATATCGCTAACAGCAACCAGTATGATTATTTCTTTTCTTGTCTTTATTTCAGACAATTTAAATAGCAACTTTTGTCCATGATGGTTCTCAAAAATAGTTGATTGTTGATCTATTTTTTTGTTTGTACGCATAATAAAATCTGGCAATACTGCATCAATTTTTGTCAGTGAATTTATATGGTGATAGGCTTGTAGATTTGTTAGCTTTACTGCTGCCGGATTACTATTTATCACTCTCCCTTTTTCATTGATTGAAAAAAGCCCTGTGGCAGATTGATTAATAACAGAACGAAAATATTGTTCTTGTGTGATAATGTCAATTTTTGTTTGTTTGAAAAGATTGTTTAGCCTTTCTATTCCAATAAAAACATCATCGATGGCTTTGTTGCCCGTTTTTGATGGAGTTTTGAGAGTAGTATCTTCATTTTCAATGCCCAATAAGAATAAAGAAATCCATTGATTTATATTATTAAAATATCTGATAATATTAATAACTGCCCCTATTAATAATAACAATGCTAAAAGACTAAGAATATAAGCTTGCTCTTCAAAGAATAAAAACGTTCCTGCCATCGAAAGCATAATTATTATCATCATTCTAAATAAAACTGCTTTATAAAAATGTTTATATGCCATATCAAAAGGATAAAGTGATTAAATATTGATAAAAAATTTCAAAAAAGCCTGAAGAGAATATTCCCTAAAACCTTTTTTTATATTCAGTAATTTATCAGGATTATCGATTGTTGCTTCATGATTTATTATTTATAATCAAATAGTGATGTTTTTCATAAAGCCCAAAAGTAGTTTGCACTTTTAGTGTTAATACTGATATAAATTTACAATTTCAATTTTTTAATTTTAGTGTCCTGATTTACATTTACATCTCTGCAATATACATTTTTTTTTAAAAATAAGTTTACTGTTTTGTTTATTCCTTCTGTCTTAAGTTTCGAAACAAATTAGCTTCGGTAGCATTAGAGGCGTAGTCAGTTCCGGGTACCCAAAATGTGTTTTTACCCTGCATCTTTGCACGTCTAATCAATATGTCTTGTATGGTATTATTCAACATGTGTACGATGTGTAGTACTGGTTACGTTTGGCGGAGGTATTATTATTGTAAATGGTTCTCTGTCGTCGGGTACTGATTTGACAATTTTGTTTTGTGCGTAATTGTGTGGTTAAATTTACAAACTTATTGTAAACTTATTTTAGGACAAGACAAAACAGATTCATTGACAATAATCTATATTCAACGGATTGTTCTTCAGTCTGGTTTTAGATGACATTTGGTGCAATTCGTTTTAACCAATCATTTTTTCTATATGGAAAGAATAATTGGTTTATTTTTTTTAATTTTTTTTTAAACTCTTATTAATTATTTTTTTTAAAGTCATTTTTGAATAGCCTATACGTAATTAGTATCAAAGACAACATACCTATAATCTTTATAAAATGTCTCATGGTCTGACCAACGGCTTGACCAAATACATATCCTCTTTCAAGTCCAAATTTTGACGGACATGAAATATCACCGTCAATAAGAGTAAAAATAATTGAGAGAAGAAATACTATAAAAAAGAATAATACAAAACGGGCTAATTTACTGTTTTTCATTTCATTTAAGTTTTAGTTGTTGTTTATTTAAAGAACAATTTTTTAAAATGTTTAGTAATCTGTTTGTTTTCAACAATGTGAAAAAAAACATTAATTTTTGTTTAAAAGTTATTTCAATTTGCACAAATGTTAATTGTATCTATGTGTTTTTAGTAAGGATTGGTTGGCGGTAAAGCCTAAATAAGACACACTGTGTCCAATTAAAATTTACGTAATTTATCAATAATAAAATAGCTTTCAAATGCTTGAGGGTTTTATTTAAGGAAAAGTGTTGCTAAAAACTTATTTAGTGTTTGCAATTGTAGTTTTTTAAAAGTGTTGTTTTTGCCTTTTTATTAGAAACAAGAAGGCTTTCAGGGGTATGAAAGAATAACTTCTTTTTTATTGGATATTCGTTTCTGTCTTTTTCATTTATTATACAATAAATAGCTTTTCTATATATTTAATTCCTTTATTATTTGAAATACCACGAACATGACACACAAATAGAGTATTAAATATTTCGTCAAAATTTTCTTTTAACCCATTATATGATTCAAACCCATTGATATCAAATTTGAACATATAAAAATCAGTAATAATATCAGATTTAATGTTTTTATGATAAAAATCCTGTTCAATCCCGGTTTGTATATTTTGGTTAATAAGAGAGCTTATTTGTTTTTTTCTTTTTTTATTAAATTTTTTCCAAATCAGAGGATAATATTTCGTTAAATCGTAAGTCAAAGAAGGATTAAAATTGTTCAATTTATTTGCTAAATATTTACTTAATGCCAACAATTGCTCAATAGCGTTTGCATGAGAATGACAAATATTCTCGAGGTCCTCTAATTCACATTTGAATTCAAGTTGAGCAATTTTTTCAATAACCTCATTTTTGTTTTTGAAATTTTGATATAATGTTTTTTTTGATATACTAAATTCTCTGGCAATATCATCCATTGTTACGCTTTTTATGCCATGCTTTTTAAAAAGTTTCGAGATTTTTGTTATGAGTTCATCCATTCTGTTTGGTATTTAATATATGACTCCTCTCCTAAATGTCATTCTTGACAAGATTTACAGGTTTTTTTTTACAATATTAAAATGCAGGTTTCAAAAACTATATATTTTATAGATTAACATAATTTTTTGAAAACTTTGTTTTCGGAGTGGACTTATATATGCATCAATAATTACATTTTATTATGAAATTAAATACTGTCTTCTACATTCAACACAAAAGCTCTCAACCCTTGCTGTTCAACTCTTTCATCAATCGCTTTTAAGCGGTCAAGCAAAGTTGCAACTTTTTCATCCTCAACCATTGTTAAATGAGCATTGTTCAGTTCCGGCCAACTGTGTGTTCCTTCATGTGGTTCTCCGGTTTTTGAACCTCTTCCTTTAACATCCATCCATTGAGTATAACCTCTAACGGAAAGTTCGTCAAAAATTGCTTGCACTTCGAATGTAAGCGATTGATTATATGTAATAAATACTGCTTTCATCTTTTTCTCTATTTTAAATTAATATAAAACTTGCAGGATATAATGTGAATTTCACTACATCCTGCAAATAATTTTTACGATAATGCTAAATTCTTTTTTGTTCGTTCAATGGCTTTATTTTTACGTTTAATTTTACCTATACCAAATACGGTATAAATTGTTGGAATAAGAACCAACGTTATTACTGTTGAAAAAATTAGACCTCCAAACACGGTAATCCCCATTGGTTTCCACATTTCAGAACCACTACCTGTTAATACAATCATTGGCAACATAGCCAAAATAGTGGTTAAAGAAGTCATCAATACCGGTCTTAATCTTGAACGACCGCCGGCAATAACAGCTTCCTTAAGTTCATATCCTTTATCTACCAATAAATTGATATAGTCAACTAAAACAATACCATTTTTAACAACAATACCGACCAGCATAACCATACCTATCATTGAAATAATATTAATAGTGGAATGGAACAGGAATAATGAAATAAATACGCCTGTAAATGCAAACGGAATAGAAAACATGATAATGAGTGGTTCGGATAATGATTCAAATTGTGAAGCCATCACAATATAAACCAATATTACGATCAAAACCATCAGCAATAATATATCAGTAAAAGAGTCCTGCATATCCTCAATACTTCCGCCATATTCAAGGGAAACTCCATCGGGAATATCAATTTTTGCGATTTTTTTATCCAACTCCTTTTGAATAGAGCCTACATCAGTACCAAAAACTGCTGATGAAACTTTTACAAAACGTTGTTTATTTTCCCTTTCGATATTTGGTGTTGAATAATAGTGTTTTAGTTTAGTTATTTCGCCAACCTTAATTTGTTTCCCCATAGGGGTCATAATACTTATATTTTCAATATCATCGGTAGAATGCCTGTATTTTTCATCGTAACGCACTATAACATCATACTCATTTCCATCTTCTTTATACTTTGTGGCAGTTAATCCTGTAATTCTGTTTCGTATAGCACTTGCGACCATAACTGTATTTAAGCCAAAAAAGGTCATTTTTTCCTGATCTAAAACCAACTTCATTTCTGCTTTATCCCTATCACGGCTAATTAAGAGATCTTTATTTCCTTTAATCTCTTTCAAAGCATTATAAATTTTTTCGGCAACAATATTTGTTTTATCAAAACTTTCTCCAAAAATTTTAACTTCCATCTTGCTTCCGCCACCCATACTTGAGTTCTTAGAGCTACCCGGGTCAACATAAAACTTTTCAACTTCTGGTAATTTTTCTATATCATGGCGCATTTCTTCACCAATTTCAAAAATATCCCGTTCACGCTCATTAGAAGGTTTCACCGCTATTGAATAAGTTATGATATAGTTTCCTGTTTCACTAAATATGGATGCTAAACTATTTTCGTCGCCTACACCTGCACTGGATGAGACTATATTAAATTCCGGATATTTTGCTAAAAACAAAGAATCCAGATAATGAGCTGTTTTAACGGTTTCATCAAGTTTAACACCTTGAGCCAGTTTTACCTGTGCTGATATTCTATCATTATCTTGCGGTGGCATAAATTCAGAACCAATAAATTTAAGTAAAACTAACGATGACAAAAATATCACTGTTGCTCCAGAAATGGTTGTCCAACGATGACCAACGGCCCATTTTAAAATATTTTCATAAAAATCATCAATTTTAGTAAGCATCTTTTGGGAAAAATAATAAAGTTTTCCTGAAAAGGTATTTTTATCTGGTTCTTTATACTTTAAGATAGTTGATGACAGCATTGGGACCAAAGTCAACGAAACAATTACAGATGTAGCAATAGCTATAGTTACAACCCAACCTAAAGGTTTGAATAAAACACCTGTCATTCCGCCAAGCATGGTTAAAGGAAGAAAAACTGCTACAATTGTTAATGTAGAGGCAATAACAGCAAGGCTTACTTCATTTGTGCCATAAATAGCCGATTCTCGGGCGAATCCACCCCGTTCAAGTTTCTTTGTAATGTTTTCGAGAACTACAATGGAGTCGTCAACTACCATACCAATTGCTATGGAAAGCGATGAAAGAGTTATTATATTAATTGTATTACCAGAAACAAACATATATATAAATCCGGCTATTAAAGAAATTGGGATTGAAAGTGCTACAATTAAAGTTGATCTCCAACGCCCTAAGAATAACATAACAACAATAACAACAAACAATAATGCATAAAGTATCGTTTCGGTAAGATTACTTATGGATGCTTTTGTATTTGTTGATGTATCCATCAAGGTTTCTATTTTAACATCGGTAGGTAATGTCTTTTCTATTTTTTTTAATTTTTCTTTAATTTCGTTTGCTACCGTAACTGTGTTGGCATCAGAAGTTTTTTGCACCATTATTCTGACTGTTTTATGCCCGTTAGCCCTTTCGTACGATTTAATTTCTTTTAAACTGTCTTGCACAGTGGCAACATCTCTTAAATAAACAGGATGCCCATTTACATTACTGATAATAATATTTTTTATAACACCACTATTTTCGAACTCACCTTCGAGCCGAAGGGGGATATCTGATTTGCCCATTTCAAGATTACCTGATGGTAAATTGACATTATTAACAGCCAATACTTGCCCAATTTGTTCAACAGACAAATGATACGCATCCAATTTTCTCGGATCTACATTAATATTGATTGCCCGTATGGGAGTCCCAATCAAAAATACGCTACCTACTCCTTCAATTCTATTTAGAGGTTGAACGACTTTATCATCTAATATATCGTTAATACCAACATAACTTTCATTCGCAGAAGCAGTCAGTACCATAACAGGTATCATACTTGTACTTAACCGAAAAATAATTGGACTATCGACATCGTCAGGCAATGATTTCTCAGACAGACCTACCGCATCTCTTACTTCGTTGGTTGCATTGTCTAAATCAGTCCCCCATTCATATTCCAAAGTAATAACTGATGTGTTATCTTTAGAAACAGAACTCATCTTTTTAAGATTGGTTAGTGTTCCCATTCCATCTTCCAAAATTTTTGTAATATTCTGCTCTACATCTTCGGCATTCGCTCCTGGGTAAAAGGTCATAATCGAGATATATGGAGGATCCATTTTAGGAAAAAAATCAACCGGTAAATTGATATAAGAATAAGTCCCCAAAATTACCACACCGAGAAATATCATAACTACACTTATCGGTTTTTTAACTGCTGTGCTATATAAACTCATAATCTTTTTATTTGTAAATTAATAGATACTATTTAATGATAGTAATCGGGGTTTGGTTCTGTAATTTGTTTTGTCCTTCCACAACTATTTCATCCCCTACTTTAATTCCTTCCATAATCTCAGTTTTATCATCAAAAATACGGCCTGTTTTAACCGATTTCCTTACAGCAACATTGTTTTCGTTTACAAACAAATACATATCGTCTGTTCCGGTTTGTTTTATTAATGCAATCATAGGGACCAAAATAGCATCTCCTTTTCCCATATCTAACTGCATTTTAGCGAACATTCCTGGACGAAGTTTTAAATCGTAATTATTAATTTTTACTTCAACCGTAAATGTTTTAGTTGCATTATCAATGGTTGGGTATATATTATAAATCTCACCTTTAAAAATCTCACCGGGATAAATATTAGACATTATATTTACTTTCATACCTTTTTTAGTTTCAGGAAAATAAGTTGCGGATAATCCAACAAGAGCTTTAAGCTGTTTGATTTGTACAATTGTTACTATTGCAGATTTACCAGCTTTCGTGTTGGGTGCTCCTGAAAAATTCTCACCATCTTCAAAATATTTACCAGAAATAACACCGTCAAAAGGAGCTTTTATTTCAGTATTGTCCAAAAGAAATTTATAACTGACCTTGGCTGCTTCATACGCTGTTTTTACCTGATCATATTGTTGCTCGGCAATCGTATTTGTTTTTTTAAGCGTCTCTAAACGTTTGAAGTTGGTTTTAAAATTTATTAAATTAAGGCGAGCCGATTCCAGAGTAGTGGGATCCATGGTTGCTACAATTTGACCTTTCGAAACATGATCGCCAATCTCTACATTAATTTTTTTAATCTTTCCAGGTGTTGCCGGTGCAAGATAAACTTCTTCAAAAGGTATTAAACTTGCTGTATATTCAATAGTTTTTGCAACAGACTGACTATTAACCATTGCCGTTTTAACCGGCACTGCTTGTTTCACATCTTGTTTTTCTGTTTCATTTTCTTCCGAAGTACAAGATGTTAATGCAATGATTGCTACAAACACTGACATTGTTATTATTTTATAAATATCCATTTTCTATTTTTTTAAAGATTATTATTAATTTTTTTTAATGCCAATTCAGCATTCAACAATTCTAACAGAGTACTTATTTTATCTGATTCTGCTTTTAGATAATCAGAATTTGCACTTGTCATTTCAAGACTTGACACAAGACCTTGACGATATTTAAGTTTTATTTGGTCAAGCACCTCTTTAGCAATAACTACATTTGATTTTTGGTTTTCATACTGTTCTAAATAATTATTGTAATTATACTTTGACTGAACCTCTGCTAATGTCAATTGTTGACTAACCAACTCTTTTGTGTTTTGACTTGTTTTGTAATCAATTTTTGCCTGACTTAATTTTGCATGTCTAACTCCACTTGAAAAAATTGGAATACTTAAAGTAACTCCAAGTATATTCTTGGGAGACATATCAAAAACAGGTTTCTTAATTTTTTCTGTATAAGAATAAAATGCTACAAGAGATGGTAAATAGTTTGTTTTTTGCATTATGATTTGTTTTGCAACAATATCTCCCTGCATACTAACAATCTTATAATCAGCATTGTTTTCTATGTTAAAACTATCGACAACAGATGATTGAACAATATTTTTTTTTTCAATATCTGAAAGAGTAGATGTAAGTTTAATAACTTGATTTGGCTCTAAGCCTAATTGTAATCTTAAAAGATTATATGATAATTCTAATCTTCTTTCTGCAGCTTTATATGCATTATTTACTCCGGTTACCATAACCGAAAGTTTTTTGGCATCGGTTTGTTCAATTAATCCGACATTCGCCATATTTTGTGTTTTATTATAAATGGTTTGAGCATCTTTTTTATTTTCTTGTAAAATGTCTAATATTTTTTTACTAACCAATACCATGTAATATGCTTGTATAGTTTGCTCTTTTATATCTAACACATCTTTGTTATAACTTTCTTTTGTTATTTTCTTTGCCAATTTTGAAAGTTGAACGCCAACAATAAAATTACCACTAAACAAGAGTTGACTTGCACTTAATTTAAAATTACTGGTCGGATTAAATTCTATCGTAACCGGAGGTGCTCCAGGACCCAGGGTTAGGGAAGCTTCAGCTCCTAAAAAATTTGTATAATCAACAGATGCATCAACTTGTGGTAAACCCATAGCTATTGTTTCTTTTATTTTTTGCGATGATTTATCAATTGCAAACCTTGAGTTAATTAATGTTCTATTATGCTCAATTGCATAGTTAACAGCACTGTCTAAAGACAATACCAATGGTTCTTGTGCTTGAAGCGATAAAATGCTTAAACAAAAAATACTGCTAAAAAAGAATTTTAAGATAGTTCTCATTTGAAAATATTTTAATTTTTCACGACTTGAGTGAATTTGTCTATTTAAATTCACATCAATGTTTCTGTTTTGAAATAATGTTGGTGTCATTTTTATTTTTCTTTGAATTTTTTTTTTGTTAAAATGGTTCGATTGTCAATAGTTGTCATAATCAACTAAATGTATAAAAAGCTATAATTCTCCTGTTTTAATTACAATATGATTTACTACTTTACTAAAAACTTCTTTATCTGATTTATTAAGACCTTGTTGTATTTCGAGCATTAATTCATTTACTATTAACATATATCGTTCCATTACCCGATGTCCTGTTTTTGTAACCATTAAATAATTCTTTCGTCGGTCTTTATTATCAACAACTCGTCTAATCAAATCCTTTTCTTCCAGCGAATTAATTAATCTTAATATGGACGATTTATCTTTTCCCATTATTTCCGCCATATCTTTTTGTATTACATCGTCTTCTTCGAGACATATAGAACGTAATAGCCCTAATTGTTCAGTAGAAATTTTAATCTCTTCATCATTTAACTTATCAAAACGTTTTTTTAGCTCTTGAAATACTTTGTGCATTATTTTAGCTAATTTTAGTAATAAAAAATTTTGTGTTTCCATTTTTTTTATTTAAAGTTCGCAAAGGTAAAAATAATTAGTTGATATCTGCAACTATTATGAAAAATACATTTTTGTTAAAAATTGAATTTACTTTGTTGGTTGGAAAATTGTTGTGTAAACATTCGGGTTTAACTTGAGTGTCGGCAAAGTCAGCTTGGTATTAATCTGCAGATGAAATGTCATACCATTATTTATCCATTTTGTCTTTTTTACCACTTGTGAATAAAGGCTCAATAAGAAACACTGTGTCTTATTGATTTTTTTAATTACACCCCTAAATTTATTTTTTAGAAACACTTACAGTCTGGAGGTGGGAGAGGTGAAGCTGCGGTTATTTGATTGTTAGTCGGGTAATTTGTTGGCATTTTGAAACTCCAATCTTTCAATTTATCACACCGTTTATTTATTGTTAATTCACTCATATTTTATCTTTTAGTCAATTCATTTACTTTTGGCTTGAACCAAAAAGTAACAAAAGGTCAAGACTGCAAAGGAATTTCTTGTTTTCTACACTTCACTAAAATAAAAGAACTCACTCCCTACAGTCGTTCAAACAGCTTTTATTTTTTAACGCTTCGTTCCGTTTGAAAACTACAAAATTTCTTTGAGGTCGGTGGGGGAGGTTTTAATTTTCTGTGTGGTTATTTACTTTTCATCCCTCTCCCTGTCGGGTTTCTACTCACAAATAGATATATATTATTTTGTGTTCGTGAGCTTCGCTTCGCTACGGTTCCCTGAAAACAGGGGAGATGGCTTTGAGTAAAATTTAAAAACATTTGTTTTGCATTCCTGTTATTTGGAATTCTGAACTAATGATATGTATATCAATACTTTCGGATTGCAAATCCGAAAGAACTATTATTAAAAACCAAAATTGTTGAAATTAAAAACAATACCCCAATTTAATATTAAAATTATCAGCTACTTGTAAATGAGTTTTTAGTGTTGTACCAATCAGAATTCTTTCAGATATTTTGTAAGACAAACTATATCTTTGAAAAAATAATTTATCGCTGTAATAAGGAGCATAAACATAAAGCCCGACTTGCTGACAAAAATTAAATTTACCGAAAATAAATTCGTTGCCAATCAATGTGCCAATAATATGGTAATCATTATCTTGATTTGTCCTTTTTACCTTTTCTTTTATTGAACCGTCTGATATGGTTTCGAGACCGAAATTAAGTGCATTGAGTTTACTAACGGTTCTACTTACTCTTGCTGATAGACCAATAATGAGAGTGCCTTTCTCATCATAGCCGTTGCTTTCGCCCAGAATTTTAATTATTCCAAATGTTTCAATTGAATAAAAATATTTTTTATTTATATTAGTTGGAGTTTTTTCACGATTCTTAAATTCAATTTTATCGAAAGTGTAATTTATACCGAGCGAGCCTGTAGGAAAGTTCATTCCTTTGTTAGGTTTTTTTTGTCCTCCATTTGATATATGATTATAGTTAGCTGATATTTTAAGATCAATATTTGAGTTTATTTTATATTGAGCTATAATGTTTAGATAAACAATAAAATTAAGATGTGAACTAAAGAAAAAGTTTTCAGGGTTTGTTATTTCATCATAAATTTTGTTGATGTATGAAACACCAATACCCATTTTAAAAGATATTGTAAAACGATGTTTATAAGACATATATGGTTCCAGAAATACAGAAATATTTGTAGCACTGCCCAATATAGGATTATCAAAATCGATATACAGTAATGAGAAGCCGGTTTTAGAATAGCAATTACACCGTTCCCAATCTTTATTTTTGATAAGATACCAATAAATATCTGTTTCAATACCAAAGGGATTTGTGTTAGAAATATTTTTAATAGCGTCGGAATGAGGAATAATAAAACCGAGATGTGAATTTATTTCAAGGCAAAAAGGCGTTTTAATAGTATCGCTAATAAAAGATTTTGCAATAGTAGTGAAAGAGCTTAAAAAAAAAACAAAAAATATTTTAATTGCTATTTTCATCGCTTGTCTTTATAAATGATTAAATTTAATAAAAACGAATATTTTTCAACTTATAATTTACAGGAATTATTTAGTAAATCAAAAATTATTTGAGCATGTGTACTGTTTGGTAAATCGCCAAGTACAGCCTGTCCCGCACCAAAGGTCGGGAAGATCCGTACAGCTTGGTGGTGGGAGGGGTGAAGCGGAGGTTATTTGATTGTCCTTTTGTGCTTTATTTTATATTGTATTTATTTTTCCTTTTTTCGAATGCTATTTTTACCTCCTCTTCTAAAATATCACAAACATGTTCCTGTATCCCTTGTTTTTCGAGTGGCGGTATATCTTCTTCTGAAGAATCAATAAACGAATTTTAGCTTCGCTGAGCTTCCCGAAATAAATTTGGGACAGGCTGTAAACTTGATTCTAATGCACCACTGGCATATTCAAATTTATAATTTTCATTAGGAGCTTTATCCCCACTACTTATTCATTTTTTTCACAAACCCATATTTTTCTAGCGAAATTTGTCTTTCCTCTTTTACTAACGGTGCAATAATCTGATATTATGAATCCTGTGTTGATGATTAAGTTTGTAATGTCTGAGGTAGATACAATAACAAGTCGATCTGTGATTTCTGCTGTCGACTCAATAATGTGTAAAATCTCACTATCAGTTGCACGGCTGTACAAATTGTAAGGCAGGTCAATAATGGCAGTATCATACCTTTTCCTAATGTCTTTTATATCGGAGCAATATACATTTGTAGTATAGTTAAAGTGAGAAAGATTTTCTCGTGCATGCTTACACATCTTCAAGTTAATGTCGCAACCCTCAATGTTATTTCCTGCAAAACAGGCTTCTAACATTATTGTGCCAACACCACAACATGCATCTAGTAGCTTTTTCTCTTTGTT
>JADFUR010000091.1 GCA_015222055.1 Bacteroidota bacterium | reverse complement strand
GATTAATAAGTCGTGATTACAATTTTTTTTATTTATCAAACAAAATATGCTATTAAAATACGTAGTTAAAAATTACGATTAGCGGTTAAAACCCGCTTATCGGATAACGCAGTTAATGGTTAAAAACCTATAAGCAGATAAAACCGGTAATAACCGCTAAGCGGATTCTTTAAATTAGCTATTTTTATTAAAATTGATTAAACGTGATTTTTTATCTACGTGTTTCAATATAACAATCCGCTAAGCGGGTTTAAACACCATAATAACTGCTAAGCGGGCTAAAAAAAACCAATCATAAAATTAATATTATGAATTTTGAAAGTGGAAAATTATATCATATTTACAATAGAAGTAACGAAACTGTTTTCTATTCGAGAGACAATTATTTATTCTTCTTGGAAAAAATAAATAATCTTATTTTCCCTGTTTGTGATATATTAGCATGGTGTTTAATGCCAAACCATTTTCATTTTCTTGTAAGAGCAAACAATTTGAGTATTGCCACTATAAATAAGCCACATATGAACAATTATATGGTTCTTTCAAAAAATATTGGAACATTGTTAAGCTCATACACGCAAGCCATAAATAATCAGCAACATAGAAAGGGGAAATTATTTGCACACAATACAAAAGCTATTTGTTTGAATGATACAAAAAGGAATGAAAATTATGCGATAAATTGTTTTTACTATATTCATCAAAACCCACATGCTGCTAATTTGGTAGAAAGACTTGAAGATTGGGAATTTTCATCGTTCCACGCTTATGCCAATTTAAGAAATGGTAAATTCGTTAATAAAAATTTGGCTTATGAGATAATAAATTACGATAAAGATAATTTTATACAACAATCTTATAATATTATTGATGATAAAAAATTGAAATATATATGGTAACTGCATCCTATTAGCTGTTCCATTTCCGATTAACGGTTCACTTTCCGATTAGCGGTTAAAATCCGCTTATCGGATAACGCTGTTAACGGTTAATAACCGCTAAGCGGATTCTTAAAATTAGCTGTCTTTATTAAAATTGATTAAACGTGTTTTATTATCTATAAGTATTAAAATAACAATCCGCTAAGCGAGTTTATACAACAAACCCTCGCTCGGTGAAGTTGTAAGTTCGTCGAAAACAAAAATAACGGTAATTAAAACTACGATTAGCAGTTCCACTTTCCGATTAGCGGTTAAAACCCGCTTATCGGATAATGCAGTTAACGGTTAAAAACCGCTATTCAAACTTAATCATAGAAATTCGTTTCTTGCCATCCATAACAACAGAAATTGGTTTTTCGAAACGTATATGTTTAAAAAATTTTGTTGTCTCTATAACTTTTTGTTTGTTTAGCACTGACCAATCAATAAATTCGGTTGCCGATGAGTGAGATATTGAGAAATAGCCAACATTCATTGAGGTAACATTATGAAAAAAATGAGAGCCGAGCGAAGCATCTAAAGGGAAATCTTTAATGCTAAGTTCAACAATAACTTTAGCATTCGAGATGTTGGTCCAAATAACCGGAATACCAATAAACCTATCGCGACTTCCCCATCTGCCGGGTCCTATCAAAATATATTTCTTCTTTTCTTTAACCATCTTTTTGTTCAAAAGATCAATCTCATCAGCCATTTCCTGTGTTTTCATCTTGTCAAACTTATGGTTATCGACAAAAATCACATCCTGAATATCGTCAAGTTTTCCGTTTCCCATGCTCTTCTCTGCAAAGAGAATAACTTTTTCTTTTTTTATCTTATCAAGATTAATGGCGTAATCTCCTTCGTTGCCAATAAGAGGCTTTATTTGCAGCAAATAAAACGATGGCAGATTATTCTCCGTCTTGTTTAAATCAACAGCGTATTCAATCTCACAATCGCATCCTAGAGCTTCTTTCACCACATCAAGAAGCACATCAATTGTATCTGCCAATGGGATATAATCGTATTTCAGAATATCGGCAAAATTAACAATTCGCGGACCGTAAGTATCTAAACCCGGCTCAGTAGTATCGTTATCAATATTATACACAGACACACAATGATTTAATGTTCCGTGTTTTTCTGCTTCTATAAGGTCAATTTTTTTAAGACCAGCCTCTTCGCCATCTTTTAGCAAATTAATATCCTGATTAGCCATATTAACAGCATACAAATCTACTTGAGTACTTTTTAATAAATCTTTAGGAGAAATAATATCCAGTTTCGGAAATTTTGGTGAATATCTGTATGTTTTATCCCCTTCAACAACATATTTGCCAAGCCCGACGGCAGATACAGCAAATCCATCTTCGGGTTTCATATGCGAAACAGGATAAAAATTATGCGACTGAGCTGTTCCGCTTATATGCGGATAATAACAACTATCGTATTTATTGCCGACAACTTCTTGTATTACAACAGCCATTTTTTCTTCTTCAATCTTATAATTAACAGCTTCGAAATATAAACGTGCTGAGCTAGAAAACATTGAAGCATAAACCAATTTAATGGCATCGCAAATCTGCTTATAACGCACTTTTATGTCGGTATGATTATTTGGCAACATAAAAGTTGAATAAATTCCTGAAAAAGGTTGCATGGTAGAATCTTCAAACAAGCTTGACGAACGCACAGCAATAGGGTCTTTCATGGTTTCGACAAGCACCTTTAATTTTTTTGTTAAATCGTAAGAAAATTCCCCATCTAAAAATAAATTTTTAATCTTATCATAATCATTTTCTTTATAAACTTTCTCTTTAAGATGATTAATCTCCATAAAAAAATCGAATTCATGAGTACCAATAATCAAGGTTGCCGGAGTTCTAATATTTATTTTTGGAATAAGCTCAGAAAAATTAAAATTATAAATTAAAGTGTTAACAAAAGCAAGTCCTCTCCCCTTTCCACCAAGAGCACCATCGCCCAAACTAACAACATTTGTTTCTTCAAGAATTTCTCTTTTTTCAAAATTTATTACTTTGCCAATATTCTCTTCGTTACGATAAGTTTTAATAACATAATTCATAAAATGCCTAAATTCATCAATAGTCTTAAAATCAGTAATACTGACCGGATTAATCATCTTGGCAATTTTTATCTCACCACGAGCCATTAACCATAATGAGAAATGGTTTCTTTTTCCGTGATAAAGCAGCGATTCGGCAGGTATTTTGCCAATTAAATCTTCAAACTCTTTAAGATTTCTTGCTACTGCGATTTTAGCTCCATTGGCATCTTTGTAAATAAAATTTCCAAAACCAAGATAGCGTTCAATAAAACTCTTAATATTCTGAATTAAATAATCGGAATTTTTGTTAATAAATATTGATTTCAATTCACTTGCTGCTACTGCATTTTCCGGATCTGAGGATTGTATTATTATTGGTAAATCACGGTAAATACTTCTTGCATAATTTACCAGAGAGAAGCCGGCTTTTTCGTCTAATTTACCATTCTTTTTAAATTTCACATCAGATATCAAACAAAGCATATTGTCTGAATAATTATTAAAAATTTCAATAGCATCTTCATAATCAGTTGCTAATAAAATTTTAGGTCTTGCCCTCAGTCTTAACACTTTATATAAATCGTCGGTGCTAACATCTTCAATCAGTCTTTGCGTTTGCTCCATCACGCTCGAATAGAGAATAGGCAAATAACGAGAGTAATATTTCTCTGAATCTTCAACTAAAAGAATAACTTTTACATATCCAATTTTAGTGTCATTTTCAATATTTACTTTGTCTTCGAGCAGTTTTACCATTGCAAAAAACACGGTTGAATCGCCGTTCCACACAAAAATTCTGTCAATTGAGATTAATTTATCTCTAAAGTAATCTATTTCCATATTATTATTCAACAACAGATATATAGGGATGTATGGAAAAATATTTTTAAGTTTCTTACTTACAACAGCAGGTTTATTTTTATCGTTACCTACCATAATTATTATAAGGTCGAAATGCTTGCTTTTTAACTGTTTTTTTGCTTCTTCAAAAGTTGTAACTCCTGTAATTCGTGGTACAGAAGTTAGATTCAACTGATAATATTCACCAAGAATACTTTCGGTAAACCTTCCTTCTTTTTCTAAAGTATATGCATCGTACAAAGTAGCTACTAAAAGAATTTCCTTTACTTTAAACGACATCAAATCGTGAAAAATATCTCTGTTTGCATTATATCTGTTAAGAAACATTTGAAGCAATTTTCTGCTGCTTATATTCGCTTTTATATCTTCTTTTTCCTGCTTTTCTTTCTTACCGTGCCTTCTTGCTTCTTCAACAAGCAGTTTTGCATGCAGAGAATTAATATAATTTAAAATAATTATTGCCAAATTATTTATCAGGTCTCTCTCTTCTTTTAAAAACGGGCCTTCATAACTTTTTTCAAAATCTTTGGTGTAATAAACTTTTATTTCTCCCTCAATATTATCTACGGTTTCAAATTTTTGACTTTGAAGCCATTTTGTTTTCTTAAAATTCTTACTGAAAAATTTCTTTCCGTCATAATCAATTTTCACTACAGTAAAATCAGGATATTGCCATGCTTTTGGTAAAATTAAACATATTTGCTGGAGCGTCTCTTCTATTGGTTTACCTTGTGAAATAATTTTATTCGTTTTATTAATACATGCTAATTCCTTTAGCCGTTCATTTCTTTCAACAAACAATTTTTTATAATCAATATTATTATTGATCTCCATAAAAATGAATTTTTTAAACCACAATCAAAAAACAGTAAATATACAAAATGTACTTTGTTAAATTATATTTTACTTTGTTAGATTTATTATATATAACAGATAACATTCAACAATTTAGGCATAATGTTAAAATTATTATCATCAATATTATTTTGATAGTCTCAATAAAATTAATATTATTTTCGATATTTAAAAATAAAAATTTTACATTTCCAAAAAATTACCGTTTTTTTTCCAGCCGTTAAAAACTCAAATTTCACGCTGTAAGTAAGATAGTTAACACTGAGAAAATCAAAAACATATTATTAAACATGTTTTTGATTGATAATTAAAAAAAAAATATTATTTTAGTACAGATAATAACTTTAAATCTAAAATTCAATCATTATGGAACAATCTCAAAATCCCCAAGTAAATGAATTTATGACAAAAGTAATTGCCAAAAATCCGGGTGAAGTAGAATTTCATCAAGCTGTATTTGAAGTTGCAGAATCTTTGATTCCATATATTGAAGAGCACCCAAAATACAAGAAAGGGAAAATTTTGGAACGAATGGTTGAGCCGGAAAGAGTATTAATGTTCAGAATTCCTTGGTTAGACGATAAAGGAGAAATTCAAATAAATCGTGGTTTTCGAATTCAAATGAACAGTGCAATTGGTCCATACAAAGGAGGACTCCGCTTACACCCTACCGTTTATCTTGGTATTTTAAAATTTTTAGCTTTTGAACAAGTTTTTAAAAATAGCTTAACAACTCTTCCAATGGGAGGTTCAAAAGGAGGTTCTGATTTTGATCCAAAAGGAAAATCTGATAGTGAAGTTATGCACTTTTGCCAAAGTTTAATGACTGAGTTATATCGTCATATTGGTCCAAACTTAGACATACCTGCAGGAGATATAGGTGTTGGTGGTCGAGAAATTGGGTTCTTGTTTGGTCAATATAAAAGAATTAAAAATGAATTTACCGGAGTTCTAACAGGAAAAGGACTTCAGTGGGGTGGTAGTTTAATTAGACCAGAAGCAACCGGATATGGAAATGTTTATTTTGCAAAAGAAATGCTTGCAACCAAAGGTTTTGATTTTAAAGGTAAAACAGTTTCTATTTCAGGTTCGGGGAATGTAGCTCAATTTGCCACACAAAAGGCAACTCATCTTGGAGCTAAAGTTATTACTTTATCTGATTCAAGCGGTTTCATTTATGACCCTAAAGGTATTGATGCTAAAAAATTAGCCTTTGTTTTTGAACTAAAAAATATTAAACGTGGGAGAATCAAAGAATACGCTACAAAATATAATGTTGAATATTACGAAGGACATAGACCATGGGGAATTAAATGTGATATTGCCTTACCTTGTGCTACTCAAAACGAATTAAACGGAGAAGAAGCTAAAATATTAATTGATAACGGCTGTATTTGTGTTTCTGAAGGTGCTAACATGCCATGTACTCCCGAAGCTATTAACTTATTCCACGAAAAAAAAATACTTTTCGCACCTGGAAAAGCTTCAAATGCAGGTGGCGTTTCTGTTTCAGGACTTGAGATGACACAAAACTCTATGCGTTTGCCTTGGGCAAGCGAAGAAGTTGATAAAAAACTTCACGAAATTATGGTTAGCATTCACAATACCTGCGTTAAATATGGGAAAGGTGATGACGGTTATGTAAACTATGTTAAAGGTGCTAATATTGGTGGATTTGTTAAAGTTGCCGATGCCATGTTAGCTCAAGGAACTGTTTAATAAAAAAATACTTAGTTCAAAAAAGCTTTGCATTAGCAAAGCTTTTTTTTATTATTGCAAAATATATTTTTTAACATGCAAAACTCTGTAATTCTTTCAACAGCATACTTAGCTCCTATTCAATATTATTCAAAATTATTGAAATATGATAACTCAATTGTTGAGTTACACGAAAACTATGTAAAGCAATCATTCAGGAACAGATGTAATATTTATGGTGCTAATGGTTTGCAAACTTTAAGTATTCCAATAAAAAAAGACATAAGTCCAAAAATATTAATTAAAGATATTAAAATATCTTACGAAAAAAATTGGCAGAAAAATCATTGGAAAGCTATTAAATCTGCCTATGGCTCGTCTCCTTTTTATGAATATTTTGTTGATGATTTTGTTAAATTTTATAAAAAAAAGTTCAATTTCTTAATTGATTTTAATCGGGAAATTCAACAAGTTGTTTTAAACTTGCTTGAAATTGACACAAGCCTTACTTACACAAATTCATATAATAAAAATTGCGATATTAAGGATTTTAGAGAAATCATAAATCCTAAAAAAAGACTTTCAAAACCCGATGATGAATTTACTATGGTTGAATACTACCAGGTTTTTGCCGAGAAACACGGATTTATTCCTAACCTTAGCATTATTGATTTACTTTTTAATGAGGGTACTAATGCCTATGATATCTTAAATAAAAGTACAATTTAAAGTTATTGATATTATTACACATTAAGAGTTTAAACTATCTAAACAAAAATTACACACATTATGACATTCGCATCAATAGACTTTGAGACAGCAACCGGTAGTAGAAATTCAGCCTGTGCAGTTGGTATTGTAAGTGTTGAAAACGGTATAATAACAGATGAATATTACACTCTTATAAAACCACCAAACAACGAATATAATTGGCACAACGTTCAAGTGCATGGAATTACCGAAGAAGACACACAAAATGCACCCGAATTTAAAAAAATCTATCCCGAAATAAAAAAACGTTTGCAAGGTAAAATTGTAGTTGCCCATAACGAATCCTTTGACAGAAGTGTATTGCAAAAAACAATGGCTTTAAATGACCTTAATTATTCTGAACTCAAACTCTCCGACCGTTGGGAATGCACAATGAAACTATGTAGGGCAAATAATAAATACCCATCAGGCAAACTTAACGAATGTTGTGCCGTTGATAATATTAAGTTACAACATCACGAAGCACTTTCTGATGCTCGTGCTTGTGCAAAACTTTTTTTTAATTGCCGTGGCACAGATAAAATAATTAATAACAATAAATAATTAACTATTGCTGTTCGGAATTTGTAATCCCGAACTAACAAGTTGAATATTAAGACTTTCAGATTACAAATCCGAAAGAGCAGTGGAAGGTTTTCCTACTTAATAATAAACTTATCAAGATTCTCAAAAGGCAAATCAACAACTTTAATATTATCAATCCTGGAAAAAGAAGGTCCATATTTACACCATTCAATAAACATATCTACATTACACTCATCACCTTCGGCTTCAATTAATACACTTCTGTCAAGTTGATTTTTTACAAATCCGAAAACATTATTTTTAATAGCTTCCTGATATGTTTGATACCTAAAACCAACTCCCTGAACTCTTCCCGAAACAATAATCTTTACATGCTTATTTTTAATATTATTGCTCATAATAATATTAATTAGTTAAAAATAAAACTCAGCTAATTAGTCAATAACTTTTTTCCATCCAATTTTTGAAAGATTATAATAAATAATAGCTCCGGCAACAATTGCTATTCCTATACAAATGAAACCTGTGATAAACTCACCAAAAATTATGTTACCAATACCAAACAAACAAGACATAACCATTATACAACCGGCAATCCAATTAATGAATAAATACAGATATCCCGTATCTCCTTTTACATCAGGCATATCTTTCGATATATGTCTCCAACCTATACCTCCTGTATGTACTTTTTTATAAAATTCTTTTAATTTTTCTTCTTTTGTGGGTTTTGTTAAAAATGTAACGGTAATCCAAACAATAGTTGACCAAACAACAATAATAATAAGGCTTTCTTCGAAAGGCATATTATATTTATATTTTAAAATAGGATAAATAAAATATGGAGCAATCATTGCAGAAATTTCAGACCATGCATTAATTCTCCACCAGAACCATCTAAAAATCAATACTAAACCAATTCCACCGCTACACGAGAGAATAAATTTCCATGCATCGCTAATTTGGTCAAATTGAGTGGTAACAATTAATGAGAGAATTATTAATAAAATAGTAGTAATTCTTGATACCTTAACATAAAATTTCTCGTCGGCATTAGGCTTAACAAATGGACGATATAAATCATTAATAATATATGAAGTACCCCAAACCGTTTGAGAAGCAATTGTTGACATATATGCAGCAAAAAAAGCCGCCATTAATAATCCTAATAAACCTGCGGGCATAATATCTCTAATTACCATAACATAAGTAGCACCTTTATCGGGTTCGTTTGGATATAAAACCAAAGCAACTAATGCAACAATAATCCATGGCCATGGACGCAAAGCAAAATGTGCAATTTGAAACCATAAAGTTGCCAGCAAAGAATGTTTTTCATTTTTAGCCGACATCATTCTTTGAGCAACATATCCTCCGCCCCCCGGTTCAGCTCCCGGATACCAACTTGCCCACCATTGAACACCTAAATAAGCCACAAATGCAGTAACTCCCATTTTTAATAATCCTCCTGATTGGGAATAATCACCACTTGATTTCCCAAAGTCAGGAACATAATTAAATACCCATTCGGGTAATTTTTCTTTTAAACCTGCAACACCTCCAATATCGGCATGATTAACAGCAAAAATTGCAAGAATAATACAACCTGCCATGGCAACAACAAACTGAAAAGTATCGGTAAATGAAATACCCCACATTCCTGACAAAGAAGAATAGAATGCAATAAAAACCATTAAACCAGCAACGACTAATAAATGCGGAGAAAATTGTAATCCTAAAATTGAAAATTCGGCAAGTCCAAAAACTGTTAATTCGGGAAACATAACCTTTAGAATTTTAACCATAGCCAGATTAACCCATGCCATAACAATAACATTCATAAATACGCCAATATATATACTTCTAAAACCGCGTAAAAAATTTGCCACTTTACCAGAGTAACGAATATCTACAAATTCACAGTCGGTCATTATACCTGCACGTCGCCATAAACGAGCAAAAAAGAAAACTGTTAACATACCGCCAAACAGCATATTCCACCACAACCAATTGCCTGCAATACCATTTTGTGCAACCAACTCAGTAATAGCTAAAGGAGTGTCGGCGGCAAAGGTTGTTGCTACCATGCTTGTTCCTGCAATATACCAAGGTAATTTTCTACCGCTTATAAAAAAATCCGTGGTGCTTTTGCTCGCCCTTTTGAACATATAAAAACCTATTCCTAAGCTAATTATAAAATAAATTATTATAATTATCCAATCAATTATTTCCATTTGTTATTTTCTTTATAAATTCATTTTTACGAAAGTAAGATATTATTGATTTTTATCAATATAAAATAACGAAAATTTAAAAAAATATACATACTTAATGTAAAATTTTATTTTGTTGCTGTTGTTTTTCAAATATTTTTTAACACAACAAACAAATATTTTTTTTAAAGTAATTAAATTTAGTAAATTTGTTTTTAAATGATAAAACATATTAAAATATGAAACAGATATTAAAATTAAGCAGAATTTTTCTTCTTTTAATTGGACTAGTAATTATTAGTTCTTGTGTTAATGAAAACTCAGAAAAAAAGAAAAACAAAGACAAGTCTATTTCAGAGCAGACAAATAATAAAAAAACTATTTTTAAATTACCATCGCCCGTAGAGTTATTTGTCTTTTTATATGATAACAATGCTCAATATCAAAAAAGTGTATTAAACTCACCGGAAAATTCGACTAACTATTATACCAATTTTAGTAAATTAATAAATTTCGGTATTTATGCTTCAGATTTAGCTTATTGCACAGTTTTTGGAAAGCCTCAAGAGACTTTTGTTTATTTTAAAACAACCAAAAACTTAGGAGAAGACTTAGGCTTAAACGAAGGTTTTAATGAAATAATAGTAAAACGAATTGAAAAAAATCAATATAAAACAGATTCATTATATCAAATAACAATGGATGCCTACTGGGATGCTTGTACTTATCTTGAAGACCTTGGAGAAAATAAAAAATTATCAATAATATTAGCCGGCGGTTGGCTCGAGAGTTTACATATAGCTGTTAATTCAGTTGAAAAATTTTCTGCGGAAAACAAAATTGTTATCAGAATAGCTGAACAGCAATTATTATTAGAAAATTTAATTGGCTCATTTCAATCACTCCATAGAGACAAAAACACTCAACAATTGTTAGATAAACTAACCGAGCTTGAAACATCTTTCGATAAACTTTATGATAATACCGATGTAATTATCACTCAAGAACAATTTACAGAAATTGCTAATAAAATAAAACAAATAAGAAATGAATTTGTTAAATAATAACTAATCTAGAATAATATTTTATTGTTCAATTCCGTATAAACGGGAATAAAATTAAAAAAAATGAAAACAAAATTAATTTTAAAAATATTTCTCTTAACAATATTTTTACTCAATATTTCAAGTTCTTCTTTTTCACAAAGATGTGATAAAAAAAGATTTTACGACAAAAAAGATCTTGGCAATTATGATTATCGAGGACAATCTAGTTATTCATTACTGTCTCCGGGAGATACTGTAAATTTAAAAATTGTTGTTTATTCTGGTCAAGATTACAGAATTTTTGCAGCTTGCGATCCTACTTTAGGTCAAGTTGAACTTAAAATTATTAAACAAATAAAAAAACGAAAAAAAATTATTAAACAAATTACAAGTGAAGAAGTACCTATATATCAAAAAGATGAACATGGAGAATTAGTTCTCGATGAATGGGGCGATTATATTGAAAACGGATCAAAAACATTATATGATACAATATGGGGAACAAAAAAATATATTGAAACAGAATCTATATACAGTAGCATAAACAGCAGCAAGCCTTTTTGGGATAAAAAAATTAAGAAGACTCAGGTTTTAATTGTTAAAATTATAGTTCCCGAAGGTGATGGTGATATTGCCGGTTGTTCAAGTATCTTAATAGGACACAAAGCTGCTAGAAAAAAACCGAAATTTAAAAAAATGTAATTTATTAATTACAAAAAATATTTTTTCAATTGTTAATTCATAGAAGAGTGAAAAACAATCTTTCAAAAATTCATTTCCTTTTATTTTTAGTTGTTGTCTCAATTTTAGTTTCTTGTTCTAACAATGATATTAGCTCAAAGAACTTTAAACTAAAACAAGGAGATATATTGTTTCAAGATCTCGACTGTGGCTCATTATGCAATGCAATTGAGAAAGTAACCAAAGGTTATAAAGGAGCAAATTTTTCTCACGTTGGCCTTGTAGTCGAAAATAATAAAAATATTTTGTGTGTTATTGAAGCAATCTCAAAAGGGGTGAGCCTTACTCCTATTGACACATTCTTAAATCGTAGCTTTAATTCAAAAAATAAACCTAAAGTAGTTGTAGGCAGAATTACACCAAAATATTTTAATAGCATAAACTCTGCAATTGCAAAAGCCACTAAATTAATAGGCAAACCCTACGATGATATTTATATTATGGATGATAGCACTTATTATTGTTCTGAACTTATTTATGAAATATTTTCATACAATAACGAACCAATATTTAAACTATACCCCATGACTTTTAAAGACCCAGAAACAAACAAAACCTTTAGTGCCTGGGAAGAATATTATAAAAAACTACAAGTTGAAATTCCTGAAAGTAAACTAGGAATTAATCCGGGAAGCATATCTCGCTCGAATGCAATTGACATTGTTCATGTTTATGGCTATCCTTCGGGATGGGTTAATTAGTAGAAAGTATAAAGTTTAAAATTTAAAGTTTAAAGTTTCTGGGGTATTTAGTCATTGATTGTTGAATATTGATTATTGGTTGCTGAATTGTTTATAATATAAAGTTGCACAAAAAAGAAATCAAGACAGTTCGAGCGTGAAAGTATAAACTTTTTAATATTTTTGTATTTTTGACGTTTTAATCAAAATAAAAAAAATGAAAATAATCTGCATAGGTCGAAATTATGTTGACCATATTAATGAATTTAAGAATGAGAAACCAAAAGAACCTTTATTTTTTTTAAAACCTGAAACAGCATTAATTAGAAACAATCATCCTTTTTACTATCCTGATTTTTCAAACAGAATAGAATATGAGACAGAAATTGTAATAAAAATTTGCAAACTGGGGAAAAATATTCAAGCTAAATTTGCCCCACGTTACTACGATGAAATCGCAATTGGTATTGACTTTACCGCTCGCGACATACAACAAAATGCAATAAAAAACGGTTTGCCATGGGAAAAAGCAAAAGCTTTTGATGGTTCAGCTCCAATAAGTAAATTTATAAACAAATCGGAATTTAAAAATATTAATGGAATTAATTTCGAATTGAATTTAAACAATAAAACTATACAAAAGTCTAACACCAAAGAAATGATTTTTTCTTTTGAGGAGATTATTGCTCATGTGTCAAAATTTTTCACCCTTAAAATGGGCGATTTAATTTTCACAGGAACCCCCTCAGGTGTTGGTTCTGTGAAAATTAACGACCGACTTCAAGCATCAATCGAAGATAAAATTATGCTCGATTTTCTTGTAAAATAATTATTTAATGTTTGTATGACAACTAAGAAACGCTTACTTTTTTTAATATATAGTACTTGAACGAAAACTAAGTCATTTATTATTATTCGTCATTGCGAACAAAGTGAAGCAATCTGTAAATCAATGGATTGCTTCGTCGTTTCTCCTCACAATGACGAATAATGCTAATTTTTGTACAGATACTATTTAACTTTAATCACAAGGTATTTTGATACGCTCCAGAATTTTTTGGAATTAATAATTACCAAACTGTCAACTTTTTCTTCACCATAAATCTTATATGAATCTGAAGGATGATTGGTTATTATTTTCGCTTTTCTCATAAATATTTCAATAGTTTTTGTTTCTGAAATATCTATTTTAGTAAAATAATCTTTATTAAAATCATGCATAAGTTTTCGCACTCCTCCTATTCCTACAAATCCACCTTTTTTTGAAATAATTTTCTGTTCCTTCAATTCCTTGTCAGTACCAAAAACATAATATGCAGTATTTAATTCATTCTTTTGCTCTACAATAACTTTAGTCTTTTGAGTGTTTTGAAAAAACAAAGTATCAATAGCTAAATTTAAACTGTCAATTTCGATATTTAGTCCAGATAGTTTATTTCGTAAAACTTTTATCTCAGCGTCTTTCTGTTGCAAATCTTTTTTTAAGCGTTCAATCATAATTTGAAATTGTTTCATTTTAAGATTCGAGGTTTTTAATTTTTTACTTAATGATGCAATTAAATTTTTATTTCTAATCATCATATCATAAATTGACTTTACATCATCTGAAATTTTATCTTTCACATTCTTATTTAACTCTACATTTCTTTGAGTGTTTAAAGCAATAATCTTTTCTTTCTCCTTTATCTGGTCGAGATTATCGGAAATATCATTTAAGGACTTAACAAAATCAGTAATTAAAGAATCTTTCTGCTGAGAAGCTACAGCAAGACTGTCATTTTTCACTTGCAGTTGTTCAACTTTCTGTTGGTTACACGAAATTAATAAGATAATAGGAATAATAAAAAATAGCTTCTTCATGATTTTTAATTTAAATAGATTATCAACAATATTTCTTTTTTATATCATTAGAAACTATAATACAACAAATTTATTGTCTTTTTTTTCGAATTGTAAAGAAACGAACTCATTTATAGCATTTTGCAGTTCATTAATTCTGTTATTATTAGGTAAATAATCGAAAATAATTTTTAAATATTTATTCTCATCAATAATTTTGTAAGTATGCATAAAATTAATGTCAAATACCCAACCAATTTGCAAGAGTTTAAAATCATTAGTTGCTTTTAAATCTTCAAGTTTTGCCAATCGCCCATGCATTAAATCATTTAACACTTTTTCAGATACCTCATCACTATCGGGTAAATCAAGTTCAATTGCAGGATTTTTTTCTTTTTCAGGACGTGAATAATATTCTGTAACTACACGAAAAATATCACTTTTATCTGCATCACGAATGAGTTTAGTAAATAACAGACATTTCTCTGACTCATTTTTTGGCAAATCAAGTTTATTGTGATATAATATGCAACGCAAAATAAAATCGGAAGTAGAATCTTTTAAATTTTTAAATACTTCTTTTTCTCTTAACACATTAATACCAAGAATAGCATGATTTTCCGATTTACTATCTACAAAAGTACGATATCGTGCAAACTGTTCGAAACGTCCTATATCATGAAACAAAGCAATAAGCTCAGCCAAATATAAATCATTTTGTGTAAGATTAATGCTTTTCCCAATTTCAATTATTGCTTTGCAAACATTATAAGTATGAATTTTTTTAATATCAATATTCTTTTGTAAAACCTTATCCTCAGAACTAAAACTGTTTACATATTGAGTAAACCAATTTTTATAAAAAGCTAAGTCTTTTAATGTTAATGGAACCATATTTTATATAAAATTATATATGAAAAAGGTAAATAGATAGTTCTATTTGCCTTTGTAAAGTAATAAAAAATATTTATGATTTTTATAAATCAAATAATAATAGTTAACTTCTTTCAATTATTCTCTAATATTCCAGACTAATTGAAATTTGGAACTTGAAATTATAAAAGAATTCTTCTTGTAGCAAAATTTTAATTTTTTAATTTCAAATTTCAGTCAATTAACGATTTGTATATATTTTGGATCAAATTTACAACTAACTTATTTATAATTTATTAATTTGATCTTTAAAAGATAAAAAAGTTCGACACAGCAACGGATATCGTTCCAACCCGTTCCACGGCAAAAAAGCCGTTGCACGGACACTACCGTGGAACCGCTCCAAGCGGTGCAACGGATATTACGAATTTTCATGATTTTAAACCCAATTTTTTTTCTATTCTTCTGATTTAATTGCTCTTGTTTGGCTTGTTCTAATTGTTTTAGGTACTCAAAAATTTCATAAATATTACTATCATGTTCTGTAATAGTTTGTTCAATTTTCTCAAGTCTTAATAAAACATCTTTATGAGTTAGTAACATTTCCCGAATTTTTACAAAAACTTCAATAATTAGGATACTCATTTTTATTGCTCTTTCACTTTTAAGTACATTTGCTAGCATAAGTATTCCATGCTCCGTAAAAGCATACGGTAGTTTTCTTCTACCGCCCCAACTTGGTGTCGCAAAATGCGACACCAAAAAAAGAGAAGTTGCATTTTACGATTTTTAAATTAATGAATTGATTTTATAAAAACGGTATTCCTTTACAATCTTTTTAGTTTTATCAGATATATCCCTTTTGATAAATCCTAAATATCAATATTCTTTTGTAAAACTTCATCATCTGAATTAAAACTGTTTACATATTGAGTAAACCAATTTTAAAAAAAATCTAAGTCTTTTAATGTTAATGGAATCATATTTTATATAAAATTATAAAAAAAAAGGTAAATAGATATTTCTATTTACCTTTTTTAAAGTAATCAATGTTCAATACTACAGACTAATATTTGTTATTTTAAAATATCACGACCAATGTTTACTTTTTTCTGAGTATGGTCACTGTCATAATCAAAAACAACATCACCACTGTCTTTTAATAATTTAATAAAGTTCAAATCATACCAAATAATAGCTTTTCCAACACTTATGCCTGATAATATATTGATTACTGCATTACCGCTATTATAGGCTGAAACTTTAAATTTTGAATTATTACTAATTTTAACGGCATCGAAATAAACAGCTTTACTATTATCTGTACGAATAGTAACAACTCCCTGAGAATTTTTTAGAAACTGCACTCTTCCAATATTGCTGTATATATTTGGAGATGCTTTCTTAAAACTGGGGTTGTATTTATTTAGAGCATCTTGAGCCATTTTTCCGGGTAGAGATATTCCACTATTATTAATTAAGTGAATAACTGCAAACAAACCAGCAATTGACTTGTTATACTTATTAGCAATTAACTTATCATTTTCAGTTTTTAAACTTGCCACAGGATTAAATGCAGTATAGTCATTAAAAGCCAAGTTGCTCACACTAAGTCCAGTTGTAGCTGTAAGCGAACCTGTTACATAAGAATTTCCTAAAGAATCAATTGAAACTCCATAATTATTAAAATTCTCAGATTCGCTATACACCTTATAAGAAATTCGCTTGCCATCAGATGTAAAACTTGCCATAAACATATTATTAACACTGTCTAATGCTTCAATGCCAGCCTGACTAACCCATTTTAAACCTCCTTTAGCACTAAGTTTTGCAATAAATACATCGCCAAAATTTTTAACTTTCAAAATATGACTTCCAAATTTAATATCTTTATTAAACGAGCCTGTTACATAAAAATACTTATCGTTAGCTAATTCAATACCATAGGCAATGTCATTTCCTTTTCCGCCAACTTTATAAGCAAAAGCAACATTTTCTTTATTGTCATATTTAGCAATAAAAATATCGTTAGTATTGTTTGTTGATTTTAAGTTATGAGTCCCAAAGCTTGCTTCGCCATTAAAGTAACCTGTTACATATGCGTTTCCTTCTTTGTCAAACACAATATCCTGTCCATTGCTACCATGATTTCCTCCAGCTTTGTAAACTAAATCCCAAATTTTTCTTTTCTTCTCAGCTAAATTCTTATGATTATTTAACACAACTACTTTGGCTGCAACATCTTTAAACTGTGGCATTACTCTTCCTATTGGAGCATTAATATAAGTAGCATCGCAAATAATATATTTTTGCCCTTTATAGTCTACATAATCGCCTTCAACTTTTTCACTAAATTTCACAGCCGTTGACATATGCCCGGGATAATTTAGTCCAATAACATCCATATCTAACAATTGTCTTACAAGATATGAGAATAAAACAGAGCGGTCTTCACAATCAGAATATGGATAATAAAACAGTTCATCAGGAAAATAAAATTTTTCTTTACCAAACTGTTGTTGGTCTGTTTTATAGGCAAAGGCTGTTTGTACAAAATTTAATAAAAGACTAACCGCTTCGTTTTCTGATTTATCTTTTATTAACGGTAGCAATTGCTCTGCTAATGTCTCTTTCGTAATTGTTGATACAGCAGCATCAAAATATACTTTTATATCTGACAAAGGATAATCTTTATAAAAATCAATTGAATTTTGATTATATTTCACTTTAATTGTATGGTCTTCACCCAGATAGTTGAAATTTAAACTTTTCTCTCTAATATTCTCAGCAGTATTAATTGGACTGTTAATATCTAAATCCATAATAATATTTGCTTCAGGGAAATCTTTCTTATAAGTAAAAACATCTTTTTGTTTTGCGTCAATTAAATAAAACTTTACGTTGTTAAAAGTAAAAAATGACACTCCATAAATATTATTTACTGAAGGTAATAAAAGATAGAGAGAAGTATTTTTGTATGCGAGTCTTGCTTTGTAATTTGATTTAATTAATAAGAACCATTCAATAAATGTTGCTGCATTTTTTGAGCCGGGAGAAATCTGATTTGCAGCCTTTTTAATCAACAAATAATATCCCCAATCGTTTAGGTTCATATCTGTTTTATATTGCAACATTTTGTTAATTAAGTGATTATAATTAATTTTTGACATCTTATCCCAATTCTCACTAATAAGTTGCTCAGATATGTTTGAAGGGAAAGTGCTAATAAATTTTTGGTCATAGTCAAAGGCTACATTTTCACCATAAAAACGAAATTGTTTATGTCGTGTTGGGAACTTTTCGGCTTCGCTCTTTTGAACAATCGGTAACTTTGGAGCAACTTGTACTTTAGGTTTTACTACCGGCTTTTCAAGTTTAACAGTATTTACAACTTTTGCTGCTTGATCGGCTTTATAAACTGGTTTTGCAACAGGCTTAGGTTTTTCTGGTGGTTTTTTATTAATAAACAAATCGTATTTTTTCCATTCCTGTTTTAGATAGTCTGAGTATTCCTTATCTAATTTTTGAATATACTCATCGCGTTCTTTTACAAATTTTGTAAAATTTTCTTTTTCTTTTTGCTTGTAATCAGCAAATTCTTTTTTTTGTTGTTTTAAGTACTCCTCATAAGTTTGAGAATAGGCGGGCATAGAAAAAAATTGGATTATTAAGCCTAACAACAAAAGATACAATAAGTTAGAATTTGTTTTCATGGATTAAAAATTTTAGTAATAAATTATTAAAGCATTTTTTTTTTATAAATGCAATTTACGATATTATTTTGTTTTTGCTAAATAATTTTTACTAATAATAAATTGAAATAATTGGATAATATCGCATATTTCTATTCATTATAAATTCGAAATTAATAGATTTTATATTTTTGCCTTTTCATCAAAACCTAATTACGCAACCAGAAATCAGTCTTATGCGTCTATTCATAATAAAAACATAATTATTATTGATATGAAAAAACAGATCATTCTTTTTGCACTAATTTCAGTCTTTTCTTTAGTATTTATTGCTTGTGATAAAGATGAAGATTCGAATCTTATTTCAGGTAATGTGGACTTATATCTCTTGAAATCATTCGAAACCGTTGAGAACACAGCACAAATTGATTCATCTACTGTTATCACAAATGAAAACCCATTAATTAGATATTCGGACTTTGTATCTTACGATTCGGAAAATTATATTTTTAAAATATCGGAAAATATGGAACAATCAATTAAAAATATGGAATTTCCTGTTTCCGGAGTGGCTTTTGCAATAAAGGCAAATAACAATTTGATATATACCGGGTATTTTTGGCCGGGGTATTCATCAGCGAGTTGTAATTGGGTAGTAATTGATCCAATAATTCTGTTTAATGAGTTACGAGTTCGATTAGGAGGACAAATTCAAGGCACAAATATTCCAGATAATCGTAACGATGAACGAATTTTGAATATTTTCAGACGAGACAATAAGCTTATTGAATAACAAATTTTTCAAAAAAATGTTAAGTAATCAATTAAAGAAAATTATATTTTTAAACCAATAATTATTATATCATCTATTTGTTCAATATCACCTCTCCAATTGTCAATTGTCGAATCTAAAATATCATGTTGTTCGCTCATTGGCTTGTTATTAATCTCTGTGAGCAATTGTTTAAATTTCTTAGACATAAATTTCCTACCTGTTTCTCCTCCAAACTGATCGGCAAATCCATCAGAAAAAATATATAATTTATCATCTTTCTCTAACTCAACTTCATTGTTTTTAAAATCGTTTGCTTCTTTAAAATAAAATCCAATTGGCATACGATCGGCTTTAACCTGTATTAATTCATTATTTCTGATAAGATATAAAGGGTTGTATGCACCAGCAAATTGCATTTTTTTTCTATCAGCGTCAATAACACACAGTGCAATATCCATTCCGTCTTTTGATTCACCTTCTTTGCCTGTTTGGTGCAAAGCTTTAATTACATGGTTACGCAAACTGTTCAATATTTCATTTGCATCATTAACATCATCTCTGTTAGCAATTTCGTTTAAGAAAGCAACACCTAGCATACTCATAAAAGCTCCGGGCACACCATGTCCGGTGCAGTCTGCAGCAACAACAATTGTTTTGCCGTTTTTCTGCTTCATCCAATAATAATCGCCACTTACAATATCGCGTGGTCGGAATAAAATAAAATGCTCGGGTAATATTTCGTCTCTATATTCTTTAGAGGGCAATAAGGCCCTTTGAATTCTACTTGCATATTGAATACTATCTGTTATACTTTTTTTTTGTTCAGAAATTTGGTCTCTTTGTTTTACAACTTCAGCGGTACGTTCCACAACTTTTTGCTCAAGAATCATTTTCTCTTTAATCAATTTCTTTTCTCTAATATGAATAAACATATATAATGCGAATAATGCTATGAGAAAATAAAGAATATAAGCTACTGTTGTTCTCCACCATGGTGGGGTAATAATAACGCATATTTTTGTTACTTCATCATTCCAAACATTATCGCTATTTGAACCTTTTAGTCTAAACACATAATCTCCCGGTTGCAAACCTGTATATGTTGCTTTGCGATTGTTTGCATCACAGTGTGTCCACTTAACATCTAATCCCTCAAGAAAATACGAATATTTGTTTTTTGACGGATCTGTATAATCTAAAGCAGAAAATTCAAAGGCCAGAAAATTCTGATTAAATTTTAATTTGATATTTTTCTTTTGATATATTAAACTATCAAACTTATATTCTTTCCCAAATAAAGTAAAATTATCGACAACAATATTTGGTTTCTTATAATTGATGCTATCTGGGAAAAAGCTTAAAAAACCTTTGTTTGTAAATAAAATAACTTCCCCTTTTGGCGATTTAAATCTAGCGGGATTGCCTAAAAAATAATAAGACATAAAATCAGAAGCACGAAAAAAATTAACACATTTTTCATCGCTTTTCTCAAATTTGGTTAAGCCTTTTAAACTTGTAATCCACAAATTATTACGGCCGTCATCAATCATTCCGTTTATGCTATTATCAACTAAGCCATCATCGATTGAATAATGAATAAATTCCTGATTTTTTTTAATAAATTTAAAAAGTCCATTGTTAGTGTATATCCAAATTAAGCTGTCTTTATCTTGATAAATATTACAAAATCCCAAATCAGGAGAATCATTAACCTTGTATGTATGAAGTTTTAAATTCTTGTCAAACTCATATAAATTTGGCAAAGCAGCAATCCAAATATTTCCGTTGTAAGCTTGATAAATATTCCCTTCAGTTAAGGATGTTGATTTTATCTCTTCGTCGAACTTAAGAAGCAGTTTTATCTTTTTTTGCTTGGGATTAAATTTATAAATTCCATTAGTTGTTCTAATTAAAAAGTCTCCCTTCTTAGTTAAAAGAACAAACTTGATAAACTTTTTATCTACTTCAAAAATATCTTCATATTTAAGATTAAAACTAACAAAATCAGTCAATTTATGCTTTATTCTATTATAATGATATATTCCATTTAACGAAAACAGCCATAGGTTGTTATATAAATCTTCTTCTATTGTACAAATCTTATTTTTAATGCTGTCTTCGTTCACTATTACAGCATTAATTTTCACGCTATCGGTTACTCTTTTAGATATCCTGTTAAAATTAATTAACCTGTTATCAAGTGAAATCCATAAATTAAATTGGCTGTCCTCAAAAATATCATTAAAAAAATAATCTCTAACATTAAAAATATTGTCATAATTAAAATAATTCTTACTAATTGGAAACTTCCTTATTATTTTTGATTTTAGATTATAACTCAAAAGATTATTATCATTCCCACGATACCAAATTGTTTTTTTCTTATCAATACAAACAGGGTACTTAGCATATCTCTCAATATCAAGATTATAATGTTTAAAACGTGATTTTTTTAATCTATTAAGTCCTTCAAAAGTAGCTACCCATAAGTTACTTGAAATGTCATCATAAAACTTAATTATTTTATTGTCATACAATCTGTTATCATTATCTGCTGTATATTTATAAAATACATCTTTCTTCTTATCATAAATATTTAATCCTTTATCCGTTCCAACCCAAATATCACCATCATTGTCTTGATAAATAGTGTAAATTGAGTTGCTTGTCAAAACAGATTTTGTTTTAGTATTTTTAAATACCCGAAAAATATTTTTTTCCTGATTATACTTAATTAATCCGTTATTCGTACCAATCCAGAAATCATTATCTTTATCTTGAAAAAACACTAAATAGGGACTATCAAAGTCACAGTTGAATAACTCACAATAATCTATATTATAATTAACAAAAGTATTTTTTCCAGCTACATATTTGCTAATTCCTTTATCAGAAAGAAAGCAAAAACTGCCTGTGTTATCAATTAAAAAATCTTTTATTGAATTTGAAGAAATATAATTTTTGGGGTAATAATCTTTAATAACATTTTGTTTTAAATATTCCTTTTGACTTGACGACAAACAAAATAATTGTATCCCATAAAAATTAATTTTATCTGGAGCTGCTCCATCCCATTTCTCTGATGAATTTGAATTATCTGATTTATAGTTTAATTTATATTTACCTTTTTTCAATTTTATTAAATCAAATTGAATTTTATTCTTTGTTGAACCACCTGCATATTTAAGTTTTTTATAGCTCATTTGCCAAAGAGTATCTTTGTTTTGGCTTATAAAACCGTAATCGTACAAAGTGCTATTATCTGCTTCGCCTGCCGAAACAACTAATATATCTTTATCTTCTTTTAATTCAAAAGTATCAGTTGTGTCTACATTATTTCCCATCTCAATTAGCTTGCATGAAGCGGTTTTTGAAACAATAAAAGAATCAATATAAGACAATGATTGTGGTGAATATTGAGCTAAAGATTTTATAAAATATTCCGACTGTTTGCTTGTTTTATTATATTTCAGTAATCCTTTTGGGCTGGGACCAATCCAAAGGTTATTATGATTATCTTCAATAATTTTTGCTTGTAAATCGAAATGCTGTTTTGTGATTGTATCATACTCAAAATTTATTTTTTCATCCTTAAAAGGAAAATATTGGTCGTAATGAAGTAACCATAAAATGCCAGATTTATCATAATAAATATTTGCAATATCATTGTGAGGTAATGAAGTAGAATCTTTTGGGTTTTTTTTAAATAATTTATAATCGTAGCCATCGTAGCGAAATAATCCACTACGTGTTGAAAACCACATAAAGCCCTGACTATCTTGAACTATACCGGTAATAAAGCCTAACGATCTACCGCTTTTATTAGTAATTTGATCAAATTGCAAATTTTGCCTCTGTGCATTTACATACGAAACAAAAAATATTGTAATAAATAAAAATAATAAAAATAACTTCTTCATGTATAATAATTAATAATTACGAATCACCCTACACCAATCACCAATTAATAATTAAGTAAATATACGTAAACTAGTTGAAAAAATTAATTAAATTTGTGTAAAAAAATATGATAAGCACTAATAGACACCTATCTGGTTTAATCTCATTATTTACAAAATGGGCAGGTGAAAAATCAATCAGTTCATACAAATTACCACAATCGGGCTCAAACCGAATATATTATAGAATAACTAGTGAAAATAAAACTGCTATTGGTGTTTTTAATATTAATAAAAAAGAAAATATTGCATTTATTGATTTCTCTAAGAGCTTTTTAAACAACAAATTAAATGTTCCTCAAATTTACGATGCAGATTTATCTAACAACATTTATTTAATTCAGGATCTTGGCGATTACACTCTCTTTAATTTTATTCACGAAAAAGGAACAACAGAAAATCAAATTTTAATTACTTACAAAGATGTTATAGACCAACTAATAAAATTTCAGATTACTGCTTCCAAAAACATTAATTACAAAGTTTGTTATCCTCGGGAATCATTCGACAAGCAATCAATTATTTGGGATTTGAACTATTTTAAATATTATTTCTTGAAATTAGCAAAAATCAATTTTGATGAGCAGGAACTTGAAGACGATTTTAATAATCTTGCTGACTATTTGCTTACAACAGACTGCAATTACTTTATGTATCGCGATTTTCAATCTCGAAATATAATGCTCTATAATAATTCCGCTTATTTTATTGATTATCAGGGAGGTAGAAAAGGTGCGTTACAATACGATTTAGCTTCCTTGCTATATCAGGCTAAAGCCGATTTACCTCAAAATATTAGAGACGAGTTGCTTAATTATTATATTTGCAAAACAAAAACCATAATAAATATTAACGAAAAAGAATTTGTTAAATTTTATAATGCGTATGTTCTAATTAGAATTATTCAAGTACTAGGAGCTTATGGTTACAGAGGTTTTTACGAAAAAAAATCATATTTCATTCAAAGTATTCCATTTGCTATTGAAAACCTTAAACATGTGTTGAAAAAAATTAATATACCTGTTCAATTACCTGCCTTGAATAATGTACTTAATCAAATAGTAAATTCAAAAGAGCTTACCTTTAAACAAGATATTAAAAAGTCAGACAAACTTACAGTTACAATTACAAGTTTTTCATACAAAAATGGCATTCCTATTGATATTTCAGGAAACGGCGGTGGCTTTGTTTTTGACTGTCGTGCAAATTCTAATCCCGGTAGATATGATGAATATAAACAACTAACAGGAAAAGACAAACAAGTAATTGATTTCTTTAAAAAAGATAAAAAAATATTCAATTTCTTAGATGACGTTTATTCTATTGTCGATTCGTCGGTTGACAAATATATAGAAAGAAATTTTTTAAATCTGATGATTAATTTTGGCTGTACAGGTGGGCAACATCGTTCGGTTTTTTGTGCTGAAAATCTTGCAAAACATATTGAGAATAAATATAATGTAAATGTTGTTCTTCATCATACGGTTATAGATAGTTGGGGGTTGGGAGTTTAAAGTTACGAATTAAATAAACCTGGCAGGTTTCTATAATTAATTGACAAGAATATGAGAAATCCCTGTGATAGTTATAAAACAAACCTGCCAGGTTTCACTTAATTATAGTCAGTTAGGGTGTTTGAAATTTAAATTTAGAAATAACTAAAAAATAATGAAAGCGATGATTTTTGCCGCAGGTTTTGGCACACGACTTCAACCTTTAACAAATAACAAACCAAAAGCTCTGGTTGAAATTAATGGCACAACACTGCTCGAAATCGTTATAAACAGATTGAAATTTTTTGGCTTTAATGATATAATTATCAATGTGCATCATTTTTCAGATATGATTATTGATTTTTTGAAAAAAAACAATAATTTCAATACTAATATTACTATTTCTGACGAAAGTGGTGCTATTCTTGACACTGGCGGCGGACTAAAAAAAGCTAGCTGGTTTTTTAACGACAACAAAGCTTTTTTGGTTCATAATGTTGATGTAATTTCAGATATTAATTTATCAGAAATGTATAACAAACATATTAAGTCTGATGCTATTGCCACTCTGGCTGTTAGAAACAGAAACTCATCGCGTTACTTTTTATTTGATGAAGACAAGTCACTTTGTGCTTGGAAAAACACTAAAACTAACGAAATTAAAATAGCAAAAGAAACAAATTTTAAACTTACACCGTTTGCTTTTAGCGGTATTCATGTAATTAATCCTGAAATATTTAAACAAATAAATGAGAAAGGTAAATTTTCAATAGTTGATGTTTATCTTAAACTTGCAGCCACTAATAAAATTATGGCATTTAATCACGATAAGTCTTTATGGTTTGATGTTGGCGATAGGAATAAACTGCTTGAAGCAAGTAAATGTATTAATCAAATTTAGTTAAAAAAGAATGACATACCTATATGATATGTCATTTTTCAATTAACTAATATTATATTCTAAACCGTTCTTCCCGGATATTCTTCTAATGCCTGTTCTAAAACTTCCATTGCTTTTTTTAAATCTTCAATTTTTAAAACATATGCAACACGCACTTCGTTTTTACCAAGACCTTTGGTTGAGTAAAAACCTGTTGCAGGAGCTAACATAACCGTTTGATTTTTGTAAGTAAAATCCGTTAACATCCATTTGCAAAACTTATCACTATCGTCAATTGGTAATTTAGTAACAGTATAAAAAGCCCCTTTAGGCATTGGACAAACAACACCTTCCATTTTATTTAAAGCATTAACCATGAAATTTCTTCGCTCGATATACTCATTATATACTTCTTCAAAATACTCGTCAGTAGTATCTATTGCAGCTTCGGCCAATACCTGACCCAAATAAGGAGGACACAAACGAGCTTGGGCAAATTTCATTGCTGTGCTAATAATTTCTTTATTTTTTGTTATCATCACACCTATTCTAACGCCGCAAGCACTATAGCGTTTTGAAACAGAATCAATTAATATTACATTGTTTTCAATTCCTTCAAGGTTCATTGCTGAAAAATGTTTGTTTCCATCGTAACAAAACTCACGATAAACCTCATCAGAAATTAAATATAAATCGTGTTTCTTAACTACATCTCTTAATTCTTCAAGCTCTTCTTTTGAATATAAATAACCAGTTGGATTGTTTGGATTACAAATAACTATTGCTTTAGTTTTTGGAGTTATTAATTTTTCAAACTCATTAACTGAAGGAAGTGCAAAATTATTTTCAATTTTAGCAGTAATGGGTTTTACAACAACACCTGCAGAAACAGCAAAACCATTATAATTAGCATAAAATGGTTCAGGTATAATAATTTCATCACCTGGATTTAAACAAGATAAAAGAGCAAAAGAAATAGCTTCAGAACCACCTGTAGTTATTATCATATCATTATGATCAATATTGATATCTAAATTTTGATAATAATTGGTAAGTTTTCTTCTGTAAGTTTCGTTTCCAGCTGAATGACTGTATTTAATAACTTTGTCATCAATATTTTTAACTGCTTCTATAGCTTTTACAGGTGTTTTGATATCTGGTTGTCCAATATTCAAATGATAAACTTTCACACCTTTTCTTTTCGCTTCTTCTGCATAAGGAACCAATTTCCTAATTGGTGAAGAAGGCATTAATTTTCCTCGTTCTGAAATTTGTGGCATAATTTTTTATTAATGGTTAATTATTAATTTGTGATTATTATTTAGTAATCCGTAATCACTAATTCGTGGTTACGGATTTGTAACTCAAAATTCTTATTTCCTAATTCTCCTGAGGAACATTAAGTTTTGTGTTTCTCATTTGTTTCTTTTTAAACGAACCTTTTTTTGATTTTACAGCTTTTTGCGAATTTGCTTCTACTGTTCCTTTAATTCTTAACCTAATTGGAGATTCTAAGGCATTTGTATAAACGGTAATGGTTTTCGAAAAATTCCCAACTATATTACTGTTATATTTAACACTTATTACTCCTGATTTTTTTCTTTTAATTGGATCTTTTGGCCATGTAGGAACTGTGCAACCACACGATGATCTTACATTTGTTAAAACCAAAGGTTTTTTGCCTGTGTTTTTAAAAATGAAATCAACTGTTGCTTTACTGCCTTTTCTTATTATCCCAAAATCATAAGTCTCTTGTTCAAAAGTAATTTCTGGAGCCCGTTTGTCAACAATTACTTTTTCTTCTGTTTGTGCTTTTAAGGATAAGATCGATAAAATTATTGATACTGATAATAATATTTTCTTCATTTCTTCTTTTTACAAATCTAAATTAATTATTTTAATTAAATAATATGTTTAATAAAAACATTTTTAATTATATTTACTTTTTACATATTACTAATTCTTTTACAAATAAAGAAAATAAAAAATGATTTGCATAAGTATTGGAAACAAAAAATTTGAAGAAGTCAAAAAAATTATCAACAATGAAAATTTTGTAGAGCTACGTTTAGATAAAATGGAACTCACAAAAGATGAGATTAATGAATTGTTTTCGCAAGATTGCAAGCTTATTGCCACTTATCGCAAAAAACTTAATATTACTGATGATGAGAGACTTATTGCTTTGAAAACAGCAATTGATTCGGGTGCTTATTATATTGATGTTGATATTAATAATTCCGTCGATTTCATTAATGAAGTTATTTTTCATGTTAAAAACAAAAATCGTAAAATAATAATATCATATCATAATTTTAAAGAAACTCCGAGCGAAAATTTTATCAATACTATTGTCGATAAATGTTATACTTACAAACCTGATATTGTAAAAGTTGCCTGCTTTGTAAATGATATTTTGGATAATTCGACGATTTTTTCACTTTACAATAATTTCAAAAATATTATCTCAATTGGCATGGGAGAAAAAGGAAAAGTAACTCGCATTGCCGGTTTGTCCTTAGGAGCACCATTTACTTATGCGTCACTCAACGAATACGAAGAAACTGCTCCCGGACAAATTGATAAAACAACATTATTGAATCTTTTTAAGAAAATGGAAGACTTAAAAAACAAAAATGACTGATTATAAATTATTTGCCGTAACTGGTAAGCCTATTCTTCACAGCAAAAGTCCTGATATTTTTAATAATATTTTTGCGAATGAAAATGTTCCAAATATATATTTTCGCTTAGCTGCAAGCAATGCTCAAGAAGCTATTCAATCTTTTAAAACACTTAAGCTTTCAGGAATGAGTGTTACAGCACCTTGCAAAACCAATATTATTCAACTTATTGATTACACTCACATAGATGCAAAAAAAATAAATGCTGTTAACACAGTAGTTAACAAAAACGGAAAAATATCAGGATTTAATACTGATTTCATAAGCATTATTAACAGTCTGAAAAACAAAAATATTGAAATAGCAAATAAACAATGCCTTGTGATTGGTGCCGGCGGTGCTGCCCGAGCTGTTGTTTACGCATTAACAACAAAAAATGCAAAAGTTACTATTGTTAACAGAACAATAATAAAAGCTAAACTTTTAAGCACGGAATTTAATTGTAGTTACGATTCATTTGAAAAGCTCGAAGCAAATATTGTTAAAGCTGAAATAATCGTTAATTGTCTGCCTGTAAATATTGAAATTCCCTTTGATAAACTTTTAAATAAAAATCAGGTTTTAATTGATATGGTGTATAAAAAATCATCGTTTACTGAGGCTGCTCAAAAAATTGGATGTACTCTCATCAAAGGCGAAGAAATACTTATTAATCAGGCAATTCCTGCATATCATCATTTTTTCGACAAACAGCTTAATAATGAAATTGCCAAAAAATTATTATCCGACAAAACAAAAAAAATAAATTTTAACAAAATAGCAATTATTGGTTTTATGGGAGTTGGAAAAACAAGCATTGCCAAAAATCTAGCTAATGAGTTAAACTATGAATTTATTGATACTGACCAAATTATTGAAAAAAACGAAAACCAGTCAATAACAAATATTTTTAAAACTAAAGGTGAAGATTATTTCAGAACGAAAGAAAAGGAAACACTAAAAAACTTTTTGAATAAAAATAAAATTGTTCTCTCTTGCGGTGGCGGAATAATTATTGATAATGAAAATATTAAACTGCTTAAAAAAAAATTTTTAGTTGTTTGGTTATTTTCAAGTATTGAAACATCAATTAAAAGAATAACCGACAATAGCCGACCATTAATTAATGATAACAGTTTAACCAACATAGAAAAAATATACAAAAAAAGACTTCCCCTTTATGCACAAACCTGCGATATTGCAATTAATATTGAGAATAAATCAATAAGCGAAATATCTCAGACAATTATTTTTGAAATTGAGATGATGAAATAATTCGAAAAAAACTTTGTATAATAAATTAATGTTGAATCCTCTACTAAAATTGTCTTTAATTTAATTTTATCATTGGATTCTATCCATTTTTTTAATATTTTTATATTGGAAAACAGCCAAAAAAAATAGATCCTCCCACATTCTATTTTTGCTTAACAGGATTAAGTTACAAACTTAATCCATAAAAAAAGATGCAAAAATTACACATACAAAAAACTACACATGCAAATAATTACATAAATGTTTAGCAACACATTTCCTTTAATAAAACACTTAAGTATTTAAAAATTATTTTTTTAGTGGTAAATTTAGGGGGTGTAATTAAAAATTTAATTGGACACAGTGCGTCTTATTGATGTGCGATGTGCAACCAAAGAGCAAATTAAAAAAAACAGTTATGATTGAAAAAAAAGAAATTTCTTATCCCAATGTAGGACAAAGTTGGGGAATTGTTGGAATAGCGATACTTTCAATGCTATTGTTTATTCCCGTACTTATTATATTAAACAATGTGATAGGAAGGGAAATTTCTTTTTTAGTTTATTATCTATTAGCAATGGGAGTTACTTTTGGAATTGCTCATTTGATAAGAAACAAAAGAACAGGGATTAATCAATATAATTTTAGTCTTAGTTCTATTAAGATAATGATATTGGTTTCTATTTCAATAATTGCAATTCAGATAGGAATAATTTCACCTATTGTTAATTCATTACCCATGCCTGAGTTTATGAAAAAGATATTTCTTGAATCTGGAAATGGAGTCTTTTCTTTTATAGCAATTGTTATTGCAGCACCTATACTGGAAGAATTAATTTTTAGAGGAATTATTCTAAATGGATTTTTACAAAGATATTCTCCAACTAAATCAATTATTATATCAAGTGTTCTTTTTGGATTTCTTCATTTAAATCCATGGCAATTTATTGGTGCTTTAATATTTAGTCTGTTTTCAGGTTGGATTTATTACAGAACAAGAAAGTTAACACTATCAATATTGATTCATTCTGTAAATAATCTATTTGCTTTTACATGGATGCATTTTGTGGGCGCAGAAAAAATGATGAATGAATCACTAACAGAATTGTATGGTGGTTTTACAAACTTGATTCTAATTACTTTTGGAGCAATAATAATGTCAATTGTTGCTGTTTTCTTATTAAGAAAAGAATTTAATAGTTTGAAAATTAATAAATAGCAGCACATAATTAATGAATAATGAAAAAATTTGGTTTTATACTATTATTATTTCTATGTGTTTTATTTAATTCTATTGCTCAGAATAATAATTTGTTCCTTTGGAAAGGCAGTGTACTTAACGAACAAAACTAAGGAATTGAATTTGTTCACCTTCAAGTAAAAACTAAATTGGGAGTTTATTTATTTATTTATGACAGATAAAACTGGAATGGTTGAGATCCAATACCCTAATTTTTCAAAATCAGACTCAATAATTTTTTCTTGTATCGGTTATAAATTAAAAATAGCACCTTGTATATACTTAAAAAAAAATGAGGAGTTTATTTTAAAACCGGAGATTTATAAAATAAAAGAAGTAGTTATAAAACCTAAGAATGTAAAAACAGTAAAATTAGGTAATAGAAATATCTTTACAATACAATCTGCACAGGTCGGATTTAATTATCAAAAGGCATTGTATATCCCCAATAAGGGTATAAAAGGTAAAATATCAAGCGTGAGAATATATATGCATGACTTTTGGGAGAATAATTGGAAATTTAGACCATTTAGGTTAAGACTATATGAAGGTGGATATCCTTTTGTAAATGAAATAACTAAAGAAACAATAATTGCTTCATTAGAACCTAAAAGAAATCATTGGGTTGAAATTGATTTATCAAATTTCAACTTTGACTTTCCAGAGAATGGCATCTTAGTTGCTGTTCAAGCACTATCAGCAAAATATTATAAAGAATACGCTTACATTAAACATGATATAGTAAAACAACGATTAAATTCATTAAGTGTCGGATTTACTTTGACAAAAAAGAGCTCTCTCGACATTCAAAGTTGGGACCATTATTCGCAAGAACAAGGTTGGATAAAAAATTCAGATTTTAATCCTTATTATTTAATCCAAATTGAAGTAGAATTATATGAATAAAAAAGATACAACTATAAATAATTGCATAAATGTTTAGCAACACTTTTTTTTAAATAAGCCCTAATAACACAAACCTCTCACTCTCAATTTTACTTTTTCAAAAAAAATAAAAAAAACAACAAACACAAACTTTAATCCTCCCCCTCCGACCTTAAAGAAATTTTGCAGTTTTCAAACGCAAAAAATCCAACAATTAAAGAAATAGGGGTCAAGTACAAAAGTTGTGGAGTGACAAAATTTCAAGCATAAATTTTAGTTAATCTAAACAAGAAAAAATTGATATCTC
>JADFUR010000090.1 GCA_015222055.1 Bacteroidota bacterium | reverse complement strand
GAGATATCAATTTTTTCTTGTTTAGATTAACTAAAATTTATGCTTGAAATTTTGTCACTCCACAACTTTTGTACTTGACCCCTGATTTTTACTATAAAATGGCAATCGGACTTACTAATTTTAATTTATTGTAAATCAAAGTTTTTATAATGTGTTGCGTTTTTATAGAACAAAATGTAATCAGTTTGATTTTGATATAAATGTCAATAGTCTGCAATGTTGAAAATATAAAATGAATAATCTTTATTTCACATTTATTGAAGGTATGGAGTCTGTTGTTTTAGCTCCAAATTCTGAATTGTCTCCATTTATTGAAAAATATGTATTCTTTGAATGCCGAAATGTGCAAACTGATATTGATTTTAAATTAGTATCAAATGGTAAGGTTGAGTTACTTGTTGTTTTTAATAAAGATTATATTCTAGTAAAAAATGATTCCCAAATATCCCACTATAGTAATTGTATTTTCGGCATATCATGTTTGTCAAATTCTATTGAATTTAGAGTTGTTTCTAAAAAGTCTTGTTTTAAAGGGGTTTCTGTAATTTTTCATTTTCGGGGAGTATATGATTTGTTAAATTTGGAATTAAAATCAATAACAAATAGAGTTGTTTGTTTTGAGACGGTTCTTGGTATAAGTGTTGATATGTTGGTTAAAAATATCTCAAATGCTATATGTTCTAAGTCTATTGAGAATATTTTAAATAAATTTTTTATGATATTAATGAAAAGGGATGTTTTCAACAACTATTCTTTTTTAATTAGAAATAGGGTGAAAAATAATTTTTTATCTATTTTGAATATGATAATAAAAAAAAATGGGAATTGTACGGTTAATAGTTTGTCTAAAGACTTTAATCAATCAAGCAGAACAATACATAGAATGTTTATTTGTAATATTGGACTTTCTCCAAAGGATTATATGAAAATAATACGTTTTAATCATGCTTGTAACATTATGACGGCTTTCCCTGAAAAAGATTGGTTTGATATAATTTGTAGCTGCGGTTATTATGATCAAATGCATTTTATTCATGAATTTAAATCTGTTATGAAATATCCTCCCATGAAATTTTTAAGGAAAAATAGTACTTTAAAGTCAAGAGTAATCTAAACCATTTCTTTTGGTTTAGTGTAATTAATAAATAAATAAGGAAAATCTATAAAATAGTTTTTCCTTATTTTTGCCTGATACTATAAAAAACTTTTTTTTTGTTAAATGTTTTAGTTTGTTTTTATAAATGCTTTATATTAAGTTTTTTAATATTATTTATTTTTTGATTTCCAAATACGTTCAACAAAATTTGTTGAATCAATAAAAGGATTTCTATTTAGTTGTTTTAGGTATACGGCATTATTTCGGTTAATTTCTTTTGAACTTACAGGATCTAATTTATGCCATTCTAATAATAACTTTATGTACCATGTTTGATAAACAGTAGAATTGTTACCTGCTAAAACCTGCGATGAATAGATAGAATTATTTTTCCAACCAGCTATTTTATCTTGGTAGCGAGTTGCCATATAAAAATATGTTCGAGCAAAATCACCCTTATATTCATCGATTGGTTCAAACACAATAATATCTCCTAATGAATCAGCATTTCGGCAATAACCTAATTTACTACCATTCTGAGAGGTATATAAAAGTGGTTTCTTAATATCATAGTTACCATAGGGATAATTTTCTCTAACACTATTTACCTTTTTATCAGTAGGGTAAATATGAAATAAATCGGTGTACATTGGCTTTTGTTCGCCTCCGAACCAGCTTTTAGGAAAGGAATGTTCTCTGTTGTAACATTGCCCTTCTTCATTACGAGGCTTTATTTTCTTTCGCTCTTCATCTGTAGGGTATTTATAAGTGTATGGATTTATGTATCCTTTTATAGGTGGATATGAATACATATCCCAAATAATTGAGTCTTTAAGCATGTCTGTCCTCTCAAATGCAGTCCAAAGTGCGTTGTATGATAGTGGTTTATGGTTTTTTGAAATGATTTTGTAGAGTTCTGTTTTTAATTCATATCCTGATTTGCCAATTGTACTGTCGTAGTATCCTTGCGGGATTTGAGAATAAGAATTGATGTGCAATATTATTGCAACTATAAATAGTAATATGCGTTTCATAGTATTTTTTTTTAAATTTTTTTAAATGAATATTAATTTATTTTAATAGAGGTTTTTTTATGCCCATTTTATAGTATAGAGTTCAGCAATATTTTTTGGTCTGGTTTCTTTTCCACCTGTCTTAGAAGTTGATGTGTTTTCTTTATTTATGATTAAATTTAATGATGCTTCACCGGCAACAACTGCACCATCAACAAAAGGAACGGTGTGATCATGTTCTTTAAATTCATCAAGTTCTGCAGTACTTACATGATCTCCGGTTATATCTGATTTACCTAGATTTGTTCTGTTGTTTGCTCCCGTATCTATACCCGAATCGTTGTTCCAGGCACGGCTAAAATAGCCTCTCATATCAGGTAATAAAGAAATATTGTTTGGTCCGGCACCAAATCTTTTATTTAACACAGAATCTAAACGACTATAATCCGATTTAAGTTCCTCAGATGCTTTACACAGAGATAATTCTTCGGCTGGTGTATTTTCTGTTGCAATATATTGTTTTCGTTCTCCAATTACCCCATTTACTATACAAGGATTTGAAGCAAGAGCAGTACTTCCAATATTGGCATAAACTTTACTAATATTAATAACAATATTAGCAGTGTCACATTCAATTTTTAATTTCAAGCGTTTAGCATCTTCATTAACCTTTAACTGAACTTGCATTTCAATATCACCTGATGAGGAAATAGAACTAGTCTTTGTTGTTATACCATCTGATAAGGAAAATTTTATTGTTGCATCATTTTCAAGATTTAAATGTGCTTTTGCTGTAACAGTTTGGCCAATAAGTAAGTCCATCCATCTGGGAAATTCATGCAGAGCCTGACTAAATACCATATTTTCGGTATCAGTATCTATATAACAACAATTTTTAATATCATTGAATCCAATTTTACCATTACCTTTATATATCCATCCATCCGGATGGCCATAGTCATAGTTATCAGGTTTATCTTTAATAGTTTTATTGCTGAAGTACAAAAAATTATAGTTGTAAACCAGATTTTTTTGTTGGCTTGCAAATAGTAATTCTTTAAAATGATCTGGTATTTGATTGTTATTCATTTTTTTAGGGCTTTGGATTAATTAAATCGTTATTCTTTTTTTTTGCTTCAAAATACTTTTTAATACAATGTATTTTCAGAAAGGTAGTGCTCAGTATAAATATAGAGCACTACCAGAAAGCTACTTATATTATTTTACTGTCCAGGTATTGTCCTCATTAAGAGAGACATTTATGGAGTATCGATTGATGGGAAAAGCAACTTCTTGAGCAGTAGCTGTAATTTTCTCAATATCTAATACTTCACCTTGTTCGAAAGTGCCAAATGTAATCCAGTATTTAGGATGAGGTGTAAATTGTAATTGCATATTTGGCTGAGCATTAACTACAAATGTGCCACTGCCAGACATTCCAATTCCAACAGCACACTCGTTTGCCCCAACATTTCTTTTTTCATAAATATATAAGCTGCCATCTTCTGGGCCAGCTGTTAAATTTTCAAAAGTATATGCATTTATAGATGTATCTTTTACGAAATCAACTGCATTTTTATTGGCAAGATCTGCATTCCATGTTTGTGCTGCTTTATATACTATACCAGGTATTAATTCACCTTGTCGAGACCATGTGTAACAATAATCTACATTCCATTTGAATTGAAGCATTGTTGTTGGGCAAGCTGACTTTGCAAACCATGCTAAAGACATTACATCATGAACTCCAAGGTCTGGATCTGTTTGATATATACAAACATTTCCCTTTTGAGTTGAATTGTTTTTGAAATTTAATTTGTATTCCATTTTTTTAATTTTTAAGTTGTTTAATTTACTTACAGAATAGTGTGTCATAGAGTTTAAATAATAATAGCTATTTGTGTAGCATATTGGTTATAACGGTTAGGTCTATTTTGGCTAATTGAAAGTTAAACTCTTTTTTTAGTATATCTATTTTATTGGATCAGCTCTTATCATATTCACCTCCTTTCTTTTTTTATAGTTAATATAATTGTGCTTTGTATTATTCTCTTATGTTTGTGTAGGCAAGGTAGTTTGCTTTTTATTTATTTTATAGTAAAAATAAGACAAACTGATTTTTTATATATTTATTTGATTTGATGTGGGTTAGGTCTGGCTTTTAAAGAGTTTATTTGTATTAATTTGTTGTTATATTTAGTGTTTTTGTGTAATTTTGTTTGAAATAGATTAAAACATTTTTTTATTATGACGCTCCGGCGTTGTTAAAAAAATAGTATTAACCTACCGTTTAGCCGAATTAATCCTCAAGCACAATGTGCTGTGGTAAATAGTTATTATGTTGCCCCTTCGTTTCCAAGTTTTTTGTTAATACATTACAACAAAATACAAACAAATCTTACTTTGTACATAAACATTGCATACATGCATTAGCCATTAATAAAAAACATAAGGCAGATGGTTCGGATCATCGCCGCAACGCTGGCAAGCATCCATATAAATGCTGCAATAAAAGTTAAAAACAAATAAACAGTTCAATATGTAGGGAGCTCCGCCTTAGGTAAATGGCGTTAAGAATTTTGAAAAGCGAAGCGTTAAAAAAACAAAGCTGCTTGAGGAACGTTAGGCCTGAGGTACGAAGGACTATAAGGACGAGTTCTTTGTTTTTAGCGAAGAGAAACAAAATTTAGGCAATTTACCTTAAGCGGTGATTTTTTGCTTACTTTTTCATGGCAGGAAAAAGTAAGAACCATTTCGGCAAAAACACACAAAGCAAAAGCAAAAGATCTGTTGAACTCACCTGCGATTATCCCTGTGTTGAACCTACATACATTACAACAAAAAATAAACGAACCTTGCTTTGTACATAAACATTGCATGCATTAGCACTAAATAAAAAACATAAGGCAGATAGCAGGAAGTTCAGGGTCGGTTATTTGAGAGTTGTACGCAAGCCAAGAAAAGCACCGTGACCAATAATAAAAATTGAGAATATGTATGATGACTTAATAAGAGAACTTGAAGCAAGTAATTGGAACGAAAATGATTCTGAATTTCATATTTTCAATTCTGAAGAAGAGCTTTATTGTTACATTCACAGGTCAGAGGAAGGGAAGTGGTGGCGAGAAGAATACGGTCGATATGACTTTGAGCAATGTGTATTTAACTTTGATGTAAAACAATGGGTCAATGAGTTTGATACTCGTGCATGGTTTACAAAGGTACGTTTAATGAAAATACATCATTTCAAAGTATAACTTTTAAGGATGTCGCAGATTTTAACGGTTGCACTTTCAAAAAATTAGCATCATTTACAGGAGCTGTTTTTGAAGATGTTGCAAACATGTGTTCATTCTATGGGGACGTGAGTTTTCACAAAGCAAAATTTAAAGCAGATACATATTTTTGGAATCATTTTGCAGGACAAGCTGATTTTTCGAATTCAGAATTTATAAAAGTTGCAGATTTTAGCAATTGTTGTTTTGAAAAGGATGTTAAATTCCATGATTCATTCTTTGAAAGTGATGCTTTCTTTAATGAATCGGAATTCAAAGGAAAAGTAAATGGTTGGAAAATAACTCTAAAACAAAACATTACTTTTAAATGGACTGATTTTCGTGAGAAGGTTAATTTTTCACAATTAGATGCAGTAAACGGATTTGTTGAGTTTCATGGTTCTAATTTTGAGCAAAACGCTTATTTCTATGATAGTAAAATAAAAAGTCTTGACTTGAGAAAAAGTGTAATTGACAAAGGATTGTTTTTTTTAGGATCTGAAATTATTGAGAGAGAACGTGAAACTTGTAGAATAATAAAAAATGAATTTCAAAAACAAAATAACAGAATTGAAGGTCTTAACTATCATTCCTTGGAAATGATAGAATATGAGAAGGAAAACTGTTTGGAATTAGAAAATCATTCAGATTTGCTATCATAAGATTTCTAAAAGATTTCATTCATATTTTTAAAGGACCAAATAAGATTGATAAGTTTACTTTGTTTATTAACCGAATAAGCAATGGATATAATGTTAGACCATTTAGAGGAATCGGATTTACTTTCATTATAACACTACTTTCGTATTTGGCTTTTATCTACATGGCTAAATATGAAAATGAATTAGTCTTTGATTATTCAATAAAAAATATTGGAATAAATATCAAACAATTATTACAGATGCTTAATGTGACAAATTGGAAGTATTATCCTTTTGATTGTGATTACAACTATGCATATCTAATTCTATTCATTGGAAGAGTAATAATTGGTTATGGAATATATCAAACAGTTCAAGCATTTAGAAAGTTTGGAAAGTTATAAATTTGAAAATAGAAAGGCCAGCGTACAACACCTAAAACACCTAAGAATATAAAAGTACTGTAGAGCAAGGTCTACTACAGCTTTTATATTCGTTGTTGAGCGAAACCAAAGGTAGCGG
>JADFUR010000089.1 GCA_015222055.1 Bacteroidota bacterium | reverse complement strand
TCTTTAAATAATAAACCACATAAAAAAGCAATTATTTATGAATTTGTAAAGATTTTTAATCCTTTATTAGTTTTATGCTTTTTTTATTTGTTTGGAATATTATTTTCAAAAAACATTGAACATATTAATTTCAGAGACTTATTTGAGTTTTCTATTAATATTTCTTTAATGTTTTTTTTGTTTATATTGATGTATAAATATAAAAAGTATGATTTATTAACATCGGTATTTAATAAAATTGTGTTGTTTATTAGAGTAACATCAGTTGTTATTGCTATTTTGGGATTACTTAAATGCATTTTTTATTCAAAATTTAATCTAATTTTTCAAACCCCTTTTGGGACTTCTATCAATACAGATAATAATTTTTATGCCTTGTTCTCATTCCTTGGTATTATTAGTTTTTATAGACTTGCCATTTTTAAACAAAGTAAATTTAACAGATTTTTTATTCAGATATCAATATTCATATTAATTTTGAATATTTTATTTTCCTACTCAGTTAGATCCTTCTTTTTATTGGGTGTGGTTTTATTGTTTTTAATTATTGTTCAGATTATATGGCTATTCAGGAAAAATAATTTTTTGTTAGTTAATTTGTTTAAAAACACGAAATTGTTGTCAATAAGTATTTTTGTTTCATCTATTATTTTTTTTAATCTGAATAATGAAATAAAAAATGAGTTTTTACATCATTATATTTCAAATATTAAGAATAAACCTTCAATTGAAAATAAAAATAACAGTACAATTTTTAAAGCTTTTAATTTGTCACAATGGAGTTACACATTTAAACTTTATGAAAAGCAAGGAAAAATTCAAAAAATTTTGGGAAATGGTTTTAATTATTTAAAATCATTTGGAAATGAGTTTTATAACAATCCACAAAGTATATATTATCCTCATAATCCCATTTTATCATCTTTGTTATATTCTGGAATTATTGGTGCTGTCTTTGTGTTGGTATTCTTGATAATATCTTTTTATTATGGTGTAATATATTTTAAAAAATACACTGTGTTTTCTTTGATGTTATTCACGTGTTTGTTTTTTGTGTTTTTTAGTGGGAATAGTATTTTTAGCATACCAATATTTTTATTTCTATTTTCTCTTTCATTTTTGATTCGCTATAAAGAAATTACAGATTTAACAATACCTAATATTAATAAGCCCGGAAGTAGATTTGTTAAGGAGACTTTCGATTATATTTTGGCTGTAATTTCATTTATTGTTTTACTTCCAATTTTAATTATAGTTGTATTTTTAATACTAATAACTATGGGATGGCCGTTTTTATACTCTCAACATAGAATCGGACAAAATGGAAAATCATTTAGACTTTATAAATTCAGAACAATGAATAAAGCAAAGTCTGATATATCTGTCTCTGCATCCGAACTTGAAAGAATATCAAGATTAGGACATTTTTTGCGAAAAACTAAAATTGACGAACTTCCCGAATTGTTAAACATTATTAGAGGAGATATGAGTTTTGTAGGAACCAGACCTGATGTGCCTGGTTATGCAGATAAATTAAAAGGAGATGATAGAATTATTTTAGATTTAAAACCAGGATTAACAGGACCGGCAAGTTTAAAATATGTTAATGAAGAAGAGTTATTGTCGAAAGTTGAAAATCCCATAAAATATAATGATGAAGTTATATTCCCCGATAAAGTAAGAATAAATAAAGCTTATATGAAAGATTGGTCGTTTTGGCTTGATATAAAGATAATTATTTATACAATATTGCGGAAATCATTGAAGGATGAGTTTTTGGAATGATTTTTAGTAAGCGTTCACAGTTGAGTCCACTTCGAAAACTAAAATTATCAATTTATAGCCGCTTAGCGGATTTCTAATAAATTGACGTGCAAGTTATTAGCTTTCAGCCTTTTTGTAAAGTTAACCGCTTAGCGGCTTTTCGGATAATGGTCATTGATAGTCATAGCCAAAAATCCCGAAGGGATTTAACATGAATAACCACAGGCACAGCGTGTGGCAATAAATCAATACGATAGTCTCCAATCCCGAAGGGATTGAATATGAAATTACTACAGATTCAACTTGTAGCAACAAACAATAAGTAGTAACCATCAACTCGTCAATTGCAGCATTGAATAAAAAATAATAATTATGTCAACTTACACACAAATACTGTATCAGATAGTGTACTCGACAAAAGATCGAAAGCCAGTGCTGAAGGAAAAAAGAAGCAAAGAGTTGTATAAATATCTTTTGGGGATACTAAAAAATAATAAATGCCATGTATATAGAATCAACGGAATCGAAGACCATATTCATATTGTTACGCATCTACATCCAACAGTAGCATTAGCAACGTTGATAAAAGATATGAAGATTGCGAGTTCAGTGTGGATAAAGGAAGGAAATATTTTTCCAGGATTCACTGGATGGCAGGTTGGATACGGGGCTTTTACGTATTCGATAAAAGAAAAAGACAGATTGATAGAATATGTAAAGAACCAGAAAGAGCATCATAAGAAGAAAACGTTTAAAGAGGAATATATTGAGTTATTGAACGAGCATGGGATAGAGTTTGATGAGAAATATTTATGGTAGTTTAGTTCAACCCCTTCAGGGTTGGATTGAAGATTGATATTGAGTGTCTCCGCATTTCATGCGGACTTATTTACCCCGTTAAATATCACGAATAAATTTGTGATAATTTCGAAGATAAAAATTTATTTAACGGGGTGAATATTTTTTCCTTTCGGGGAAATAGCAAGTTAAAAACAACACATGGCTAAAAATAGCAAATTAGCAATTGAAAAAGCAAACAAAATCCTGTGTTAGGTCAAATTCGTTTAAAAACTCTGTCAGTCCCTCAGCTGACGGATCTGACAGAGTTTCAAATCAATCAACAGTGTTTTAACCCATCACCCATAGTTTACGTATCATAAATTGCCGTGAAAACTTATAATATTATTTCACATTTGAATTATCACTTACTTTACCTTGTTTATTTTAAAAATTATCCCTTACTTTGTGTTGTAAATTTGTATAATTAACCCTTACTTTGTGTAGTGTATAATAGAAAAGCTTTAGAATATCTTACAAAATGGTCGAGAAAAATAGATCGTAAACCTCTAATTTTAAGAGGGGCGAGACAAGTTGGAAAAACAACTCTTGTTAATAATTTTTCTGAGAATTTTAAACAATACATATATCTTAACTTAGAAGAAACTGAAGACAAACAAATTTTTGAACAAAACTATTCCTTTGAAAATCTTTTATCGGCTATATTTTTTATAAAACAAAAAGAAAAAAAAGTAAAAAACACACTTATATTCATTGATGAAATTCAGAATTCTGCCGAAGCTGTTAAGCAATTGCGTTATTTTTACGAAAAGTCTCCGGATATATATGTTATAGCAGCAGGTTCTTTGCTTGAAACATTAATGAGTAAAAATATTAGTTTTCCTGTAGGAAGAGTTGAATACTTGTTTTTGCAAGCATTTTCTTTTGAAGAATATTTATGGGCAATTAATAATAAAACCCTTGTCGAACTGTGGAATAAAATACCTTTACCTGAGTATGCACATAATAAACTTCTATCTACCTTCAATATTTATTCTTTAATTGGCGGAATGCCTGATATTATAAAAAATTATATAAAAAATAATGATATTGTAGCTCTTAATAGTATATATGAAAGTCTAATTGTTTCTTATCTTGATGATGTTGAAAAATACGCCCAAAGTAAAAAAGAAGCAAAAATTATACGTTTTGTAATAAAAAACGCATTTTTTGAGGCAGGTAACAGGATAAAATTTAACGGTTTTGCAAAATCAAATTATAAATCACGTGAGATTGGCGAAACAATAGCAATACTCGAAAACACACACTTGCTTAAACTAATATATCCAACTACAAATACGCAACTTCCAATTGTTTCAGACACAAAAAAATCACCCAAATTACAAATACTTGATACCGGATTAGTAAATTATTTTGCAGGCTTACAGCAAGAAATTTTCAACTCTAATGATATTCAAAAAGTTTATAAAGGGAAAATTGCTGAACATATTGTTTCGCAAGAATTAAAATACGCTTTTCCGTCAATATTACATAATTTAAATTTTTGGGTAAGAGAAAAAAAACAATCAAATGCCGAAGTTGATTTTGTATTACCATTTGATGACAAACTTATTCCAATTGAGGTTAAATCAGGTGCAACAGGACGATTACGCTCATTGCATCAATTCATTGATTTAGCACCGCATAATTTAGCAGTAAGAATTTATGCTGGAAAACTAAGAATAGAAAAAACAAAAACCATTACAGGTAAGGAGTTTTATTTACTAAATTTGCCCTATTATCTAACATCAAAAATAAAGGAATATTTAAAATATTTTGTTGATACAATAGAACAATAAATTTAAAATTTAGCCTTTTTTACAGAATTTTAGTATAATTTATAAAATAATAATTAAATATAAATGAAACATCCATGATTTTGGTAAAACACACACGAGGATTATTTTTAAAGCTACTAAAAGCTGAATTAATCTTCGAAAGCTTTCTGGATGTTCCATGTGACAATTAAAAATTAAATTAAAAACACATGAATAAGAAAATATGGCTTTCATCTCCACATATGAGTGGAAATGAATTGAAATATATTATTGAGGCATTTGATACAAATTGGGTAGCTCCAATAGGTCCAAATATAAATGGTTTTGAACAAGATTTATCCAAATATCTAAATGTTAAAAGTGTAGCAGCTTTAACTTCAGGTACGGCCGCAATTCATCTTGCTTTAATATTATTGGGAGTAAAATCGGAAGATGAAGTTATTGCACAGTCATTTACTTTTTCGGCAACAGTTAATCCAATTGTTTATTTGGGTGCGAAACCGGTTTTTATTGATAGCGAGTGGGATACTTGGAATATGTCTCCGGAATTATTAGAGAAAGCTATTAATGATAGAATATCAAAAGGAAAAAAACCTAAAGCAATAATTATTGCTAATTTATATGGTATGCCTGCTAAACTTGATGAAATTTTATCAATTTCAAAAAAATATGATATACCCATTATTGAAGATTCTGCCGAAGGTCTTGGAAGTACTTATAAAGGTAAAAAACTAGGAGCGTTTGGTGATTTTGGAGTTTTATCTTTTAACGGTAATAAAATAATTACTACTTCAGGAGGAGGAGCCTTGGTTTCTAAAAATGATAAACATATTGAGACTGCAAGATTTCTTGCCACACAGGCACGCGATAAAGCACCATACTATCAACATTCTCATATTGGTTATAATTATCGTATGAGTAACATACTTGCAGGAATTGGACGCGGACAAATGAAAGTAATTGACCTGAGAGTAGAACAACGAAGAGCAAATCATCAATTCTATAAAGATAATTTAGAGCAAATTCCGGGAGTTTCTGTTTTTACAGAGCGTGAAGGTTTCTTTTCAAATTATTGGTTAACAACAATTTTGATTGACCCTAATAAAACTAAAGGAATAACAACAGAAGATGTTCGATTAAGTCTAGAAAAAGAAAATATTGAGACAAGACCTTTGTGGAAACCAATGCATATGCAACCAATTTTTAAAGATTATCCCGCTTATTGTAATGGAGTCTCTGAAGAGTTGTTTAAAATTGGTTTATGTTTACCTTCAGGGTCAAATTTGACAGATGATGACAGAAATAGAATTTTAAAAGCATTACTCAAGGTTTTTTAGACTTTTCTTCGTCCGCCTGCTGGCGGACATAAAAAATGTTGAGTTCACTCAGAAAAGGCTTCATAGCCGTTATTGCGATCCGCCAGCTGGCGGAGAAGCAATCTGTTGATAATCAATATGTAGGGATTGCTTCCATAGCTCTTACGGATTTGTAATCCGTAATTTGTGTATGTGGCTTTTGATTTTCGGATTGCAAATCCGAAAAAGCTACGAATCAGTGTCATCTGTGTTCTATTTATAAAAAAAAAACTAATGAAGTCCGGTAGTTTATGATAAAAAAATTTATACTAAATAATGAGTTTGTAAAAAATCTTTTTACATTAATTTCAGGAACAGCAATTGCTCAAATTATAGCAGTATTATTCCAATTAATTATACGAAGAATATATTCACCTGCCGATTTTGGAGCATTCGCAGTTTATATGAGCCTTGTTGGTATTCTAGCAACAGTCGTTACTTTACGTTATGAGTTAGCAATTGTTTTACCAAAAAAAGATAAGACAGCTGCAAATGTATTTTTCTTATCTATAATAATTAATTTTCTTTTTAGTATTTTATTATTTATTGCTCTTCTGATTTATAAAGATAAATTAGTTTCTGTTTTAAATTTCCCGTCAGACTATTCATTTTGGTTATTTTTTGTTCCCTTAAGTGTTTTTCTCTTTAGTTTATATCAATCAATAAATTATTGGTTAATAAGGAAGAAAGCATATAAATCATCATCAATTAATAAAATTGTACGACGTAGTGCCGAAGGTTCTGTTCAATCCGGTTTTGGATATCTAAAAATTCCTTTTGGACTGGTTATCGGAGATTTAGTTGGAAATTTTGCTAATAATATTTCAGGTTTATACCAAATATATAGAAACAAGTTTAAATTTTCTTACATAAGTAAGGCCAAATTAATCTATGCTTTAAAACGATATAAAGAATTTCCAAAATATAATACATTTCCAGCTTTATTTAATTCAATTAGTTTACTATTACCAATAATTTTAATTAATAAATTTTATTCACAAACGCTTACCGGCTATTTTGACCTTAGTCGAGTAGTTTTGGCAATGCCTCTTGCGTTAATAACAACATCATTATCCCAAGTGCTTTTGCAACATATTTCCGATAAAAAAAATAAGTATCAATCAATAAAAAAATATATATTTAGTATAACAGCAATATTGTTTATAGTTGCTTTAATTGGTGTTGCTGTTTTTAGTTTTTGGAGTGTAAATATTTTTTCCTTTGTTTTTGGAAAGAATTGGATTATATCAGGCGAATTTACACAAATATTGGTTTTTTCTTATGCCATCAAGTTTATTGTTTCGCCTTTGAGTATTGTGTTTACTGCATTAGAGAAAATTAAAATAGGTTCGATTTGGCAATTTTTTTATTTTTGTCTGATAATCAGTCTGCTATTTTTTAAAGATCTTGATATATTTATTTTTTTAAAGATATATGTAATAATAGATTTAATAGCTTATTCTGTTTATTTTTTGCTTATATTATTTGTTTCAAATCAGTATGAGAAAAGTTTAGGAAATAAGTAGTGCTTATGTTTATAATAACGATAAAATTCATATTCAAACTTCGTTAATTTTAAATTTTACAAAATAGCAAAGATAATATTATCAATAAACACAGCAAAATACGTTATAACTGGACATAAAGTATTAAAATAGTAAAAGTGTTTATTTACCTAATGGAAAATTATTAGAGTATACTGTGTTTATTAATCCTTATATGTCCAAAAATAAATTAGTAAATTAATGAAGTCTGAACACGATAAAAATAAAAAAGAACAGGACTTAGGAGACTGATAAAAATAGAATGTCCCGTTAGGTACAAAATATTTATAGCAATTGAAATAAATCCGGGACAAAGTCCCGTTAGGGACGAAATATAAATATAATAGCTTATGTCCAATACATATACCCAAATGTATATTCAATTCGTTTTTGCAGTTCAAGATAGAACATCTTTAATTAGATCTGTCTGGAAAGACGAACTATACAAATACATAACAGGAATCGTCCAAAATAATAAGCATAAATTAATAGCAATAAACGGAATGTCTAACCATATTCATGTTTTCGTAGGTTATAAGCCCCATCAGCTAATACCTGATTTACTTCAGGATATAAAGGGCTCGTCTTCAGGTTGGATTAATAACAGAGGATTTGTAAAAGGCAAATTTAGATGGCAGGAAGGTTATGGTGCGTTTTCATATTCCCATTCTCAAATAGATAATGTAGTAAAATATATAACGAATCAGGAACAACACCATAAAAAGAAAAAATTCAGGGAAGAATATATAGAATTACTGAACAGATTTAATATTGATTATGATGAGAGGTATATTTTAAAAGATATTGAATAATATATCGTCCCTACGGGCATATGCGTCAACTTACTGTAATTACTTACAGTTCATCTAATAGCAAAACACATGACGACTATTTTTTTGACATACCAAT
>JADFUR010000088.1 GCA_015222055.1 Bacteroidota bacterium | reverse complement strand
TACGAGACCCGTACGTACGGTGGTACTTCGGCTATCGCTCAGCAGGTCTGTGAGAGGTGCACTGGCGGTCATTCGACCGTCAGTCGCTTATTCGATTACAGCCAGTTAATACTCCCCTTTATGTTCTTCTAAAACTTATTAAAAATAGCTAGTTATCAAAATTATAAAACTAAGCAAGCTTTTAGTTAAAGCATGGATTATAAATCCACGCTATCAAGGTTATGAAGTAGAGATTGTTTCTACTCAAAATAAACTCTTATATTTCCTTCTTTCTGACTTTCTTCGGTGATTATTTGTATTAATTTCGTTTTTTCTTCTTCTGTTATTTCTTCTTGGTCATAGGGTGGTTCCCACTTCTTGATAGATTTTATATCGGCGTAGAAAGCTGGGGTGGTTGTTAGTTCTCCATTTATCAAAATAACTTTACCTTCTATTTCGACTCTTATATGTGACCGTGTTCCTGTTATTTTCATAATTATCTCGTAAAAATTACAGTTTATACTAATGTTTCCGGGTCAATAGTGGTAATCTTGGTTACTTTGAGGTTTGCCTTTAAACGTTTTAATTCAATAGTTTCCCAGATATTACCCTCCCTAAGTGTTTTACCAACTACAGCCCGAACTTCTCCAGTTACTTGCTTGGAATATTGAGCAGATACATCCTCCCACAACTTAACAGTTACTGGATTATTTATATCCCATTCTGGTAAATCTAGCCCCTTCTTTTTTAATAGTCCTTCCAAAGTTATACCACCTTTACTTTCTGCAATATCTAAAGCAATATTTTTACCACCAATTCCATTTGTTATTCCAGACCAGAAAAAGGCTTTGTTTGGTTCTGTTTTTAAGTGGTGGGCTACTTTTGCAACATCTTCGCTTATTTCTCTAAATACCGTTTTTCCATCATCCGCCTTATCAAGCACACAATATCCTTTTGCCCCGCCTTTCTTCTCGATTTCATATACTGCCTCAAAAACATGCTCACTTTCTACAAAAGACAAGTTTCCGTCAACATCTATTTTAGCAATTGTAGTATGGTTGGTATTTCCTATCTTTTTTAGTTTGACACCTGTAATATCACTGCCTAGATTATCAAGCTTAACCCCAAATTCGTCTATTTTTGAAACATCAAATTTGTTGTAAACCTTTTGTAGCGCTTTTGCATAATCTGTACTATTCTTACCAACTGTTTCGGCTAATTCTTTAGCTTTTTTTGCACTACCAAAACCAAAGAACATACTTGCAATGGCAACTCCATCTTTTCCAGCTTCATGTTTAACTACAGATGCATGACTGTTTTTGTAAATATCAATCTTATCACGAATCATCTTAATTGGCAAATTCTTTATGTCCTCCCAACTGAGAGAAGTTAAAGATTGCCAGAGGCTTGTCCTTATTTCCTTGTCAAATGCAACATCTAATGCAAGGGTAATAAGTTCCGGTATACTTTTTATTTCTTCAAATGTACCATCTCCAACACCAGCCATTAAAGGCTCAACATTAACAGGGCTTCTTTTATAAGCTTCGAAGTTACCAGAACTTTGATTCCAAGTTTGCTCGGGAACTTCCATTTTATCGCAAATGGTCTTCGTCCATGTTTTAGCTGCAACCACTCCTTTAACAGCATAATTAAACAATGCTTGCATTTTTTCTCCACCCGTTTTCGCATAATCAAGTGCTTTTCCTGCATACACTTTGCTTAAGCCTACAATTTCATCAACAGTAGTTTCCTGTACAGGTTCGCCCGAAGCAGTAACCGATGGTATTACAATTGCCCCGGCTTTGTAATGATGGTAGATGATTATTTTCTTTCCATTCTCGTCAAAATGTACGGCAATATTTATATCAGTATTGGAGTTCTCTGGCTGATTGAGCGAAGCTGTTGGTATTTCTGAGTTGGTTACCGTTGGATAACCTGTATAGCTATAATCAATGCTTACACCATTGTCTCCTGCAAATTCCGATACCCATTGTTTTACATCGTTCGGATTTAATTCCGATGCAGAACTTATACCAAGTTCTTCGTAAGTGAGCTCAAGACAATTATCATCACTAAATACAGGACTACTCTGTAAAAGCTCAAGAAAATTAATCACTTCGTCGCTAACATTTTCTTTTTCTAAATCAGCCCAATTATCATCATAATTACCAATTTGTGAGTTTTTCTGTTCTGATACTTTTTTACATATATAAAACTCAACATCTCTAATAGGAGCATTACCTTCATTAACCAGTTGGCATCCAATTATTGGTATAAGTACGGTGTTTGGGTATTTTTTTAAAATATCCAGACATTCCTGCTCAACTATACTCTTAATTTCAGTAACGTCTTTTTCTTCAGTATGAGTGAATAATTCTAAAACGACAAAAACGGGTTCATCATTTTCTTTTAAATATTCCGTTAAAAGATTATTTACTTGATTAATTGCCTCTGTCGAAAAGTTTTCAGCTACTTTACTATTGTCATAAGTGAATTTATAATTAGTCCTTGCTGTTCCCGTCTTACCATTAAATTCATCAATATACTGCCTTACGAGTTTCCACCTGTCAATTATATAAGCCCCGTCCTCATCATCCTCCAACCAAGGCATCCACATTCTTATGGGGTCGTGTATTAAGTCCCATTGCTCGTGGTGTAAATGGTTGGCTGTGGTACCTGCATAGTCCATTAAGTTGTCGGTTTTACCCTTTTCGGACATAGGGAAATATTTTTTCGTGTGTATCTGGTTAAATAGTCCATGCCCTAGTTCATGTGCCAATACGTGTATAAATGTTTGATTATTGGCTATTTGGTCTAAAAACAGAAAACTAACAGACTTTTGTTTGGGGTTAAAACCCATTACGCCAGCTTTACTGCTACTGCCACATAAAAAAACATAGTGTTTGTCTTTGTCTAATTTTCCGACATTACGTTTATAATGTTTTATTATATTTTGTTGCTCTTTGGTGTAGCAACTTAATGCTTTTGATGTGCCAAACTCTACTTTACCATCGGGAGTATCTTCTTCCCAATCGATGTCTGATATTAGTAAAGAGGCTTGCAACTCAACGTTAAACGATATTACTGCCTGTCTATATATTGCGTTTAACCCATTTTCAATGTTTACTGCTGTTATTGGCGATACATGCCCTTGTAGAGGAATTATAATTATATTTTGTGGGTCGTTGTCGTATGTTTTTAGATTTAAGCTTCCTATTTCGGTCTCTATCTCATTGCCTTTACTATCGGTTTGTATGGCTATGGCTTTTATTACATCTACCTCGTCTACTATGCCTGAATTTATTGTAAGTGTATAGGTATCATTATCTATAAGTGTACTTGCAAGGTTTCGTCCGTTTACATCTTTAAATTTTATGTTTGACTTGTCAAATCCACTCTCTTTTATTTCAACACTATATTTTACTACGTCTGTTTTATTTATCTCTATGGACTTATAGGTTTGAGTATAATTTATTGCTCCATATTTTATTTTAGAATACATATGTTCCATACCTACATTGTGGCTCCAATCAAAGCCATAGTCTTGGTTGGTTTTTTTTGCAAAAGATACCAGTACAGGTATTTTTAAAGATGTACTATCGGGAGCAAACTCTTGCAACAGGTAGCCCATGCCATTATACATAGCGGTGTTTGCATCAGCATCTTTGGGCTGTTTATAAATATTTGTTAGTGTTCTATTTACAGTAGTATGTAGGGTATCCGATTTTAATTCAGACAGTACCGTGGTATCTTTAGGAGCATTTGTTATGGTTAATGCGTACCCCTCTTCTCCTACTGGCTTATACACCATATCAAAATCGATATAAACAGTATCGGGGTCTTGATTTATTGCACTCAGCTTTCGCTGATACTGAGCTCTTTTAAATATCCCTGCCCAAAAGTGGTTAGTATCAATGTAACTACGTACAAATATATCTACTTTTGCTGTGTCTCGAAAACCTGCTATACTATCTCGTAACTTTTTGTTGGATGCAAACACGGTACCTACACTTGACTTTCTGCGTGCTTGCAAGGCATGGCGAGCAAAATCTACATCTAAAAATTGGTCTATTCTATTTTTTGCCCTTTCCAATTCCGTATTGGTGGTATCGGGTTCAGTCTGAGATAATACTGGTAGTGCTATACTTAATAATAAGCTGATTAATGCTGTATGTAATAGATGCTTTATCAATTTTTTCTGTTTTTTTTGCAAATCTAATATTTTTTATGATTAATATCCTATCAAATTAAAATGGAATTTATTACTATGCACCAATTGGCTGTAACACTTCAATAAGACACACCAGTGTGTCTTATATCCTTTATCTATTTAAAGTTAAACCCAAAGTTAACAAAAAAAAACAAAAAAGATATAAATTAGGATTGTGATTTTTTGAAAGTTCTGTTAAGTGCTGAGAAAAGCACAGACAATATATCGGCGTTGGTAATATTTTTATTTAAACTAATAGTAAAATTATGAATAGTGGGAGAGGGTAGCGGGTTAACTCGCTTTATCGTTAGTTTGTGTTTAAAAAAAAATAACGATAAAAAATACCCTGTCTGATAGAAAATAAATCATCAAACAGGGTATTTAAATTTTTATAATTTAATTATAAAAACCAAAAGTAAATATAATTAATTTTAATTATAGTGCTGCACTAAGTAGGAACGTAGCAGCAAAAGCGATAATAGCATATAATTCAGGGAATACAGCTAAAACCATTGTTTTACCAAAAACGTCGAAACCAGAACCAATAGCGGCAATACCGTTTGCACAAATACTACTTTGTCTGAAAGCAGATATTAAAGAAACAATACCAAGAATTAGACCTGCAGCTAAAATAATACTACATTGTGTCCAAGTCATTTCAGGCCCGATAATTCCTTTTGAATTAATGATAAAAAATCCAGCGAAACCATACAGTCCTTGTGTTCCGGGTAAAGCACTAAGTAACATGTAGCTACCAAAAGCCTCGTCGTTTTTCTTAAGAGCACCAATTGTTGCATTACTACCTCTGGTTACACCAATAGCACTTCCTATTCCTGCTAAAGCGACCATTAAAACTAATCCTGCATAAGATAAAATTACAGTTGTAATCATGATTTTTCTCCTTTTTAATTGTTAATTTTAAGTTAATTGTAATTTATTTAATTTTATTTGAAAATGGCTTGTATTCTTTTCCTCCGCCTTCAAAACCTGCATTTTTATAAAATTCTACAAATGTTAAACGCATTGGGTGAACAAAAGACCCTAAAGATGATAATAAAATATTTCCGGTATGACCAAGTACCAAGAATAATATAAAAATTCCGTATCCTATATAAGGAATTCCTTTTGCTTGTAAAGCCATGCTGTTTATAACAAATCCTAAAATAGAACTTGAAACACCGAGAGCAAATAAACGTATATATGAGAGCACATCACCAAAAATACCTGTTATTCCGTATAAATCCCAAATACCTTTGCCAATTGCTGCAAAAAAGTTTCCTTTTGGATTGCTGAAAAATACAATCATTCCAATACTAATATATAATGCTATTTGTGAAACAGGAACCATATATTTTATTAATGCTAAATCCATAATACTGAATAACATCAATATCCATCCAAATTCAGGAATAGCAAAAATAAAACCTTGTTGTTTAATTTTATTGATAGCACGTAATGCAATACCAAAAATTATTTGAACGCCACCCAATGCCATTGAAAAATTCAATAATTGGTCGTTTGATAAAAATAAATCTTTCATCTTGCCAATAGATTCTACTTCTCCTAATGACACACCAAACAATGTACCTGAAACAGCACCCATAATTATTGTGCCAATTCCTAAAAACTGAACTAAGCCCAATATTGGTTTTACATCTTTTTTATTCTTGAATTTTAATTTTAATAATGAAGCAGCTATTAAAATAACAATACCATAACCGGTATCTCCTAAGCAAAATCCAAAGAAAAACATAAAAAATGGAGCAAAATAGGCTGTAAGGTCTAACTCTTGATAAGACGGCATTGAAAACAGTTTGCCAATAGGCTCAAATAACTTTGAAAATTTATTGTTTTTTAATAGTATTGGAACTTTTTCTTCTTTTTTTGCGTCTTCGACGAAGTAAATAGCACCTTTTTTATCAAGATAATTTTTTAATTCCTCTTCTTTTGTAACAGCCACCCAACCCTGCAATACCATCAGTTTGTCATCGGCTTCGTGGGTTGTGTTTAAAAGAACATTATCAAATTCAAATTCCTTTTTTAAATTATTAAGTGTTTCTGTTAAAACTGGTATAAATTTATTTGAATATTCATTAATCTGAGAATTAATTTTCTGAATTTTATTTTCAACTTCTTGTTTGTTTTTTAAAACTTCAGAAACAGGTTTCTCAGGCATTTTTATTTCATCAGCATCAATATCAATCTCATTATTATCTTTTGAAATAATAATGAAATAAGCATTCGATTTATACTTATTAATCTCTAATAAATTATATTTTTCTGCCCATTCTTCGGAAAATTTTCTTTCTTCGGCAACAAAAAAGCGAACATAGAAATTAGCTTTATTAAGATTTTCAATTGTTTCTAGGGAAAAATCACCCCAAGGTTCAACATGCTCAATCTCTTTATTTATAATTTCACTTTGAGTGTTTAACTCTTCAAGTTTTTTTTGTTTCTCAGTAATTGAATTAAATAATTCAAGTCCGTCAATTTTTTCGTCAGTAGTCTCGGGATTTGATTGTCTTAGCTTTAAAAATTTTACAGCTTTTGTTAATTCATTAATAAGACTTAATTTATTTTGAGAATTTTCGTCTAAATCAACATTCTTTTTAATAACATCGAGAACACCAATATTTTGAATATCAACAAGAAAAGGTTTGTACTCTTGATGATACACCAAAAAAGAATATTTTTTCATAGGAATAATCATTATGCAGCCTCCCTTTCTTCTTGACGTTTTTTTAATATTTTTTGTGCTGATTTCGAAAGATTTTCTTCATCTTCCATAAATCGTTTTATTCTCATTATCGCATCTTCATATCCCGGTATTTGTATCTTTTCGTAAAGATTAACTTTTTGTGTGGTTTTTCTTCTGGCATAAAGTAATAAATCCATTTTGCGAAAATAAAAGTTTTTTTCAATACCTATTTTTGCTAAACTTTTTAAAATAGACATGCCATCTAAGAACCATTCTGGTTTGTTAAATAAGCTAAAATTTTGTGTTGAGAAGATAATATCTTCCAATATTGGTGTGTTTACACCAGCAATTTTTTTAATGCTTAGTTTAACGTCATCAATTCGAAGTAAATTTTCATCAAATTCTCCCCAAAGTCTTACAATATTATTATATTCTTGCATTTTACTCTTGAGGTCTTTATCTAAAGAACGAGCTTTATCTTTTGCTCTTTTTACTTCCATACGCAAAGCAGACTCTTTGTTTTTTATAACAGGCAAAACATCGACTCTAATCTTTAATTGTTTTTTTAAGTCCTGCAAACAGGTCTTATTATATTGAAATTTTATAGCCATAATTCAAAATTTTTAATCGTTTATGGTGTTAAAACAGCTATTTCAAATTTTAGATTTATTCAATTTATTTAATGAATGTCAATATTGCAACAAACTCAATCGTTTTTTTGATGCATTATTTAAATCTATATTTTTAATAAAAGTTAAGCAAAAAATATTTTTATCTGCTTCTTCTAACACGATTTTATTTTGTTTATAAAATCGTGTTTTGATTTAGCTCCTTTAACAGCTCAATAATTGGCAGCTACTGGTGATGATTTTAATATTTGATTTCATCAGCAACTTTAGGTTTTGGAAAACTCTCATTTTTTTAAAAATATTGAAAGTCCATTTACCAAAAATTCCAAAACTTTACTGCTCTTCTTTTGGCCAATACTTGTCAACAAATTCTTTTTTAATACCAACTTCTTCAGGACTAAAATATTTTTTAAATAAATTCCATCCTGTGTTAAGCATCTGATCAATTTCAATATTAACATCAATAGCTAAAAGATCATTAGAATAATCTTTTGCAAATTTTAATGTTCTTTCGTCATAATCACTTAGGTCAAATCCGTTTTGTAGTTTTGTTTTAGCATTAGCAGCATCAGCAAAAAGGCGAATAGCAGCATTCATAACTTGTGGATGATCATCACGTGTTTGTTTACCAATAACAAGCTGTTTCAAACGGGACAAACTTCTAAAAGGGTCAACAATAACTTTACCAATATCAGAATCTTTTCTTAAGAAAAGCTGACCTTCGGTTATGTATCCTGTATTATCAGGAATAGCGTGAGTAATATCACCACCAGATAATGTAGTAACAGCAATAATAGTTATTGATCCACCTTCAGGAAACTGAACTGCTTTTTCGTAAATTTTTGCTAAGTCACTATATAATGAGCCTGGCATACTGTCTTTAGAAGGTATTTGATCCATACGGTTCGATACAATACTTAAAGCATCAGCATAAAGTGTCATATCTGTAAGCAATACTAAAACTTTTTCGTTTTTATCAACAGCAAAATATTCAGCTGCAGTAAGAGCCATATCAGGAACTAATAAACGTTCAACTGAAGGATTTTCTGTAGTATTGATAAAACTTACAATACGGTCGGAAGCACCAGCGTTTTCGAATACATTTTTATAGAATAAAAAGTCATCGTTTGTCATACCCATACCGCCAAGAATAATTCTGTCTGCCTTAGCTCTAAGAGCAACCATTGCCATAACTTGGTTAAAAGGTTGATCAGGGTCAGCAAAAAATGGTATTTTTTGTCCTGTAACAATAGTATTGTTAAGGTCAATACCTGCAATACCTGTTGCAATAAGCTCAGAAGGTTGTGCTCTTCTTACAGGGTTAACAGAAGGACTACCAATTTCACGTTCTTCACCTTGAATGTTAGGCATGTCGTCAAGAGGTTCTCCATAAGCATTAAATATTCTTCCAGATAATTCGTCGCTAACTTTTAGTGTAGGAGGTTTTCCCATAAAAACGACTTCTGCATTTGTAGGAATACCTTCTGTTCCTGAAAATACCTGAAGAGTAACAATGTCTCTGTTAATTTTAACAACCTGTGCTAATCTGCCATTTATAATAGCTAATTCTTCGTAACCAATACCAGGTGCAGATAAAGAACATGTTGCCTTTGTTACCTGAGTAATTTTTGTATATATTTTTTGAAAAGCTTTTGTTTCCATTATGCAATTTTCCTTTCTTCAATAGTAGCATTTAAATCTTTTTCAAAACCATTAAATTTTTCTGATTGAAATTCAGAATAATTCATTTGTTTGTATAAGTTAATAATTTTTTTAAAGTAAGGATTAACTTCTTCGAAAGAATCAAATTTATAATCGTTTTTACAAATAGTAATTATTGATTTAATCATATATTCCTGTCTTTTGATAGGAGTTGAAGCATCAACATCATCAAAAGCATCTTGCTGAAGAATAACAAAATCAATAACTTCTGATTTCCAGAAATTTAAGTGATAGTTAATAGGAACACCATCGTCTCCAAGAATATTTATTTGTTCGTAAGCTTCTTTTCCTCTTAATAGAATGTTTTTAGTGAATAACACATCATCAATCCATTCAGAAGAAATATTTTTATTTATATATTCAGAAAATTCAGGATATTCAAGATATTTTGAATAACTGTCAATTGGGTCAATAGCAGGGTATCGTTTACTGTCAGCTCTTTCTTGAGATAACGCATAGAAACAACGTGCCGCTTTTTTAGTTGATTCTGTAACCGGTTCTTTAAGGTTACCACCAGCAGGAGATACAGTTCCGATAAATGTTACCGAACCTGTTTTGTCATTATTTAAATAGACATAACCTGCTCTTGCATAAAAGTTAGCAACAATAGCAGAAAGGTCCATCGGGAAAGCGTCAGGTCCGGGTAATTCTTCCATTCTGTTTGACATCTCTCTTAAAGCTTGTGCCCAACGTGATGTTGAGTCAGCTAATAATAAAACTTTAAGACCCATTGAACGATAATATTCACACAATGTCATTGCAGTGTAAACCGAAGCTTCACGTGCAGCAACCGGCATGTTTGATGTGTTTGCAATAATAGTTGTTCTTTCAATAAGTTTTCGTCCTGTTCTTGGGTCGTTTAATTCAGGATATTCTTTAAATATCTCAACAACCTCATTAGCACGTTCACCACAAGCAGCAACAACAATTAAGTCAGCTTCAGCTTGTTTTGCTAAGGCGTGCTGTAAAACAGTTTTTCCACTACCAAAAGGTCCAGGAATAAATCCTGTGCCACCTTCAACAATAGGATTTAAAAGATCAATTGTTCTTACACCAGTCTCCAAAATTTTAAATGGACGAGGTTTAGATTTGTATTTTTTAATTGGGATTCTTACAGGCCATTTTTGAATCATTGTAACAGCAATATCTTCATTTTTTTCATTAGATAAAACTGCAATGGTATCATTAATTTTATACTCACCATCAGAAACAATGCTTTTAATGGTATACGAACCGTTAAATTTAAAAGGAACCATAATTTTGTGAGGTATCCAGTTTTCTTTAACTTCTCCCAGCCAATCTCCGGCAAAAACTTTATCACCTACTTTCGCAAGAGCTTTATATTCCCAAAGTTTGTCATCTTCAAGAGGATTTGTGTAATCACCTCGTTTAAGGAAAACGCCATCCATTTTATCTAAATCGTTTTGAAGCCCATCAAAGTTTTTAGATAAAATTCCGGGTCCTAGAGTTACTTCAAGCATATGACCGGTAAATTCTACAGAATCACCAACCTTTAAACCTCTTGTGCTTTCAAAAACTTGAATGTAAGCATTATTTCCATTAATTTTAATAATCTCAGCCATTAATTTAACGCCTGGTATTTTAATGTAGCAAATTTCATTTTGAGAAACAGGACCGTCTGCTTCAACAATAAGTAAATTTGCAATAATACTTTGAACTTTTCCTGTTGTTAATTTATTTTTTGCCATAATTCAAACTAAATTCCTCTGGAAACTCAAAACTTGTTTCCAAATCGTTTATTAATTTATTAAACATCTCTTCTCCAGATTTTTGATCCAGATTAATCCATTTTTCAGTTATTCCTAATTTAATAACATAACTAATAATTACTTCCATAGAAAAATATTTAAATGTTGTTTTTTCGTTTAAATATTTCCATTTCAGAAGGTCAATATTCTTTTTCCTTTCAGATAAATTTTGATTGTTGTTATCTAAAATTCGTAGTATGTCCTGAATGTATGATATGTCTTCAAAAGTGTCGTCAAAACCAAAATCTTTAGTTTTTGATTTGCTTTGTTTAATGTGTTCTGTAATTTTATTATCACCTATCAGTTCATTTTCAAGAGGTAAGCCAAATTTTTTGCAGTTAAAAGCTGTAATAATATTTGTAGTATTAAGCTCAAATTTACACCAATCTTTTAAAAATGAATTTTTGATTTTTAAAAGATGATTATAGTATAATTCTGTTATTTGGTTTTCCCAAGAAAGGTTTGCGTTTGATTTTGTTTCGTTTTTATAATTACTTATAAAAGTATTAAAATAAGAAACAGCCAACGGATTTTCCTCGGGATTTTCAATTGCCACTTCAATATCTTTCTTTGAAAAATTACCTAATTGCTCAAAGGGTTTATCATTTTTTAATAATAAGTTCAGAACATTATTATTATCATAAATTAAAAAAAGAAACTCAATAAGTTTAAAATCATTCTTATATAAAATCTTTTTTAATTCTAATTTAAAATCAGATAGAGAAAAAGACAATTTATTTTGCTCAATAATAATTTCTGGCAAGCCGGCTATTAAGCAGTAATAATTGTTTTGCATAGTTTATTCCTCTTTATTTAAAAAGTAATTTAGTTGTTCTTGGTCTTAAATATGACTGAAAGAAGTTTTCAAAATCCTCATCGGTAAAACTTAAAACAAAACTGTCATCTTTTGGTCCAATTTTAAAGCCACTTTCAATATTATTATCAAAAGTAATATTAATATTTGCATTAAGGATTTCAGTTTCTTTTGATTGAAAATATTTCCCTAAATTATTTTTTTCATTTTCAGGAAGGAATAAATTTAGGTCAAGTCTTTCAGAGCCTGAAGGATTCCAATTTTCAACAATTTTTAGAATTATTTTTTTAATAAAGTCTTTATCTTTTAAATCCTTATTTAATGTTTCTTCAACAGCTTTTAAAGTTATCAGATTTGTAATTTGTTGTTTAACCGAACTTATTGTTTGATTAACAGATAATTTCATTTCCGATTCAATATTAAGTTTTATTTCATCAGATTTTTTATTGGCATTTTCAATTATTTTGGCAGCTTCTTTTTTAGAATTATTAATAATTTCCTCAGCTTTTTTTGTTGCTTTGCTTATTATTCCTTTTGCATCATCATTAGCTTTTGAAACTCCCTCTGAATAAATTTTTTTTGTTAATTCATCAAGTTTGTTTTGCATATCATAAAGATTTAAATATTAACAATAAAAATATTGTTAAAAATTATTTATTAACTTATTAGTTTGACAAAAATATATAATTTTTGTATTTTAATGTCTTTTTTTCATCTTTTTTTTCATATATTCTAAACCAATCAGCAATGTTATTTTTTAATATGGTGTAGCCCTTGATATTAACCTAGTAATTAGTTAGTTATATTCAGATGTTTATATATTTATATAAACATCTAATTCGTTTCATAACGAATTTTTAGGGCTTATATTATATAGTTTAATAATTACCTGTAAAATAAAAATTATATTTTAAGCAAGATAAAATATTTTAGTATATTGCTTCGTTTTTAATATACTTTCAAAAATAAAAATTTATGTATAGTTTATTATTTAGTCTGTTACAAATTAATGTGGTTGAGAAGGTTGCCGAAGCAACTGAACAAACGGATCAATTAACTCTTTCGTTTTTCGATTTAGCTGTTAAAGGCGGTTGGATTATGTTACCTATAGCTATTTTAGCAGTTATTGCAGTTTATATTTTTTTTGAGAGATATTATGCAATCAAAAAGTCGACAAAAGAAGAATCAAATTTCATGAATCAAATTAAAGATTATATTCATGATGGTAAAACTGATGCAGCCATTTCGTTATGTCAGGCAACAAACACTCCTCTCTCTCGTATGATTGAGAAAGGTATTCGTCGTATTGGTCGTCCACTTAACGATATTAATGCTGCAATTGAAAATGTTGGGAACTTGGAAATTTCTAAATTAGAAAAAGGGTTGCCTACAATGGCAACTGTTTCAGGTGGAGCTCCTATGATTGGTTTTCTTGGAACAGTTATGGGAATGATTCAGGCTTTTTATAGAATGGCAAGTGCAGGAAATAATATTGATGTTTCTCAACTTTCAGGGGGTATATATCAGGCAATGGTAACTACCGTAGCGGGTTTGTTTGTTGGAATTATTGCTTATTTTGCCTATAATATTTTAGTTGCTAAAGTTGATAAAGTTGTTGCACTTTTAGAAGCTCGCACTACAGAGTTTATGGATTTGTTAAATGAACCGGTTAGTTAGTTTAAAGTTCATAAAGTTGAAGGCATACCAATAAGCATTAATTATATATAAAAAAAATCAAAAATGGCTTTACATAGACGAAATAAAGTTAGTTCTAGTTTTAACATGTCGTCAATGACAGATATTGTGTTTTTGCTTCTTATATTTTTTATGATTACATCAACATTAATATCACCTAACGCTTTAAAGCTATTGTTACCCAGAAGCAATAATCAAACATCGGCAAAACCGATAACGACTGTTTCTATAACAAAAGATTTTCAATATTATATTGAAAATGAACATGTTGATATTACAAGACTTGAAAGCGAATTGCAAAGACGATTACAGAACGACACAAACATTTATATTTCTTTGCACGCAGAACAATCAGTCCCTATTGAGAAGGTTGTTGAAGTAATGAATATTGCAAAAAACAATAGGTATAAATTAATTCTTGCAACAAGTCATAAGAAATAAATGGGTTACATTCAAAAACATAGATATGGAATTTTTGGAACAATAGTTTTTTTTACTGTTGTTGTTGTTATACTTATTTCTTTTGGATTTTACACACAATTGCCTTTACCGGGTGAGGAGGGAATATTAGTTAATTTTGGTGTTGATGATAATGGTGCGGGTTTAATAGAACCTCAAAAAAGTAATGCGAAAACACAAGAAGTTAAAGTAGAAGAAATAATACCTCAAGAAACAGAGCCACAAACAAATGAAGAAGCTAAAGTAAAAGGTGAAGATGTGTTAAATCAGGATTATGAAGAGGCTGCTGCTATTAAAAAGAAAAAAATAGAAGTAGAGAAGAAAAAAAGAATAAAGGAAAAAGAAATACAGAGGCAAAAACAACTTATAGAAGAGCAAAGACAAAAAGAAGAAGCGTTGAAAAAGAAAAAAGAACAAGAAGAAAAGCAAAATGTAATTAATGACCGAATTAAGAATGCTTTTTCAACAGGGAAGAATGATAGTGCAAATTCGAGTAAAAGCGAAGGCGTTACTTCCGGAAAAGGAAATCAAGGAAGTGTAAACGGCTCTGTTGATTCAAAAAATCATGGAAAAGGAAATGGTCGGGGCAACAAAGGAATTTTTTTTAGTTTAAAAGGTCGTAACCCAAAATTTTTACCAAAACCAGAATATAATCTACAATTATCGGGAATTGTTGTTGTTGAGGTTACTGTTGACCAATATGGAAATGTTGTTAAAACGAATCCAGGGATAAAAGGTTCAACAACTCTTGATGCTACCTTATTAAATGCTGCACAAAAAGCAGCTTTAAAAGCAAAATTTGATGTGAAGCATAATGCACCTGCTTATCAAAAAGGAACAATTACTTATCATTTTATATTGCAGTAATTAGTGTTCATCTATAATGTCAAATTTTTGCGTTACGCTCATATTTAAAATCATTCATTCACAAAAGTAAACTCCTGAATTTTAAATATTTCGCAAGCCTTAACGAATATTATAGAACAAACATTGACTTTATGGACAGACAGTAATTAGCAATTCATAATTAATTCAAAAAGTCCTAATAATTTAGCAGCTGCTAAAAGCAAAACAATAAGTACAACATATCTTACAAATTTAGCACCTTTTTGTGTTGCAAATCGCGAAGCCACAACAGCTCCACCCATATTTCCCAAAGCTAATATTAATCCTATTTTGTAGTTTATCTGACTATTTAGAATAAATATACTAATTGCAAAAGGTGTATATAGCAAAATAATGAAAACTTTTAAGGCATTAGCTTTTACCAAGTCAAATCCTGCACCAAGCACTAGTCCTGCTAACAAAAAGAAACCAACACCAGCCTGAATAAACCCACCATAAATACCAATAAAAAATGATATAATTATTTGAACCAAACCGGGTTTTGCCTGAACTAAACCTGCTTGTCCTTTTACCCATATATCAGGCTTATATAAAATTAAAAAGAACATAACGATTAGTAATGCACCAATTATTTTTTGTAAAATGTTTTCATTAATTGTTACTGCAAATTGAGCACCAATAATTGACCCAATAATAATTGGAATAGAAAACCATAAGCCTTGTTTTAAACTTAAAGCTTTTTGCTTTTTGAATGAACGAGTTGCAACAAGGTTCTGAAAAAATAATGCAATTCGGTTAGTTCCGTTTGCTACATTGGCAGGCAAACCAATAAAAATTAAAAAAGACAGAGAAATAAATGAGCCACCACCGGCTAAAGTGTTAATAAATCCGGCTAAAAATCCAACGGAAATTATTCCTATTATTAGGTACCATTCCATAATCAGTAAATAAAAGGTATTAATTGTTTTGTTGATTTTGAATAGTTGAATCCACTACGAAAAGATTTTATAGCCGTCATTGCGAGGGCAAAGCCCGAAGCAATCTGTTGACAATAAATATATAAGGATTGCTTCACTATCGTTTGCAATGACGAAAATGCACTTTTCGTAGAGGATTCAATCCATAAATATTTTAATGATGATTTGTTTAATTTATTTTTATTTGTTTTTTTCGAACGCTTAAAAATAACAAGAGCAATTTCAGAAACAAACCAGATAGTTACTACTGTGAAATATAAGGCATTCATACGTTTATTGTTTCAGATAAAAAAAATTGAGTTTAAAGGTAGAAAAAAAGAAGGTGTAAAAAAATATATTTTTTACACCTTCTATAATAGTAATAATTAGTTAAGTCTAATAAGCGAAGATTGGGAAATCTTTCATCAAGATATTAACTTTTTCTTTAACAGATTTAATCATTTTTTCATCTTCAATATGAGTAATAACCTCGTCGATTAATTCAACAATTGTTCCCATATGATTTTCTTTTAAACCTCGTGTAGTAATAGCCGGTGTTCCAACTCGCAAACCTGAAGTTTGGAAAGGAGAACGGCTGTCAAAAGGAACCATATTTTTATTAACAGTTATGTCTGACTGAACAAGAGTGTTCTCAACGAGTTTACCTGTAATTTCAGGTACTTTTGTACGCAAATCAATTAACATTGAATGATTATCTGTACCACCTGAAATAACTTTGTATCCTTTATCCATAAAGGCTTGAGCCATAACAGCAGCATTTTTTTTAACCTGAGTTTGATATTCAGTAAATTCTGGAGATAATGCTTCACCAAAAGCAACTGCTTTAGCTGCAATTACATGCTCTAAAGGTCCACCTTGTACTCCTGGGAATACAGATGAGTTTAGAAGAGAAGACATAGCTCTTATTTTTCCTTTTTTTGTAGCTTTTCCCCAAGGATTTTCAAAATTTTTACCCATTAAAATAATACCACCACGAGGACCTCTTAATGTTTTGTGAGTTGTTGAAGTAACAATATGTGCATATTCTAAAGGATTGTCTAATAAATTTGCAGCAATTAATCCTGCAGGGTGTGCCATATCAATCATTAATAAAGCTCCAACTTTATCAGCTATCTCGCGCATACGTTTATAATCCCACTCTCGAGAATAGGCTGAAGCACCACCAACAATTAATTTCGGTTTGTTTTCAAGAGCTATTTTTTCCATCATGTCATAATCAACACGACCAGTTTCTTCTCTAACACCATAAGCTACAGGATTATATAATATTCCTGATGCATTAACCGGAGATCCGTGTGATAAATGTCCACCATGAGATAAATCCAAGCCCATAAATGTATCGCCGGGTTTTAAAACAGTCATAAATACTGCCATGTTTGCTTGTGCACCTGAATGAGGTTGTACGTTTGCATACTCAGCATTATATAATTGTTTTAAGCGGTCAATAGCTAACTGCTCTGTTTCATCGACAAATTGACATCCACCATAGTATCGGTGTCCGGGATAGCCTTCTGCATATTTGTTTGTCATGCATGAGCCCATTGCGTCTAAAACTTGTTGACTAACAAAATTTTCCGAAGCAATAAGTTCTATTCCGTTTAATTGTCGTTCTTGCTCTTTTTTGATAATATCAAAAACTGCGTTATCTTTTTTCATATTATTTTTATTTGGTTGATATCTAAATAATTAGATTATATATTAATTAAAATGAAATATTTTCAAAAATAATCTTTTTAAGTATGATTTAAAATTTTTTTCATAATATTTATTTATGTTATTTAATTATTTGAAAAGAGCTTCTAAAAAAAATCTTAAGAAAATTCAAAATGTTTATAATTTTTATGTATTTTTGTTATTAAACATTTTTAGTATTAATTTTTTAATTGATGAATATGAAGAATATAATTTATATTTTACTAATAGTATTTCTTAGTTCGTGTACAAAGAAAGTATATCAGGTAATTGAGACAAGTTCCAGCGATGTCGCAGAGAGTGAGAATAGCTATATTTTCGAAAATGATGACTTGAAAGTAAGTTATAACTTTTGGGGTGAAGCAGGACGTATGTATTTCACTGTTTTTAATAAAACAGAAAAACCAATATTTGTTGATCTTAACAGATGCCATTTAATTGTTAATCAGAAAAGTTTTAATTACTATTCTACAGATGAAAAAATTGAAACAAAATTTGTTTTAACGTCTAAAAAGAAAGTAAAGCAAGGTTCTGAAGTGTCATATAAAACTAAAATGCAGAGGATATATGAAATACCACCTCAAAGTTATATTGAGATTAATCAATTGTTTATTATGGACAATGAATTCGAGTTTTGTGAGTTGAATAAAATTAGCAGTAAAAATTTTCCTTTTTTAATTTATACCCAGAAAAGTAGTCCTTTTAGATTTAGAAATTTTATTACTTATGATGTTAATCAAGATTTTTCGACCTATGAAACGGTAGATAATGTGTTTTGGGTTTCGAAAGTTACCAATATGTATAAAAAGGCATTTAAAGGCGAAAAATCAAAAGAAAAAATTTGCCCTGATGATTATAAAAAGAAAGTTATTTATCAGCAACCATTCTTCAAACCTGAAAATTTTTATTTTATTTTCACAAAAGATAATACAATTTTTTAAAATATTATTTTAAATATAAAATACCTGAATTTTGTGATTGATGCAAATTCAGGTATTTTTTTTGTTGAAATTTTTTGAAATGAAATTTTAAATACTGTAAAGAATTAAAAAATTAATACTAAAATTTGTTGTCCAAATTATACTTGAAATAAAAATTGGAGATGCAGTAAGTTTGATTATGATGCCAAAGTTCTCGCTTGTCATAACCTCTGACTACGACACCTTTTAGCACCAAAATATTGTTTTCGTTTTTTTTAGTATTTAAAACGATTTATAAAAAATTAGAATCCTAAATCATATCATTTTTGTTTTTTTTTGCTAACTTTGAGTTTAATAATAAAACATATAGTATAGATAAGACACACTGGTGTGTCTTATTAAGGTGTTAGCCCTCATTTAAAGAAACGAACTGCATTGCATAATTGATAAATAGACTATGAGAAAAATACTTATAATCTGGATTGGAATAATTTTAAACCTAAACGGATTCGCACAATCAGAAGTTAAAGTAAGATTTTTACCTGCTAAGATTGATTCGAGAACAGAAATGCTGATTCCGATTGAAAATGGAAAATATCTTTATGAAAATTATAGCTACTTTAAGTATGTTTATTGGCTCATAAAACAGGATACATTGACACAAAAATCCGATTCTGTTTATATTGGAGAATCTTTAACAGTAAACATGAATAATGATTTTATTTTAAAAGACCTTTGTGATTCTATAGTTAACTATATAAGAAATTCATCATTGAGCCATAGAAGTTCTTCTATGTTGGACGATACTGCAAGACTTTATATTGGATATGATAATAAAGAGTTCAAAAACAGTAAAAGAGAAAACATACCTTCGGAAACAGAGGAGTACAAATTATGCCACAAAAATTTTCAAAAGATAAACACTGACTGGTTTGACCAGCAACTTGATTTAATAGAATCAATAAAAACGGATAAGGAAAAGCGTTTCGAATTGATTAAAAAATCAGATTCAATAGACAATGATTTTATATCTAAATTTTTATCGGATTTTGGAAGTTGCAAACCTGATTATTTTGCGATAGTTGAATTAATTTCAAAAAATGCTGATGGATTTTTAAGCGTTTGTAAAAACATGACAGATACTGACTTTTTTGTAATTACATTGAAATTGTCAGATTTACCAGAATCGATAAAAACTGATTTAGCAATAAACAGTTTAAAGAATTCAAAGACTAAGACTAATAGAAAGAATAAACTGATTAGAAAATTAAAGAAAAACGAGGGCTAACACGTGGTCATAAAACATTGGGGGCAAAGTGGTTATTCGAGCTTTATTTCTCGCATCAAAGTCTGCTGTACCTTGATAGTGAAGTAACTTCGAAATACCCAACATTTCATACCGCCATCCGTTAGCGGTCAGGTAAAAAAGACCAACACGAAAGGACAGAACTGAAAAATGAAAGAAGTAATAATTTTAATAATAATATCAG
>JADFUR010000087.1 GCA_015222055.1 Bacteroidota bacterium | reverse complement strand
GTAAATGGCACTGTAAATGACACTGTAAATGACACTGTAAATGACACTGTAAATGACACTGTAAATGGCACTGTAAATGACACTCTAAATGAAAAATTGAAAGTGATATTTAATTTCATTACTATTATTGCCTTTGCTTATTATTTTTGATAGTGAATTCTATTTTAAGAATAAACAAAAAATTATTAATGCCTTTGTAATTGCATCCCTTCTGGGGATTATTGTTTTTATAGTTTTATTTATTCAGTCAGGGAATTTTTCTAAACTAATAATTAGTTTTAAAGTATAATTTATTTGCATTAATTCGTTGGTATAATTTATCTAACTTTCAGCATCCATCATATATTTCTTTAAGTTTTTTATTTTCGATAATATTAATAATTCGTTCGTTTAGTAAAAAAGATAAATATTATTTTATTGTTTTAAAATCTATTGGAATATTAGCAATATTAATTTTTTTTTCTTTTAAATTCACGGGCAATTTTATTAAGCACATTTTTTGTGATTACGTATTATACATTAAAAATTTTGATGGGGTATAAACGCATTTATACTTACTTCTCTCTTATTTTATTATTAATTGTTTTTGGCTATGTAATTACAAATTCAAGATTTAATAAAAACATAAAACAAATAGAGCAGGGTGTAAGTACCGAAAATTATGAAAAAGTTGATATTCGAATTTCATTATGGAAAAATGCTTATATAGCTTGGAAAGAAAAACCTATATTCGGATATGGTATAGGCGATGCAAAACATCAATTGGTTAAAGTACATAAGGAACGTAATATTACCGGTGCCGTAAAGCAGAATTTAAATGTACATAACCAATTTCTCGAGACTGCTATTCAAACAGGAATTATTGGTTTAACCCACATTGCAGCAAATTATTTATAACTTTCTGATTTTAAGAAGTATTATTTTTAAAAATTTCTTCAGGTAGGACTACAGATTTTTTTCGATAAAATGGAGCTGGTTTATAATTCATCAGGTCATATATTTGCTTTGCCTGTTTAATAGGTTCTGTACATTGCCTTACAGATATGATTTCTTCTTTTATATTTTTAACTGTTGTGGTAACACATTTTTGCGTGTTCATAACACGAACAATCTCTCTCCACTCATGTTTGTATCCTTTTTGTTTTAGCTGATATCTTATAGTAGCAACAAGCCAATATGCAAGTATTCCAAGGTGTAGGTGAGCCATTGACGCATTGTCTGTTTTATGATAAACAGGTCGTAAATCCAAGTCTGTTTTTAATACCCTAAACGTGTATTCTATCTCTCTGATAATATTATAAATTGACCATAATGTTTTTTCGTCATTTTCATCTAATGTGGTTCTTAAAAAATATATTCCGGCTTTTTTGTCGGGGTCTTCTCCCTTTTTGTGTTTACATAATATTCCTGTAGCTGCTCCATTACCTTTATCATTAACAGTGATGTCATAATACTTATGTACAGAAGGGTATTTTTGTTTTAATCGTCCTATTCTTTCATAAACTTTATCAAGTTTTTTAGTGCCCCCTTTTTTGTTTATACCTTCGCTGATGCTTTGTATTCCTTCCTCAAAACGTTGAGAAAGTAAACCGTTCATACTGTTTTCTTTCAAAGCCTTTGCTTTACTTTTAACCCACAAATAATTATCCCCGTTTTCTTTATCTGTTTTTACTTTCATTAATTCTATGGGTTGATTCCTTTTATCTTTTATTTCTACAGGAATACAATCAGTATCAGCATAATATTCTTTGAGATTAGAACGTGATACACACATATAGTTGTAGTGCTTATTTTTGAGCAATTTCAAGTTTTCATCAGTTGCTATTCCTGCATCTATTACTACTATAGGATTTCTGTCAGCAAATGAAGTTTGATTGCTAAGTGCATCAACTATTGTTTCTAATGTTTTACTGTCAGTCATGTTACCCTCAAATATATTTGAGTATTTCAAAAAACCTTCTCTGTTTATAACTACAGCCAAAACTATTAATTTGGCATCTTTGCGTTTTTCTTTGCTTCTGCCAAATTTAGCTAATTTGCTATTTTTCATTCTACCCTCGAAATAGGTGTTTGTCAAATCATAGAGGATTATTTTATCCTCTAAATCAAACAATTCATTGGTTCGTTTAGATAGATAGTTTTCTAATTCATCTTTTACTGAATATAAATCGTGTGATATTTTATACAGTTTATCTTTTGTAATTTTATTTTTATCGTAACCGGTTATTTCACAAACAGATGAATTATCCTTAATAAAAGATACTGTCTTTAATTCTGATGCAGGATATATTGCCCTACTTATTATGTGTGTAGATGCTAATGAAATATTTTCTTCCGGCCAATTCTTATTATGTAAAAAATCAGTAATGCCCAACTGGTCAAAAGCCTGTTTGCAAAGCCACTCTGCACCCACCTCGCGGACATCCTTATTTTTTAGTGTGGACAAATCAACTGTTTGCCAGTCTTTTTTATTTTTGATTATATCGTAACTGCGCTTCTTTTTAATTTCTCCATAATAATAGTTGGCAAGCAACTCTATTTTCTCATCAACATTATCCAGTGGTAACTGGTTTTGACCTTTTAATTTTTCCTCTATTCGTTTGCCAAGACGCTTTATTTGTTCTACGGTTTGAAGTTTTTCTTCAAGTTTACCCAAGCCGATAATAATATGATGCCTTACCCTACCATCTAACCGATAACTTTCGCAAAGCTGATAGACGGTATAATGCTCATCTATCTTTTTATTATATTTTGTAAGCGGTTTGATAAACATAGTACAAAATTAGACCTTAACTTGTTAATTATCAAATATTCAGGTAGGTCTACAATCCATTTTTTGCAAAGTGCAAAATACACATATCTGATTATGAACGAATTACAATCAACCATTTTGGGGATTGTTAATAAAAACAGCAGTTATTAACAGATTTTTTTTAGATTTCTATGAAAAACGCTCAATGTAGGTTAACAGTTTTATTATTAGTATTTGCAATCCCCTTATATCAATCAATAAAGAAAAAACAGGAACTATTATTTCTGTTTTTAATGATATGTTTTATAAATTTTATGTTCGAATCAATGCTGCAAAGGTTAGCAGGTGTTTCGTTTTTTGCTTTTTGGTACAGCTTTTTATGGTTTGTGTATTATAATGGAAAACCCTTATCAAAACGAACAAGCATTCAGGGGGTAAAATGAGCTAAAATTTAAAATGCCTAAAATGCGGTGGTTTGTAGAGTAGTTTGTTTTTTATTTGTTAAATGCCATAGGTTTTTTTATCATAATATTGCAAAAATAATTATATTTACCAATAATTAATTCCGATTATGTGATAAATTTCACACAATCGGCACTTAATATGTGATTTGTGAAAATAAAACGAAATATTGAGGAGCAGCTTTTTGCATGGAAAAATAATCCAAAACGTAAACCTTTAGTTTTACAAGGTGTAAGGCAAGTAGGTAAAACATGGATATTAAAACATTTTGGTAACAATAATTTTGAGAGTGTAGCCTATTTTAATTTCGATCGTCAAACTGAGTTAAAGCAATTCTTCGAAAACACCAAAGATACTAAGCGAATTCTGCAAAATCTTGCCTTGGTGCATGGCAAAGCAATTTTGCCACAAAAAACTTTAATTATATTTGATGAAATTCAAGAATGTAACGATGCATTAAATTCATTAAAATATTTTTTAGAAGATATGCCGGAATATGTAATCGCCTGTGCTGGTTCATTGTTAGGTGTTGCAATGAGCAGAGGAGCTTCTTTTCCGGTTGGTAAAGTTGATTTTTTACGGCTTCATCCCCTTACTTTCAGCGAATTTTTAGCACAAGAAGATGCAATACTTAATTCATACTTGGAAAACCTAAATGTAATTGAAATAATTCCTGACATTTTTTTTAATCCCTTGATTGAAAAATTGAAAATGTATTATCTTTCCGGTGGAATGCCTGAAGCGGTGGTAACTTTGCTTGAAAATAAAGATATAGAATTAACTCAGCAGGTACTAAAAAATATTTTGAATGCACATACTCTTGATTTTTCAAAACATGTAGAAAACAAAGACATTCCTAAAATTAATTATATTTGGAATTCATTGCCATCACAATTATCCAGAGAAAATAATAAATTTCTGTATCAATCAGTTAAACAAGGGGCAAGAGCCAGAGAGTATGAAGTTGCTTTGCAATGGCTTATTGATGCAGGCTTGGCTTACAGGATTTTTTGTTCTACAAGACCGGCTTTACCATTGTCGGCTTATGACAACTTATCAGCGTTTAAAATATATTTGCCGGATGTTGGTTTGCTTCGGATATTGTCGCAGTTGAATCCTATTGCCATTGTTGAAGGAAATAGATTATTTACCGAATTTAAAGGTGCATTGACAGAAAATTATGTACTGGATAGTTTAGTTCAACAGTTTGAAATCATGCCTCGTTATTGGAAATCGGAGAATAAAGCGGAAATAGATTTTTTATTGCAGTTTAAAAACGATATTATTCCTATAGAAGTTAAATCAGATGAAAATGTACGAAGTAAGAGTTTGTCTGTTTATCGGAGTCGGTATAAGCCTATATTAAGTATCCGTTATTCTTTGAAGAATTTAAAATACGATGAGGGATTACTGAATATTCCTTTGTTTATGGCGGATTATACTATAAAAATTCTATCAAATTTCAATGTAGTCTAATCCAAAAAGCCAAATAACCATAAAGGTATAATATTGTTTATTCCTTGCTCAATATCATCTTTAACTAATTAATAGATTCTCCATTGTATTTGTAATTTCAAAATTACATAAAGCTTAGTATTGTGTTATTCGTGAATAACACAATTATGCAAATAATTTGATTATTTATAATTTGCATTAAAAAATGAACTAAAATGAAAAATGTAAAACATCAGGCAGGAATGCCTGATGTACTTGGAAATTATTTCTTCCTCGAATCAGAAATAATAACTAATATTTTCTTTCTATTTTCAATTATTATTGAAATAAAAATACCCAAAATTAATCCAGCTATTCCATAAAACTTAAGATACGTCATAAGTTTATTTTCTACAGTCGATAATGCAGAAAAATCCTGGATTATAGTTATCGGGTCTGTTCTTAATTCAAGAGATCTTTCTAATGCTTGCTTTTGTTTGTATAGGTTAATTATTTGATCATGATACAATTGTGTCT